>CAMUYA010000001.1 GCA_947164865.1 uncultured Lachnospiraceae bacterium
CATAGACTATGTTAGATTTAACTATTTCTTGCAATATGTAGATTTAGTTTGTTTATAATCAGTGACAGGTATGGGCGATATGAGATTGCAGTTTGGTCGAATTAGGCGCCGCGCTTAATGAGCGCCACGTGCGGAAATCGTGTCGAGGGATTGTCTGAGCAGCTCGCGCAAATATAGCGCGAGCGTCGCGAGTTGCCCGAGACCGATTTTGCTCTTAGCTAAGTGAGCGCGAATTTAGCAGCAGAGCCCATGAGACAAACTACAACTCATATTGTCCATGCCGTCACTAAGTAATAACGAGTTACTGTTGCTCCATTAAACTGCAATTATATCTACTATACCGCGCTCAGGCCTTACACCCGCTGCATCCGCTACACCCCGCGCTTCCGTACACCGCGCTGAGCTGCGAATAATCATACACACTCTCAAGCAGACATACCGCCTGCGATGAGATTCCCTCTCCGCTTCCCGTAAATCCGAGGCCTTCCTCGGTGGTAGCTTTTATATTCACGCAAGATACGTCTATATTAAGCGTATCCGCGATGATCTTTCTCATTTCATCTATATAAGGTCTCATCTTAGGAGCCTGCGCTATGATCGTCGCATCGATATTGGATATGGCATACCCTTCCTTTTCTATCATCCCGCCCACATGACTGAGCAGATCCACCGAAGAGATGCCTTTGTATTTTTCATCACTGTCGGGAAAATGCTTTCCGATATCGCCTAGAGCAGCCGCTCCAAGAAGCGCATCCATTATCGCATGAAGAAGCACATCCGCATCGGAATGCCCCAAAAGCCCTTTTTCATAAGGGATATCCACCCCGCCGATTATAAGCTTCCTGCCTTCAGTAAGCCTGTGGACATCATAACCCATTCCTATTCTCACATTTACACCTCATAAGCCTGTCGTTTACGGCTTTCTAAACTCATAATCTACCCGTCATAATTTCAGTTTAAACTTCATGATCACGGGTTCATGATCGGAATAAAGGAACCCTCCTGCATTGTTAGTGTAATAGGTCATCTCGATATTATCCGAAACAATAAAGCCATCCAATGTAACCGTATAAGTGGTTTCCGGATCGTATACTACCCCTGAATCTCTGCATGAATTACTGAGCGCATACTTTTCTTCCGAAGGGAGCTGATCCATCGCAAACGTAAAATGCTCCGGCAAAAGATTCCTGTCGTAAAAATGTGCCCATGAATAAGTCTGAGTATCCTCGGTGAGCTTAAGATCGTGATTGAAATCTCCGCCTGCTATCACATAATTACCTTCACTGTATTCTTTTTCAAGCACTTCTTTTAACAGACCGGTCTGGCCTTCCCGCACCGACGGTGAACTTCCGTACGCCGACATATGCAGATTGATAAGCACGAGGTATTTTCCGTTTGAAACAGGTATCCTGTTAACCGTAAAGCATCTGTCCAGATCGACAAATTTAGAAAAGTTGTTTGCGATGGGCAGACTCCTTCTCTCGGCATCTTCTATATTATATCTGCTGAAGGTTCCCACCCCTGCCCTGCTTGTACCATGAGGCTGATTAAAAGGATAAAGCAGGAATGGAGAATCGTAATTTACACCCAGAGTATTGTCATATTCCGCGAACATCCGTCTTAACATATCCAGCTGATTGACATGATAGGATCTGGTAGAGTCGAAATCTATCTCCTGGAACAACACAAAATCGGGATCAAAACTCTGTGCAAGCTCTCCAGCTCCCGTCACCAGTCTTTGAACGCTCTCCTTACTCGTTGCCCAGGAGCTCTTTCCTCCGTCCATAAAAAAAGTGAATCGGGGATCATAAGCTCCAAACCCGATATTATATGATACTATCGTGTATTCGTTTCCCACGGAAGCCTTTTCAATACTGTCTCCCGCCATGGCTTTGCAGACATTAAGGACCTGATGGTCATCTATTCTCTTGTATGAAAAAAACACATAGAGCACATATGCCAATACGATACATACGATGGATATAAGTGTGATGCCGACCACACGAAGTATTCTTTTTATAATCTTTTTAAAATTTTCCATAATTAACATTTTATGTTGTTTTTATATGTTTTTCAAGAAATTTATCAAAAATCAGGTCCCTTTGGTTTATTCATCAAGTAAATTATGCTATACTTTCGTGGAAAGCGATTTTTACAGATAAGGAGAAAATCTAATGGATGTAAACCAGATCTCACTCGAAAAGCATGAAGAATGGGGCGGAAAGATCGAAACCGTTTCAAAAGCCCCCGTAAAGAATCCCACAGACCTTTCGATAGCTTACACTCCCGGGGTGGCAGAACCCTGCAGAGTGATCGCGAAGGATAAAGAAGCCGCATATAAATACACCTGGAAGGCAAATACCGTTGCGGTCGTTTCCGACGGCAGTGCGGTCCTGGGGCTGGGTAACATCGGTCCTCATGCGGCCATGCCCGTAATGGAAGGAAAAGCTGTTCTTTTCAAAGAATTCGGCGGAGTAAATGCCGTTCCCATCTGCCTGGACACTCAGGACACCGAAGAGATCATAAAAGCGGTTACATATCTTGCGCCTACCTTCGGCGGTATAAATCTTGAAGATATCTCTGCTCCCCGCTGCTTCGAGATAGAACAGAGATTAAAGGAAACTCTTGATATTCCCGTTTTCCACGACGATCAGCACGGAACTGCCATAGTAGTGCTTGCAGGAATAATCAATTCACTCAAGATTATAGGAAAAGCCAAGGAAGATTGCCGTATTGTGGTAAACGGTGCCGGAAGTGCGGGTATCGCCATCTCAAAGCTTCTTTTGAGATACGGATTCAAGCACATAATCATCTGCGACAGCAAGGGCATAGTGGCCAAAGATAACGCAAATAACTGGATCAAAAAAGAAATGTGCGAAGTCACAAACCTTGAAGATAAGCATGGCTCTCTTGCAGATGCAATGAAGGGCGCCGACATCTTTATCGGCGTATCTGCTCCCGGTGTTGTTACCGAGGAAATGGTAAAGAGCATGAATAAGGATGCCATCATCTTCGCTCTCTCAAATCCGATCCCCGAGATCATGCCCGATCTGGCTAAGAAAGCAGGAGCAAGGATCGTAGGAACCGGAAGAAGCGATTTCCCCAATCAGGTCAACAATGTGGTTGCTTTCCCCGGGATCTTCAAAGGAGCTCTGGAAGGACGCGCTCCTCAGATTACCGAAGAGATGAAGCTTGCAGCTGCCGAAGCTATCGCATCTCTTGTTCCGGATGATGAGCTCTGTGAGGATAAGGTTATGCCTGAGGCATTTAATCCGAAGGTTGCCGAACTTGTGGCTGAAGCTGTCAAGAGCCACATAGTAAGATAATGCATTACAAAATGCTTCTAAAACCGTTATCCGGACAAATAACAACAAACAATCCAACAAACAAAAAGAATGCAGCATCCGATCCGGGTGCTGCATCTTTTCTTATATCTCTTATATGGTTATTCTGTTAATAATCCGTGTGCTTACAGTATAACGCACTTCTAAAATCTGAGAACAAACTGGATATTGCCGCAAGTGATCACATCACCGCTTCTTAAAGGATTACGTCCGTTAATCCTCATGCCGCCGATGGCGACATTGGACGGATTACTGAAGTCCTCTATAATGTAGTCATCACCGTTTCTGATTATCCTGGCCTGCACAGGCATCAGCGAGGGATCGTTAAATACAATATCGCATCCCTGATCCCGCCCGATACGGATTTCATTGAGAATATAAACTGTTCTGTCTACATTCAAGCAAAGGCCGGCCTGCACTTCTATATCCATCGGAACAGATCCGTCCAATACTTCCGCCGGGCCTTTCTGAACGGGGTAAGCTGTGTCACTGTATCCGGCAGATCCCTGCTCGGCCACGGAAGCTGAGAGTTTCTTTTTCTTCCTGACATTAACCAGGATTATAACCACGGGAACAGCTATGATAATAAGCAGTACCGCAACTGCCGCTGCTATAAATACCGGCAGATATTCGGAACCGATCACCCTGTCCAAAATAGTTCCGCCCGTATTGGCTGCAACCAGTCCCGTATGATGCTCTTTTTCGTCACGTTCCGAACCTGATCCGGGCTCTTCATCATTTACTTCAGCCGGTTCTTCTGTATCTTCCGAAGGTACTTCGGTTTCATCTTCAGGCTCTTCGGAGCTTTCTTCCGAAGGTTCTTCCACAGTCTCAGGCGTCTGCTGTTCGGGCTCCTGCTGTTCGGGTTCTTCAGACGGTTCTGTTCCCGGCGGCAATATGGGCAGATCCAATGGGGCAGGGCCTTCCTGCTGATCATCCTCTTCTTCAGCGGCTCCGCCCGATCCCGATCCCAGCGAATAAACTCCCTCAAAAGTAATGGGTTCAAGAGACTCCAACGGCTTTCCTTCTTTGTCTTTTCCGATCATACGGAAAGTGTATGAAAATGAATCCGGAGCCTTGTCCCTAAGATCGGTCTCTGAAAACCAAAGAGTATCTAAAGACTGAGACACACTGTCCGCAGCATCTTTAGCCTCATCCTCATCCTTAACCGTAAAATGGCTTCCTCTGTCATCGCTTAAGAAAACATCTTCCGCGGTTTCGGTCCATTCATCGGTACACAGAGTGTTAAAGATATATCCCCATGAACCCTCAATCGATTCCTTAGCTTTATCGGCCAGTTTGCTTTCCCTGTCTTTATCCTTAAGATCAGGCTCACCGTCTGTTATGAGAATGATCTCTACTATGTCGCCCTGTTTGATATCATATGAATCAAGCCATGTCTTTGCGCTGACAACCGCAGTATAAGGGTCGGTATACTGCTCGTTATATATCACATTCTCTATCTCGTGGGTCAAGGTATTGACGTCGGTCATCTTTTCCTTGATAACATCAAATCTTTCACCAAAAGTGGCCAGAGTATAAAAGCTTTTACTCTCAGTGCTGTCATAAAGCTCTTCCGCAAATGCATTAATACGGCCCAAATACCGCTTCATAGACCCCGAGGCATCGACGATAAACAGATAGTGAACTGAATTTCCGCTGTCAGAGAATCGATTTACCGATCCGGTATTCTTTCTCTCGATGTCATCGGATGAGATGTCAACAATCAGACTTTTGGCATCAATATCCTCTCCCAGATCAAGAAGTGTGAAAAGCTCATCGCCAACGGCATAGGACATCATCCCCCTGGCCGTATAGCTTCCTGCCGCGCTCACCGGCATAGCGATTCCTAAAAGAAAAGCTGCCGTAACCGTCGTTGCTATGATTTTACATATATTTCTTTTAATATATCTGATCATCTTCTTTTCCTGTTGGTGCTCAATCGTCACGAACTATGATCGTCATGAGTGAAAGGTTATCGTTCCCGCCTTCTATCCTTTCCATCATCCTGACAAGAAGCTTTTCACACCATGATCTTGCATTCCCGGATTTGAGAAGGTCTATGGCGATCTCCTCATCTCTCAGGAATTCCCATGCACCGTCGGAGCAAAGGAAAAAAGCATCCATATCATGGAGTTCTTCGGGAAATGTATAGATAACCGGCTCGTTATGATCGGGGCCGCCGAGTGACCTGATGAGCCTCGACTGATCCTCATCCCTGCATATATCGTCTCTGGATATTTCTCCGGCCTTATACTTTTTATATGCTACAGAGTGATCCTCGGTGAAGAAATTCAGCTCGCCGTCCTTAAAAAAGTACAGTCTGGAATCTCCGACATGAGCACATGTAGCTTTACGGTCTTTTATTATAAGGGAGACTACCGTACTTTTAAGTACCGTGTTTCTTTCCCTCTGAAGAGCAAGTATATTTTCATTGGCCTCGGAAACCTTTTCTGCCAGGAATCCCTCGGTATCTTCCGTATCTCCCACGAATCCGCCTATAAACGTATCAACAACACATCGTGAAGCCACTTCCCCGTATGAGTGACCGCCCAGGCCGTCGGCAACAACAAACAGTCCGTTGTCGCCGACAACTTTATATCCTGTCGCATCTTCGTTATACGAGCGTCCGCCCTGATTACAGTATTCGTAAATATCAAATATCATATTTTATCCCAGTTCAACGCGAAGCACGTTCTGCTTGTCACCTACATAGAAGCTCTCCCCCGCTTTCATACGATAAGGAACATTTGCATTGAGCTTCTGTCCGTTCATAAGGAACGTTCCGTAAGTGGAACGAAGGTCGGTTACGATAAAGTCACCTGTTGCGGCATCATACTGAACCTGACAGTGTCTTCCGCTGACGCCTACTGTACCCTCCGCATAAACAACCTTGCATGTAGCGGGATCGCGTCCTACAAGAACAGGATTGGAGCCCACCACAAGAGTCATTCCGTTATGCTGCACGGACATTGAACGTAGAATAGCTCTCTTCTGGCTTGCCTGCTGCTGAGCCTGCACCTGCGCCTGCTTCTGAGCAGCTGCCGCTTTCTTCTTCTTTGAGTTCTTTACGATCACGATAGGAACGATTATAGCTGCTGCTATGATCAGAAGGCCAAAGAATACGGCACATGCAATAATTACGATCTTGGTTATATCAAGTCCGCCTGCCATCTGGTAGTCAACGCCTTTCTTAAGTCCGTTGGACTCGAGGAATCTTACAAGCTCCTCGGTGCTGATAGCATAGTAATCAACTTCAACCTGAGTTCCGTAAAGAACGTTGGATTCGATGTTGGTGTTGATCCCGAGAACATTTCCCTTTTCATTGACAAGAGGTCCGCCAGAGTTGCCGTGCTGTATAGTCGCGTCCACTGCAATTCTGTTTACGCCCTTACCTTCATTAACAACCAGCTTATTTATGACACCCGTATGAATAGTGGCATCCCTGAGACCATATTTACTTGCTCCGGTAAAGTCGTTGTCGGCATTTCCGGGATAACCTACAGTATATACGGTGCTTCCTACATCCTTTTCCTCGGGAAGCTGAAGCTTAAGCGCATGTCTCTTGGTGGTAGCGTCTCTTAACTTTAATACCGCAAGGTCCACCTTATCCATGCTTCCGTAGCAGTCAACATATGCTACGTCATAATCATTCTGATCATAATAAACTCTGAGTTCGCAGCTACCCGCAACGAGGCAGATGGGATAATAATCCTCGTAATAGTAACCTGTGAAAAGAACTACCTGATCACCTTCGTTTGCATTGACATATGCATCGATAACATGCTCATTGGTAACAAGATATTTAACGGGCTTTTTGGGATCTCCGATAAAGAATCCGGATCCGCCGGAGTACTCTCCCTCTCCGTTGTTTCCAAAATCCATATAGTAATAGAAATCCCAACCGTCATATACGCAATATGCTGCGTCCTTTACATAAAAGACGATGGGTACAACTCCGGCCGTGGTATCGTTATTATATGCTGCATACGAGCTGAAAGGGGTTACTCCGAGCCCTGTCAACATCATAAGTGCCGCAAAAAACACTGCATAGATCTTTGTAGCAATTCTCTTCATAGTTTATTCTCCTTTTCGTCCCGCTGTGGGATTATTTATATGATGCAATCGATCACTACTGCCGTGTAATTGTCCTGATGCGGATTGGCGTGAGCAAGCACAGATCTCTCAAGGTCTGCGCACGCCTGTGTGGGATCCGATAAGCTGAGTGCATTTATCATCTCCTCTTCCGTAACCACCCCGCCCACTCCATCAGAGCAGGCAATGAGCACATCCCTGTCCCTTAGCGGGATAGGCCTCACCGTCAGGTCTATCTGTTCTATCCCTACCATGCCCAGAAACGAGGTCAGTGCGGCATCTTCCTTTCCCTCTCTGGCGTCCTCGGGATGCATGTTTCCTCTTTCTATCTCTTCCAGATATCTGTCATGAAGGATATTATGTTCGGCATTCAGCCTGATCAGCTTTCCTTCCCTGAAAAGATAGAAATAACTGTCGCCCACACTGGCGAAATACAGCTTCTCATCGAGAATTATCCCGACTACCGCCGTGCTTCCTCCGTTTCCTCCTATAAGAGACTCAACCTCTTCGGAAGCCTTTATGATACCGTCTCTGAGCTGCATGGAAAGATCTGCCGAGCGATCAAAACCAAGGAATGAATTCCTGAGGCTTGACACTGCCGTTTCGCTTGCCAGCTTACCGTCTTTCATTCCTCCCATTCCGTCACACACCGCAAAAAACAGGCCCTGTTCTTTGGCTTTTACAACATCAAAAGCATTTGCCGTGGTGAAGGAATCTTCCTGATTCTGCCTTGAGCCAATACCCTGCAGATTTCCCAGCTTGTACGACAGAAGTCTGGTGATCGT
This sequence comes from uncultured Lachnospiraceae bacterium, assembly GCA_947164865.1. Taxonomy (GTDB): domain Bacteria; phylum Bacillota; class Clostridia; order Lachnospirales; family Lachnospiraceae; genus AC2028. Next base: position 8,225 of record CAMUYA010000001.1, read on the forward strand.
TCCCTGCGGATTACCCTGCTGCGATCCGGCAGCTTCCGCATCAGGCGGCGCTACAGTCTTTAGTATCTCACTCTCATTTTTCTTTCTTCTTTTAAACGGCATACCTTACTCACCTGTTTTCTCGTCCTTCCGGTCCTGCCAGTTGAACTTTTCGTTACAGAGAGCAACAAAAACAAATTTGCTCTCACCCAGTTCTATTACATCTCTGTCATTCAGAACGGTGGGAACATATACCGGATCATCGTTGACATATATGGCATTGGTGCTCTCCCCCGGGATCAGGTGAAAATTATTATGCTTGGGGTCATATCCTATTCGTGCATGATTTTCCCTTGATATGGTGGTATCGCCCTTGATAACGATATCGTTTTTGTCGGTACGCCCTATTGTGTTGTTTTTACCGTAAATGCGGTAATCCCTTCCCTTTTCAACACCTTCGATGCATGCAAGCCAGCCTACCACCGGATCAATATTGGTGCTCTTCTTTATCATGGCTACCGTCTTTCCGGTATCATCGTTTTCACTCTCTTCTTTTACGCCACGATAACCCGCAGGAGCAACGGTCGCTCCGACCTCAGAAGATGCGGAAGGCATCATGGAGGGTGCTCCGACGGTCTTTCCAATGCCTGAATCTCCAACGGGATTGATCGATCCTACGGTCTTTCCGATACCCGAATCCCCCGCACCGAAGTTGATCATGTGGGATCCTCCGTTGCAATACGGACAGGACTGATACAGATCCGTATCATAAAGATGTCCGTTTGCGCATTCTGTAAGTGCCATAATACTCCTCCTTTATTGAATGATAAGTTGTCATCAATACCATGTATAGTTAACATATGGGGTCCACTCGCCTGTATCTGTCGCTTCTATCAGGTATTCAAATCTGAATCCCTGGCTGTCGTCAACTCTGTAACCGACCACAAGCTCACCGGCATTATCTATTGCGGCACATAATCCGGATATATCCGCTCCCTCGGGGAAAGACCATTTGATCCACATTTCCAGATCCTGTTTAACATAATTGATCACGTCATATGTCCCGTCTTTCTTCTCAAGGAGACAGATACAATTATCGTATAATCCTGCCACCTCACTTATCTGCGCATATTCATCGTTGGTGGTACACCAGTCATACACGAGTTGATCGTTGTCGTTGTAGTAATAGGTGTACAGCATAGGAGTTCCGTCGGCGACACTGAAACCGGTCACATAGATATTACCGACATAATCCGAATACAGGCTTACATTCTGTATTCCGTCCTCATAAAGATCCGTCAGCCCTATCACCTGGCTCTGGTCATCTATACATCCCGCGGGAACACCGTACATTAATTCGTGTCCGTTGTAATCCGTCTCCACATAAACCAGCCACCCGGTATAATAAAAAGTAAATTTATTGAAGTTTTCTATGCTTCTTGTACCGCAGATATTTCCGCTTCCGCGTTCCACACAATATATTTTATATTGGCCGTCTTCGACAAAGTAATACTCATCTGAGACATATAATTCGAGCAAATCCTGTAAATCAAGATTCTCTATCTCCGGAATCGGAGATTCGGTCTGCCCTATCTTTGTAACCGCAGTGTACTTTTCATAATCATTGATATCAATTCCGTAAAAAGTGTCGGAATATACCTCATAATAGCTTGCAAGCAGCGGCTCACCGTTATCCGCATAGCAATAATATGCATCTCCGGTAAGCATGCCCCAGTTTCGCATATTCCCGACGCTGCCCTTAACTACGGGATACAGGTTCTGCGAAGAATTTGTGTATACCGAATCGTCTCCCCCATCGGGTTTGACATCTATCGAAGGGCCATCCTGTTCGGTGGGATTTCCGAATCCTTCGATGGGAAGAGGCTCGATATCATTTCCGGGATCACTGTCAGCCGGAAGATCAAAATCCACTACAGGCGGCTCACCGACGGGATCATCATCCGTAAAATGACTGTTTATCGGTTCATCTCCCCTGGTCAGATTATTAGCCCTTGTTCTCGGAAGGACAACAAATACAACGATCAGCGCAACAGCCGGTATGAGCAGTAATGCCGAAGCTCCCCCCGCTATAACAGGAATGAGCCACCTTTTCTTCTTTTTGGGCTGCTCTGCCGCTGAGGGTGCTTCCCCCGTAACAATCTGCTGATTCTGATATGTGGTCTGTCCGATCACAGTATTCTGCGAAGCAGGTACCTGCTGAACGGGTGCCTGCTGAACGGGCACTTGCTGAACCTGTGCCTGCTGTTCACCGCCGAAGTATACCTGCTGAACGGGCTGTCCGGTAGCCGGAGCTGCCACAGGCGTCATTCCCAGAAGAGCTGCTTTAAATTCCGCCATGCTCTGGAATCTGTCCTGAGGCTGAACGTTAAGTGCTTTTAAGATCGCATCTTCTACCTGTGCGCTTATCTTTACGCCAAGCGAACTGGGAGGAACCAGCTCGTCCTCATCCATTCTTTCAACCGAATCGGGCGGTCTTTTACCCGTGATCGCATAGTAAAAACTCGCACCCATCGCATAAATATCGGTAAAGGGTCCCTGCTTACCTCTGCGGGTATACTGTTCCTTAGGTGCAAATCCGTGTTTCAACACAACGTCAAGGCTGCGGCTCTTATCGCCGAGGCTGTACCTTGCCGCACCGAAATCAAGGAGTTTGACAACTCCGCTGTTTGTAATGTAAATATTGTCCGGGGTAACATCTCTGTGAATAATGCCTTTGCTGTGAACGGCACCCAGAGCATCCATTATGGGGACGAGGGTGTTGATCGCCTCTTCAACCGATACCTTCCCTCCCCGCTGTTTGATAACGTTGTCAAAGCTCATTCCCTCGATGAAATCCATCACGAAATAAGCTGTTCCGTTCTCTTCGAAGTAACTGTGAATGCGGACTATGTTTTCATTTCCGATAAACTCCGCAAGAGTCTCTGCCTCCTGCAGAAAACAAGCTTTTCCGTATTCATAGCTTTCGCCTCTCTCTCCCGAAAAAGGCATAACTGTAGTCGCCTGTGTACGCGTTGCCATAGAATCAGGGAAAAACTCTTTAACCGCAACTTTCTGTCCGCTTTTGTGATCTCTCGCCTGATAAGTGATACCGAACCCGCCCTGTCCTAAGACTTTTTCGATTATGTACTGTCCCGCTAAAACTGTCCCTTCGTTTAAAGCCAAAGGATATTTCTCATTCATAAACCCTCTCCTATTACCGCGCTTTTTATGCACGATACATGCTTTCAGTCCTGCCTTTGATATCAGGCTTTTACTTTCATTTGCTACATTCTGGCTTCAGCTATATTCTCCCGGAACCAATCATAAGCAAGTTTTACGCCCTCGTCGAGATCTACTTTATGCATCCAGCCGAGCTCATGCAGCTTTTTGACATCGGTGAGCTTTCTGGGCGTTCCGTCGGGCATATCTTTATTCCATATTATCTCACCTTCATATCCGACTGTTTTTTTAACTATTCCGGCAAGTTCCTTTATGGTGAGTTCTTTTCCCGTTCCGATGTTCACATGCTGTTCCCCGCTGTAGTTTTCGAGCAGGAAAACGCAGGCATCGGCCATATCGTCAACATACAGAAATTCCCTGAGGGGTGATCCCGTACCCCAAAGCTCTACCGACGGCTCGTTGTTGGCTTTCGCTTCATGGAATTTCCGGATCATCGCGGGCAACACGTGTGATCCCGACAGATCGTAATTATCATAGGGACCGTAGAGGTTTGTAGGCATGCAGCTGATAAAGTCATCACCGTACTGCCTTTTGTAAAACTTACACATTTCAAGCCCCGATATCTTGGCGATGGCATATGCCTCATTCGTCTCCTCAAGAGGCCCTGTTAAAAGCGCATCTTCAGGTATCGGCTGAGGTGCCATCCTGGGATAGATACATGTGCTTCCCAGAAAGAGAAGCTTTTTTACTTTGTTGACATGGGCAGCGTGTATGACATTGCACTGAATCTGCATATTCTCATATGCAAATTCAGCGGGAGCAGTGTTATTGGCATTAATTCCACCCACCTTGGCTGCGGCCAGTACAACAACATCGGGTTTTTCTTTTTCAAAAAAATCAAACACTCCCGCCTGATCCTTGAGGTCAAGTTCAGCGTGAGTACGCGTAACAAGATTATTGTAGCCTTTTGACTGCAGGTTACGGACTATGGCACTTCCCACCAGCCCCCTGTGGCCTGCAACAAATATTTTATCGTTCTTATTCAATTTATCTTACACGGACAGTAATCAAGCCTCGGGATCGGCTGTTACTGTGCTCGACTCCTTATCTATCTTTTTTATCAGTTTTGAGATTGAAGCAACATTTGTTGCAATGGAATTATTAAGCTCGTCACATGTCTTTGCGAGAGCTCCTACTTCCTGTGCAACAACCGCAAAGCCCTTTCCCGCCTCTCCTGCGCGAGCCGCCTCTATCGACGCGTTAAGTGCCAATATATTCTGCCTTTTCTGGATGCCGTCAAGTTTCTTTGAATCAGCCTGAATTGACTCCACCAGGCTTTCGATCATTTCCATGTCTGTCATGAATAACTACCTCCGTCCTTTTAGATATAAAAATTTAAGAAATCTTAAGAATTATTCTAACATAGTTTTCTTTAAAAATACAGATAAAACGCAGATATTACATAAAACTGTCGGAATCGGTCATAGTTTGCTGACTATTCTTTATACAGACAGAATTCATCCATGGTTCCCCAGCCTCCTGCCGCGCAGCTGACGTACATTCCCACGGTTATCTCATCGCCGGCTTTAGCCTCTATGCCCTCGACCTCTGTCTTTTTCCATTCCGCCCAGCCCGTAAGGGATGCGGAATCGTCCGCAGCCGCTTCCTCGCCGTTCACTTTCACATAAAAGCGGACCACACAGTCATTCCCGACATCTCCGCCCTGAATAAAAGCAAAGGCACTGTATTTACCGTCGGCGGGCGCCTCAATTGTCTGCTCTGTCCAGAAAATCTGCTCGTGAGTACCATTCCACCAGTGGAAGGCCTTCTCACCCTCGTAGGCATCGGATGCCTTATTCTGGATATCCGTAGGATTTGTAGCGCAGTCATATCCTGTCTCCCAGACGATCTCTTTATCTTCAAAGCCCGGATTTGCAAGCAGATTGGAATAGCCTATCTTAACGATGGCTGTCACCTTATCGCCATCCTCCGTAATGCCGCTTACGGTATGTTCACCGCCCGCGTTTACATCGATAGCCGCAATATCATCCGCATTCCACTCGGTAGGGATTATTCTGTTAAGTGATCTGTTGTTGTAAATGCCTTCCACGCCCTCGGGCATTACAAGCTCTGCGCCCTGCTGCATTTCCACGATGCAGTCCTTGATAAACTCCACCTTGGGTGCCGCATCTTTACCGTTTTTAAGGCATTCGGGATCAAACACTTTTATAGAATCCAGAAGGTGCCCTTCAAAATCGAAAAACGCCTGATTATCCCATGAGCTTCCGCCGTAATATCTTCCGGCATCATCGGGGTCGTATGCGGCGGCATATTTGCTGGCCCATCCGGATCCGTCCCTGGTCCAGAGTTCCATATTTGATTCGTATTCGGTACCTACGGGGAGCCATGCACTCTCCCAGTAAAACACTCCCAGGCCGCCTATCTTGGCCATTGCGTTCATAACATCCCATACGGCATTTGCCTGGCTCTGAGGGCTGCAGATATAATCTCCCACAATATCTCCCTCGTTTACGCTGTTCCCGGAGCAGTCTCCGTCCTCATTGGTGTAGGGGAAAGATGTCTCCAGCACGCATACATCTTTTCCGTAGATCTTTTTGACATATTCCATGGTCTCCTGCATGTGGTCCACCGTGCCGTGCCAGAAGGAATAATAAGAGATCCCGAAGATGTCATAATCCAGTTCGTTTGTCTCGAACATTTTTGCCTTTTTGATTATGTTCGTGGATGCATCCACATTTGTATAATGCACTGCGATCTTTATATCTTTTCCGTATTCGGAAGATACTGTCCTAACCGCTTTTGAACCCTGCTTTAACAGTTCAAGCACATTGGCATCTTTTTTCTCTCCCGCCATACCATTATTTATCTCATTTCCGATCTGCACCATTCCGATATCAGCCCCGGCATCAAGGATAGTCTTTAAGCTGCTACAGGTATACTCATAAAGGGCCGCGGATTTTTCCTCAATATCCATTCCTTCCCAGGCTTTGGGACACATCTGCTTTTTGGGATCTGCCCAGAAGTCGGAATAGTGGAAATCAACATTGAGCTTCATTCCGTACTCTGCGGCTCTTCTTCCTATCTCGGCCGCACAGGCCGCATCACAGTTTCCTCCGCCGTATCCGTTTCCGTCGGCGTCAAAGGGATCGTTCCACACTCTCACACGGATATAATTCACGCCATTATCCGCCAGTATCTTGAAAAGATCCTGCTCATTGCCATCCGCATCGTAATATTTTACGCCGCTTGCCTCTTCGGAAAGGATGCTGGATATGTCCATACCTCTGATAAAATCATCGCTTATCCCTTCAATGGGAGCAATATAAATGCCATCAGCCCCATCTGCTCCGGTCTCATCACCGCTCTGATCCGCGGTCTGAGCCTGATCCTGCGTATCATTTCCGGCAGGATCGGCATTTTTTCCGCACCCGGAAAACAGCGAGATCGAAAGGGCTGCGGCTGCAGCTATTGAGATTATTCGTGTGAAGAATTGTCTTTTCATGAATACATGTGCTCCTTGTCATCGATCATGATGATCGTATTTCTTTTGTAATGAATGTTATTGCAATGTGTTGCCCGATACGGAATATTTTATCAGAAATAAAAAAGAGCGTCCACTAAAATGGACGCTCCGGTTTCGCTTTTTTTATATATGTAATGCACGCATGATTCGCTATTTTTGTTTTGTGAACCTGGTATTACATATTTTCTTTCACATATAGGTTTACCCGGCTCTGGATGACATTGGCTACATCATCTACTGATTTCTGACCCGAGAAGTAGCTCTCGATCTCTTCCTCGATGATGTTGTAGATCTCCTGATCACCGTTAATTCTGGGAGAAAGCTTTGCTTTTCCGAGGATCTCATAGAACAGATCGATCTCTTCCTGAGTAGCGTAATGGTACTCGTACGTACCTCCGTCTCCCCAGCCCACTGCGGAACCGGTCTTCTGACCTGCTTTTTCAAGCTCCTTGTCAAATATTTTCTTCAGTTCCTTACCATTGGCAGGGAAACCGTAATCATTGTCGCCTAAAGGCTGCGTAAGCACATATTCGATGAACTTCCATGCATCTTCCTTGTTCTCGGACTTACTGCATATAGCATATGCTCCGCTGGGCTCTATAAGGGAAGCCGATTCGCCGTTTATGCCGGGATAGCCTATGAAATTAGCCTTTCCGTTAAACAGGTAATCAGAGTATTCCTGTATGGACTCTATATCATATAGATACGCAGGCTCTGCAAGAATCTGACCGCTTCCGATCTTCTCAACGGGAGAGGAACCGGAATCTACCGTATCCCAGTTATAATCTTCAGGATAAGATGCCGCATACTCAAGGATGGCTTTAAAATCATCCGTATCAAATCTGCACTCACCGGTTTCGGAATCCACAAAGTAGTCCATATTGTTGAAAAGGCAGAGCTCAAGGATAGACATTCTGTAAGAATAATCCGTGATAGCGCTGTTTGGATGAGATTTGTCAAATTCGATCATCTCTTTTACAGTCCAGCTTTTCTTATCACCGAATACATCTTTATTGACTACCAGAGAGGAGAGTTCATAAGTCTTGGGAACAGCAATGATCTTTCCGTCTTTGCGATAGCAATTAAGAATGCTCTCGTTGTAATCCGAAAGATCAAGTGCTGAGCTGCTCTCGATATAAGGGGTTATGTCCTCGACAATATTCTGCTTAACAAGATCTGTTAGTGAAAAGTCCGCCAGATTAACGATATCCGCATTATTTCCGTTTAACAGATCGTTGATCATGGTGTTTCTTGCATCTTCTTCCGATGCATCTTCGTTTGACCAGTCATAATACTGCTTTACACTCACATGATAGTCGGGGTTTTCCTTGTTGAATGATATTGCCGCATTCTTGATGCGATAATCATCATAAAAAGTAGCTATCGTGATATTCTTTTTCTCGGCAACTTCGCTGCGATTCTTCTTTGAGACCTTGGCAAACTCTCTGCCGTTACTCTGCCAGTCGTTGAGAGCCACAAGATAGTCCCCGCTTTCCGTTCCCAGTACCATCATCACGTTGTCGCCCTGGATATCGACATCGGACCAGTTAAAAATGTCCTCATTTGTTCCCGCTTTCAGGTCAAAGCTTTTAAGCGTATCATCGGTGGAAACAAGCAGATGGTCATTATCACCCTCTATGGTTCCTATGCAGCCCACGTAATTGATGTCGGAAAAACCTTCAATAGGTGCTCCGAAAGTTCCGTCTGTCAGATTCATCTCCGAGAATTTCTGTTCCCAGTTGGAATCATAAGTAAGTGCCAAAAGCCTTCCGTCCGGCATATTGATGGTTTCACTTATCTGACGGACCTGAAGAGGGAATACCTGTCCGATGACACCATCTTCGCTGCAGGAAGCCATTCCAAACTGATCGCCCTGCTCATTGTATGAGGACGCCGTAATGACTATATTCCCTTTTCCGTCGGTGTAAACGCCCTGCAAATGAGTGTCGTCCAAATTTACGATGTCTTTGGGATCCACTTCATTTGCGGAAATAATGTTGAAGTCCTTATCAAAGATCACCAGATAATCCTTGGTGAAATAGTTGTTGTTTTCCGGATTATCTTCGCTCATCTCATTTGCATATGCAGTGATGATCCCAACATATTTATCTCCCGGAAGTGCCGATACACTGTTGGCGGTAATACCTGTGGCAAACTTCGCGGCATCAGATCCTTCAGGGATGAGCGCAGCGGCATCGATAGCGCCTGCAGCCTTATCAAGAACGCTCACCTCATTTACTATCTTACCGGTTTCAAGATCGTACTCCACATATGAAAGCTCAGCCACGCCATCGCCGTTTTCTTCATATACCTGATGGCTTGTAAGAATATTATGCCCTCTGACAATGGGATTGTTGAAAGACAAATATTCGTTGTCATCACTTGAAAAGCCCTCAATCGGAATATATTCGGCCACATATACATACTCCGAAAGGTTAGCGTCTGCGGTCTTTCCGTCTCCTCCTGTCTTTCCTTGCGCGCCGTCACCTTTTTGGGAACAGCCCGCCAGCATTCCTGCCGCAAGTACCGCCGTCATTGCTATCGCGGCAAATCTTTTTAACCCGTTTTTTGAACTGCCGGGTATTATTTTGTTTCTCATTACAACTACACTCCTTTGCAGATCTTGTGACAGGTAAAGCGCATCAGTTTCCTGTCAAATTTTTAACAACCATTGACAATGATAGCACAATTTATACTCTTTGTATCATATCTTATGAAATCTTAATAAGCTCTGTTTTAAATCCCGGTTTCCTTTCTGTTCCCGTCTTCGGTGCCCCTGATCTTGCCAAATTCCAGCGTTACTTTAAACAGATCTCCGTCGATGGAAATGTCCATAGTTCCCTTCTGGAGTGTCACCAGATTTGATGCGATGGAAAGCCCGAGTCCGTTTCCTCCGTCGCCCTCTCTTGATACATCTCCTCTCACAAATCTCTTCATAAGTTCATCCGGGCTCATGTCAAGCTCCGATTCGGATGTATTTTTAAATATGATCCTGCACTTTTCCGCATCCTCTTCCAGAGTGAGATATACTCTGGTCCCCTCAAGGGAATACTTGCAGATATTTCCCAGCAGGTTGTCAAACACTCTCCACATTCTGCGGGGATCAGCCATGATCATGGCATTTGATTCCGTATTTTTGGTGATGACGGTAAGATTCTTTTTCTCCAGCCTCTCCTCATATTCTCCTGCCGACTGTGTAAGGAAATTTGATACCATGCAGGGCTCAAGATTCACTTCCAGCGATCCCGACTGTGCCTTTGACACCTCTATAAGGTCCTCAAGCAACCTCTTAAGCCGGGTGCTCTGTCTTCCAAGTACCTCCGCATATTCGTTTATCTTTTCATTATCGCTTTCTTCTTTTGCGATAAGATCGGCATAGTTTATTATCGAAGTCAGAGGCGTCTTTATATCATGGGAAACATTTGTGATAAGAGCCGCCTGAGTCTTTTCGCTCGCAAATCTCTTTTCGTTTGAGATAACGACGCCCCTGGAGATCTTAAGTATATTCTCCGCATGCTTCTTAAATACGGGAAGCATATATTTTGTGTTTACTTCTTCGGGAAGCTTTCCGTTTGCAATATCTTCCGTCATCTTATACATCTTGTTGTAGGAATAAGCGACGTACATCACAAAGACAGACGCAGCTATGGCAGCCACAAAGAATATCAACCATCCGGCGGTATAATAGCGGCTGTCAAAATATCTGTTGGAATACCTTTTACTCATAAAGAATAAAAAACCTGTTCCAAGGCAGAAAACAAGAGTATGCCACAGCACCGATATGTGCGAAAATATCCACCTGATCCCGTTAACGATATACCTCAGTATCATCGTTCTCCAGATATAACCGGTCTTGATCCTGATAGCAAAGCATATCAGAGAAAGCACCAGGATTATCTCTTCTATCACGGCACCCAATAACAGTGTTGCCATGCTTACAACGGTTGGATATCCGTCATCTGCCGCGACACCCGTAATGTAGGCAACAGTTACTGCAAGAACAATAACTGCTCCCAGGCTTATCTCAAAAGGTATCTTCGACTCAAAACACGGCTGCGGCTTATCGCTGTTTCTCCTGTATCCGGCGCTCCTTATAAGGAATACGATCAGAAATATCCATCCTACAGACGCGATGAATGCAATAAAATATACAAGATATCGTAAAGAATAAACAAATCTCGTTATCAAAAAGACATTCCTGTACGCATCATCTCTTTCAAGGTCATATCCAAGCACCAGCCTGCAGTCGTATTTCAGTCCCCAAAAAGCAACCGTGTCCTTATAATCGTAGTAAGAGTTATCAATAACTGAGCTGTCTCCATAGCTCCATGAGATTTCACCTGCACATCTGTTCATCTCGTCATATTCTCTTATCTCGGCATATGCTACATTCCCGTATTTCAGATCGTTCTCCGCCTGCCTTGTATGATCGTTTACATAGTTCATTATGAATACCTGTTCATCATCAAGTGCCTGCTCGTGAAGGGCATCTTTGAGCACATGCCTAAATGAATTGACATAGTACCCTTCCGTATAACAATATATAGCTCCTAATGCGCATATGGGAATAACAACAGAGCAAAGCAGCATTCCGATAAAAGCAATGGTTTTTACCCATATGGATACACCTTTTGATCCCTTTTTAGCCAAAGCTTTTCCGTCTTCATTTGATCTGTCTGTCGCAGTTGTTTCGCTAATATCTTTTATCTCTTCCATGTCATTTCCTTTCCTCACCTCGGGATCATATATGCGGCTGTCCCCGCCCTATCCCTCAAGAATATATCCCCTTCCGAAAACCACCTTAAGATACCTCGGCTCGGCGGGATCGATCTCAATCTTTTCCCTGATGTGTCTGATGTGAACAGCAATTGTCTTATCTCCCGAAATCGGCTCCTCATGCCATACAGCACGGTATATTTCCGATGGAGAAAATGTCTTTCCTTTGTTCAGCATAAGGAATCTCAGAATCTCGAATTCCTTGGGAGTGAGATTGACCGGTTCACCCTCGGCAAATATCTGTCTGCTGTCGTTGTTAAGCTCCAGGCCTCCCACGACAACTTCTTTTCTTTCTGCCACATCGGATCCCAGCTTTGTGTATCTTCTGAGCATCGCTCCTACCCTGGCGATCACTTCCGCAGGATTAAAGGGCTTTGTAACATAATCATCTGCTCCGACGTTAAGCCCCAGCACTTTGTCACTGTCCTCACTTTTAGCTGTAAGAAGAATGATGGGCGCATTGGAAAACTCTCTGATCTTTACCATGGCTTCGATACCGTCCATCACGGGCATCATGATGTCAAGAAGGATGAGGCTTATATCGTTATTCTTCATCACCTCTATCGCTTCCTTTCCGTTAAATGCTTCAAAAAGCTTATAGTCCGGATTGGTAAGATAGATCTTCAATGCTCCCACGATATCTTTGTCGTCATCACAGATAAGTATGTTGTACACGTTCCTGCTCCTTGTTACATTTACTTCTTTTTGTTTTATTTCATTTTTGTTTTGGTTAACCATTTAAAAACACGGTAAGCAATTTCGCATATCGCTTACCGTGTCATAATATCACAGTATATGTTTAAGAAAAAAGTATCTAAACGTTTAAGATTTGATTAAGATGGCTGTGATTATTCAGTGTTCTCTGTCGTTCGCAATCTGCTTGAGAAGATTGTACAGCCCGCTCTGAATTGCTGTGTTGTCGTGATCCGCACCCGGTATTTCATACCAGATGTGCTGCGCACCGTTCTTCTCGAGAAGCTCGTGGTAGGACAGCGGATACTTCCCGACCACAGAATCCCTTGTACCGCAGCAAACTATGAAAACATAGGGGCAGACGGCATCTTCCGCGAATCTGACCTCGCTCTCTTCCATCTGGCCTTCATGAGTCATAAAGTTATCCTTTGTCGGCACGATCCCGGGGGCCGCAGAGATTGCACAGACATAGCCGAAAAGCTCGGGCCTTTGAAGCGTAATGAAAATCGTCTCCCTTCCACCCATGGAAAAACCGGCAAGATATGTATTCTCCCTTCCGGTAAGAACAGAATAATTACTCTCTATATAAGGCATAAGGTCGTTAACAAGATCATTGATGAAATTATCATAGGGAAGTACGCTCTCAGCGTCGAACCCGGGCTTCTGGTCGGGATCCGAGCTTGCAAACATATTTGGGCATACAACGATCGTCTCTCCTATGATCCCGTCAGCTGCCATATTTCCGACTATTTCTTTGATCTTATTTCCGGAATCATTTGAAAAAGAATACTCATCGCCAAAGATACCGTGAAGCAGATAAAGAACGGGATACTTACTGTCCTCATTGTAATCAGCGGGAAGAAGAATACTGTAACCCCTCTCCAGAGCGCAGGTTTCGGAATAATATGTTCCGTGTGTATATTCACCATAGGTTATATCTGCTCTGTGCTCCGTAAACATGGCAGGGCATTTTTCCTCTATCTCGCCGTTTAACGTAAATTCATAGGGCTCTTCTACGGAATCTGTTTTATCTTCTTTGTTTTCTATTCCCGTAGCGAACTTATTCTTATCTTCTTCAGCACCCACTTTTTCATCTCCTTTATCATCTTCGATATTTTTCACGCACCCGCAAATCGGTAGTGCCATAGTTAAGGCCAATACGCCGATTAAAACTCTTTTTCTCAAAACCATATTGATTCACCTTCCGGATCGTACTCTCCTGTAAGATAAAAATACGCAATTATACTATGCTTTTATTTTTCCTTTGCTTCTTTTTTTATCTTCTTAAGATGCTCGCGTATCTTAACTTCATATCCCTGTCCGTCAGGTCTGTAGAATTCCTTTCCGGTAAGTTCATAGGGAAGATACTGCTGCTCTACATAGTGATTCTTAAAGTCGTGTGCATAAAGATAGCCTGTGCCGTGCCCAAGCTTGGCAGCACCTTTATAATGCGCATCCTGAAGATGCGGAGGGATCGGAAGATTTCCGCTTGCCGCTACTTCTGCCATCGCCTCGTCAACCGCTCCGTAAGCTGCATTGGACTTAGGCGCACATGCCACATAGGTGGCGGCTTGTGACAGGATTATCCTTGCCTCCGGCATTCCTATCCTCTCTACGGCCATACAGGCATTTGTCGCAACCACTATCGCCATCGGATCCGCATTTCCAACATCTTCGGATGCACAGATCATGATCCTTCTCGCGATAAATTTGATATCCTCTCCCGCATACAGCATCCTGGCCAGGTAATACACCGCAGCATCGGGATCGGATCCTCTCATGCTCTTTATGAATGCGGAGATGGTATCGTAATGATTGTCACCGTCCTTATCGTATCTTACAGCACGCTTTTGGATGCATTCCTGAGCTACATCGAGTGTGATATGAATCAGCCCGTCATCGCTGCGCGGAGTGGACATCACACCAAGCTCTACGGCATTTAATGCCTTTCTCGCATCCCCTCCCGCAATATCCGCAAGGAAGCTTACCGCGTCGTCATCAATGACTGCCTTGTATGCTCCCATTCCTCTCTCGTCATCGCTTACGGCTTTTTTTATAAGCCCTTCAACGGCTTCCTGCGAAAGAGGCTTTAACTCAAAGATTATAGATCTCGAAACAAGAGCGCCGTTTACTTCAAAGTAGGGATTTTCGGTAGTGGCGCCTATAAGGATCAGCGTTCCGTCCTCAACAAAGGGAAGCAGATAATCCTGCTGGCTCTTATTGAAGCGGTGTATCTCGTCTATAAACAGGATCGTCCTTTTACCGTTTAATCCAAGCAGTCCCTTTGCCTTTTCGACCACCTCTTCCATATCCTTCTTCCCGGCTATGGTGGCATTTATCTGGGTAAACTCAGCGCTGGTGGTATTTGCGATAACCCTTGCAAGGGTGGTCTTTCCGGTTCCCGGAGGCCCGTAAAATATAAGAGAGCTCAGTTTATCCGCTTTGATCGCCCTGTAGAGCAGCTTATCCTCTGCAAGGATATGTTCCTGCCCCACCACTTCGTCAATGGTGCGTGGGCGCATTCTCGCTGCAAGAGGTGACTCTTTCTCTTTTGCATTTTCACTCATCATTTCAAACAGATTTAACTGGTCCATCAGACTGCCTCAAAATTAATCTATCTTCGAACTATTTTATGTATTCGTAATGTATCCGTTCAACATCCAAAACATATATATTTTACCAAAAAATCACCCGATTAACAATAATTCCATAGGTATCGCCTTCGGGATCCCTTCCGCAATTGTCATAACAAATCCAATGTGATAAACTATATTCTGATCTGTTCCCTATGGGAAAAATCATAATATCTTCGGAATGTGAGGTAAAGATATGAGTTATTCGGAACTTCAAAACGGAAGTGACATAAGGGGCATCGCAATGGAGAACGAAACCGGAGCGGTCAATCTTACAGATAAGGCAGCCTGCGATATAGCTGCAGCATTTGTTAAATGGATGAAGGAGAAGCTTCACAGGGACAATGTGAGGATCGCTATAGGACGTGATTCAAGGCTCACCGGAGAAGCGCTTTTAAATGCAGCGGCAAAAGGAGTATCCACCGAGGCCTCTATGGCATATGATCTGGGCCTTGCATCCACCCCCGCAATGTTTATGACTACTGTGCTCGGGGATGATCCCTTTGACGGAAGCATCATGATCACAGCAAGTCATCTTCCCTGGTATAGAAACGGCATGAAGTTTTTCATATCAAGAGGCGGACTTGAAAAGGATGAGATCAAGGAGATCACGGCCATCGCAGATTCTCTCGCTTCCGAAGGCAGAGAGGCAAGGCAGACTCCCGCGCCCAAAAAAGTCAGCTTTATGGACACATACACAGAATATCTGAGAAGCAAGATAATCACAGGTGCAGGCCGCGGTGATAAACCTTTATCGGGGCTTCACATCGTAGTTGATGCCGGAAACGGAGCAGGTGGATTCTTTGTAAAAGATGTGCTGCAAAAGCTTGGCGCCGATACTGCGGGAAGCCAATTCTTAGATCCCGACGGGCACTTCCCCAATCATATTCCCAATCCCGAGAATAAGGAAGCTGCCGAAGCAATCAAGGTTGCCACGATGAATTCCAATGCAGACCTTGGTATTATCTTTGATACAGATGTGGACAGAGCCGGTGCGGTTCTTCCCGGCGGAAAGACTCTCACAAGGAACGACCTTATCGCCGCTCTTGCCACCATTGCTCTTAACTCCAATCCCGGAACCACCATCGTCACCGATTCCGTCACAAGCGACGGACTGGCTCAGTTCATAGCTTCAAAGGGCGGTGTGCATAAGAGATTCAAGAGAGGCTACAGAAACGTTATCGATGAGGCTATAAGACTTAATTCATCGGGCATTGATTCACAGCTTGCCATCGAGACCAGCGGACACGGTGCATTTAAGGAAAATTATTTCCTCGATGACGGCGCATATCTCATGGTTAAGCTCCTTATCGAAATGGGTAAGGGTAATAACATCTCCTCTCTTATCGAGGGATTAAAGGAGCCCGCAGAGAGCGTTGAACTGCGTTTCCATGTGGGAGAAGTAAGTGACCTTCAGGCAAACGGAGACAGGATCCTTAAGTATCTTGAAGATAATGCGGAATCTGTCGAAGGATGGAGCCTTGAAAAAGAAAACTATGAGGGCGTAAGAGTTAACTGTGATGCATCCCACGGTAACGGATGGCTTCTCTTAAGAAAGTCCCTTCACGAGCCCATTATGCCCCTTAATATCGAAAGTGACAGCAAGGGCGGTACTCTCCTTATAGCAAGGGCACTGTATAAGCTTATCGAGAATGAAAAAACTCTCGATCTTACACCGATTAGAGAGTTTTGTAAAGAATGATCCAATATGATTACAGCTACAGGGTTTTCAATGCCGGGATCACAGGTTTTTTACCATCTCGGCAAACCTGTCTCCGCGGTCTTCAAAATTCTTGAAGTAACCATAGGAAGCTGCAGCGGGTGAGAGCACACATCCCTCTCCGGGGGCCGTGATCTCAGCCGCTTTTTTAACGGCCATTTCAAGATTGGTAACGTATACGGGGCACCTGTGTGCACCGCTGTTTCTGTGCTGGGGATATTTGTAAAGAAACTCGTCGTGCACTCTCTTTCCGGATTCATACATGCAGACATAATTAAACTCTTCATGCTCTGCCATAAAATCCACCAGGATATCGTAATCTATCCCTCTGTCCAGTCCGCCTATAAGTATGGTCTTTACGCCGGGTATACTCCTGAGGGCGCTGACGGCCGCCTCCGGGATGGTTGATATCGAATCATCATACCAGTCAATCCCCGCATAATTTCCGATGGGCTGTAGCCTGTGAGGAAGCCCCTCGAAGCTTCCGAGCGCTGCGGTGATTGCCTCATCGTCACAGCCATAGACCTCTTTTGCTATATGCCTTACAAATGTCGCATTCAGCTGATTGTGTTCTCCAAATACCTTAAGAGGAATATCTCTGACTTCATCCACAGTGACAACAGTGGTTTTTGCCTTAGTATCTATTTCGGGTACATTTTCCCCTTTGTAAAAAAAATCTCCCTCTTCCTGATATGTGGTGATATGGCTCTTAGCCTTGAAATAGGCATCCATCGAGTGATAATAATCAAGGTGATCCTCATAGAGATTAAGAAATACCGCCACATGGGGAGATACTTTGGTGTGCTTCATCTGATGGCATGAAAGCTCAAAAACTATGATGGTATCATCTGTTATCTGCTCACAGTAATCCATGCAGGGAAGCCCGATATTTCCGAGCAGGATCACCGGTCTGTCGGTGCATTTTTCAAGCACGTGAGCCAGCATTGATGAAGTGGTGCTCTTTCCCTTTGTTCCGGTTATTCCTATTATCCGGTCCCTGTACTGATTAAGAAAAAGCTCGGTCTGAGAAGTGTATTTATTCTTTCTGAGGGGCTCATAATCCTGCATCACAATGCCGGGGCTTTTGATGATGATATCATACTCATCCTCGTCAAAATCGTGGATCTTTCCCTCAAATACATCCACAGACTTTGCTTCGCAATGATTTTTGATATAGTTCTCGGAGGCCTTGCCCTCACGGCCGTAGCCCCATATCAGTATTCTCTTATCCTTTACGGCATCTTTAATTGTTACGCTCATAACTCTCTCTTATTCCCTGATCATTTATTACTTGATCATATACTTTTTATGATCCTTTTAAAAAACATTATTCGATATCGTTTACAACTTGTTTAAACGTTCTCTGTAAAATAGCAGCTCTTCCGGAACCAGATTGTCTTCATTCCATTCGTGAAGCATGTCATTTATATCAAATGTAACCTGATCAAGCTGCGATCTGTATCTCTCGGTAAGAAGGCTCTTCCCGCCTTTATCGATATAGTCTTTAAGGCATGCAAGCACCTCCCGCCTTGTTCCCACGCACTCAAAGGGCTTGTTCTCTTCTATTCCGCAGAGCTCTCTGAAATCGAGATCAAGGCTTTCCTTATCGAGAAGCTTTTCACCGAATATTTTTATAAGGTCCTCTTCCTCAATAAAGGGAGAAAGGATGATATAAACAAATAAGCATTTAGGGCAGTTACAGCACCATATACCCTGCTTGCTTCCCTTGTTGCAGCTTCTGAACACACTGTGGTATTTCTTTGCCTCCGAAAAAAGAGCCGCTATCTGAAGCTCGGTAAGGGGCCTTAACAGGCTGAAGTAATGTATATCCGAGTCGGTAACAGTCTTAAAGTATTCATTAAAATCTTTCTCGAATTCAAAAGATTTGGAATATTGATGATTGACGAATGAGTCCTTTACGGTGGACTCATTTGCGCTGTTCTCGTTGGAAAGAGTGATATTCTTTCTGCCGGTAAGATACGCCGATATCACAGCGGAGAAAGCGACCACTGCCGAGAAAGGAATATGTCCGTTCATAAATCCTTTCTCATTCATCTCGATTATCTTTTTATCGAGGATCCTTTTTGCCACATAATCACCGGATTTATAATCACACACATCTATTACATTCCGTGTGGTCTCGTTGCCGTTAATGGTGTAGGTGATGATGGGCTCGCCCTTCAGTATCTCGAGGCTTACCACAGAGTCCTTTCCTCCGCCCACGGGAACGAGGGCACCTTCATAAGATACATCATCGTGGAGCGGCATATCTTTTGCATGAGCCTCCCTGTTACCTTCCGATGCCGCATCTGCTTCTTTCAGGCAATTACCATTCAGGGACAATTCAAATCCTACCAGCTCCTCCGGCTCGATATACTCGATCCCGTTAATATAAAGAAACTCCCCGAGTCCGTTGCGGTACAGCTTCTGCCACCAGCCTTGTTGCCACGGGGAAAGGCTGCCGCACTCAATAACAACAGTCTTGGGGCAGGTGATCTTGTAATAACTGATGGTCTCAACCATTCCGAGTGAAAAGATCATCCGGTCTAGTATTTCATCGTTAACTAGATCTTCGATACTTTCGGATTCAAGGATCTTAACATCTTCGGTACCATTTTCGGTCGTAACCTTTAGCGGAAATTTCCACTTCGACACAAAGCTCTCAAGTCCCTCTGTTTCAAAATGGAACTTCACAACAAGGTGATCGTCCTCTACTGTTTTTTCGTAGCTTTTATATATAAACTTTTTGTATTTTTCTCTTAATTCTCTAAACTGTTCGCCCGCCATCATCTATTTTCCCTTGAACTGATTTGTGGCTTCGTCGTATCTGTACCCGGCCTTATCGAGTATGTCCGATATTTCGGACTCGCTTTCATCAATATCGTCGCACAGCTCGTCAAGCGATCCGTATCTGTCGCGCAGTTTCATATTTATCATGCTAAGCAGCATGTTTGGTTCTTTGGGAAGCATAAAATCTTTTTCCTTCCTTGGTCATTATACCACACATCACATGAATTCAATCCGTTTACGCAGTATGCGGCGTTACAGAATAAAGCACAGCCCCGATCCCCTCTACGATCAGAGTATCCCTTATAACTCTCTTGAGGAATCTGACAAGGCCCTGAATGGAATCGAGATTGTAATAATCCTGGATAAGCAGCCTTGTGCTCAGGGAGAATTTTATCTTCATGAGCATCATCACCGCCGAATAGATCGTTATGACGCCGAAGCCTCCGATCTGCACAAGGTTACTACCTACACCGCAAACTGACTGTTATAGAGTTCTGCATAAAAGCCACCCTTTGAAAGAAGCGATTCATGATCACCCTGCTCGACGATATTGCCGTCGCGCATTACCAGTATCACATCCGCTTCCTTTATGGTGGAAAGCCTGTGTGCCACGATAAAGCTGGTCCTGCCCTGCATCATCCTGGCAAAGGCCTTCTGTATACGTATCTCGGTTCTTGTATCTATCGAGCTTGTAGCCTCATCCAGTATCAGCATCGGGGGCAGACAGAGCATTACTCTGGTAATGCAAAGGAGCTGCTTCTGACCCTGGCTGAGCATACCTCCATCCTCTCCTATCACTGTGTCATAGCCGTTTGGCAGTCTCTTTATGAAGCTGTGAGAATGTGCAGCCTTTGCCGCAGCGATGATCTCCTCATCCGTGGCATCAGGCTTACCCATGCAGATATTTTCCCTGATCGTTCCGGCTTTGAGCCAGGTATCCTGAAGCACCATTCCGTAGCTGCCTCTTAAGCTGTCCCTTGTGACATTTCTTATATCCAGCCCCTCCACGCTTATGGATCCCTCATCCACATCATAGAATCTCATAAGCAGATTGATTATGGTTGTCTTTCCGCATCCTGTGGGGCCTACGATCGCCACTCTCTGTCCGGGCTTAACATCCAGGCTGAAGTTCCTGATGAGAGGCTTATCTTCAACGTATCTGAATTCAACATTCTTAAGGCTTACATTACCCTTAACATCGCTTATTACAGCGGCATTTTCCGCTTCGGGTGTGCGGGGCTTTGCCTCGATAAATTCAAATATCCTGGACGCACATACTACGGCATTCTGAAGCTCCGTCACCACGCCCGATATCTCGTTAAAGGGCTTTGTGTACTGGTTTGCGTAGGTGAGGAAGCATGTGAGTTCTCCCACTGTCAACGTGGTAAAAAGATTCGCATTTTCCAAAGCGAACCCTCTTATTACAAAGAATCCTCCCACAACCGCAACTCCCGCATACACAAGGGAATTGACAAATCTTGTGCTGGGATTGACCAAGGATGAGTAAAATACTGCTTTCAGTGAGCTGTCGTGGAGCCTTCCGTTTATCTCATTAAACCTGTCCTTAACGGCTTCCTCTTTGGCAAAAATCTTGACTATCTTCTGATTGCCGATCATCTCGTCGATAAGCGCAGTCTGCTCGGCACGTATCTTTGACTGGCTCTGGAAATAGTCATGTGTGTGAGTGGCTATAAACTTTGCCACAAAGAAGGATAAAGGTGTGATAAATATTACGACTATCGATACAAAAGGACTGGTCCGCAGCATGAATACCAGCGTTCCGAGTATCGTCATCACTCCTGTAAAAAACTTGGTAAATCCCATGAGCAGTCCGTCCGCAAAGGTATCGACATCCGCAACGATCCTGCTCACGATATCTCCGGTGGGCTGCTTATCGAGGTACGAAAGAGGCAGATCATGAAGATGTCTCATAGCATCATTTCTGATATCCTCAACCACATGATAGGTGATATGGTTATTGATCGTATTCATCACCCACTGGGAAACTGCTGTAAGGATGATCACGATTCCCATTCTGATCAGTATCTTGTAGAGCGCATCAAAATCAACGCTGCCTTCTCCGTACAGGAAAAGGTCCACAGCATGCCCGATAAGAACGGGAATATACAGAGTCCCAACCACTATAGCCGCAGCAAGTATCAGGGATATAACAAGTAGCGGAATATAGTGCCTGATGTAATTCAATATCTTCCCTATTGTTTTTTTGTTGATGTCTTGTTTTTTAGATTTCAAAGTAATTATGTCTCCACTTGAGTGTTATATATCTCTCTATAGATTTCGCATGTCTTAAGCAGTTCTTCGTTTGTTCCTACTCCAACAACAGCTCCGTCATCAAGCACGATTATCTTATCGGCATTTCTGATGGATGAAGCACGCTGCGACACGATAAATACCGTGGTGTCACTGATGGAGGCGATCGCCTTCCTGAGAGCTGCATCGGTTGCGTAATCAAGTGCGGATGCGGAATCGTCAAGTATAAGTATCTCAGGATTCTTAACAAGAGCCCTTGCAATGGTAAGGCGCTGTTTCTGACCGCCCGAAAAGTTCCTTCCGTTCTGCTCCACAACAGCATCCAGTCCGTTTTCTTTCCCTTTAACGATCTCGGTGGCCTGAGCCATATCCAGGGCTTTCCAGAGTTCTTCGTCAGTGGCGTTTTCATTTCCCCACAGAAGATTGCTTCTGATGGTTCCCTTAAAAAGCACTGCCTTTTGGGGAACAACTCCCACTTTGCTCAAAAGCTCTGTGCTTTCATATTCATCTGCATTTTTTCCTTCTATACGCACGCTTCCAGAAGTGGCTTTATAAAAGCCGGGGATCATGTTTACCAGAGATGTCTTACCCGATCCTGTTCCTCCGATGATACCTATTGTCTCGCCTTTTTTGACCGAGAAGCTTATATCCGTCAGAGTTTCGTCTCCGGCACCCGCGTATTTCAGGGAAGCATGGTCAAAGACAATGTACTCACCGCCGGGAGCAGACTCATTGCACGGTTTTTCAAAGCTGTTTTCTGCCGGACTTTCAGCTTTATTTTCTGCATCATCTTTTTCCCGGGCATCTGCAGCGTTCCTAGTTTTGAGCACTGCTTCTACTCTGTCTCCGCAGGCGATAGCCTTTGTGATCAGCACGATAAGGTCCGCAAACTTTATCAGCTCAACAAGTATCTGGCTCATATAGTTAACGATGGCCACCACCTGGCCCTGCGTCAGATCTCCGATATTAACTCTCACTCCGCCGATATATATGAGCGCTATGAGCGCGCCGTTTACGATCACGTAGGTGAGTGGATTGGACAGAGCTGAGAACCTGGCAACGTGTGTCTGTGCCTTGGTGAGCACTCTGTTGTCAAACTCAAAATCCTTTAATTCTTTTTTCTCCAGACGGAATGCCCTTATGACTCTTACACCTGTAAGGTTTTCTCTGGTGTGGCCGAGCACCTTGTCCAGATTTCCCTGTACTCTTTTATAGAGCGGCATGGTAAGGAGCATTATTCCGTACACAACAACAGCCAAAAGCGGAATGGTCACCACAAACACAAGAGCCGCCTTTACATCTATTGTAAAAGCCATGATCATGGCACCGAAGACCACGATGGGTGACCTCAGAAACAGCCTCAAAACCATATTTACACCGTTTTGAAGCTGATTGATATCACTGGTCATCCTGGTGATCAGCGTTGATGTTCCTATTTTGTCTATACTGGTGAAATCCAGAGTCTGAATGTGTGAAAATACGGCTTCACGAAGCTCCGTCGAAAAGCCTACCGCAGCTTTCGCCGCAAAGAACTGAGCCGTTATGGCCGCCACCATTCCGATAAGTGCCAGGCCTACCAATACAAGCCCCATTTTTATTATCATGGGATGGTCTTTTCCCGGTATTGCCACATCTATTATCCTTGAGATAACAAGGGGCACAAACAGCTCAAAAGAAGCCTCGAGCAGCTTAAAAAGCGGCGCGAGGACAGATTCTTTTTTATAGTTTTTTAAAAATTTAAGTAATGATTTCATTTATATAATCAGTATTATGTAATTCAGTGAGTATTATTTAATCCGCAAATATAAAGTCTAACTTACGCACACGGTGAGAAAACAGTCGTAAACTTTTTCTTCGATCCATGTGTATTTTGAATTCTCACTGCTGTCAAGCTCGAGCATATTCCGGGAAAAGTAAGGTCTTACACCCTCTCCGGTGCACTTTCCCAGCGCTTCCTTTCTCGACCACAGCTTGTAGAAAAGCTCCCTTGTTTCGTCCTCCGAAACGGCTTTGCTCTCTTCCCCGGAGAAGAATCTCCCGGCCATGCTCTTTTCACGCTGCGAGCGCATGTTCTGGATGTCGGCCCCTACCTCTCTGTCGGAAACGGCAAGTATCACCAGGCCTCCGGCATGGGATAGATTAAAAAACGGCAGCCTCTCATCCACAAAATAAGGCTTTCCCATCTCCCCGTAACGGTATGCATAATCCACGGCTTCGGCCTTTTCGGACAGCAGTTCTTTAAGGCTGATCACGGTGATAAGGTCTTCCCCGTTTTCCCTGCAGGAGCCTTCATCAAACTCCCGCATAGCGTGCTGTATAAGAAGCCCCGCACCGATGGTGGCTGCTCTTCCTTTGGGATTATTCTTCATCCTCAGGGCAAGCTGCTTTCTGTGTGAATCGATACGGGAAAGATACATTTCTTCATCTTCCGGAGTGAGTTCAGTCAGCTCCGGAAGATCCGTTTTCAGTACATATACCTTTAAGAAAAACGAGGTCACTTTTTAATCTTCCTTCTTTTCTTCCTCAGGCATCACTATTGCGATATGAACGTCATCAAGCTGCTTCTGACTTACTGCGGAAGGAGAATCCATCATAACATCCTGCGCATTCTTGTTCATGGGGAATGTTATAACCTCACGGATCGATTCCTCTCCTGTAAGGAGCATGATCATTCTGTCCACTCCGGGAGCAGCTCCTGCATGAGGCGGTGCTCCGTAGGTAAATGCGTTGTACATCGCGGGGAACTTTGCCTTTACCTCAGCTTCACCCAGACGTACAAGTTCAAAGGCTTTTACCATTATCTCGGGATCGTGGTTTCTTACAGCGCCGGATGCGGATTCGTATCCGTTGATGACCAGGTCATACTGGTTTGCCATTATATCAAGAGGATCCATCTCTCCTCTTTCGGCTTTTTCCAGTGTTTCAAGCCCGCCTACAGGCATTGAGAAAGGATTGTGGCAGAATTCCAGCTCTCCCGATTCCTCACCTATCTCGTACATGGGGAAGTCCACTATCCAGCAGAACTGATACTGCTCTTTGTCCATATGCTCGGGACAGAGTGCGCCAAGCTTTGTTCTGAGCACGCCTGCGGTCTTTAAGCTTTCCGCTTTTGCGCCTGCGGCTATTCCCACAAAGCATCCCTTTGTAAGGCCAAGCTTTGCTATCACTTCATCCTTGATGGGCTGAACAAACTTGGAAATGCCTCCTACGATCTCACCGTTCTCATCAACTCTGAACCAGTATGTCTTTCTGGCGGTCTGTACTTCTACATCGGCAACCATCTGGTCTATCTGCTTTCTGGTGGCATTAAAACCGGTAACAACTACTGCCTCAATATCCGCGCCCTTGAAGGGGTCAAATTCCACTCCGCCGAGAACATCGGTAACATTGGTAAGCTCAAGGTCTATTCTGAGGTCGGGCTTATCTGTTCCGTACTTTTCCATGGACTCTCTGAATGGTATTCTCCTAAAAGGAGCCGGAGTGATGCGGTCATAAATGCCGTACTTTTCGAATACAGGAACGAGCACCTTTTCCAGCACTCCGAGTACATCATCCTGAGTGGCAAAGGCCATCTCCATATCCATCTGATAGAACTCGCCAGGTGTACGGTCGCCTCTGGCATCCTCATCCCTGAAGCAGGGAGCTATCTGGAAATATCTGTCAAAGCCCGAAGTCATTAACAGCTGCTTGAACTGCTGGGGTGCCTGGGGAAGTGCATAGAACTTTCCGGGGTGTTTTCTTGCGGGCACAAGGAAGTCTCTCGCTCCCTCGGGGCTTGATGCGGTAAGTATGGGAGTGGTGATCTCGAGGAATCCTTCATCGGTCATGGCCTTTCTGAGCTCCGCAACTACATTGCATCTTAGCACGATATTCTTCTTGACATCGGGGTTTCTGAGGTCAAGATAACGATACTTAAGCCTTGTATTCTCATCCGCTTCCTTAGATCTGTTTATCTCAAAGGGGAGCTCGGCATGTCTGCACTTTCCGAGAACGGTTATCTTCTCGGGAACGACCTCTATGTCGCCGGTTGCGATCTTGGGGTTCTTGTTGGAGCGCTCTCTTACCGTTCCCTCCACGCATACGGTGGACTCGGTATTGAACTCGAGAAATGCATTCATCATTTCCTCTGTCTCGGGAACGATCTGCGTGGTCCCATAGAAATCCCGCAGGATCACAAAGCCGAGATTCTTGCTGACTCTTCTGATATTTTCATACCATCCGACCAATGTTACTTTCTTTCCTGCGTCCGATAATCTTAATTCGTTGCAGTTGTGGGTTCTTGACTGTGTCATTTTGAATTTGCCTCCGAAAAGAATTCTTCGAAAGAAACATATCCCTGTGCGGTAAGCTGTTCTTTCTGGAATTTTTTATTTTTATTCATGCGAACGACAAGTACCTGCCGTCCTTCTTCTCTTTCCTTCTGTGCCTTTGCGATGATCTCGCATAGCTTATCTTTTCCGATACCCTTCTCGATAAGGTATGCTTTCTTTTCAGATTCTCCCGGGACCTTGAAGCCGCCTTCCACAAGCAGCAGTACGATCCTTTCAAATCCGATGGAGAAACCGCATGCTGGAACGTTCTGCCCCGTAAAACGGCCTACCATCTCGTCGTATCTGCCGCCGCCTCCGCAGCTTCCGCCGAATTCCGGCATCGCTATCTCAAAGATCGTTCCGGTATAATAGCTCATCCCCCTCACGAGAGTGGGGTCAAACACCATATCGAACTGTGCCTGCTTGGTGGCTTCCACGGAATCTATGATCTCTATAAGGCCTTCCTTTATTTCCGCATCCAGGAAATCTCCCAGAGTATCAGCCAGCTTTCTGATCCCTTCCGCTGTGGTATCCGGATTCTCAAAGAGCCTGAGGTATTTATCGACTGAGGCAGTCTCAAACCCGCCGGCTATAAGCTCGTCCTTTACTCCGTAGGGCCCGATCTTATCCATCTTATCAAGAGTGATGAACACACTCTCGTACTGATCCTCGGTAAATCCGGCGTATGCAGCCATAGCCTTAAGGATCCTTCTCTCATTGATCCTTATCTGGAAGTTCTTGAAGCCAAGCTTGCCGAGTGTGGTAGTAGTTGCAAGAATGAGCTCTATCTCTGCCAGATTGGAAGACTCTCCCAGAATGTCTATATCGCACTGCATGAACTGACGGTAACGCCCTCTCTGAGGCCTGTCGGCACGCCATACATTTCCCATCTGAAGTGCCTTAAAAGGTGAAGGCAGATTGGCTGAATTGTTGGAGTAATACCTTACAAGAGGAACCGTAAGGTCATAACGAAGTCCCCCGTCAACAACCTGCTCCTCGGTGGTGGCGTTTGCCACATCCAGTTTCTCGCCCCTCTTTAATATCTTAAAGATGAGCTTTTCGTTATCCCCGCCCTGTTTGCTTGTCAGATTCTCTATATTCTCTACGCAGGGAGTCTCGATCCTGGTGAATCCGTACCGGGAATATGTCTCGCTTATAACATTCTGGACATATTCACGGATCCGCATCTCCTCGGGGAGAATATCCTTCATGCCCGTAACGGGCTTTTTATTTAATCCCATATTATTGTCCTCGTATCCGGCAGTTCTTAGGCCTGCCCTGTTTACATACCAAAGCGGGCTCGCAGGGAGTCCGCTTTCGTTGATCCTGATTAAAATGATCGATCCTGTTACTTTCCGTTAGCCAGAGCGCACAGCTCGTCGAGCATCTTGGGAAGCTCTGTTCCCATATTCTCGTCCGAGAACTGGCAGGTTCCGACTTTGCGGTGTCCACCGCCGCCATACTTGAGCATAAGGCTTCCCACATTAACGTTTGAAGTCTTGTTAAGCACGCTGTATCCCACTGCGGCGCTGCATCCCTTTCCTCCCTTTCCGCTTACGATCCATGCGGAAATATTCTGATCGGGATACATGGAGTAGATCATGAAACGGTTACCTGTATATATCGGATCAACATCACGCAGATCCGTGATAATGACATTTCCTTCGGTATGGGTATGAGCCTTGACCATCTCCTTGAATTTGATGGTCTGCTCATTATAGACCTCTATACGCTCCTTAACATCGGGCATATTGAGGATCTCTTCGGTAGTATTCTTGCTGCATGCAACAAGAAGCTTTTCCATGAGCTGATAGTTTGAAACAGTAAACTGTCTCCAGCGTCCGAGGCCTGTCCTGGGGTCCATAAGGAATCCTATAAGGATCCATCCGGTAGGATTCATAACCTCATCTATGGTGAGATTTCCGGAGTCCACCTTATCAACAGCCTCCATGATGTCATCATACTGAGGGAAACGCTCTTTTCCACCGTAATACTCGTAAATGATCCTTGCGCATGAAGGTGTCACACGGCTCTCACCCTTGTACTTGCCTTCAAGCTGCTGACGTTCAAACTCGCTTGAATGGTGATCGAACCACAGTCCGCATCCCTCAACGTAAGGAACGTTGGCAAGGCAGTCATCCTCGGTGATCTCCACAAGACCATCCTGAAGGTCCTTGGGATGCGCAAATTTCCAATTGTCGATAATGCCTGCTTCAAGAAGCAGTGCGCCGCATACAAGCCCGTCAAAATCTGAACGTGTTACAAGTCTCACTTTTATATCTCCTTTCACATATGCCGTTTACACGACATACCGCTCTGACTTAGAGATCCCAAAATGGTCTCAACTTTAGATATTTTAACACATTTTACCGTAATATACCATCATTTATTAAAGGATAACCCGAGTTATTTTATCAAGTATTTCATTCAAACCTGAAATAGTCAAAGCATCCGTATCCGCCTTCGTTTCCGAGCACATTCCGCACGTATATACCGCATTTTGCTCCGACCCATCTTCCGGGTCTTGACTCGAAGCTCAAAACTTCCTCGTAAGAGTCCCCGTCAAGACTGTAAGAAAACGTCACATTCTCTCTCGGGATCGGAAAAGAATAATCCCCGTCATTATTGTATTCAATAGAAATAGCGCGCGTCACGTTTATCGAAAGCAGGATTTTCTCAGGTTTTTCGGAATCAGTTGCAAAGGAGCGGATCTCTTTTGTCACATCCTTTGCTATAGCTTTTTCTTTTTCGAAAATCTGCTCCCCGGATACAGCCCTTAGCATAAATCCGTTTTCGGTCTTGAGTATTCCGAGTGCTCCGTATCTCTCAGCCATGTTGATGATACCTGCCTCATCTCCCGTCTTCATTTCTTCGAGGGAAATACAGGTAAAGACGGTAAACTCAGGAAGAGGCCATTTTTGCAAAAGCAGATTGGGCTGATCGGATATCGAATCCTCCGCAGGAACCGATCTTAGCTTAATGACGGACCTCTCCGGCAGGCACTCTGTCCATTCTCTCCTGTGATTGGCATTCCACTGCCACTGCAGGCTAAGCCAGGGTGAATCAAATTCATCGGATGAACCCGGGCAAGAAAGAGCCTTCGTCTCATCCGATCCGCTTATACCTGACGGTTCAGGACTCCCTGCCGCCACAGCATGGCTTACCGCAGGCTTTGCATGCCTGCTTACCGGCTTTCCGCAGGTCTCACCGGGCTGTGCCTGCCCTATTATGGGCCAGTCATCCTCCCAACGCATTGGCTGTAAGTGTACTATCCTCCCGGCAGCATATATATCCTGAAAGTGAATAAACCAGTCTTTCCCTTCACCGGTGCGGATC
Source organism: uncultured Lachnospiraceae bacterium (assembly GCA_947164865.1). Lineage (GTDB taxonomy): Bacteria > Bacillota > Clostridia > Lachnospirales > Lachnospiraceae > AC2028. The sequence goes on from CAMUYA010000001.1 coordinate 37,457, forward strand.
CACGCTCCCTGATGGGGACCGTTCACATCCGTATCCTTCTGCTCCATCACCCTTCGATACTCATAGGGGCCGTAAATATTTCTCGATCGCAGCACTGTCTGCCAGCCCTGTTTTACTCCTCCGGCAGGGGCGAATATATAATACCAGCCGTTATTTTTATAAAGCTTCGGTCCTTCGATAGTGTGATTATTATTGGCTTCCCCGTCAAATACCATTACGGGATCGCCCGTTATTTTATTAAAATCTTCACTCATGGGAACTATCTGTAGTCTGCTCTTAAATCCGATCCTGCTCTTTGCAAAAGCGTTGACCATATAGCACTTTCCGTCATCATCTATAAACGGACAGGGATCGATCCATCCGGCTCCTTCGTATACGCAGACCGGATCCGACCACTTTCCGGCGGGATCCTTTGCTTTGACGTAAAATATACCTTCATCCGGCATCGGGTAGAATATATAGAACTCATCATGATAGTACCTTATCGCCGGAGCCCATACTCCGCATCCATGCCTTGGCCTGTTATAGCCATCACATGGTATGTTCTCGAGCGCATAGCCTATGAGCTCCCAGTTGACCAGATCCCTTGAATGCAGAACAGGCAGCCCCGGCGTGTTGCAGAAGCTGCTTGCTGTCATATAAAAATCATTTCCGACCCTGACAGCGTCAGGATCGGAATAATCTAAATACAGTATAGGATTTGTGTATGTACCGTCTCCGTTATCGGAAATCCATTTTTCCATAATATTCCTTTTGATTACAATCGTTATTTATTGGCAATACGGCAAAATACCGACGATAACAACAGCCCTTACAGTGTTGCATGAGCAGCGATCTTAAGTATCGCCTTCACATCTTCGGAGGAGAGCTGTACGAATCCGCCTGTGCGCCCGTTCTCACCCAGCCCGAATTTCTCAACGAGCACGGGGATATCTTCCTCTTTTGCACCGATCTCGCTGAAGTTGATGGGCATTCCGATATCGTGCAGGAATCTTCTGAAGGCTTTTATTCCCTCAAGTGCTGTATTTTCGGGATTATTTTCATCCATCGCTACCCCGAACACTCTCACAGCCATATTTGCGAATCTCTTCACATCATGCTTCATGACATATTCCATCCACGAAGGCATTACCACCGCAAGTCCTGCACCATGTGCGCAGTCATAAAGCCCCGAGAGCTCATGCTCTATACCGTGGCTGTTCCAGTCCTGCTCACGGCCCACACCGCAGATATTGGTGTGAGCAACTGTTCCTGCCCACATGATATTTGCTCTTGCGTCGTAATTGTCAGGGTCTTTTATAACGCGGGGAGTCTCATTGACCATAGTAAGGAGCACCGCCTCGCAGAGCCTGTCGGTGATCTCAACCTCCGGTGTGTTGGTAAAATATCTCTCAAATACGTGAGCCATTATATCCGTAGCACCGCATGCAGTCTGATACGCCGGGAGCGTACAGGTAAGCTCGGGATTCATTATCGAAAACTTGGGGCGAAGAAGAGTGCTTCCGGTACCTCTCTTCCACATTCCGTCCTCTTTGGTGATGACAGAATCGCCGGAGCCTTCGCTTCCTGCGGCTGCTATCGTAAGAACGGTTCCCACCGGAAGTGCTGCCTCGGGTACTGCCTTCCCCGAATAGAAATCCCAGAAATCCCCTTTATACGGCACACCGATGGCGATCGCCTTGGCACTGTCTATTACGGATCCGCCGCCCACTGCAAGTATAAGGTCAATTCCCTCCCTCCTGCAGAGCTCTATTCCCTCATAAACCTTGGTGTCTCTGGGATTGGGGTGTACGCCGCCGAGAAGCACATAGGGAACGCCTTCCTTTTCAAGGGAAGCCTTGATCCTGTCAAGCAATCCGCTTCTTACCACCGAGCCGGATCCGAAATGAACGAGGACTTTATGTCCGCCGTATTTCCTGACATATATCCCGCATCCGTTCTCTCTGCCTCTTCCGAATACAAACTCTGTAGGACTGTGAAAATTAAAATTCTCCATGCTGTACCCTTTCTTAATGCTATACTCTTTGCTGCCTGTTTTTATAGGATCCTGCTTTCACGTATTATTAATTTTTTTCGGCCTTTTCAAAGAATTCCGTCAGCTTTTCCGCCGGGATCGGCTTTGAGTATTTATACCCCTGCAGATACTTGGCGCTCATTTCGATACAGCGCATCTCATCACTGTCATCCTCTATTCCTTCATAAAGGACCGCATATTGCACCTCATTAAACATCTTTGCAAGATTGGTGACTATCGATCGGAATTTCTCATTATTTCCGGAAGCGATAACAAGCGATCTGTCAAACTTTACTATATCGAAGGGTAGCTCCATGATCCTCTCAAAATTGGAATACCCCGTTCCGAAATCATCAAGATAGAATTTGATGCCGCTGTCCTTAAGCTCAAGCACTTTCTCTTTCATGAGCTCGAAATCACTCTCATTCTGCGATTCCGTAAGCTCGATGGCTATCTTTCCGTAATCTATCCCGGAATCACCTATTATCTTCTGCACCATTTCGGTGAAGGATTCCTCCCTCAGGTCATAAACCGAGAAATTCACTGATATTCTCTTAAAGTCATACCCGTTTTCTGTAAGCTCTTTAACCTTGTCGCAGGTCTTGGCCAGGATTATCTTTGTAAGGGGATATATATATCCGTTTTTCTCAGCTATGGGAATAAAGACATCCGGAAATATTATTCCGATATAGGGAAGCTCTATTCTCATAAGCGCTTCGGCCGTATCGAATCTTCCCGATTTTATATTATAAACCGGCTGGCAATACAGCTTGACTCTCGGGTCCCGGAGGTCTTCCTTTTCGGCGATATCGGAAAGCTCATTGACTATATATTTATAATTCATATAGTCGTCCACTTCGCGGCTTGTCACCTTTACAAAGGAATTCTCCTCTATACGGCTGTGCATAAAGCGGACAAAGCCTACATAATCGTTCTCTTCGCTTAGCTTTTCATAGGAATCGAAAAAGACGATCTTATAATCCACCTTGAGTATCGGATACACTTTATTGAACTCATCAAGCATTCTGCGGCCGCTTTCCTCGTAATCCGGGTCCTTTGCCTTGTCCACCACAAGTATCATGTGGCCGCCGGAAATTTGGAAAAGCATGGGTGATCTGAAGAATTTGACCATGAACCTTCTGACCTGATTCTGGATTTCTTTGGGATACTTGCGCCCTTTCCCTTCGAAATCATGCATATACAGGCTCATAAAGTACAGATCCCTTTTCCTGGCGCTGCTTATGTACACCAGGTCTTCAAAAGCACTTTCGCTGACAGATCCGGTCTCTATGTCATAGGGGTTGGAGTGGATCAGATATAAGAGCGCATATATAGGAAACATGAATGTTGCAACAGTAAATGAAGACTGTCCGTGAATCTGCTGGACTATGATTATAAGCACAGAGACTCCTATTGTCTCGATAACGCCTCTGAGCACCTGCTTGTACACCCTGTTCCTGTACTTGAAGATCATTACGATCAAAAGGCTCAAAAAGTGTACATACCCAATAAGGAATACCGGAAATCCGGTATGGACGGAGTTATCCTCCCTAATATAGAACCCGGTACGGGTAATTAACGTGAATATCTCCAGGAAAAGAATGACAAAATAGCCTATAACTCCGGCTCTGATAAACCGCCTGTCGCTTTTCCTTTCCACATGTACCGATGCCCTCAGATAGAGTACATAAAGCCACAGATTGGTAAACAGGCACATATGATAGATGAACCTGAAAATATAGATTATGATGTTAGGGATCTCACCGATCCGGTTCATGGAAACGTGATACAGAATATCTGAAGCTGCGGCAGCAAACAGAAGATAGATCATTGCACGCAGAAAAAAGAAGCTCTTCGTCCGGTTGATATATGCTCTCCAGATCAGAATGAGGAAGACAAAGCACATACCCATGACGAGAACGTCAGCTGCAGGTGTGTAATTCTCATAATACGAAACAACCCGTGTAGCCATATCCCTATACCCCAAATACCTGCAAATCCCCCCGATATATAATAATACAATACCACAAAAAGAGGTTCCGGGGCAATAGAAACCAAAAGACGGATGATACATTAAAACGACCGATCAGTCATCCGTAAGCTTCGAATCCTCCTCCTGAACCGCAAGCACGATATCTTCAAACGATATCGGAGTATAGTCTATCCTCTCTACACATACGCAGTAGCTCCTGGCGCTCACCGTCCTTATCTGTGGATTGTTGTGAGTATGTCCGAATATATTGGCATAAGGAGTATTTATGCTCACATACATGGGCTCATGTGAGATTATCCAGAAGTCCTCGTATATGATGGGTTTGTCGAAGCATTCTTCAAAGCCTGCCCTGCGGTATTCCTCGTTTGACAGTTTATCGTGGTTTCCCTTTATCAGATACTTCTTTCCCTTAAGCCGGCTGATGTATTCCACATTTCCGATATCTCCGGCCACATACACCTCATCATCCTCTTCCACTGTGCTGTTCCAGTTTGCGACTATCGCCTCATTCATTTCCTGAACGGTATCAAAAGATCTGTTTTCATAACGCCTGATATTATCGTCATCAAAGTGCATATCCGCTATAAAATAAACCGCCATATCAGAATAGCTCCTTCTTTTTCTCTATCATCCCGTCTATCTTGTCGCAGTACATCTTTACTTCCTTCACATTTTCGCAGCGCTCGATGCGGGAAATCCTGCCGTCCCCGTAATAAACCCTTTTTGATACGCATCCGGCTCCGCAGGCAATGATGGACTGAAGCTCCTCCATGATGAGGATATTGTAGATACCATACTTTCCGGGCGAGGCAAACCCCACATTTTCCAGATTACCGCTCATGTTCTTCTGACGGTACAGATAGTAGGGGATAAGTCCCATTTCGGCAGCGCCGCGGGAAGCGATCTCCATCACTTCATCGGAATTCTTAAGGGCCTCTTTTCCGTTTTCCTCTATCCATTTTGATAGTGCGGAGGCTCTCTTTATCGCAAGTGAGTGGACCGTTAAGGAATCGGGACGAAGCTCGGTTATCTTTTCGACAGTGTGCCTTACTTCATCCTCCCCCTCTCCGGGAAGGCCGAGTATAATATCCATATTGATATTGTCAAAGCCCAGCTCTCTGGCAACGGGCCATATTTCAAGCACCTGCTTTACGCTTGCCTTACGTCCGATGATATCAAGGGTTTCCTGGCAGAAGGTCTGGGGATTGATGGAAATTCTCGTGACATTATGCTTTTTTAACACCTCGAGCTTTTCTCTCGTGATGGAATCGGCTCTTCCGGCTTCCACCGTAAATTCCTTCACTTTACCAAGATCAAAAAGCTCATGAAGCGCAGAAAGAAGCCTGTCAAGCTGCCCGGGTTCCAGCGTGGTGGGGGTTCCGCCGCCTATATACACTGTATCGGGCATATGTCCCTTTTTCATCTCCGAAACGGCCCGAAGCTCTTTTATCAGGCAGTCCAGATATCGTTCCACTTCTTTTCTGAATCCGGCGATGGGATATGAAGTAAACGAGCAGTAAAGGCATGTTGTCGGGCAGAATGGAATGCCGATATAAAGACTGTATCCATCGGGCAAATCCAGGCCTTTAAGTATTTCCCTCTCCCTCTGTGCTATCCCGGTAGCAAGGACTGCCTTTTCGTGTGAAGTCCTTCGTTCACTGACATAATAATCTATTATCTCCTCCGGGGATTGCCCGGCTTCCAGCCGCTGATAGGCAAGCTTTGTGGGCCTTACTCCGTTTAATGTACCCCACGGAAGCGTCTTGCAGGTCCTTTTCACCAGCTCGTCATAAAGCCAGTTTCCGAAGCCTTCCTTGAGGTCTGCCCCCAGCCCGCCGGGGTATCTGATAATTTCCCTGTCGGCGTGACCGGTCTTAGCATCTGCGGATGCTCCGTCTGCCTCTTGCCCTGAGGATCCGTTAAAACACACTTCAACCGGTGCATTATCACCTTCCTCAAATATAAGCTCAGCAAAAAAGCCGATCTTCTCGGCTTCTTTAATTATCTGCTCTCTGCAGCCCGGAAAAACAAGCTGCCAGCTGCTCTCAGGGTAAAAGGACTGAAAGAGCGCCAGCAGATCGTATCCGTATTTTTCATGATTTATCTTTAAGTATTTCACAGCCATCCCGATTCCCCGGAGTCATTCACAAAAGGGTTATATTTCTTCTCGTGCCCGATAGTGGTCTCATCCCCGTGCCCCGGATAAACCTTTGTATCGTCCGGAAGAACAAAGAGCTTTTCCTTTATGGATCTTTCAAGAGTGGCACCGCTTCCTGTGGGCAGATCGGTTCTTCCCACCGATTCGCAAAAGAGAGTATCTCCCGAGATAAGGAATCCTGCCTCCGGGATGTAGAAGCAGCAGCTCCCTTCCGTATGACCCGGAGTAGCGATCACTTTGATCTTTATTCCCTCGATCTCAAGCTCCTGTCCGTCCCTGAAAAAAACATTCGCCTTAACTGTGGCGGCTCTTCCGGCCATCGCGGAGGAATTGAGCCTGCTGTCGGATAAAAGCCTCTCCTCTGCGTCGAGCGCATATATTTTTGCACTTGTGGCGCTCCTTAGCTGGCTGGCGCCCCAGATATGATCGAAATGCCCGTGGGTCAAAAGAAGCGCGGACACATCAAATCCGTTCTTTTTTAGAGAATCAGCCATTCCTTTTCCGTTATCCGGTGCATCTACCACGATGCATCTGTTTGCACCCTCGCGATAAAGAAAATATGAATTTGTGGCACAAACGCCGATGACCATGCGTCCGATCTTTATATCCGACATATACACCTCATCTGCCCTGTGTGGGCATCTTTATGCTTAACCCGTTGTTCTTTCGATATCAACGACACCTTCGATATTTCTGATCTTTTCAACTATCTTTTCAAGCTCTTCTTTTCCGGATATCTCAAAGGATGTCTGCATCGTTGCAACACCCTGACGGTTCGTCTTGGTGTTCATGGACATTATGCTTATGTTTTTCTCGGTAAGAGCCTTGGAAACATCCGCAAGGAGTCCTGTTCTGTCGTTTGCGTATATCTTGATATCAGCAAGATATTTACCGGTGCTCTGATCCTCGGGATCCTGCCATTCGGCATCTATGAGCCTTACCCTGTCGAGCTCCGGAAGGTTCATGATGTTGATGCAGTCCGTGCGGTGAATGGATATCCCTCTTCCCCTTGTCACGAATCCCACGATCTCATCTCCCGGAACGGGCGAGCAGCACTTTGAGAATCTGACCGAAAGATCGGTGATCCCCTTTACAACTATACCGCTCCTTATTTTTGTATGAAGAGGCCTGTTTGCACGAGCGGCGGCATTTTCCGCGATCGCTTCGAGCACTTCCTCCTTGGTCATTATCTGCTGGTGATCGGCATCATAGAGCTCCTTGATCTTGTTAATGACCTGTCCGTCTTTTAGCGCTCCGTGGCCCACCGCCGCAAGCACGCCTTCCCAGTCGTGAAGTCCGTACTTTTTGATCAGCTCATTCTGATATTCCGGGGTAAGGATCGCATACAGATCGATACCTTTTGATTTACAATAGCTGAGCAGGTATTCTTTTCCTTTTGCGACATTATCTTCCTTCGATTCATTTCTGAACCACTGATTGATCTTGTTCTTGGCCTGTGTGCTCTTAACAAGGCTGAGCCAGTCCCGGCTGGGGCCCTTTGTATTCTGTGAAGTGATCACTTCTATGCGGTCGCCGTTTTTGATCCTGTAATCGATGGGTACAAGCTTACCGTTAACCCTGGCTCCCACCATCCTGTTCCCGACAGCGCTGTGAATGCTGTAAGCAAAGTCGATGGGGCATGATCCTGCGGGAAGGTTTTTGACTTCTCCCGTGGGCGTAAAGCAATACACACTCTCCCCGAACAGATCCAGGTCGTTCTTAAGCAGATTCATGAACTCCCGGTTATCCGACATGTCCCTCTGCCACTCCAGGATCTGACGAAGCCATGAAAGCTTTTCCTCCTCGCCGTGAACAGTTCCCGTTCCGGCAGAAGTCTCTTTATATTTCCAATGGGCTGCGATACCATATTCAGCAGCCTTGTGCATTTCGAAGGTTCTGATCTGGATCTCAAAAGGCTGACCGCTGGAGCCGATAAGTGTCGTATGCAGCGACTGATACATATTTGGCTTTGGCATAGCGATATAGTCTTTGAATCTTCCCGGTATGGGTTTATACATTTCGTGGATAACACCCAGGGCGGCATAGCAGTCCTTAACGGTGTCGACTATTATCCTTACCGCGAAAAGATCATATATCTGATCCAGTGTTTTATTCTGATTTTTCATCTTTTTGTAGATGGAAAAGAAATGCTTGACTCTTCCGTCCACAGTTGCCTTAATGCCTGCATTTTTGATATGCTCGGCCACCTCGGCGATTATTCCCTTGATGTATTCCTCCCTCTCGGTACGTCCCATTTCTATCTTCTGGGAGAGATCCTTGAAAGCCTCGGGATCGAGATACATAAGCGAAAGGTCGTCCAGCTCGACTTTTATCTTGCTGATACCAAGCCTCTGCGCTATAGGACAGTATATCTCCTGAGTCTCTCTCGCTATCCTTATCTGGCTCTCAGGGCTCTGATACTGGAGCGTGCGCATATTGTGCAGGCGGTCGGCGAGCTTGATCATGATCACGCGGATGTCCTTTGCCATGGCAAGGAACATCTTTCTCAGGTTCTCAGCCTGCATCTCAAGCTTGGCATCCGACTGATCGATAGAAGCCTGAAGAGGCAGCTTTTCCAGCTTTGTAACGCCGTCGACAAGAATCGCTACATCCTCTCCGAAATCCCTTTTCAGGTCATCCTCCGTCATGACGGTGTCTTCCACCACGTCGTGAAGAAGTCCCGCGGCGATAGTCTCTTTATCCATCTCGAGCTGAGCAAGAATGATCGCGACATTGAGCGGGTGGATAATATAAGGCTCTCCCGATTTTCTGAACTGATCCTTATGAGCGGTGCTGGCGGTATTATAAGCCTTCTCTATCATGGAGATATCGTCGCTGGGGTGATATTCCTTGACAGCACTGATAAGCTTCGCATAAAGTTCATCAGGCGAAACAAAATCTTCGTATTTAGTTATATGACCGGTGTCAATTGCAGCGCTGCTGACAATCTTTTCCTCGTCCATATAAGCTCCTTATCCGTTACTCTCGGTACGTTTCTACCAGGTACCGTAACCGGATTACTTTCCTTCGTAAGTGATGGCGGCATCAAGTCTGTATCCGCTTATCTTTTCTCTTCCCTTAAGCCCTGCAAGTTCTATCAGTACCACTACGCCGACCACTTCTCCGCCGAGCTTCTCGACGAGATCTATCATGGCCTTGGTGGTGCCGCCGGTGGCGATAAGGTCATCCACAAGAAGGACCTTCTGACCGGGCTTGATGCTGTTTTTATGTATCTCTATGGTAGCGCTTCCGTATTCAAGGTCGTAAGAAGTCTCAATGGTCTCGCAGGGAAGCTTGCCTTTTTTTCTGATGAGATGAAAAGGCTTTTTGAGATTGTATGCTATGGGAGCTCCGAATATGAATCCTCTCGACTCCGCGCCGACCACACAGTCTATTTCCAGATCCTTAACGAGATCCTGCATTGTGTCGATTGCAAGCTGGAATCCTTCAGCATCCTCAAGCACGCTTGTGACATCCCTGAAAATGATCCCTTTCTCAGGGAAATCCGGAATGCTCCTGATGTACTCCTCAAGTTTTTTCATTTAAAATATTCCTCCTCGAATTAAGCGAAAAAGAGGCTTCCCCATCAAACGGGAGCAGCCCCTTTAGGCGTGGTAACCCCTTTATTTCCTGCCGCAGCACTTTTTGTACTTCTTACCGCTTCCGCAAGGGCAGGGATCATTGGGATAGATCTTGGGTTCTTTAACTATAGTGGTGGATGATTTCTGCTCTTTATAAAGAGCCTTTCTCTCTTCCTCACTGTAGATAGCTTCCCACTCAGGAAGATTGTAAAGCCAGTCAGCATCGGCGCCTACCATATTCTTGTAGAGAAGAGCTTTGTCAAAACCCAGCTGTACTTCGGTATCCTCATCCATCTCCTCGATGGGGTTCTTTTCCTTAAGGCTGTCGTTGATACCGTCAAGGAAGCCCGTCATTGTAAGGATAGATACATTGTATTTTTCAGCAAGTTCCTTAACGGTTCCCTTAACTACCTCATCGGGATTCTGAAGAAGCTGAATATAGATCTCTTTCTCATCCTGAAAATACTTAGCCCAGAGAGCCTGAAGCTTCTGCTGTTCAAGATTCTCGTTATACGCTTCCTTGCGCCATTGTTCCAAAAGTGACATATATTTTTCCTCGCATTTTCATTGATTGTTTAGGATAAACACAACATATAGTATATAACACTTTTTCTTATCAATCAAGCCTTATGCACTATTGACAAATAAGCTCTGCCAACTTTTATCAAATTAGCCAATTGACCTGAAAGGTCCGACTGATTATCATTTTTTATAGCCGATCATGGTACGGGCGTTCGCCCGGGTTTATACCCACTCAGAAATAAAGGAATACTGTTTATGAATGATTATGCTGAAGAAAAGCGCTTTATGGAGCTACTTTGCTCTGTTAAAGGGCTTAACGGTTCGGTAGGACGAAGTCTTATCGAATATTTCGGGTCTGCTGAAAACATTTTCGGTGCAGATGAAAAAACCTTGTCGGGACTGCTCACTCCCGCACTTTCAAAAAACTTGAATAACCTCAGGCGCTCCCTGTCCGACACGGAAAAGAGTCTGAAAAAAAAGACAGCTGCCGGGTGCTCTGCAAACGGTATTAATTTCATTACTTTTAGAGAACCCGCGTTTCCCGATAGACTGTCCGAAATACCCGATGCACCTGTGGGGCTGTGGTATATCGGATCACTTCCGTCACCTGATCTGCCCTCTGTGGCTGTAATAGGTGCCAGAGAATGCTCGTCATACGGCGAGTGTGTTGCCAAAAGCTTAGGTGCTGCACTAGGCAGAGCAAAGGTGCAGGTGATCAGCGGTATGGCACGCGGTATCGACGGAATAAGCCAGCAGGCTGCGCAGGATGAAGGCGGGCTCTCCTACGGCGTACTTGGATCAGGCGCCGATGTGTGTTATCCCCCATCCAATCGCAGGCTGTATGACTCCCTTCGCCTGAGCGGAGGGATCATATCAATATATCCCCCGGGAGAAATGGCACTGCCTCAGAATTTCCCTCCGCGAAACCGTATTGTAAGCGGGCTTTCCGATGCCGTTATCGTGGTGGAGGCCAGGCAGAAAAGCGGAACTCTTATCACTGTTGATATGGCTCTTGAGCAGGGCCGCGAAGTATATGCCGTTCCGGGGCGTATAACGGACAGGTTGAGCGACGGGTGCAACGGTCTTATAGGTCAGGGTGCAAATGTATTTCTCTCTCCCGATATCTTTCTGGCTGAACTGTCAGAAATAATAGACTCAAAAAAAAACGGTGGATCGCCCCCTCGTGAAGAGCGCATCAAAAGAAGATCAACATGTTCATCAAGGATAAAAAAGCTACACAGGGAGTACTCCGGTTCCCGCGATCTGCCTCCGGATCTTTCGGATGATGAAGCGAAGGTACTCTCTGTTCTCGGGCTTACTCCCTTAAGCGCCCAGGATATCATAAGCCTGCTTAAGGAATACGACTATCCCGCCGTATCAATGATTCTGATGCAGCTGCTTATTGAAGGACATGCCGCTCAGGTAGGTCAGGGCAGCTTTATCAGGAAATACTGATAAAACGCTTATTGCATCAAAACAGATCACATGAAAGGAAATGTATATGTACAGTAAAATAATATCCGGTGCTCTTCTGGGTGTAAGGTCGCTGCTTATTAACGTCGAAGTGGATGTATCTTCGGGAATTCCCCTTTTTGCCATGGTGGGGTGTGCCGGAAGCGAGGTGCGCGAATCAAAAGAAAGGATATGGGCTGCTTTTAAAAACACCGGTCTGCCAATGCCCGTATCGAGGATTACCGTCAATCTTTCCCCCGCGGATATGCATAAAGAGGGAACATCCTATGACCTTCCGATAGCTATAGGCATTCTTGAAAGCGCCGAGATCATTCCCGCAGGGAATTCCGGCAATATACTCTTTCTGGGCGAACTTGGATTAAACGGTGAGATACGTACTGTAAGGGGAGTGCTCCCCATCGTCACTGAAGCGGCAAAAAAGGGGATAAAAGAATGCATCATACCATCCGGAAACGCCGCGGAAGGGGCTATAGTTCCCGGCATCATCGTAAGGGGTGCCGAATCCCTTACACAGGTACTGGAATACCTTAGATCACCTTCGGAGGAAAAGCTTCCGAGGGAGCCTGCATGCTCCTTTGAAAACGACCTTTCCGAAGATTCATCCACCGAATATGAAGAAGACTTTGCCGATGTAAACGGTCAGGATGCCGCCAAAAGAGCGGCCGTGATATCTGCGGCCGGATTTCACAGCCTTTTGATGACAGGTCCCCCGGGAGTGGGTAAATCACTTATCGCAAAGAGGATCCCCTCCATTATGCCCCCTCTTTCCCGGGATGAGAGTCTGGAGGTAACAGCCATATACAGCGTGGCAGGAAAGCTTCCCCCCGGCAGTACTCTTATCAGAAAGCGAGGCTTTGAAAGCCCGCATCATACCATCACGCTTCCCGCTCTTACGGGAGGAGGGTCGAATCCCCGTCCCGGGGCTATATCCCTTGCGCACCGTTCTGTGCTCTTTTTGGATGAGCTTACGGAGTTTGACCGAAAAGCCATCGACAGCTTAAGACAGCCTCTCGAGGACCATGAGGTACATATCTCAAGGTCAAGATACAGTATCAGCTATCCGGCTGATTTTCTGCTGGTATGTGCCATGAATCCCTGTCCCTGCGGTTATTATCCCGACAGGAACAGATGCAGATGCACCGAGAATACCATACGAAAATATCTCGGCAAAGTGTCGGGACCGATCCTTGACAGGATAGATCTCTGCGTGCAGATGAGCCCGGTATCAGTCAAGGATATTTCCGCCGGGAAAAAGGGGATCACAAGCGCAGAGATGCGCAGCAGGGTCGTCCTTGCCAGAATAGCACAAAAAAAGCGATATGAAGGAACCTCATACCGCTTTAATTCCGAAGTTAACGGATCCGATCTGGAAAAATACTGCCCTCTTGATGAGAAAGAAAGATCATTTCTCGGTGAGATGTCTGACCGGCTCGGCCTGAGTGTCCGCTCGTATCACCGCATCATCCGGGTGGCAAGGACCATAGCCGATATAGAGGGAAGTGACCGCATCTGCCACGGGCATATCCTCGAAGCCGCCTCATACAGACCGAACGACGAATATTGGAAGACGTAAACTTGTTATTTAAAGCTTCATCTCCATTGCGTCGGGATCCTGTGCGAAGTTGACCGCCTGTTCCCTGTCGATCTTTCCGTCAAAGTAGAGCTGCTGAATAGCCTCATCCATCGTGATCATGCCCATCTTCCTGTTTGTCTGCATAACTGATGCAAGCTGATGCGACTTACCTTCGCGGATCAGGTTTCTTACAGCGTGGTTAGCGTGCATTACCTCAAAGGCTGCCACACGGCCTTTACCGTCGGCAGTAGGGATAAGCTGCTGAGATACAACTGCCTCGAGAACGTTTGCAAGCTGTACTCTTATCTGCTGCTGCTGATGAGGCGGGAATACGTCAATGACACGGTCCACGGTGCTGGCTGCACCTATGGTGTGCAGGGTTGAAAGCACAAGGTGACCTGTCTCAGCTGCGGTGATCGCAACGCTTATGGTCTCAAAGTCTCTCATCTCTCCGACAAGTATAACATCCGGGTCCTCACGGAGAGCCGCACGAAGCGCATTTGCATAGCTGTTGGAGTCAAGACCGATCTCTCTCTGGTTTACCATCGACATCTTATGCTGATGCAGGTACTCGATGGGATCCTCAAGGGTGATAACGTGCGCATCACGGAAATTATTAATCTTGTCTATTATGGCTGCCAGAGTGGTTGATTTACCGCTTCCTGTAGGGCCGGTAACAAGAACAAGTCCCCTCTTTCTCTGATAAAGATCCACAACAGAAACGGGAAGTCCCAGCTGCTCCGGCGAAGGAACCTGCGTTCCTACAAGACGGAACGCGGCACTGGCGGATCCTCTCTGCTTATAAATGTTCACTCGATAGCGGCCAACCATTGGGATTGAGAATGACATATCATACTCTCCTCTCTCCTCGAACTTGGCTCTCTGCGCATCCGTTGTGATATTGAGAATAACGTCAAGCGTATCGGCAGGCATCATCCTCTGGTATTCATCCATAGTGATAAGATTGCCGTTAACACGCATCTTGGGCGGAATACCTACGGTGATATGTACATCGCTGGCTCCTGCCTCTTTTGCCTTCTTTAATACTTCCTCTATGTCAAGCATCGTCAATTACCCCCGGTAACATTTTTTAGTGTGTCGGTATCCATAATATAACGGTTATCAAGTGTTTTCATGATATCCATAACATAAATATCACTGTTGATCGCAAGAGAAAGATCAAGGATCGAATTATCCTTGAAGCACAGTACCATGGGCTGAAGGATATTGAATGTGTTCTCGGAAAGAACAAGCGCCTTCTCTCCGGTGCTGAGCTCGACACTCACTCCGGGGAAGAGGATATTGACACATCCTATCAGCGCATCTACTACATTTTTATCATAGATCTCGGGGTGGTCGATAAATTCCTTTATGGCCTTGACCTCGGATTCGCTCTCACCCGAGAGATTCATTGCGGTCTTCTCATCATAGACATTTGCTACAAGAAGCACCTTTGCTCCAAGTACCATCTTGTCCATATCGATAGGCATCGGTCTGCCGGCTTCGGTCTCCATCTGAGCCCTCATGGCCTGGCTGCATATTCTCTTTATCGCTGTGCCGTTAGTGGCAAAAGCATCCTCGAGAATATCATAATGACGCATGGTCTCGGAAAAGAGTTCCTGTCTCTTTTCTTCATCTCCGCTTGCTCCGTACATCTCTTCGTTCTTGGACTTAAGCCTTCCGATGTCATGGACCAGCGCTGCAAACAGAAGCCTTTGCTGATCGTCAAGCGGCATATTGAGCGCGTGGGATACCATGGCGCAAAGGATGGCCACATTAAGTGAATGCCTGGCCACAAAATCATCACGGCTTCGGAGATTCTGATAAAAATTGATCTTATTTTCTATATGCCCGTAGCTCCTGATGATCTGCGCGGCAATATTCATGGAATTCTTTGTTTTTCTCTGAGATAAGATGAGTCCCAGTTCATCCTGAATGGATGCAACCATCATTGTCTGGAAGCGCTCGAATTCTCTGTCTTCCTCCGACATAGGCGGAAGCGGTTCGGCGGGTTCGAGAATGTATATTCCCAGTAATCCGAAGTTCTTAACGCTCTCTATCGCTGCACTTGACAGCTGTGAATCACGGTCAAACAGAAGGACTCCCGTCTTGGAATAAATCGGTCTGGCAAGCCTCATACCCGCCTTCAGGTTTTCCATTTTAACGAATTTCATTTTCTATCTCCGATTAGCATTCTGTTTATTTTGAAACCGCAAAAAACGCCTGCCTAAAAATTATAACCTAAATAAATGCATAAAATCAATAGATTTTCCGACAAAGTGCACTAAAGATTCATCTTTTTATCTATGATCATATCGGACATTACATAATTTGCCAGATCCTGCCCCGCGCGGCTGAGAAAGAGTCTGTTATCCGATGATACCAGCAGGCCCTCCCCAACATGTTTGCAGATGATGTTTCCATATACATCCTCAACATTTTTTCCGAATCTTCTCTTAAATTCTCCCGTATCGATGCCCTTTGTCATTCTGAGTCCAAGAAACATAAATTCCTCGATCATATCACTTTCCGTCAGGTTCTCTTTTTCCGAGAGAGGACCAAAGAACCTATCTTCGGATGCGGCAAAGCCTTCAGATATATTTCCCGCACCTTTGACCTCAGCCCCGGGAATCCAATAGTTTATATATTCGTCAAGAGATCTCGTGTCGGCAAATCGTATCCCCCTCAGATATGATGCGGCTCCTATACCGAATCCAAGGTATTCTCTTCCCGTCCAGTAGCCGGTATTATGCAAGCACTCATACCCGGGCAGGGAAAGATTTGACAGTTCATACTGCTTGTATCCGGCCTTTTCAAACCGATCAATGATCTCCCAATGTATCTTTCTTTCCTCATCTTCGTCCGGAAGATCGAGCTGCCCGGCATCATAAAGCTGTTTAAACACCGTGCCCTCTTCGATCATAAGGCTGTAGAGCGATATATGCTTGGGACGGTGCGCAAGACTCAGTATTTGATCTGCGGTCCTTATCATATCCGCCGTTTTCTGACCCGGAATACCTGTGATGAGATCCAGATTGGTATTCTCAAATCCCGCTGCAGCCGAGGCTTCCCAAACCTTGACAAAATCGGAATAATCGTGGATCCTGCCGAGCCTTTTGAGTTCCTGATCATCCGTACTCTGAAGCCCGATACTGATCCTGTTAAAACCGGCTCTTCTGATGGCCGCAAGCTTATTCTCATCTGCGGTTCCGGGATTACACTCAATTGTGATCTCCGCGTCCTTTCCGACATTGAACCTCTCCTTTATAAGCTCCAGAATATCGGCCAGATCTTCCGCATCAAGCAATGTCGGAGTTCCTCCTCCGAAAAAAACAGAAGGTATGACCGGCATTTTTCCTGCCGGCCATACCTCTTTGTATGATCTCATTATTATTTCGTTTTTAAGCGCCAAAACATAATTCCGGCGGACCGACGCATCCGCAGGTGCGGAAAGGAAATCGCAATACAGGCACTTTCTTACGCAGAAAGGAATATGTATATAGATTTCCATTTCATTATCATACGCTGCCTGCATACTTAATGCGATAAATCCTCCTTAAACAATCATTGATCCGTTCCTCGGAGATCACTCCCTGACCAACTGCCTCAAGTATAGCGTTGTAAGCTTCCTCGAAATTGTCCGGGTTCTGAACCATATCACAGCCGGCTTTGAGTGCCAGCACAGCGGCCTCACCCGCGCCGTAATAATCCTTTACCGCAGCATCGCTCAGGTTACCCGAGATTATCACTCCTTTAAACCCGAATTCATCCCTCAGCAGATTGGTGACGATCGCTTCCGAAAGCGATGCGGGGCAGGAATCGTCAAATGCAGTGACAACAGCGTTGCTCACCATGATCATTTTAACGCCGCCTTCGATGGCTGCGATATAAACAGGGAACTCACCGCTTCTGAATTCCATTTCTGTCCTGTCTGTGATCGCGCGCCCCTTTGCAGGGTCAGCAGTCACGCTTCCCAGACCGGGGAAGTACTTGATGCAGGCACTCACTCCGCCGTCTTCGAGACCGGATACCATTGAATTGACGTATCCGGATACCATATAGGGATCTGCGCCGTAAGAATACTTATCGATCACATTTCCCTCTTCGAGAGTGATATCAGCTACCGGAGCGAGATTGACATTGATACCTATCTCACCCAGAGCTTCCGCTATTGCTTTTCCGTTATTATACGCATTGATGACCTCTCCGGTTGCAGATGTTTCCGCCGGAGCGGAAACCGCATCATAGAAGCCGTCTCTGGCAAGTATGCTGCCGGCGCCTCCTTCATCGGAGAAGGCCATAAATGTAGGTGTCTGAACCATTTCGAGCGTTCCGGCGATCATATCCCTGAACTGATCATGTGCCGTAACATTTTCGGGGGAATAAACAATGCCTCCCACTTTATACTTTTCCAGGGCAGCTCTTGTTCCGTCCCCTGCAAGAGTGGCTCTGTTCACCCCGGTAAGTGCCTCGGGAGAAGTCATGATGACACCGGCTACTTTATCCTCTATAGACATTCCGCTTATTATACCGTCGATATACTCTTCGAGGGGGTCAGCCTCCGGCTCTTCCGTCACTTCCGTATCTTCAATTATCTGATCTTCTTCTATCTCGGGAGGTGCGATCTCTTCTTCTTCGCCGATGATCGCCTCTATCTGCTCCTCTATCTGTTCATCAGGCTGTGTTTCCACCACCTCGGATACAGGCTGTTCCTTCACGGGCTTGGCAAATTTCGAGGAGACATATCTGAAGATGAAATATCCTCCGCCCAGAACCAAAGCAAGGAAGAGAAATACCGCTACATAGGAGATGACCTGATTTCTGATACGTCTCTTATGTCTGGCTTCACGGCGTGCATCATTCTCTTTTGCCTTTTCGTTTTCTTCCGTGCGTTCTTTGTGAGATTTGATAGCGGACTTCTGTGCTTTGGCAAGCTCCTCTTTGGCTGAAGCTCTGGCGGAATTCCTTGTATTATCAGGCTTTTCCTCTTCCTCTTCGCCATCACCGCTTTCCTGTGAAGCGGATCCCTCTTCAGCAGCGGATTCTTTATCTGATTCTTCATCCGATTCATCCTCTGCCGTATCGTTTGCCGGCGTCTCATGATCATAAGATGACTCAGTCTCTTCCGGGCTTTCGGATTCCGTGATCTCGGCTTCCGAGCTTTCGGATTCCGTGCCTTCCACTTCCGTACCTTCAGCTACCGTGCCTTCGGCTTCGTCCGTCATCTGTTCGGAATCTTCGATCTTATTCTCTGCCGCTTCAGTATTAACTTTTTCGTTTGTTCTGTTTTTTCTTTTCTTTTTAGACATATCAACAAATCCTTAATATCCCTGTTTAACCGCTGACATTACAGGCAGGTTTCGACAAAGATATTATATATTGCTCTGATGGCTTCCTCAAAATCACTGTTTGTAACGCCGATGATTATGTTTATTTCGGATGAACCCTGATCGATCATTCTTACGTTTATATGTGAATGGGCAAGTGCGGAAAAAATACGCGCTGCGGTTCCTCTTGCGGATTTCATTCCACGGCCCACTACAGCGATCAGCGCAAGGTCTGCCTCTATATCGATCTTGTCGGGCTTAGCCATTCTCTGGATGGCGGAGATAACCTTCTGCTCCTTATCCATGAACTCATCCTGATGAACAAACACCGTCATCGTATCTATTCCCGAAGGAAGATGCTCAAAGGAAATATTATTCTCCTCAAAAGCCTGAAGAACCTTACGTCCGAACCCTATCTCGGAGTTCATCATATCCTTCTCGATATTTACCGAACAGAATCCCTTCTTACCCGCAATACCGGTAATGGTGTATTTTGATTTCTGAGCAGTGCTTCCTACGATCCATGTACCGCTGTCGGAAGGTGCATTGGTGTTCCTGATATTGATAGGAATGCCTTCAACCCTTACGGGGAAGATGGCATCTTCATGCAGAACTGAAAATCCCATATAGGCAAGCTCTCTGAGCTCCAGATATGTGATCGTATCTATCTTCTGCGGGTTCTCGATGATCCTGGGATCGGTCACGAGTATACCGGATACATCGGTCCAGTTCTCGTAAACATCCGCATGGATGGCCTTTGCCACTATCGATCCCGTGATATCGGAACCGCCGCGGGAAAATGTCTTTACCTTTCCGTCGGGGAGGCTTCCGTAAAATCCCGGCACAACGGCGTTTTCCATATTTTCAAGTCTCTTTGAAAGGATCTTATTTGTCTTGTCCGCATCAAATGTGCCGTCCTCGTCAAAGAATATCACTTCCGCCGCGTCTATGAATTCAAAGCCGAGATAGTTTGCCATCACACGGCCGTTTAAATACTCTCCTCTGGAAGCAGCGTAATCTTTTCCTGCTTTTTCCTTGAAGTTCTTTTCGATCGTCTTGAACTCATCATCGAGGGAAAGGTCAAGCTTTAAGCCTTTAATGATCTCGTCATATCTGCTTCTGATATCGGTAAGGACCTTTGAAAAGTCCTGTCCCTTTTCAGCAAGGTCGTAACACTCATAGAGCATATCCGTAACCTTGGTATCCTCTTTAAATCTCTTTCCCGGAGCGGAAGGAACCACGAATCTTCTCTCCTTCTCAGCTCTTATGATGCTTCCGACTTTTTCAAACTGCTCGGCGCTTGCAAGTGAGCTTCCGCCGAATTTAACCACCTTAGCCATTAAAATATGCTCCTGATATATTTCTTTTCCGATCTGATCTGTTATGACCTGTATCCCGTGACCGGTCTGCGGGAATATTACTGATACACGCGCACTCTTGAAAGCACCGCGTCTCCCAGTTTTAAAGCTGCTTCTTCGTACTGTTTCTCGGTGATCACAGGGGTGATGTATGCAGCCTGTCCCGAAACATCAGCTTTGATGAATTCTCCTCCGGGTATCATCTTTTCAAGTGCTGAAACCGCTTCTTCTTTTATTCTGATGTAGAAGCTGTGAGACGCCTCGCTGAAAGGTACGAGCCCTGCCTCTTTATTCTCCCAATAGCAGGGGACATTCTTTCCGACATGTCTTGCGCCATCGATAACATCGGCGCATACCGCACTGGCTGTTGGAAGCTTACCTGCTCCCTTGCCGTAGTACATGGTATTCCCCACCATGTTGCCGGTAACGAATATTGCATTGAACACATCATTTACCATGGCAAGGGGGTGGTTTTTGTCTATCATGAAGGGAGCAACGTAAGTAAGGGGCTTTCCGTCCTCAGTTACCTTGCTGACACCAAGAAGCTTGATGGTCTGCTTTGCAACTGCAGCAAAAACAAAATCATCAGCAGTTATCCCTGTAATTCCTTCGGTATAGATCTTATCCGAGTCAACGGTCTCACCCAGCATAAGTGATGAAAGGATGGCGATCTTGCGGGCTGCATCATGTCCTTCAATATCCGCGGATGGATCCCTTTCGGCATAACCAAGGGCCTGAGCTTCCTTAAGCACATCGCCGAATGCAGCCTTATCCTGCTCCATTTTGGTAAGAATGTAATTGGTGGTACCGTTTAATATACCGATGATGCTCTCTATCTTTTCGGCAGCGAGGGCATCCATTATGGGACGGATAATGGGAATTCCGCCGCCGACGCTGGCTTCAAACAGATAGCTGCAATTATTGTTTTTAGCTATTTCAAGAAGCTCGGGGCCGTGCTTTGCCACAAGCTCTTTGTTGGAGGTGCAGACAGTCTTTCCTTTTTCAAGGCACTGCTTTGTAAACTGATAAGCAGCTCCAACGCCGCCCATGGTCTCACAGACGACCTGAACGTCATCATCCTCAAGGATGGTATTAAAATCATGCACAAGATATTTTTCATAAGGATCCCCGGGGAAATCACGAAGATCAAGGATGTATTTCATCCTTACCTCGGTGCCGGATTTCTTGCACACCACCTCGTTATTATCTTCAATTACCTGCACAACACCGCTTCCTACAGTGCCGTAGCCAAGTACCGCAACATTAACCATTTATCTGTCCTCTCATGAGCGATTCCTGAGATCGCCTGTTGCCACGGTCATAGCCGTATTACGTGTCACTAAACAATAATTTTACCACAATCCTTTATTTGCGTGCAACCCTTAGCGTTCCTCGCGGAAGTAGGGCAGACCCAGCGAAGCCGGCGGCTGGTCCTCTCTCTTGTTTCTCATGCTGGTGATCACAAGCACGATGAGAGTAACTACATAAGGGATCATTTTGTAGAGCTGCTGCAGTTCCATATGCTCCATTCCGGTAGGAATATAGAGATATACAATGTAGAGCCCACCGAAAAGTATGGATGCAAATATAGCAATATCCGGCTTCCAGATAGTAAAGATAACCAGAGCTATAGCAAGCCATCCCCTGTCTCCGAATGCATCATTGGACCATACTCCGCAGGCGTAGTCCATAACATAATAGAGTCCGCCAAGGCCGGCGATCATACACCCGATACAGGTTGCACCGTATTTAAACATTGTGACATTTATTCCCGCAGAATCCGCAGTGGCAGGATTCTCTCCCACAGCGCGAAGGTGAAGCCCTGTCCTTGTCTTCTTAAGCACTATAGCTGCAAACACAGCGATCAGTATCGCAAGATATGCCAGGAAGCCATAGGAAAGAAAGATGCTTCCGAACCATCCGAGCTTATCGGCAAAAGGAAGGCTGGCGGAAAAGTATTTACTGGTGATCGACAGAGCGATGGAGGGAACGTCTGCTCCGGAGATCTTTATAAGAGAGCCTCCGAAAAAGTTTCCGAATCCCACGCCGAAGGTGGTCATGGCAAGACCGGTAACGTTCTGATTTGCTCTAAGCGTTACGGTAAGGAAACAGTAAAGCAGCCCCATCAGCAGCGAACCGAGCAGGCAGCACAGCATCGGGATCGTGATCGCAAGGAATCCGTTGGGCTGAGCTCCGCTTTTTGAAAGGCCCTGCTCATAGAAGAACGCTCCTATGACACCGCTTATGGCTCCGACATACATTACGCCGGGAATACCGAGGTTAAGGTTACCGGATTTCTCTGTAAGTATCTCTCCCGTGCTTCCGTAAAGGAGCGGAATTCCCTGTACAACAGCCTTTGGAATGAGTAAAGCAAGATTGATCATTTCTTATGCCCTCCTCTCCTGAATGTGATCTTGTATCTTATAAAGAACTCACATCCGATGATAAAGAAAAGAATGATTCCCGTGAGGATATCCGAGAAGGACTGGTTCAGACTGAAATTGGTCGCAACCTCGCCCGCGCCTCTTGATAAGAATACGATCAAAAGGCTGGCAAATATCATTATGATCGGATTAAACTTAGCGAGCCATGAAACCATAACAGCGGTGAATCCCTGGCCCCCGGCCATGGTGGTGGTAAGTGTGTGATTGATGCCTCCGACAAGAAGGAGCCCCACGATACCGCATATCGCGCCGGATAAAAATACTGTCCTTATTATGACCTTTTCAACTTTAATGCCGACATATCTGGCAGTATTAACGCTTTCTCCCACAACGGCTATCTCGTAACCGTGCTTGCTGAAAGCAAGGTATATGAACATCGCAGCGGTAATGAGAGTTGCAACGATTATGGTGAGCAGATACTTGGATCCGATAAACTCTCCGCCTATGTTCGGAAGCCATCCGGCATTGGTATTCTGGTTGATGATACCGATCTTTCCGGAGCCCTTGGGCATCTCCCACAGTACAGTAAAGAAAGCCACAAGCTGGGTAGCGATATAGTTCATCATAAGAGTCGAGAGTGTCTCGTTGGTGTTCCACTTTGCCTTAAACAGCGCAGGGATTACGCTCCAGATTCCTCCGGCAAGAATGGCTGCCAGAGTCATAAGAGCGATGAGTATGGGATTGGGGATCTTATCCCCGAGCTTTAGCATAACTGCCGCTGCTGCAAGCCCACCCATAAGCACCTGTCCCTCTCCTCCTATGTTCCAGAAGCGCATCTTGAAGGCGGGAGTAAGTGCAAGTGAGATAAGCAGCAGTATGGAAACATTCTGGAATGTAACCCATGTCTTTCTGGCGGTACCGAAGGCACCGACGCCCATTGTTCCGTACACACTGATAGGGTTCTGGCCCGTAACAACCATGGTGATTATCGCGCATAGAACAAGTGCTGCGACAATGGCTGCGATCCTGATAAGGACAGCCTTTTTATAGCTCATTGAATCTCTCTTGACAATGTGAAGGAGAGGCTCATGTTTTCTTGTTTTCATCATTTGCTTCCTCCGACTCTTGTCATCATAAGACCGATCTGAGCACGGTCTGCCGTTCTTCCGTCAACGATCCCGCTGACTTTTCCTCCGCAGAGAACCAGGATCCTGTCGGACAGTTCCATAAGCACATCAAGATCCTCTCCTACAAAGATGACCGCAACTCCGGCCTCTTTCTGTTTATTGATAAGATCATATATCGTGTAAGAAGAGTTGATATCAAGGCCTCTTACCGCATAAGCCGTGAGCAGTACCTTGGGAGCCGAAGCGATCTCACGTCCCACAAGCACCTTCTGCACATTACCGCCGGAAAGCCTTCTTACGGGAGTGGATATTCCCGGTGTGACTACGTCAAGCTCTTCCACAACGTTCTTGGCAAGCTCGTAAGGAGCTTTCCTGTCGGTAAAGGGGCTCGATCCGTTTTCGAAGGACCTGAGCATCATGTTCTCAGCCAGATCCATATTTCCCACAAGACCCATGCCAAGTCTGTCTTCCGGTACAAATGAGAGTGAAACGCCCATGTCGCGGATCTTCTTGGGATCTTTGCCGATAAGCTGCTCGTAAGATCCGTCATCCTCGACATATTCGATGGATCCCGTTTCTACGGGCTGTAGGCCTGCGATCGCTTCCAGAAGCTCCTTCTGACCGCATCCCGAAATACCTGCTATTCCAAGTATCTCACCGCTTCTTGCAGTGAAGTTGATATTATCAAGCTTAAGGACTCCGTCCTCGCTTCTGACTGTCAGATCACGCACCCTGATCCTGTCTTTGGGGTTCACCGGATCGGGTCTCTTGATATTGAGCGAGACTTTACGTCCGACCATCATGTTGGTCATCTCTTCCGCGTTGGTCTCTTTGGTGATCATATCACCGATATACTCACCCTTTCTGAGCACTGCCACGCGGTCCGAAAGGCTTTCGACCTCATGCATCTTGTGAGTGATGATAACGATGGCTTTGTTGTCTTCCTTCATTTTGCGAAGCACCGCAAAGAGCTTTTCTGTCTCCTGAGGGGTAAGCACTGCGGTGGGCTCATCAAGGATAAGTATCTCGGCGCCTCTGTAGAGCACTTTTACTATCTCCACCGTCTGCTTCTGTGAGACGGACATGTCGTAGATCTTCTGCGCGGGATCCACTTCAAATCCGTATTTATCACATATCTCCCTGATCTTCTTTGTGGCATTTTTGATATCCAGCTTTCCGTCAAGGCCAAGCACGATATTCTCGGCAGCGGTAAGCACATCAACCAGCTTGAAATGCTGATGGACCATACCTATCCCGAGATCGAATGCATCCCTGGGAGATGCGATGGTAACGGGATTTCCGTCCACAAAGATCTCTCCTTCATCGGGATAGTAAATGCCTGAGAGCATATTCATAAGAGTGGTCTTTCCGCTTCCGTTTTCTCCCAGAAGTGAAAGGATCTCTCCCCTGAATATATCCATATTGACATGTGAGTTTGCAGCCACAGGGCCGAAGTGTTTGGAAATGTTTTGAAGCTTTACGGCAGGAATACGATCACTCATTGAAAACCTCGCTTCGTGACTAAAGTTAATTAAAGAATACTTTTCTTAAAACGACTTTACAGATATCGCGCGGTTGCGTAATATCTGTAAAATAATCTTAAATGTAACAGGCAGGTCCGGCTGTAAAAGCCGAGCCTGTCTGTGTATTATATGAAGTACTGATTAGAATGCTGTATCAAGAAGGGTGATTCCGTCGATCTGGATATCGAAGAAAGGAGCACTTCTGAATCCTTCGCCTGACTCGTCAAAGTAGGTATCGCCATAGTCGCCCTGAACGATAACCTCATGGTCACCTTCGTAAGCAGCATCGGTGTCAACGTCAGCCATGTAAGACTCAACTGCTTTGCCGTCTACAGTGAATGTAGCGGTATCGAATACATGGATCTCGCCTCTCATGAGCTTAGCTGCCGCTTCATCGATAGCATCCTGAGTTCCCTCTGCTGCTGCTCCGCCGAGATCGGTAAGTGCTACAGATCCGTCGTTGAGGGTTCCGCACCAGTCGGTGTCGATAGCCTCGCCGTTAGCGATCGCATTGAGGCAGTACTCGAAGTAAGGCTCCCAGTTGATCCTGGAAGAAACAATGAAGGTGTTGGGGCAAGCTGCTCCGGTGCTTCCGTTGTAAGATACATCAGGAACTCCTGCGGTCTCGCAAGCGGTAGGTGCACCCATTGAATCGGCATGCTGAGAGATAAGTACGCAGCCGTCATCGATAAGAGTCTGTGCAGCGGTCTTCTCGGCAGTCTCGTCATACCATGAACCGGTGAAGGTTACTTCCATGGTAACGGTAGGGCATACGCTCTTTGCTCCAAGATAGAATGAAGTATATCCGGAGATAACCTCTGCATAGGTAAATGCTCCGACATAACCCATCTTGGCCTGATCAGCGGTGATGGTGCCTGCCTCGATCATCTCGTTGAGCTTCATGCCTGCAGCGATACCTGCAAGGTAACGGCCGTCGTAAATGCATGCGAAAGCATTGTGGAAGTTAGCAAGGTTCTCGGTGTGAGCCTTGGTACCTGTAGCGTGTGAGAACTGGATCTCGGGGAACTCCTTGGCTGCCTCGATCATGAAATCCTCGTGGCCGAAGCTGTCTGCGAATACGAAATCGCATCCGGAGTCAACAAGGTCAACTGCTGCATCGTAGCACTCCTGACCTTCGGGAATGTTTGTCTTGATGATGCACTCAACGCCAAGTCTGTCACATGCTTCCTTGGCAGCGTTGATGAAGTTGAGGTCGTAGGTAGAGTTCTCGTCGTGAAGGCAGATGAATCCGGCCTTAAGTCCAAGGTCTCCTGCGGGCTCTGTGGTTGCTTCCGTGTTGTCGGCAGCATCTGTAACTTCGGTGGTATCCTCGGTTACGGTTGTTTCAGTCTTTTCGGTAGTAGTACCGGTGCTTCCGTTATCACCCGAACAAGCTGCAAGTGATAATGCCATGACTCCTGCAAGAGCCAGTGAAGCAAGCTTTGAAAACTTTTTCATAATATTTCTCCTCAAAATCACCCATAGTAGGGCACTTTTTGTTACATCAAATAGAATAGCAAAATGACCTCCGATTTACAATGTCAAATTTATACTTATTTAATGTAAACTTAGAAGATTTTTTGTTCATAAAAGCAAAAAGCCGTCACTGATTACAGCAGTGACGGCAGTGCTACTAAGTAGCATTTGCTCTAAACTCTGAGGTCAGCCGCTCTCGCGGCTTTCCTTTATCATAATAACAGATTTGGCTTCAATAATCAACACTAAATCAATAATTCAGCGGGTACTTCTTTGTGATCTCTGCGATGATCGCTCTCGCATCGGAAACCTTGTCTGCTCCGCCCTTGATGATGAGGGAAATAGCCTCGGCAACCTTATCGAAGTCATCCTCCTTGAGGCCTCTTGAAGTAGCTGCGGGAGTTCCGAGACGGATTCCGCTGGTAACGAAGGGAGACTTGGGATCGTTGGGAATGGTGTTCTTATTCGCGGTGATATGAGCCTCATCAAGAAGCTTCTCGATCTCTTTTCCGGTAAGTTCAAAAGGAGTGAGATCAACAAGCATCAAATGGTTGTCTGTGCCATCTGATACGATCTTGATACCGCGGCTTTGAAGTCCCTTGCAGAGTGCCTGCGCATTCTTTACGATCTGTGACTGATATTCCTTAAATGAAGGCTCAAGAGCTTCCTTGAAACATACAGCCTTTGCTGCGATCACATGCATAAGAGGGCCGCCCTGGATTCCGGGGAATACTGCCTTGTTAAGCTTATGCTCCTCGGCAAACTCCGCACTCGAGAGAATGAGTCCGCCTCTGGGGCCGCGAAGTGTCTTGTGAGTGGTGGTAGTGGTAACATGTGCATAAGGGATCGGTGAGGGATGAAGCCCTGCAGCTACAAGACCTGCGATATGAGCCATATCAACCATCAGGAATGCACCCACACTGTCTGCGATCTCTCTGAAGCGCTTAAAGTCGATGGTTCTGGCATAAGCCGAAGCACCTGCAATTATCATCTTGGGCTTGCACTCTTTTGCGATCTCTTCTACTTTATCATAATCGATGAAGCCTTCGTCGTTAACTCCGTAGGGAACAATCTTGAAATATGCGCCTGAAATGTTGGCCGGTGAACCGTGGGTAAGGTGTCCACCGTGATCGAGGTTCATACCCATCACGGTATCGCCGGGCTGAAGCAGTGCAAACTGAACGGCAAGGTTAGCCTGCGCTCCCGAGTGGGGCTGTACATTGGCATATGTGCATCCGTAGAGCTTCATTGCACGGTCTCTTGCAAGATCCTCAACCACATCCACACATCCGCAGCCGCCGTAATAGCGCTTTCCGGGGTATCCTTCAGCGTATTTGTTGGTGAGGGGGCTGCCCATGGCCGCCATTACGGCCTTGCTTACCCAGTTTTCAGAGGCGATGAGTTCGATGTGATCCTGCTGTCTCTCACATTCAGCCACTATCGCTTCAGCAACTTCGGGGTCTACGTTCTTAACTTCATCAAGTGAATACATAAAAGCCTCCTTAAATAAATGAAAGTGTTTTCATTATAGAATATCCGCGGTTTTGTTTCAATACCTTTTATGAGGTAAAGTGCTAAAGTTTTTTATTTTCGACAATGTTCAGGAATATATTGAGTAATAAATGTTAAGAAAACCTAAGAATTTGGGGTTTTGACATCGGACATATACAGTTATATAATTTTTATATTATTGTAGGCATATATGCTGACAGGCTGTCACAGCCCGCAATATGCAGGCCTTACTTGAACAGCCTCTAAAACAAAAAAGGAGAAAAATTATGAGAAGAAAGATCAGTATCGCTCTGACCGCTCTGCTCAGCGCCGGTCTTCTTGCCGGATGCTCAGGCGGATCAACCCCCACATCAGAACCAATAAATCAGCCTTCAGAGAATGATGATACGCAGGTTGTAACCGAGGATGTCGCTGAGGTCGAAGAGACCACAGAGACCGAAGCAGATCCCGATGAAACCACCCCCATGGTTGGAATGTCAAGATTCTTTGACTACACCGGATGGAGCACCGACGGATCCGCAGACTGGATCGCGCTTTACGAAGATTTCATCGCCGGCCCCGGAACCGTTGCCGTAGGAGGTGATACCCCTTTTCTTGAACCCGGAGACTACACTCTCTCCGACATGGTTGAAGGAATACAGGCAAGTCTTGAAGGTGAGTTTATTCCTTCCGAGCTTCTTGAGATAGATTACGCTCTTATCGATTGCGGTAAGGATGGATTCCCCGAGCTCGCCCTCAAACTGCCTTTCTCGGATCCCGAAGGAGTACGTGAAACACCTACCGAGTATGTGATCATCAGACCTTTCAACGGTGAGCTTTCCGTAGTGACGATCGAGGAGTCGTTCTATCGTTCTGAGACAGTCATCAACGAGTACGGATATATTGTAAACAGTGGTTCCAACGGAGCATCATCTCACGAATCCACCAACTATGTCATCACTTCCGACGGCGAGTTTTATATGCTTTATACCACATACAACTATTTTGGACTTGAAGCACCCGTTTTCTGTCGTGAAGCTCTTTCAACATCACTTCAGGAAATACTTGCTCCCACAGAAGCCGAATCCGTCGGAGACTATACTCTGACAGCAGTTATCTTCGATTACGAAAGTGATTATGACCCCGAAACGGAGTATGAGGAATATTCGGATGAAAGATGCAAGAATGCCTACTATGCTTTCAGGGACGGAGAAGGAAATGATGCAGAGGTTGATGAGGCTTATGCACAGCTCTGTGCAGATAACGGTATCAGCATTCTTCCTATCTCCGAGATAGGTGATATGATCGGCGATTATATCTCGCAATACGGGGTAACCGAGGAGATCATCGATGGCGAAGAGCCCGACTGGAGTCCCCTTACTGCAAGTTAAGATCTGTGATTAAATTTATAGGCTGTAATACGCTGTTTGATGGCGGCGGCTTTCTTCGTGTTAAGCGGAAGGAGGTCGCCGTTATCCATTGTGCAGATAGTTGCTGTAGTCTGCGTTACATGGCGCATATTTACCATAATACCGCGGTTGATATAAAGGAAATCATCCGAATCCTCGAGCGGCTTGCACAGCGCTGTGAAAGGGCCTCTGCATTTAACCGGGTCGGGGCAATGTATCAGACAATAATTTGAATCGGAGTTGATATAAATGATCTCCGAATAGTTCAGCGTGAGTGTATTCTTTCCGACGCTCACCTCAAACTTGGGCTCACTCTCCGCCACGGAAACGCTCTTGATATCACTCATAACCTTGTAGAGTTTCTCGGGCAGAAGCGGCTTTAGAAGATAGCCGAAGGCGTGTACCGAAAAGGCATCCGGCATATAATCCGCCGATGAAGTAAGAAATACAAGGACAATATTCTTGTTGGTCCTTCTCATCTCCTCCGCAGTGTCTATTCCGTTCTTCTTATCCATGAAAATATCCATGAAGACGATATCGAACTCTGTCTCTTTCATTCCGTCAAGGAATTCGTCACCGCCGTCAAATTCAAACATGGTAAGCGGAAGGTTCTGCTCTCCGAACCATTTGTGAAGAAAATGTTTTAAGCTTATTCGTAATGTGGGGTCATCATCTACTATTGCAATGTTCATTTAACACCTCATCCGTCAGCATCCGGGCGATCAAAGATCGTGGGTGGCAGACATCTTCCCCTTGAGGGGAAGAAAAGCCTAATGTTTGGATCCTAATATATCTCTCAGATAATCATCAAATTTCTGTCTGGTTTCGGGATCGGTATTCTCGCGGTCCCTTAGTATCTTTTCACAGAGATTCTCGTTTCTCCCTGCATTTACCGATTCCATTATTCCGGCTGTTTCAAGCTTATTATGCTGCTCGACGAATCCTGCGGAAATAATACCCGTGGGTATCGCCACACACCCAACTCCCAATATGGCTATCACTATGGCAAATGCCTTCCCGAGTATCGTCACCGGATATATATCTCCGTACCCCACGGTCAGGATCGTCGAAACGCTCCACCACAGGCCAGAAAACACGTTTTTAAAAGCTTCCGGCTGGGCGGGATTCTCAACGCTGTACATGCAGAGCGATGAAGCCAGCATCAGTATCAGTATGATAAAAAGCGATGAAAAGATCTGCTTTCTTTTTACCCTCAGGACCGTGGTGATAACGTTGAATGAATCGTATGTGTTGTTGATCCTGAACAGATGAAATATCCTCACCACTCTCAGCATTCTGAATGCCGAAAAGCCCGACAGGAAAAATGCGGGGATGATGGACAAAAGATCAACTATTCCGTCAAAGGAAATAAGGAATTTAAGTATTGCTTTACCTTTACTCACATCGGGATGAAGAAATTCCGCAGTCCATATTCTTAACGAATACTCTATGATGAACAATATGATAGTAACTATCTCTATCACATGAAAAATGCTTATCAGCACCTCGGGAAGCGAGAATGTTTCGAGCACCAGTGCTATGATGTTCAGCACGATTATGATCACAAGAAAATAATCAAATGCTCTGCTTGGGAAATCGCCCCTCTGTCCAATCTGTATAATGTCAAATATTCTCTTTTTTACTTTTTTGTATCTGCTCATCATATCCGGCTTTCCGCAGGGATCAAATGCTCTACACTTCCTGACTGAATTTTATCTCGCCGGTGGCTGCGTCCATGGATTCCACTATCGCCAGCGAATGCAGATCGTATCCCTTATCCCGGATGATCCGGCCTCCGTCCTGAAAGCCTTTCTCGATCGCTATACCGATCCCTTCAACACTGGCGCCCGCGTCCTCCACAAGCTCCGTAAGTCCGTTGAGGGCACATCCGTTTGCAAGAAAATCGTCGATTATGAGCACCTTATCTTCCGGAAGAAGATACTTCTTTGAAACGATCACCTGATACTCACGCTTATGTGTAAAGGAGGTGATGGATGTGGAATAAACATCTCCGTCGATATTGATGCTCTGAGCCTTTTTGGCAAAGACCACCGGGACATCAAAATACTGGGCCGCCACACAGGCAATCCCGATACCGGAAGCCTCGATGGTAAGGATCTTGGTGATCTCCTTATCAGCGAAAAGCCTTTTAAATTCCTTTCCCATCTCATTAAAAAGCTTAATGTCCATCTGGTGATTCAAAAAGCTGTCCACCTTAAGTACATTTCCCTCTTTTACTATTCCTTTTTCGCGGATGGTATCTTCCAATAGTTTCACGGCTGTATTCCTCTTTTATTCTCTATTCTGATTCTCTCTTTTCCTTTTACTTCCTCTTCCTGCCTGCCACCGGGAGGTATTCGATCCTCACCCTCGGCAATGCGATAAGCTTATAATAATAATTGATCATCCAGTCATCTCCCTGGGATGGATCGTTCTTTCCGTCCGCCGGGGGAGCAAATATCTTAAGATCAAAAGAAGACTTTCCGGACACGGGATTTTCAAAAAATGCGGGCATGAGGTCGATGCATTTTGTACTGGGAGCCTTGTAAAACCATCGTCCCGCAAACTCCATCATAAGGTTGGCATTTTCCAATTCATCCTCAAAATAAAGTTCCGCATATATCGGCTTTCTCTCGAAGCTGATAGGGATGCTTATACCCTCGGCATCCTCAGCTCCGCCCCAGCGAAGCGTGACGGGAAGCTTAACCTGCTTTCCCTTCTTTATCACAGGGCTGAAATACTCGTCTGAGATCACCTCCTTGAAGGTGTCCATAATGGGCTGCTTTATTCCCACGTTTTTATTGTTGGGATCGTTTATTTCAAGCCCCAGTCTTCCTTCATCACGGAACTGATAGAAGGTAAAACCGCTGAGCCATTTATCTTTATCTTCCTTGATGTAATCGCAGAATTCCTTAAACATCTTTGCCTGATCATAAGGCCCGGTAACATCGCCGTCCGCATTAAGCTCGGAAAGTACCATAGGTCTTACTTCACCGGCTATCTTATTATACCTCTTGCAGCTTCTCTTGGTGAGCTCGTAAATGCCCTTTACCGAATATCTTGCAAAACTGTTTCCGCCCTTTAAAGCCACATCATAGGGCCAGCCCCAATGGAGAGCCAGATATCTGTCTACAGAGAATACATCAGCTGCTTTAATGGCGGGAATGAACTCATCTTCCTTCTCCATCTTTTTGTCTTCGAGGTTCTTATATCCGTCCAGGCAGAGTATCAACTTGATGTGCGGTGCCTCTTTGTGGAAGATCTCGCAGACATGCGCAAAAAACTCCGCCACTTTTTCGTATGAAGCACGTTTGTTGAATGAAAACCAGCTGCCCGTTGCTTCATGATTTACGCGGAGCATAAGCCTTCCGTAGGGATAAAGGTCCTTTGCGATGGCTTTGATATGCTTATCACTTACATTAGGGTCGATGGTGATGGTAAGGATAACATCCTGCCCGTGACTCCTTACATCCTTCATCCAGTTGAAGGGTTCCTCGTCGGTGCGCCCGATAAGCCCGCCCTTGTACGTCTCGTAATCGTCGTAGGGATATTCCCATGCACCGTGAATTTCCATCCCTTTGAAAGCATCTCTCGCTCTTTTCGGAAATGTTTTATCCAGGGGATAATAGCTGGTCATCAGATTGATACCGCGCATGGGACGGCCCAGAGTGCTCAGAATATAATCCTGACAGACATAATCTCCTCGCTCGCTGCCGTCGGAAAGATCTATCGCACACTTCGCAGGTCCCATTTTCAGTAAGTATATTTTAGCTTCGTTTTTCATCGGGAAATCCTCTGTCAGAAAATTAATAGGTGTACGCTTTAGTTTTTATCCTCAAGCAATACACCTATATATTTTACCACAATTCAATGATTTGTTAAAGAATTTTATCATTACCAAGGCTATGTCAGTTATAATAAAGATACAGATCCTCAAGCACGGGGGCTGCACTCCTTACTATCCCGTATTCAGGTTTGCTGTCCGAAACGATACGCAGCAGTATACCTCCGGAGGTCATCGAAAGATTTGATATCTTTACATTGGCATCCTCATATTTTTCCTTTATCCTGTCATCTGCGATCACCTCATACACCTTTCCTTCCACATCCTCCAAAATGCTTTCAGGTGCACCTTCTCTGATGATCATGCCATTATTCATCAGTATGATCCTTTTTGCGATACATTCTATATCACTCACCACATGTGTTGCCAAAAGTACTATCCTGTCTTTTGACAATTCACTTATATAATTTCTTATTCTGATACGCTCATTGGGATCCAGACCTGCCGTAGGCTCATCAAGTATAAGTATCCCCGGATCTCCGAGGAGTGCCTGCGCGATCAGTATTCTTTGTTTCATTCCCCCTGAGTATGATCTAATCTTTCTGTATCTGTGATCATACATATTTGTGATATTCAGTATCCTGTCGATGTCGTCCGAAGCCTGTCTTTTTGTCAGTCCTTTAAGAGCCGCCATATACCACAGGAACTGCTGCCCCGTAAATCCCTCATAGAGTCCCTGCTGCTGGGGCATATAACCAAGGCGCTCCCTGTACGAGCTTCCCATCCTTCCTATTTCTTCCCCGTCATAGGTAATAGACCCCTTATCGGGAACAAGATTTTGTGCCGCCATATTCATCAAAGTACTTTTTCCTGCACCGTTTGGTCCAAGCAGCCCGTAAATCCCGTTTTCAAATCTGTAGGAAAAATCCTTTACTGCATATACATTGTTATTCCGGTAGCTTTTATATACATTTTTAAATTCCAATACGCGTTTTGCCATTTTACACCTCTGCCAGCCTGAGCATAATTGCTGTTATATCACAGTTCAAAATATACATAAGAGCAGTCGCTCCTGCCAGTAATCCGATACCTATGGAAATAACGAAGCTTTCCCTCCTTAAGAGCTCCGATATTCTTGTTATGACCAGAACAAATGTCACATAAATCATTACTCTTATCAGAAATGCTGATACACATATCGTGAGTATGGTCCAATCTCCCCTTAACTCCATTTTAGTGAAGTTCGAAAGCGGAGCAAAAATACATTTAAGCTTGTCGATCCGGAAAAAACCTACCAGCTTCGGAAGCCTTACCATCACAAAACAGTATGCGGAAAATATAACCGCACTTAAATAGTTTATACTTCTGTATTGCTTCCTGCCTTTTGCGGTAGCGCTTAACAGAGGTTTTACGCGCAGCTCGCCATCGGATGCAAATAAACCGGAAATAAGAAGCAGTGCCCCCAGCAGTCCTATCAGACTTTGCGTTATGCTTTCTCTTGGGCTGTTCCAGTAATACATATACTCCATCTCGTCCAGATAATATCTTTTAAAGCTTTTATCCTCTTTCTGCATAAGCCTGTAGTATTGCTCAGAGATAAGTCCCAATCCGCTTTCATACATTGAAGCCTCTTCAAGCAGGCTTTGACCATAGAATTCTGCCCCTAAATCTCCTGAAGACATCATATCTGAAGCACCCCGGCGCATATTGTCAAGCCGGTTTCTTTCTCTATTAATAAAGGTCTTTGAAGAGTCATCCATCCGCCCCTCTATCTTGTCCATGTAATAATGGTATGCCGCCTCCTCCGCTGTATAATAAGTCTTTTCTGTAAAAACACCTTTAGTCCGGAAAACGCAGAAAAGCAAGAGTGCTATAAGAATAAAAATGCGTTTTTGTGTCACAACGGTTTTGAACATGCTGAAATATAGGAGTGATACCGTTTTGAAAGCACTGCAAAACAGCCCTCTCAGCTTTACCATCAATTCTTCAATAAAGCCTTCTCTCCTAAGCTGTCTTCTTTTACAAAAAAGGATCACTGATGCGGTAAAGCATACGGCGGTTGCCACGGCCTCGACAAATACCCAGACATAGTTTTTCAATACAGGGTGGCCAAAAATATTCAGATTAACATAAGTACCCACACTGTTGCTAATACTCCATACAAAAACCGGGTTTACACAGCATAAATAATTCATGCCGGCTGTTGTCGGTATCATTACGGCGAATAAGGTCTCAACCACCATAAAGGCACCGGAAACAATGAAATACCCATATTCTTTGTAAAAGCACATGGACAGAAATAAAAAAACGGGCGATAAAAACAGCGTTATCAACAATCTGTGAATGATCGATATGCCAATAGCACCAATGACAGATAATCGTAACCAGCAATCCCTAAACTCCGGCAAAGACTGAACAGGGTTGTTTACATCACCTATGCCGTACAAACGGAATAAAATCACGCATAACAGTAATTCCTGAAGAAGGGCGAAAACAGCCGATATTACCGTAAAGACGGCTATTTTGGATACAGCAAGCGTGATATGTCCTTTTTTTGTTTCCTTTATAAGCGGAAAAAGGCCTGCATTTCTTTCTTTAAAGATGCAAAAAAAAGCCATGATCCCCATAAAGACACATAAAAACATAATGCCTTCATTATGTTCCGAGTATGCCCTCGCTGCATAATAATTGCCGCCTCTGATGCCGATTCTGCCCAGCTTTTCATAATCGGCAAGAGTTTTCCGCAGGTTTCTTGAAGAAAAGCTTTCCGAAGAAGAGAAAATAATGAATTCACTCAGGCTTTTTGCGCGTTCCGACATATTATCATAGAATTCTCGGTATGTATTGAAGTATTCTTTTTCATTCTCTGCTTTCTCACTATAGAAGCCGTCAACATCACGGCCGATATCTCCTCCGAGAAAAGCAGTATAATCATCTCTGTGCTCAGATACATAATGATATCTGTCTGTACTCTTTTCATACACAATAATGAAGCTGCAGTACAAAATCAGCACAATAAAACCGAGCGCCCAAAACAGACGCTCGGAGTAAACCTTTTTTGCTTCGTACATAAACAGCCTCATTTGCAGCCCCTTTTATTCATATCTGTATATTACCGGAACATAAGCCTTTCCGTTATAGGTGCCTATAAGTGACTTATCCCAGACTTTCAGTCCCCACCCTTCATCATCCGAAAAGTGCTCATAATAATAGTTCTGCCCGCCTATCGCAGGAATCTCCCATTGATCATTTTCCGGATAACCAATAGTATCAACCTGCTTTAAATCAGTGTCATATGCAAACATCGCCTGTATCGGTTCTTTCTCACTTTTCCCAAAGGTTTCATACATGGAGAAATTATTTGTATAGAAATATTTCCCGTCACTCTGGAGCATATAAAACAGCGGGACATTTGACAGCACTATTCTGGGATTTGATCCGTCCGGCTCCGCGCAATAAATATCAGTAGGCTCATCGGGTGGTATGTTTTTGTTATTAAGCTCATATCTCTGAAAAAATAACTTTTCATCAAAAAATGTATACTTTCCAAAGCATGTTGATTCGCTCATATCCGGTATGGTTATCTCGTTAATCTCATCTTTGACGATATCATAAACATACGCCCTCTCTATCGCCGGATTATCCTTGTATGCAAGGCCAAAGCATAGATAATTACCATATGCGGTAAAATCATAAAGTCTTTCTATATCGCCTAACTCATCCAAACAGTTGATGCTTTCTTCCCTCACAGGGTATAAGTCGTTAAGGGGGATTTTAACAAGTTTCATGGTGTTTTCCACCCCATCTTCTGTCGATTGATAACCGCCTTTATAGACAAAAGCGTTTCCCCGGTGTACAAAAAAATGAATCACCATGTCATTTATGGTATATATCTTCTCCTTGTGTGAACCATCTGCGGCTATTCTTGTAATGTAGGACCCTTCAATCCCCGGGGCTTCATAGCATACATACAGATTGCCGTTATAAAGTTGGATAGACGATCTGAATGAGCCGACAAAATTATCCAGATGAGCTATACAGTTTTTCTTTTTTTCGGCATCGGTTTCTTTATCATGCATACAGTTGGGCTTATCGCATACAGGAGTAAAACTGCCCGATTCGTTACTGAAGAAATAAACAAAATCTTCATGCAGAACATAGCATCCGTCCTTGTATTCCTGAACTAGCATCTGCCTTCCCGTACCGAATTTGTAGAAATTCTGATAATCGCTGCCCGGTATATACGTATCGGGCTGTTTCTTACTACAGCCGGATAAGAATAATACAAGTATCAAAAAAAACGATATGCATTTTTGCTTGCTAATGTTTATCATATCAACTTATGATGAATAATGCGTGGTATTGGCTCCAAATCTGGTTCTGATACGAAACATATGGGGTCAAATAAGCATTACGGAAAGTATGTCCATCTGCCGGCAAACTCAGACTTTTATTCGCACTACCATATCCACCGTTATCGCCACTTCCAGAAATGTCATACTGTCCTCCTCCAATTCTTGTGACATCTCCAGTAACCGTAACCCTTTTATACGTATTGGCATTATGAGTCACCGTCCCGCTTACAGTGTAAGAATCTCGGTATAAATACGCTGATGGATAACTTCCCAAAATTGAAACAGGTGCCGTCATAGCCGTATAATCCGGATAAATATCATCCACTGCATGAGCTGTAATACTATGTGTTATAAACATCATTGACAAAACCATAACCGTTGTCATTGCGAAAATAGTTGCTTTTCTCATCATTTTGAATACCTCCATTTCATCACTTACGGTTTACCATTAATTAAGTGCCATAGCCAGTCCCACATTCCATAACATGTATAGTCCATTGTTTTACCTTCTTTCTTCATAGATGTAAGCGTGTGCACCCCGACTTCGATTACAAACTATCACAAGAAATCCGGCTAAACAATAGAGTTATGATGAAATGTCATTTTTCGTGATGAAATGTCATTTATGCCAAGAGATCAATCAAAGAAACGTATCTCTATTGCAAAAGCTTCTCTACTTACATTCCAATCAAATGAGCCTCCGTAAAGTTCAATAATATCAATGATATTAGCTATTCCAAATCCAAAATGTCCCTCTCCTTTATTTGAACCCTTCAATCCTTTTTTCTTAAGATTGAAATATGTTTCTTCCGATACAGAGTTTTTTGTCCTTATTATTAGCTCACCTTCAATCTGCCTGCATTCAAAAAGAAAAAAAGTATCCGTTTCCATAGTCTTCAATTCTTCTACCGCATTCCTTAAAAGGTTTGAAACAATAACTGTAAGATCCGCCTCCGAAAGATTTGTTTCATTTACTGTTCCCATAACGGTTATGACCGTTTTGTCCGACAAATCCGACAGATAATATTTCAGAATAACATCTATGATCTCGTTACCCACAGAATATACTTTCTTAGTTGATGTCAGCCTGTTTTCGACCTGTGATAAGTAGGCTTTAAGCTTTTCGTATTCTCCCTTTTCGGTATACGAGCGGATTATCATCTGTTCTGCATAATAATCATGACGAAATCTTCTTGTTTCCTCTTCCCTTTTTAATAATTCGGTAAAATAGGATTTTTGCTGTTCGTTAAAGCTTCTGGATAATTCAAGATTGGCACAATAATCCCTTGAGGAATTGATATAATATAGTAATATATGGAAGATAAAAGTAAATGAAACTCCTCCTATTCCGGCAAGCACGCTTCCAATCTTTGCAACACGATTTATTTCCACGAGGTATTTGAGCAGATATTGATAATTCGAGATCATAAATACAGTGAAAGCTGATAAAAGAAGAAGTGGAATCCATATTTTTCCATAGGGTTTAAATACATTTTTACCTATTCCCCTCATAGAAATACCATACAACAGCCAGATCAGGATAATGACTGAAATATAAACAATTAAAAGCATCGACTTTTCTTGAATAATTTCTCTATCTACGACAGTCAAACAAAAGTTTTCCATCGCAGATGTCAATAAAGATATTCCAAAAAACGAAAACCAGAACAACTTCAACGATTCCAAAAAAGAGATATCAAAAATCATAAAAATAATGACCGGCATAATAATTGCCGCCGGAATCTCCAATTCAAAGATATGTTTCTTATCAAAAAATGATATAACAATTCCCAAAGCAAGAGATACGGCAAATGAGATCAACACGCTCTTCCTACTTCTTGTCTTAAACTTATAAACAGCATAAAAGTATGATACATATACCGCTACGATGCTTACAAATAACAAGGGTTCAATTATGTACAGATAATCGGTCATATCCTTTTACCTCGAGAAAGTCATCCTATTACTGCTTAAATCTGTAATCGCTTATTGCCTTTGCGAAATCTTTCCTTCTTAATCTCGATACCGGTATTGACAGATCGTTTTTTAAGAGCACTACGCTTCCATCAATTTTTTTTACATAATACAGGTTAACAAGATATGATCTGTGGCATTTGTAGAAATACTTTTCCGACACAAGATTCTCGCATTCCGAAATAGTTAT
Source organism: uncultured Lachnospiraceae bacterium (assembly GCA_947164865.1). Taxonomy (GTDB): domain Bacteria; phylum Bacillota; class Clostridia; order Lachnospirales; family Lachnospiraceae; genus AC2028. The sequence continues at coordinate 77,169 of CAMUYA010000001.1, forward strand.
ATAGCTGCTTCCTGTTCCGTGCTTTGTATGAAAATAACATATATTCCCCCTGCACTCTATATATTGGATCTCTTTCTCCGATACAACCGTTTTCTGTCCATCCATCAAAATGTTAATCTGCCTGCCTGGATCAATATCTCTCACGACATAGTCCAAAGAATAAAAGAATCGTTTTTTATCTATCGGCTTGGTGACAAAATCAACTGCCTTGATGTGATATGTTTCCTGAAACCTCTCCGGCAGACCGCTCAGCATGATTATTCTGCATCCGCTCATATCATAGGTTGCGATCAGGCTCTCCGCAGCCTCAATACCGTCAGCTTTCGGAAGATCAATGTCGAGGAACAATATCTGATTATCACTGTTCCAGCCCTTCTTAAGATCTTCTCCCGATTCGAATTCGCTTATGTTGAATTCGACATTATGACTTATCCGGTATTCTTCAAGATACTTTTTCGTTATGTCCCTGATTTCCTTCGAATCATCGCATATCGCAACCATAATCTTTTGCATGTAATGTTTGTTACCTCGGATTATTAATGAAGAAATGCTATTTACTGACTTTATAACACAATGCGACCAAAACAGCAATCGGATGTCGTTTTGGTCGCACTATATCATCTTTATTATTTTATGCTTTGAAGTATAATCCCGGGATTATGCCTCTTCCTCTTCTATCTTGCGATTGTTCTCCACGATCGCAAAGGCGATATTGGTGGCGTGATCCCCCACTCTTTCAAGGCCCGATACGATATCCGAGAAGATCATGCCGGCCTCGGGAGTGCACTCACCGCGGGTAAGCCTGTCGATATGATTCTGCTGGAGCTCTTTTTCCTTTTTATCGATCTTATCCTCAAGCTCCACTATGTCCTTCATGTGCTTTTCATCGCCCTTTGAGAACATTTCTATCGCATATTGGATGTTGGTATTTACCATGTCGAGCATCTCTCCGAGCTCTTTCTGAGCCTGCTTGGAGATCTGTGCCCCATTCTCGATCCTCATCATTGCGGCGTCGGCAACATTTTCGGCGTGATCCCCGATTCTCTCGATATCGTTTGCCACATGGAAAAGTGCACCGATGCTCTTCAAGTCTTCGATGGGAAGGGTGGTCTGGTTGATCTTAACCAGATAATCCGTAATAGCGTGGTTAAGATAATCGATGTTTTTTTCTACTTCATAGACCTCATTGATATCATCCTTATCAAGTGTGATGAGGGCGTTCATAGCGCGGTTGAGATTCTCGCTTGCAAGTGATGCCATACGGTCAAGCTCTTTAATAACTTCCACTACAGCAGTTGCCGGGTTGAACACGACCTTATTGCCGATGTATTTAAGCTGCCCTGCTGCACGGTATCCGACCTTCTGATCCTCTCCGCGTACGCATGCACACGAAAGCTTTACTATAGGCTTCATGAAGGGGAACAGCACAATAACCTGGAATACCTTGATAAGCGTGTGAGCGTTTGCCACAAATCTTCCGTTATTGCCGTTGGAGATCGCCATAAGACCGTTGACAACGGGATCCATCGCAAATGCCAGCACTATGTAGATAATAACGGTGCCTATCACGTTAAACCAGAAATGGATAAGTGCCGCCCTCTTTGCGTCCTTCTTACCTGAGAGTGAAGCGAGAAGCGCTGTGGCTGTGGCACCGATATTACATCCCAGAATGAGATAAAGTACAATGTTCAGACTCAGCAGATCCTGCTGTGCCATGAGAAGGGCAATGCTGACGGTAACGGATGAGCTCTGGATAATGGCAGTAAGAGCAGTTCCGATAAGTGTCGCCACAAAAGGATTTCTTAAGGAACTGAGGGTATCTACGACAACAGCATTGTCCTTCAGAACCGCCATCGCATTTTTCATGGTCTCAAGGCCAACAAAAAGTATACCGAAGCCGACTATTATCTCTCCTATCTGCTTGAGCTGTTCTTTCTTGGCGAACATTACAATAAGAACACCGATAAGAAGGATAAGAGGCGCAACTGCCGAAAAATTAAATGAAACAAGCTGTGATGTTATAGTGGTACCGATATTGGCACCGAAGATAACGCCTGCGGCCTGATACAGATTCATCAGACCGGCATTAACAAAACTGACCACCATTGCGGTACATGCCGATGATGACTGTATCGCAGCGGTAAAGAATATACCTACAAGCATTCCCGTGAAACGGTTTGTCGTGAAGATTTCAAGAATACGTCTGAGCCTTGCACCGGCGGCCTTTTCGATCGCCTGACTCATAAGCTTCATTCCGAAGAGAAACAGACCCAGGCCACCGGCCATGGTCATGATAGTTCCGAGATTCATTGATATTTCCTTTTCATTTTAACGATCCGGTCTTCATACCGGATAAACACATAACAATCCTGCTGACATTAATTATTTTATACAATCCCCGCTCAGGTATTCAATTGATAAAATCTACAAGTTTTGAGAAAAATGTCTCTGTATTTTGAATAATTTTGCATATTATCCCGGGGCAGACACAGTTTTACAGGTGCGATATCACTCATTCTTTTCCTTCTTTTTTGAATAGAAGGTATATGTATGTTTGCCGCGGTTCTTGGACTCATACATGGCAGCATCGGTGTTCTTAAGGAGTGAATCCGTACTCTCCACATCCTTGCCGTTCACAATGCCTATGCTGATAGATATCGTCGGGAGCCCATCGGCAATATTCTCAAGCTCTTCGTTTATCTGGCTTATTTTGGATTCTATAAGCCTGCGGGGCATTCCCGCAGAGTGGACAATGAATACCACAAACTCATCACCGCCTATACGGCAGATGCAGTCATCGTCACGAAACACACCGTTAAGCACCTGCACAAGCTTTTTGAGCACTTTGTCACCGGTCTCATGACCGTAAGTATCGTTTATGGACTTGAAATTATCCACATCGATCATCATCATGTACGTTGTACTCAGATCTATTCCGGTCAAAAGAAGCTCGTATCCGGCACGGTTATACGCACCTGTAAGCTCATCGTGTGAAGCTTTATAATTCAGATTTTCAAGACTTGATTTATATCTTGCATACATCTTGTTGTAGGCCTGCGCAAGATATATGAACTCGTTGGCTCCCATCTCCGGTATCGGGCTGTCGGATTTAATATTATCCACTGCCCTCAATACAGGGTGTATCCCCAAAAGTGAAGTGAGCCTTACCATAAACACTATCGACAGCACCTGGACAACGATTATGATCCTCATAAAGTTGATCTCATGTCGGAGCGACCCTGTTTCCTCAGCTCTGGAATTCTCAGTCAGCTTGTCGACTTCCTCGAGGCTCTCCTCCATATCGTTACGGATGCGGTCCTTCATCTTGTAATAAGCTTCATCAAGCACCAGTTCGGTTGCACGATGCATCTTACCTTCGGCATCCAGCGCAGCATCCTCTTTGCTGAGTACTATGGTATCGAGTATCTCGGGATAATCACTATAGCCCTTTGCCTCGACCACAAGCCGCATTGCATAATATTCCCGATCCATAAGGCTCACAGAACCATTCATAGCTTCTTTCAGCTGCTCCAAAGCGGGAGCGGTCATCTCACCCAGGTCCATTTTCTCTATGGCAGCTTCACGTCTGTTGGATTCAAAGGCTTCGGTAAAATAGTTATCCATAAAAACCCGTTCGCCGTTAACAGTAAACCTTTGTACCATCTCGGTCAGATAATCGGAAGCCTCCATGAGCTCACGCGCAGCCTCATCCAGCTTTGAGTGAGTTTCCTCCGCTTCGACAAGCCGCAGATATGATCCCGTAAGCCTGAAGGAAGAGACGACAACAGCTCCTGAAAATATCACCATGGATACCACCAGCCAGATATGAATATTACGTAATGATAATCCTTTTTCTTTTATTTTTTTCATCAAGTAACCTCAAGTAAGTAAAAATATACAGATTTAGGATCAGGAGTATTCTGCAGACTGTCAGATCAGCCCGTAATGCTCCAAGCCTTTTTTGATGCCGTCGTCCCACAGGTCTGCAGTGACATACTCACTCACTATCTTTGCCTCTGATGCTCCGCCGCCCATACACACGCTGTGGCCCGCATATTTAAGCATGCTGATATCGTTCATGCTGTCGCCGAAGGCGTAGATATGATCCCTTTCTATGCCCAGCTTATCACAGATCCACTTTATACCGGTGGCCTTGGATGTGTCCTTGGGGATAAATTCGACTATAACATTTCCCTCATGCATTATTATATCCATAAAGGGAACCACGGCATTTTTTATTGTATCATAATCCGTATCCGGAAGTATATCGGCGGAGAACTTGTTTACCGGTTCCTTACCGTCATATTCATCCAGCAGCTTTGCTCTGTCTCCAAGCCTTTCGAACAGCTGATCCACATAGGGATCGTCCTCAAACCCCGATGAAGAAATGAAATGTACAAATGGGCCTTCTAGTACGATAGGCATGTTGCAGCGCTTTGTCACATCGATTATAAGCTCTACCTGATCATGCGAAAGGCTGTTTTCGTACAGGATCTCACCGTTCATCTCAATATGGTTCCCGCAGGCAGCGATAGTCCCGTCAAAACCTATATCCAAGAGCTCTTTGGAGCATATATTCGACATGGCTCTTCCGCTACACAGAAATGCTAAATTACCGTTTTCTCTCAATTTGCGTATAGACGGTCCCACACTTTCAGGTATCTCGAATTTACCGTCCCATAGGGTTCCGTCTATATCAAAAAATACAGCATTCATATCTTTATATATCGTCCTGATCTAAGTATTTATAATGTCTTTCCGCAAATTTATCACAAAAACATCTTCTCGGGCTTATAGGATTTTATACCCTTTTCATACCTGTACAGAGCTGAGAAAGTGCCGTCGGGTTTATATACCCTGACACATTCGTGCAGGTTTACAGCATCATGCCGAGTTATGTTAACTGATTCCTTATTGTCCGGAGTTATGTTAGCTGCATTTGTATCCGCTTGATTTATGTAAACCAAGTCCGACTCCGCAAGTATATTTCCGTTTTCCAGTTTTGGAAGTGATGATTCCTTTACTGTCATTGCGGGCAGGTCCGTAAAAAGAGCATCAACTCCTTTTACACACTCATTCAGCCTATCTTCATCCTTAAGCTTCTGGATCCGATCCAGAGTATAAGCCTCATCTGCCCCAAACACTCCCACTCTGGTTCTCTCAAGGCTTTTCATGGTTCCGCCGCATCCCAGCTTTTCGCCTATATCGTTACAGAGCGTCCTGATATATGTTCCCTTGGAGCAGTGCACTCTCATTTTAACTATCGGAAGAGAAATATCCATGATCTCAATATCATGGATATTGATCCTTCTGGGCTTTCTCTCTACTTCTATTCCCTTTCTGGCAAGGTCATAAAGCTTTTGTCCGTTAACCTTAAGGGCAGAGTACATAGGCGGGATCTGATCCTGCTCACCGATAAATGAAGATATCATATCGCGGACAGTTTGTTCATCTATTCTCCGGATCCTTTCTGCGGCTGTTTCCAGCATCTCTTCTATAGGAAAGTCTTTGGTGATGTTTTCTGAGATGTTTTTGGAAACAGTTTCGGAATTATTCTTTTCCTTTTTTTGTGGGGTTATCACTCTGCCGCTTATATCCTGTGTATCTGTGCTCACACCAAGCAATAGTTCAGCCACATATTCCTTGTCATGATCTGTTAGGAGCTCCACAACCTTGGTGGCATTTCCAAGGCATACGGGAAGAACGCCGACCGCATCCGGATCCAGTGTACCGGTGTGACCGATCTTTCTTTGGCCGAATATTCCGCGCAGCTTAGCCACCACATCAAAGGAGGTAAAACCAGCGGGTTTATATACATTTACAATACCGTTGTATTCGTTCTTCATAATATATCCCCGGCTTCCAGATTTGTCAGAAGCTACAGGCACTTGCAGCCTTCAGATTATCAAGTGCCGGCTGATGAGTTACAGTTTATCCTATATCTCGCGCCAGCTGCGCCTTCAGTTCGTCCAATGAATCAAATTTCTTTTCCGGTCTCTTAAACGATTCAAGCTCTACCGTGGCTGTTGCGCCGTAAAGGTTTCCGTCAAAATCATAGAGATATGTCTCAATACCCGGCGTATCCTCGCCGCCCACAGTCGGCTTTAATCCGATATTGCTTATGGATCTGTAAAGTTTTCCCTTTACAAGCGTATTTCCCGAGTATACTCCGAATGGCGGGAGAAGCTTATTCTCGGGGATTCTGATATTTATAGTCGGAAAACCGAGGGAATGACCTATATGATTTCCCTTTTTTATGGTTCCGGATATGCTATAGGGTGTTCCCAGCAGTGCGGTAACAGTCTCCATCTCGCCCTTTTCCACATGTTCACGCACAAGCGTTGATGATATCACATTACCCGAGGCGTCACATACCTTTTCAATAGCTTTAAACTCATACCCGCATTCCTCAGCCATACTCGTAAGCAGAGCGGCATCTCCTTCTCCCCGGTTTCCAAAAGAAACATCCTCTCCCGCTGCAAGAAACCTCGTATTCATCTGATTTACAAGATAATTCTTTACAAAGTCGCCGGGCTCAGTGGCTGCTGTCTTTGGATTCATCGGAAACTCTATCAGAAAATCAATTCCCATTCTCTCAAAGATCATGTGCTTCTCGGCATTGGTCGAAAGTACCCTCGAATCACCGCCAAAAAGCACCGATGGCGAAGGATCAAAGGTGAAAACGCATGCAGCCAATCCTCTTTCCTTTGCCTGTATTATCTCATCCAGAAGCCTTCTGTGTCCAAGATGCACACCGTCAAACTTTCCTATCGCTACTGCTGTATCATGCTCTATATAAAATTCAGTTGTATCTGCAATTATTTCCACTGATTCTTTTCCCTTTCGAAAAAAAACCGCCACCGGCCAAAGCAGTGACGGGCAGTGCTTATGTATTCTTACCCAGCTGCTCGGCGATGCGGTCGCTGAGGTTGTTAACGCAGTCGTGGAAGGTGCCCTTCATGGTGCATCCGGCAGCACGGTTATGACCTCCGCCTCCGAACTTTACTGCGATCTTGGCAACATCCACAGCTTCAGACGAGCGAAGCGATACCTTAAACTCCTGCAGCGCTGTCTGATACATAAATATAGCCACATCTACTCCGCGGATATTCACAAGCTGATTTACGATTCCCTCGTAATCCTTGGGAGCTACGCCGTAGAATTCGGCAGTCTTAAGATCTACAAGGCTCACGATACAGCGCTCATCCATAAAGCGTACGCTCTCCATCATACAGCGTCCCATTATCTGTGACTGCAGATATGTCTTCTCAAAGAAAACACGCTGTATAAGCTTGGGGAAATTGAATCCGTATTCCATCAGGTCAGCCGCCCTGCGCATCGTATCAGGCGAGGTGCATTCATACTGGAACACGCCTGTATCTGTCACCATTCCGCAGTATAATGCCATAGCCACGTCCTTATCAATGTACTGCTTGTCCATCAGCTTGCAGAGAAGCTCTGCCGTAGCGCTTATCTCGGGCTCTACGACATTGATATCCCCGTCACCTTTGTTACTTACATGATGATCAATATTGATACGCTTTTTGGCCTTATCAAAATATTTCTGTGCACCGCACAGACGATCATAATTGCAGTCAAGTGCAAAATATACATCGTAAGGAACCGGATCATCCGCAAAGTCGTGTACGATCTCATCATATCCCACAAGGTCGTTAAAGATAGTGGGACAATACTCGAGATTTACGATAACCTTTACTTCAGGCATCGCATTGAGGATATAACGGCGCAGAGCAAGGCATGAACTGATTGCATCCCCGTCGGGGCGGATGTGACCGCTTATACCGATTTTTTCAGCGCCTTCGCACTCTTTTATTATGTCTAAAATGTCTGTCATTAAATAAAACACCTCATCAGTCGCTTTCAGCGACAGCTTCCCCTCAAGCGGAAACCAAGTACCGGTCATATTCTTTCTAAAGGGGAGGTCAATTATTCATCAGCCTGAGAGTCTTCTTCCGAATCTCCACGATCTCTGGCAGCGTTTTCGTCATGAGCAATAACTTCATCGATCTTGTGTGTCATGCTTACGCCGTACTCGATGGACTGATCCATAACGAAATTGATCTCGGGAGTGTTTCTCAGATTAAGCCTGTGAGCCAGTTCTCTGCGGATATAGGGAGCGGCGCTTTTAAGACCCTTTCCGGTATTCTCCCTCTCCTGCTCGCCTCCGAGCACAGATATCCAGACCTTGCAGGTCTTGAGATCCGGAGCCACCAGCACATCAACCACGCTTGTCCATGGGCTGATGCGGGGGTCCTTTATCTCGTCCCGTATGATCACGGAGAGTTCCTTTTGGACCTCCCCGTTGATACGGGTATTCTTAATACTGTTTTTACGCATTTTATTACCTCGGTACTTCTACCATGATGTAAGCTTCTACCTGGTCAAATTCGGCAACCTTGTCGAAGTCCTCGAATACAAGACCGCACTCGAAGCCTGCCTTAACTTCCTTGACATCATCCTTGAAGCGCTTGAGGGATGCAAGAGCACCTTCGTAGATCTGCTCTCCGTCACGTGTGATACGGATCTTGCAGCCACGCTGGATCTCACCGTCAAGCACATAGGAACCGGAGATATTTCCGATAGCCGAAGCCTTGAAAATCTGGCGGATCTCGGCATGTCCGATGATCTTTTCCTCAAATACGGGATCGAGCATACCCTTCATCGCAAGCTCGATATCTTCGATTGCCTTATAGATGACATCATAGAGCCTGAGGTCGACGTTCTCTTCCTCTGCGGTAGCCTTTGCGGTTGCATCGGGACGAACATTAAATCCGATGATGATGGCATTTGATGCGCTTGCAAGGGATACGTCGGACTCGTTGATGGCACCTACGCCGCCGTGAATACACTTAACCACAACCTCATCATTTGAAAGTTTGGTAAGTGATTCCTTGACTGCTTCGACAGATCCCTGTACGTCAGCCTTAACGATGATATTGAGCTCCTTAAGGTTGCCCTCTTTGATCTTGGAGAAGAGGTCCTCAAGGCTCATGCGACCCTTGATCTCTTCGAGCTTCTTAACCTTGTTCTCTGCCTTGTATGTCTCCGCGAATGCCCTTGCGCTCTTATCGTTCTCGTGAGCGATGAACACCTCACCTGCCTCGGGAACATCGGAAAGTCCGAGAATCTCAACGGGAGTGGACGGAGTTGCTTCCTTAACACGTGCTCCCTTATCATCGATCATGGCACGCACTTTACCGTATGCGGCACCTGCGGAAATGAAATCTCCGACATGAAGAGTTCCCTTCTGTACAAGAACGGTAGCCACAGGTCCGCGTCCCTTGTCAAGCTCAGCCTCGATAACAAGACCTCTTGCGGTTCTGTCGGGATTTGCCTTGAGTTCGAGCACATCTGCGGTAAGAAGGATCATATCAAGGAGATTTTCGATACCTTCACCGGTCTTGGCCGAAACGGGTGCAAACACTGTCTGTCCGCCCCAGTCTTCCGATACCAGCTCGTACTCCGAAAGCTCCTGCTTAACTCTGTCAATATTTGCAGAGGGCTTATCAATCTTGTTTACTGCAACTATTATCTCTACACCTGCAGCCTTTGCATGGTTGATAGCCTCTACAGTCTGAGGCATAACACCGTCATCAGCTGCTACTACAAGGATAGCGATATCGGTGGAATTTGCACCACGCATACGCATAGCGGTAAATGCTTCGTGACCGGGAGTATCAAGGAATGTGATCTTCCTTCCGCGCACATCTACCATATATGCACCGATAGCCTGGGTAATACCGCCGGCCTCTCTGTCGGTAACACGGGTGTTTCTGATAGCATCAAGGAGCGAAGTCTTACCGTGGTCTACATGTCCCATTACGCAGACAACGGGAGGTCTCTCCTTGAGAGTGCTGGCATCATCCTCTTCCTCTTTAAGAAGCTCTTCTATTCTGTCTACCTTAACCTCATGCTCGCAGAGGATCTCATACTCCATAGCGATGGTCTCGGCATCTTCGAAGGAAAGCTCATCATTAAGTGTTACCATCTTTCCCGCAAGGAAAAGCTTCTTGACGATGTCAGCGGGGCGCTGCTTCATCTTTTCGGCAAGTTCCTTTATGGTGATGGAATCAGGCAGGGTGATGACTTTGATAACTTCTTCCTGAACTTCCTGCTTCTTCTCGGGCTTAATGAATCTTCCTGCCTTCTTAAACTCGGATTCTTCCTCAAAGGCTATATCTTTTCTTCTGTCTCTGTCTTTTCCTTTGTCACGTCTTCCCCCGCGACCTTTTTCCGAATTTTCTCCCACGGGCGGAGCGCTGAACCCTTTTTGATTCCTAGGGCCTCCAAATCCAGCTCCCTGTCTTTCATTAGACCTGCCATCTCTACCAGTATTATTAAAGCCACGGCCACCACCTGGACCGCCGTAGCCGCCGCGATTATCCCTTTGTACCCCTTCTTGCCCTTGCCTGCCAGGCCTCTGAGTGTTTGCTTGCCCTTTGCCATTTGAAGCACCTCCTCTTTGCTGGAACTGATTCTGACCGGGACGATTCTGTCCTCCGGTTCTTGTTACTGTTACTCCTGCGTTTCCTTCTCTTACGCTGCCTGTTTCAACCGGAGCAGGTGCTGTCTGTGCCGGCGTAGGTGCCGGAGTCGGAGCAGGTGTCGGAGCAGGTGCTGCGGGAGCGGGCTTACGTGCAACATTTTTGTTGTCGGGAACCATCTGCACACTGGGTGTAGGTGAAGGCGGTGTGAGCGGCTTGATGGGCCTTACGGGCATCTGTCCGCGGTTATTGTTTCCGCCAAAACCGCTGTTTCCACGGTTATTATTTCCAAAAGCGCCGTTATTTCCCGGGCGTCCGCTTCCTGCGGGTCTTCCCTGTCTGTCGTTGATAACGATACTGATCTTCTTTTTCTTGGGAGGCTCCTGTGCCTGACTTACAGGTGCGGACTTGGCAGGTTTTGCCTCAGGCTTAGCTTCCTTTACGGGTGCTTCTGCCTTTACAGGTTTCTCCTCCTTAGCGGGCTTTTCCTCTTTTACAGTTTTTTCTTCCTTTGCAGGTTTCTCTTTGGCTGCAGCCTTTTCCTTTGCAGGCTTTTCCTCTTTTGCTGCAGCTTTTCCGGAAGATTTTCCGCCCAGCTTTTTCTTTAAATTGCTAACCTGCTCATCATCGAGTCCGCTTGATGCGGTCTTAGTCTCATAGCCCAGATCCGCAGCAGCGGCAAGAACATCGGCATTCTCGATCCCAAGCTCCTTAGCAAGTTCATAAACTCTCATTTTTGCCATATTCACAACATCCTTTCGATCATTCATCCATTAAAGCAATAATTTTATCGGCAAACCCGGCTTCCGTCACCGCTATCGATACGCGGTATTCATGTCCGGTTCCGTGTCCCAGGCTTTCGCCGGTCCCCCATACCCTGTATGGGATTTCATAATAAACACATTTGTCTTCGAATTTCTTCTTCGTGTTATCCGAAGCATTCTCCGCGATGATCACCAGTCTGGCGCTTCCTTTGCGGATCGCATCAAGCACCTGGCTTTCTCCGCCTGTAAGGTTCCTTCCTCTGGCAGCAAGCCCCAAAAGTGAAAGAATCTTTTTTTCTTTATCCAAGATTTTCGAATTCTCCTTTCAGCTTTTCGTAGGTTCCTGCCGGAACGGGCATCTTAAAGGCACGCTCGACGGACTTTTTTTTGAAAGCTTTTTCGAGGCACTGAGGATCTTTACATATGTATGCTCCTCTGCCGTTTTTTCTTCCTGAGGGATCAAGTGAAAAAACATCCTCGCTTTCCTTTACGATCCTTATAAGCTCGCTTTTTTCTTTTTTCTCACCGCAGCCTATGCACTGCCTCTGGGGTTTAACCTTTGCCATTTGCCGTCCTTTTGCTTTACTTACTCTTCGGAATCTCCCTGGGGTGCTTCCTCTGCATACTCTTCACCGGAATACTCACCCTCTTCATAGCCTTCCTCGTACTCTCCGTCATATTCCTCTTCATCATCATAGAGGTAATCTTCATAACGGAATCCGACTGCATCCTTGGCCTGAGTTTCGGACTTGATGTCAATCTTGTAATTGGTAAGCTTTGCAGCAAGTCTTGCGTTCTGTCCTTCCTTACCGATAGCAAGTGAAAGCTGATCGTCGGGAACTACAACCTTTGCGGATTTTTCGTCGGGATCTGCAAATACAGCAATTACCATTGCGGGTGAAAGCGCATTCTGTACAAGTCTTCCGGGATCATCATCCCAGTTAACGATATCGATCTTCTCTCCGCCGAGCTCGTCAACGATGGTGTTAACTCTTGCACCGTTCATACCTACGCATGCGCCAACGGGATCAACGTTCTCATTATTGCTCCATACTGCGATCTTGGTACGGCTTCCGGGCTCACGTGCGATGCTTCTGATCTCAACGGTTCCGTCTGCGATCTCGGTAACCTCTTCCTCAAAGAGTCTCTTTACAAGCTCCGGATGAGTGCGGCTTACGTTGATGCGGGGTCCCTTGTTGGAGCTCTTAACATCGAGCACGTACACCTTGATCCTCTGTCCGTTTCTGTAGGTCTCTCCGGGAGCCATCTCCGACTCGGCAAGGATAGCGTCCGCCTTACCGAGGTTAAGGCTTACGTTTCTGCCGACGTATCTGTTAACAACACCGGTAACAACATTCTTTTCTTTCTCAAAGTACTGATTGAAGATAACGTTGCGCTCTTCCTCGCGGATCTTCTGTACGATGACCTGCTTGGCATTTCCTGCTGCGATACGTCCGAATTCTCTGGACTTTATCTCAACGTTTACAACATCTCCGACTTTTGCGGATCTGGAAATCTTCTTTGCATCGGCAAGGCTTATCTGAAGGGCCTTGTTCTCAACGTCCTCGGCCTTTTCAACGACTTCTTTCTGAGCGTATACGAGGTAATCGCAGGTCTCTCTGTCGATCTCAACGCGTACATTTTCGTTGGAGCCGAAGCTTTTTTCGCATGCCTGCATGAGTGAATTCTCGATGGCGTCGAGAAGTACGTCGCGGCTGATGCCTTTTTCTTTCTCCAGTAAGTCAAGGGCTTCCATCAGTTCTGTGTTCATAGTTTTTTCTTTTTTCCTCCTAAATATATTCAGTTTTTGTGAGTGCAATATTAAAAAAACAACTTAGTGACGCTTGCAACATTATACAATTCCACGTGCACACGCCTCTCGGCTCATATCGCGCACACAGCGGAACTAACTTCGAACATCGCTGCGCTCGTTCTCAGTAAGTACCGGCGGCGCTACATGGTGCACTTTGGAAATGTATAATGTAGCAAGCTGATCACCATAATTATGACTTATTTATCATTAACTATGTTTGTATCTGCTAAATGGCTTGATTAAGTATTCCAATCAAAAGTCTAACTTAAGTCTGACAACTGCTATATCCTTACGTAAAAAAGTAAAATCTCTGTCGGGAGTGGCAAGGGTAATGCTGTCCTTGTCGAAGGATTTGAGGGTGCCTTCGTAATCTTTGGTGCCGTCCTGGGGTTTGTAGAGCTTTAATTCGACTTCTTCGCCGAGGGAGTACTCGAGGTGGCGGTCCTTTTTGAGGGTGCGGCCGAGGCCGGGGCTGGACACTTCCAAGATGTAGGCATCTGCGATAAAGTCGTTCTTATCGAGCTCATCGGAGAGCGCGCGGCTTACTTTCTCGCAATCGTCAATATTTACGCCGCCATCCTTGTCGATGTATGCGCGGAGGTAGTAATCGCTTCCCTCTTTGACATACTCTACATCATAGATCTTAACGCCTGCAGCCTGTGCGATCGGTGCAAGCAGTTCTTCTGTTTTCTTTTCGTAATCTTCTCTCTGTGACATGATAACACCTCATCCGGTACTTCGTGCCTCCTTCCTCAGGAAATGGAAGGCTATTCAACAAAGAAGAGTGACTCGCGAGCCACTCTTCATCGTTACCATTATTTATTTACATTGACATAGTACACTGTTTATGTGATTATGTCAACATTTTTGAGGCATTTTTTACTGATTATACGATCTTCCTTTTATGTTTTTGCCGTCGATCTCGATTGAGCCGAGTTCAACCTCTACATTGATCTTTGCATCCGGGTTGTCTGCATCTATCGAGACCACACCAAGGCTGCAGTCTGCATCAACGCTGTCAAAGGTTCCGTCAATTTTAATGTTGCCCATTGACGAGCTGAATACTCCGTCTGTAAATGTTGTGTTGTCGAGCTCTGTATTTCCGAGATCTGCACTGACCTTAATGCTTTGAGCTTTGCATGATTCCAGTTCAATACTTCCGGCATCGCTTTCAATGTCTGTATCTCCAAGTGTGGAATTCCTTACTTTAATCCCGCCGGCATCTGTTTTGATCTCGCTATCTCCGGATTCGATATCCGCAAGTTCGATCGAGCCTGCATCAGCACTGATCCGGAGCTTTCCAACCTTAATATCCGACAAAACTATCTCTGCAAAATCCATTTCGGTTTTGATCTCGGAAAGCTCAACGCCCTCGGGAATGCACACGGTTACCTTATAATTTTCCGATTTAATACCGTTCACATTGATGTTCATTCCGGGATTCTGAACCTTTGCCATTATCTTGAGGGTACCGTTTGAAACCTCTATTTTGCGATCATAATTGGCAGGGAATGTGTAATTTACATGATAATCATCTCCTCTTTCGATCTCGAAAGAGCAGGCATCCGCATCAATTTCAATTGCCGAAAAGCTTTCCGTCCTGATGCATGAGCTGCTGATATCGACATCGTTCAGTGCGCTGACGGGGGAATTCAGGAAATTCCCGACTCTCTTGAATCCGAACCTGAACCCGATCGATGCCGCGATTATGATCGCTGTCACAACAAATATAAGAACTATATATAAGGTCTTAAAGTTTTTCATCATTCTTCTCCTTTAAACTCTTCCTTAGTCTTCCCTGACAGTGAGTGCTCTTTTAAGAGGTCTGTACAGGATTCCGCAAACAGGCCAGATGATCCATGTCAGGGCGAATTTGAATGTAACAAAGCTCAGGATCAGATAAATGCAGGTAAATGTGGGCCAGTAAACCGACATGAAAAACTCTGCCGCAGGGCTTATGTACTTAACATTCTTTTCATCTTCCGGCTCGTATGAAGCCTTAATGGTTCCTTCGCCGTTAAGCTTAAGGAGGTTATCGTATCCGTTCTTTCTCATGCCGCTGTATACAATAAGCATTACTCCGAGTGCCGCTGTCATAAAGAATACCGCACCGGATACATTTCCGAATCTGGGGATGATGCTGCTTACTATCACGGAAGGGATCCACGAAAGTGCCACAAGCATTACTCCGAGGGTCATGAAAAGGTTATGATTTCTCATATATACAGCCTTCTCATCCGCAACATATTTGGTGGCATCCATGCTGAGAGTGCATTTTTCAAGCCAGGTATTTCTGTACTTTTTATCTGCAAGTGCTCCGAATACTATAAGGATCACTCCTCCCGCTATTATCGTGCAGAGAAGACCGAATCCCAGCCCGCCGAATATGCTTCTTACATCCAGCATATCGATAAGCATGGGCCCCAAGGGGCTTAAGATGCAGATCGCAATTCCGAGTGCGATCTTAAGCGAACTATCGGCGCGGACCTTTACCAGCTCCTCTGCCTCTGATGCAGGGATAATGCGCGCTTCGGGATCGGGCTCATAGGCCTTCTTTTCCGCTTCAGCCTCGCTGCCGGTCTCATTATCAGATGCTTTATCGGATGCATCATTATCGGCAGCTTCATCATTTTTCTTATCGGATGAAGGCTTCACTTCATTTTCAAGGCCCAGATCCTCTGCCAGCTCGGAGAGGTTCCCGAATTCCGAGATTACAGTTCCGACTGCCTCGTTTTCGGTCTTTCCCTCTGCTATAAGCTCTCCGTATTTATCTTCCATCATCTGCCAAAGCTCATCCTTTGCCCTGCGCACCTCCGCAGTATTCGGAAGATTGGCAAACATAGAATCAAGATAGTTTTTAATAGCTTCCATTTTATCTCTCCTGTGATCAGATCAGCTGTGCCGATCCGATTTGTGATTTAATCTCCGTTTTTGTTTTAGTGTCCTTCAATAAATCTCTCGACTACTTCTTTGGTAAGTGCCCATTCTTCGCATTTTTCTTTGTAATAATTCTTTCCAGAATCGGTGATGCGATAATAGGTTCTCTTTTTGCCGGAGTTTTCCGCTTCCTGCGAGAAGGACTCCACATATCCGTTCTTTTCCATCCGCGAAAACGCCGAGTATAATGTCGTTTCCTTGATGACATATTTATTCTCGGACAGATTCTTTATCTGCTTTGAAATCTCATATCCATAAGACGGAGCTTCAAGGATCAGAAAAAGGATCATCGTATCGTTGTAGCCGCGGATAACATCGCTGCTTATCTCTGTCATTTTCCGTTTCTCCTTTTCTTTGGGGCCTGCTTTCTTTCCGGATAGAAAGCTCTTCCCTTACTTCGACTGTCGTAACTACGATTGACGTTGCTTCGTCTGTCGTTGCTTTGTTTGCCGTTGCAGCGTCTGTCGTACTATGTCTGTCGTAGTAAATATATCATGCTCTCTTTTATATGTCAACAGGAAAATATTATTTTTTTTAAATGCCCATAGAATCCCAAAATACGTTGCTTACAGGTAAAGCAAAGAACTTGCCTTAAGAAAAAAGGCTCCCCCTTTTACGGGGAAGCCTGGATATAAACGGTGTTTATGATGTAATACATTCTTACGACGCAGTGTTATGTTCCTTAAGGAATTCAAGGAACTCCTTGCCCGGAAGAGGCTTTGAGAAGTAGAAGCCCTGAATGAAATCACATCCCATCTTTTGAAGTTCCTCAAAGTCCTCTTTAGTCTCAACGCCCTCTATGACGAGCTCTTTCTTGATATCTTTCATCATACGGACGGTGTTGTTCATGATGGACTTTCCGCTTACGGTGTTCATGTTGTCCACAAGGCTCTTGTCGATCTTTACTATCTTAAGAGGCAGTTTGGACACACGCTGGATGTTGGAATAACCCACTCCGTAATCGTCGAGTGAGAAGCTGTATCCCTGCTCCGAGAGAATCCTGAGATTTTCGTCCATGATATCTCCGATGTTGTCGTAGGATGTTTCCGTGATCTCGAGATTGACCTTCTCGGGTCCGACGTTATACTTGTTCCTTAAGTTGGTAAGCTTGTCGGGAAGATCCCTTTCAAGGCACTGTGCAACGGAAAGGTTTATCTCTATATATGACAGGCCCAGTTCCTCGAGCTTATTTTCGGATGCAAACTTGTGCACCTCATCAAGCACAAAATCACCGATAGGAAGAATGAGTCCTCTTCTTTCGGCCTCGGGAATAAACTCCGAGGGAGAGATCGCTCCGTATCTCTCATCATCAAGCCGCAGAAGCGCTTCAGCAGAGATAAATTTCTTATCCCAGATCGAATAAATCGGCTGGTAATACACCTCAAAGGAACGGTTCTCGATAGCACGGCTCAGGATGTCGCGCATGTTGTTGATGATCTGGAACTCCTTTGATTTACTTATATCAGCAGCATCTATATAGGTAACATCATGCGGTATAAGCTCCGGAAAGTGATGCCCGAGATGGATTATCTCCTTTTCGTTGTCGAGTGCGTCGGGATAATGTATCGAGCACACCTTGGGATCAAGCTTTGCGCCGGTGCCTTTAAGTTCCATGGTAAACTTTTCCACCTCGGCACGTAGCTTTGGCACTGAATTCTGCGCATCAAAATCATATTCGTCAAATATAAGGTAGATTGAACCGGGATGTTCAAAGAAAAGCTCGCAGTGAATCTTTTCACGCCTTGCCAGAGCATTTGTTTTCTCCGCTATAAGGCGTATGTATTTGACATATCTTTCCTCACCAAGATATGACCTTACTTCCCTTGCATTGGTAAACTTGATAACGAGTATCTGAACACGCTGCCTGGTGATCATGATCTTATGAAGCGTCTCCTGGTATGCATTCCAGCTCTGAAGGCCCACAACAGAATCGATAACCTCCTCGGGGCGCATAACAAGCAGTTCGATAAGAAGAAGCGCCAGCCCGGATGAGCACATCTCAACAAGATATCTTTCATCAAAATACTGAATTACCACAGCCACATATGTAAGAATAAATACCGACAATATGGAGAACCATTTCTGGAAGGATAAGAATCTCTTACTCGAAATAAGATGAGCCAGTCCAAAAATGACATACAAAGTCGAAAGGCCGTAGAAAATAAGGATGAACGGTCCGCGCTGATATCCGGCTTCACGCGTAATAACGAAACAATACCCGTCAAAAATGTTTGATACCAAAAGTATCGTAAAGATGGCAAAGGGTGTGATCACAAAGGTCTTGGCGATCTTAGATCTAAGCTTATACCATGTGTTGGTTATGGAATAAATGAATAAAAAGTAAAGTACAGTGGTTGCGTTATGGGTAAAGAAATAGCCATAAGAAAAAATCGATGCGATAATTATCTTGGGCGTAGAGACCGGTTTGACCGCAACAAGAAGCTCAAGCCCGATGTCACATATCGAGGCAGCGAGCGAACTGATAAGTATAAGATTGAATATTTGATTGGAGCGCCCTTTTGTCATGCCTCTGGCATATGAGGCATAGAGCATGATCGCGTAGATAAGTACCGCAACATAATCGTAGTAAAGGATTTTAACCATTAAATGCTCTCCGGTTTCCGCGCAATACGCATACTTTCCTTAAGATTGTACCATAAACGGGCCTTGCTAATCAATCTTATTAATAAAAGTTTCCATCAAACGCTTTTCCTATAAGTTGAAAAAAGACCCGGCAGATAACCTGCCGGGCCTTGAACACTATATGTTTCAGCGAATTAATACATTCCGCCCATTCCGCCTGCTCCACCTGCGGGCATCGGAGGTTCGGGCTCCTTGATGGTAGATACAACGCTCTCGGTGGTAAGGAGTGTGCTTGCAACGGATGTTGCATTCTGAAGTGCGCTCCTTGTAACCTTTGCGGGATCGAGGATACCTGCCTTAACCATGTCGACATACTCTTCCTTGAGAGCATCAAATCCGACACCTTCTGCGGATTCGCGAACCTTGTTAACGATAACGCTTCCTTCAAGGCCTGCGTTCTCGGCGATCTTGGAAAGAGGTGCCTCGAGAGCCTTGAGCACGATCTGTGCACCGGTCTTCTCATCGCCTTCAAGCTTGTCTGCAAGCTCTGCAACCTTCTTGGATGCGTGGATATAAGCGCTTCCACCGCCGCTGATGATACCTTCTTCAACAGCTGCTCTGGTAGCTGCGAGAGCATCCTCAAGGCGAAGCTTAGCTTCTTTCATCTCTGTCTCGGTAGCTGCGCCTACGCGGATAACGGCAACACCGCCTGCAAGCTTAGCAAGACGCTCCTGAAGTTTCTCTCTGTCGAAATCTGAAGTAGTCTCTTCGATTTGCTTCTTGATCTGTGCAATACGAGCCTGGATATCTTCCTTGTTGCCCTCACCGTCAACGATAACTGTTTCTTCCTTCTTAACCTTAACGGACTTAGCATGTCCGAGCTGATCAAGAGTAGCATCCTTAAGCTCAAGTCCGAGCTCGGAGCTGATAACGGTACCGCCGGTAAGGATCGCGATATCCTCGAGCATAGCCTTTCTTCTGTCGCCGTATCCGGGAGCCTTAACAGCAACTACATTGAAGGTTCCGCGAAGCTTGTTAACGATAAGGGTAGTAAGAGCCTCGCCCTCAACATCTTCAGCGATGATGAGAAGCTTCTTGCCGGACTGAACGATCTGCTCAAGAAGAGGAAGTATCTCCTGAATGTTGGAAATCTTCTTATCGGTGATAAGGATAAGGGGATCTTCCAGGTTAGCTTCCATCTTGTCCATATCGGTAGCCATGTAAGCTGAAATGTATCCGCGGTCGAACTGCATACCTTCTACAAGGTCGAGTTCGGTCTGCATTGTCTTTGATTCCTCGATGGTGATAACGCCGTCGCCTGAAACCTTCTCCATTGCATCTGCAACGAGCTGTCCCACTTCCTCATCACCTGCAGAGATAGCTGCAACACGTGCAATATGATTCTTTCCGTCAACGGGCTGGCTCATAGCCTTGATAGCCTCTACAGCCGTATCGGTAGCCTTCTTCATACCCTTTCTGAGTATGATGGGGTTAGCACCTGCTGCAAGGTTCTTCATACCTGCGTTGATCATTGCCTGTGCAAGAACGGTAGCTGTTGTGGTACCGTCACCTGCTACGTCGTTTGTCTTGGTAGCAACTTCCTTAACAAGCTGCGCACCCATGTTCTCGAAACCATCCTTAAGCTCGATCTCCTTTGCGATGGTCACACCGTCGTTGGTGATGAGGGGAGCGCCGTAGCTCTTATCGAGCACAACGTTTCTTCCTTTAGGTCCGAGTGTTACGCTGACAGTGTCAGCAAGCTGATTTACTCCCGATTCGAGAGCTGCACGCGCTTCTGCGCCGTATTTGATTTCTTTAGCCATTTTAGCTTCATCTCCTTAAATATATTTCTTCCCATCGGCTTCTCCATGATAAAGAAACCGGATACTGAGGTATTATTACTTGATCACTGCCAGAATATCACTCTGCTTTACTATGATATACTCTTCCTCTTCGAGCTTAACTTCTGTTCCCGAATACTTGGAAAAGATTACCTGATCGCCAACCTTAACCTGCATAGCTACTTCCTTGCCGTCTACCATTCCGCCGGGGCCGACTGCGATAACTTCTGCCTGCTGGGGTTTCTCCTTATTCTGACCGGGGAGAACAATCCCGGACTTGGTGGTTTCCTCTGCAACAAGCTGCTTTAATACAACTCTGTCTCCCAAAGGTACTAATTTCATGACTAACGCCTCCTTAGTTATACATTTATCCGCTCTGCCATGCGCAGGATGCGGACGTTTTTCTTTTCTTGTTAGCACTCTTTTTGTATGAGTGCTAACCACAAAACATAATATAAACCACCCTACGTAATTTGTAAAGTGGTTTATATGAGTTTTATAGTTTTTTTATAATTTCATCCGGTATGGATCAGGTAAATCTAGTCATTATCTGCGCTTCCTGCCGAATGCACTGTATGCTGTAAGCGAAACACCTGCAAGAGCAAGCATAATAACAACATAGAGAGCTACCGGGCTGTCGCCTGTCTTGGGAGCACGTGCCTGCGGTGCAGGCTGGGGTTCCGGTGCGGACTGCGGCTCCGATGTAGTCTGAGGCTCAGTCTCGGATTTCTTGACAGTCGTCCATGAAACGAGCACGGGTGAAAGACCCGATACTCTGAACTGAATACCTTCATCAGCCTTTGTAACCGCCGGCTTCTCGATTTCTCCGGCTGCGTGTCCGTTCATATCTTCAGAGAACATGTGGGCAACGATAAAGTCATTACCATCCTTACTTGTTCCTTCCGGATAAGGAATGGTCACAACCAGTCCTTCCGCAGGGAAATTATCCTTTGTAACGGCCACATATGTCTTACCGCCGTCAAAAGATACCTGGAAAGTCACATCGTAAAGCTTTGAATCGACTATAACCTGACCCTCTTCCAAAGTTGAACCGCCGGCTTCATTTACAATAGACTTGTATAATGCGTCCTTTATTTTGCTCTCACTGTCGTATCCGGCTTTCTTAATTCCATCGGATATATCGGTATACCCTTCCTTCAGGCCCTGCTTGGAATCCGAATCATTCCAGTCACCGTTCCAGATTGCATAAAGGGTTATGTCTGATGTTACGGTATCATTATCAAAGTCCCATGCCGAAACTTTTTCAGCATCCTTTACAACCCATTTGTCAAAGGTATATCCTTTCTTTGTCGGAGAGTCGGGCTTTGTAACCTTTTCCCCTCTGTTTACGCTCTGTGCAGCTACTTCGCTTCCGCCATCGGAATCAAACGTTACTGTGAAGGCCACAATCTTCCACTTTGCGGTCAATGTAATGTCGGATGTGACTGTATCCTTTTCAAAATCCCACTCTGTCTCTGTAGTTTCTGCAGCTGTTCCTGCATTATCTGTTGTTTGTGTGACCCATTTCTCAAAGACGAATCCTTCTTTTGTGGGATTTTCGGGCTTTGTAACCTTTTCCCCTCTATTAACACTCTGTGCGGCTACTTCGCTTCCGCCGTCGGAATCAAACGTTACTGTGAAGGCCACAATCTTCCACTTTGCGGTCAATGTAATGTCGGATGTGACTGTATCCTTTTCAAAATCCCACTCTGTCTCTGTAGTTTCTGCAGCTGTTCCTGCATTATCTGTTGTTTGTGTGACCCATTTCTCAAAGACGAATCCTTCTTTTGTGGGATTTTCGGGCTTTGTAACCTTTTCCCCTCTATTAACACTCTGTGCGGCTACTTCGCTTCCGCCGTCGGAATCAAACGTTACTGTGAAGGCCACAATCTTCCACTTTGCGATCAATGTGGTGTCCGCAGAGATCGTGTCATTTTCAAAATTCCATTCTGTCTCGGTAGTCCCGTTATTTGCGCTTGTTGCATCAGATGCCTTAACGATCCACTTGTCAAATACATAACCTTCCTTTGTGGGAGCATCGGGTTTCGTCACCTTGCCACCGTATGCTACGCTCTGAGCTGCAACTTCGCTTCCACCGTCGGAATCAAATGTAACCGTAAAATTATTAACAGTCCACTGTGCGTACAGCGTTACTGTGTCTCCGGCTGTGCTTGAGAGATTTCCTCTTGCGGAATCGGCATATGCAGTACCGCTTCCGTCTGCTGCTGTGTTCCATCCGCTGAATGTGTAACCTGTACGGGTAAATGCATTTGCGGTAAGTGCTGCGCCATCGTCATAAGTGCGCGCCTGATTATTCATTTCTCCCGATCCGCCGTTTGCATTGAAAGCAACCGTGTAAGCATTAGCTGTCCACTTAGCGTAAGCGGTAAAAGCTGCTGACGGGTCACTCTTAACGCATACATTTGCTAAAACCCACGGATTCTCGCATCCTGCTTCCTTATACCATCCTCCGAAGGTGTATCCGGTAGCGGTAATCGTCGCATCATTAAAGCTGACAATATCGGGAGCAATATCATTTTCATATACCTTCTGCATCTCGGGCGCAGTTCCGTGTCCGTTTGCGTCAAAGGTCATGGTCCACCTTTTCACCGGCTTAAGGTAAACAATATCGCCACTATCATTCTTTCTTGCTTTCCACCTGTCAGTTCCTCCTAAATCACCGGCAAAAGGATACGTTGCAGGTGTGGTTGTCGAAGCTGTTGTTGAAGAATACACGCCTTCAATAGGTGTAGTATCAAGCTTAATCGAATAATTGTATGTGGATGTAAAGCTGTCACCTTTATTGAAAACAACGGTTCCATAACTCGTTTCCAGATTATCGAAGCCATACTCAGCTGCCAGCGCGTTCATCGGCATCATATTAAACAGCATAAGTGCAGCTGCAAACAATGCCAGGAACCCTTTTCTTCTCTGTTTTAATCTGTCCTTACCAATCCTCTCCATGATTGAAAGCCTTTCCTGTATTTTTATATTTCAAACCGTGTATAATTATACCCCAATAAGCCATAAAAATCTATATCCATTTTTTCTGATATCTGCATTTTTCCGCAGGGTTTACATAACTATGTACTTAAGATGTCTGAGTCCATCACGCACAGTATTTAACTTTGATTTTCTCTCAAATTTACACCTTCTTAAGGAAACCGGAACCTGCCCGATCCTTAGTCCGTTCCTTGCGGCTACAGCTATCATTTCGGTGGCAAACTCCATCCCGGTGGTTTTAAAGTGCAGCCTCGATGCCGCAGATGACGTAAGCCCTCTTAAGCCCGAATGAAAATCATACACGTCGGTATGGAATCTTTTTCTTCCCAGAAATGATAAAAAGCGAACACCCAGCCTGTGTGAAAGAGACATTGCACCCTTTCGCATACCGCCCGCAAAGCGGTTACCGATGACCATGTCTGCGACTCCGTCCGCGAGCATTTTATACATCGCAGGTATATCACCGAAATCATAAGTGGTGTCGGCATCGATCATTATTATCACATCACCGGACGCTTCCCTTATTCCGCGTCTTAGTGCCAGTCCGTAGCCGCGACGTTCCTCCGTGATAACCCTTGCGCCGCACTCTTTGGCGATCACAGCCGATCTGTCCGACGAAGCATTGTCCACGACAAGCACCTCTCCGTCTATGCCAAGCTTTTCGATGACCTTCTTGGCCTTTCTGACACAGATACCGATCACGTTTTCCTCATTAAGGCACGGAAGCAGTATGGTAATATCCTTATTTGGTTTTGCGTTTTCTGCTTTGTATTCCATCTTTCCCCAGACCTGTCAACTCACATATGATCAGAACAGTTGCCATCACTGTCACCATCTGTGCTCTGCAGGTAAAAAAGCGGTGAATATATGAATGATTGTGAAGGACAAGATATCTTATATAGGGTACCAGTCCTATCACTGCATAAAAGGCTATCTGCTGGATATCCGGTCCTTTCTTTCTGTATACAAAAGCCACATAGGCCATCCCGACAAGTATTACAACGGCAGCTACCGCTCCCGGAGCCCCGTATCCGATGGGGAAAAGGCTGAATACATTCCGCCTGATCGCTCCGAACAAAAGACCAAAGGATGATATTGAATCACCGGGCACTTCTCCTCCGAGCCTTTCGGATATATGTTCCGTCACATAGGGCATCACATTTTCGTGAAGAACGGCCGCCGAAATGATCCATTTTGATACCCATGTAAGTGCATATCCTGCCGCCCAGCAAAGGGCACATGTGATCACCCTTATATTGTCCCTGTTAAAAAGCTTTTTAACAAAACCCTGACCGGTGATGACAGCTTTATCATTATTCAAATAAACCCTCATCATCACAAGCAGCGGCAGAGTAAGAGTGAGCGTCTCAGCGGTAAGAAAATCAAGAAAATTGCAGATCATAGCTCCTGCGAAAACAATATACGTACAAGCGGTATAATTACCCTTCAGCGCAAGAAGGTAAACAGCCAGAGTAACCGCCAGCATAATAATATATACCCAGGTGTATTCCAGAGAAAGAGGCACAAACCACGAGCTTGTGGCGATAAGACCTATCCACATGCCTGCTGCGATATCATATGCCCTGTTCCGGATAAACAGAAATGTCAAAACACCGATAAGAAGCAGGATTATCACTGCATTCAGAATATATATCTGCTTCACAGTCATAAAGATATGAAGCAGCCTTGCGATTCCGGCAGACCCGTGCCAGTATCTCAGATACTGTGAATAGTGATATAGCTCGTTCTCCTCACCGGTTATCGAAGCCTTGAAATTAGTATTCTCATTTAAGTAATCAGATGTGTAATAATCATCTCTCATTACCGATTCAAGCGCATTGTCTCCCCCCAGATTCCACGCAATGTTGAGTGTTATCGAATCCGCATAACGGTCGATCTTGGTGGGTGTGATACCCTCTATCATGTCAAAGAACACATCTTTTTCATTCAGATAATCAGCCGACCTTAGCATGTTATCCGTGTTTCTGTTCTGCGGAACTTTGGCACAAGCGACCATTATAAACACAAATAAGACCTGCGCTGCCACAAACAACGCAAGCCCTATCAAAACATGCTTTATTATATTAAATACTCTGCCTTTACCAGTCATAATCAATTATGCTCACATGGTGATTCCCATCAACATTAAAATCGGTATCAATACAATAAAAAAGCTCACCCCCATGCTTACCGCCGGCATCCATACTCTCCTGAAATACTTTTTGGCCAGACCGACTATAAGGAGCACAAATCCCATTAATCCTCCGATGGCGCTAAAGATCCACGAAAGTACAATAAACAGGAGAACACCGGCAATTCCCAGCACTGCCTCATTGGTAACTGCTGTGGAACTACCACCGCCGGAACCGGCATACAATATCATAACTCCTATCATTCCGAGGGACGCTGCTCCGTGCCCTGTAATGACAAGGGATATTATTGATAATACCAAATAGGCTGTGGATGACTTTTTCGGTGCCATAGGTCCTTCTCCTCACCTTCATTGAAGTATACCATACATGCCATCATCATAGACTTTTTTGACAGATTTGTCTACACCCCATCGTTCTATTTATAATGCGCGTAAAGCGTGATATCTCCTGTAGCAGTCACCTGACTGTAAGGAGTGATCCTCTCTCCGCCTTCGGGCGCTGTGTACCATCCTGCAAAAGTTGTATCAGGATTCTCGGGGTAAGGCATCACACCGTATAATCCCCCGGGAAATACAGTCTTGGAATCCCAGCTTAAGTTCCCGCCGTCAGCGTCGAAATAAACTGTTACCTCGGCATTTGCAGATATATAATCAGGTGATATGATGTATCCGAGCTTTCCACCGTCTATAAGCGTTCCGTCCGAATTGAGCACATAATCGTTTTCCATTACCGTATTTGAAGTGTTGCCCTCGATCACACGGAAAATGATATTATCACCCATATCGATAGCTTCTTCAAGGATCGATGTATGTGAAAGCGCATCATCCGGTTCATATGGATCATCATCAAATACCCAGAAGATGATCTCTCCGCCCTGCGGCTCAAAATCTCCTCCTACATATACAGTATCTTCCCACGCATAATATGACGCACTTGTTCCTTCGGTAAAGTTTGTCGCACATGCACAGCGGCTTGTCGATATCCTGTTGAACGGAATACCCGTCATTCTCACACACCAGCTCGCAAACTCGGAGCACCATGCGGTACCGATGCTTCCGTGATATTTCCCGTACTCCGTAAAATCGTCATCACCGCTGGCGTTAAGGCCACACAGATCGCTGTAACGGTTTCCTTCATAATATCCAAGCTGCGAGCGTGCTATTTTGAGCATATCATCTCTCAGGCTGCCTGACGGTATAACAGATGCAAGCTCCAGGTAAAAAGGGCTGTCGTAATAATATACCGAAAAGTCGTCCATCTCATCCTTAGCAAGCGCTTTTTCCGCATCCTTATCCGCAGGGTAAGTGCTGTCATAGTAACAATCTATTCCGGCTTCCTGCGTCTCTCTTCCCTTTTGATAGCTTTCTATATCAGCCTCAAGCTGTCTTTCGGATTCCTCCCACACCTGCATTGTGCTCTTATACTTTGCCATAGCTTCTTCCATCTGCTGTTCAAATTCAGCTCGGGCATCGGCAAGTACATCCGTCACTTCATCAACATTGGCATCATCCAAAGCAGCAACAGCATCTGCGCCTTCCCTTACGAAGGTATAGGTAAGAGTGGCAAGGCTTATTGTAAGCACATCCTCATAGTATTCATAATCATACATAGGAGTGCCGTCCACCGCGAGTTTTCCTTTTCCGTCAAGACTGATAGCTGAAGAAACATCCCCCAGCTTTAATTCACCGCTTCCGTCGTCATTTATAACGATATATGAATCTCCCAGTCCCATGGCTTGAAGTGTCTCGGGACCGACAGGAGTATCTGCTGTAGTCATTTGGAAGATCGTATATCTTCCGGAAATGTCAGAAACATCCGCATCCGCCACGGTCTTAGAGCCGCCGTTTAAAGGACCACTGTTTCCGCCTCCGAATGTACAGCCGGAAAGTGCAAGCGCTCCGGCGATGATCAGTGCCATTGCTGATTTGATATCATCTTTTCTCATGATTCTCTCTCCTACAATAATCCAAATTCTTTTATGTGAATTTGATCAGAATACTATAAAAACGCATGAAAAAACACATCCCCCATTTGGGGGATGCAACAGAAAAACAGCAAAAGAATCTACTTTTTATGCGTCGTATTTGTTTAATTATAAATCATCTACGCATTGATTATCATCGGTTATTGTTTATTTCAGAAAGAGCCTGCATATAACCTAATATCCGCGAACGTGTATTGGAATCCATTTTATTATATTGCTCAATAAAAAAACCTAATTCGGACTTTTTATCGACAACATACCAGTCATCCCCTTGCTTTTTCTTTCCGGTCCGCTTACTATCAACTCCTGAAAGAAGCCACTCCGGGGTGACATTTAATACTTTGCAGATGATCATGATCTTGTCCGAGTTTGGATTTGTTTTTTTCTTTTTCCATTCACTTATAGTGCTCTGTAGAATCCCCGTCTTTTCCGAAAATTCCTTCTGTGATATCTTAATCTCGGTTATTTTCTCAAAGACACGTTCACTGATGGTCATGATGATTCCTCCTTATACTAAATTAATTCATAAATATGAATCGAAAAGATGCTGAAACACTGTTGACAACGGCTTTTGCGGTGATATAATGAAGCTAACAGGATAGCCGAAAGGTGAGTGCACATCACCCGACCTGTAAGGTAAGTTAAACTAAAAAATAGTCGTGGTACCTGCCAGATACGAGACGGCTATTTTTTATGCCTGGAATTGTGGCTGTCAATGAAATTCAATATCACAAAAATCAATGTGACAAAGCTTATCAAATCTGTCCAATCGACCATTGGCATCACCCCCTTTCCCTATTACAGGGCGGGTGTGAGCGCGTCCCTCGGCTATCCGGTTAGCTTTACTATATTTCATTTTAGTTGATTATATCAATTATATGAATTCATGTCAATAAAACAACATCCCCTATTACGGCAGTGTTCAATATATGCAGATTTCAATCAGGAGATTAAGTATAATATGAGAAAAACCGGAAAAATCCTCAGCTGTATAATACCGATTTGTTTCTTGAGCTGTTTTCTTATGGGATGTCCGTCGCCTAATGATGAATCGAAACAGGCAGAAGAACACGTCAGTCAGGCTATTCCTATAATAGAGGAAGAAGTTACTAATCTTTATCCCAATGCCCGGATCAAGACAAAATCCTTTTATGGTATCGGTGCGCCTAATATGGGGCCTGACCATCTTGTGACAGACTGGGTATCCGGTATATATCTGGACGGCGGAAAAAAAGAAGTGATGATGAATGTCATTACAAAGGATATTTATGTTTCTTCGGAGTGGTATAAGATTAACTCCTTCGCAATGGAATCAGTAAGAGATCTGTACGGGCTTGATTTGGGGAACATGGACGGCTCAGTCCACGGCTGTATTGAGAAGCCTTATTGTATTGATGATCCGGACAAATACGGTAATCTGGAAATATGGGATATGCTTCCTCTCGGAACTGAGGTTAATGATGATTATGCCCGAAATTTACTGAATGATGAAAATTACCGCTTCGTTTATGAATTGCAAGTAAACAAAGATGTGGATATGAAGATCTTTGAAGAAACTGATTTCAGTTCACTTGGAAGTAATGTACATATACGGGTGAAGCAGTATAATAATGAGTACTTTAAATATATGGACACTCCAAACTATAATGCCGATCCCGGAACCGATGAACCCATAGCTACTTTTGATTCGCAAAATGACTGATCATAAGGCAACTTTAATCTTGCCTATGTTGAACGACCCTCCAAATTTGGAGGGTCGTATATGAATCGTTAAATGATCAGAATACAGATTGATTTTTACTACAAAAAATGATATTATTTGAAAAAGGAAAGCCACGAGAGCGGCTGACCTCAATTTGTAACTTACATGCTACTTAGTAGCACTGCCGTCACTGTTGCTGTCAGTGGCGGCTTTCTTTTTATCCTTGCATACATCGTACGCAAGGATAATCAGAGTCAATCAGTTTATGCTTAATCGGATGACGAAAATAGAGGGGCTGAATTTGTTCAATATGCATAAGTTATACGTGTCATTTTTTTGTCCGTTATTTTAATTTTTCACCGCTATCAGTCCGTACAGCACTGCGTTCACAGCCAGCTCGGTCCGGTTGGCATAGCCGGTTTTATCAAGCATCTGCTGGATGTAGCTCTTTATGGTTTCATCGGTAACGCCCAGCTTGGCAGCTATCTGCTTGTTTGAAAGCCCGGTTGTAAGCTCGCGCAGCACATCCATCTCCCGGTCGGTAAACTCTGTGCTCGGCGCATTTCCGAGTGTGATCCTGGGCACCTTGTCGGGGAAGATGCTCTCTCCCGCCATTGTCCTGTCCATAAGTGCAAGGAGCGGCTGCTCCGAAAGTTCTTTGTACCAGAAGCTGTCTACTCCGGCATTCCTTGCTATCGTCATGTTCTTGGGGTCCACTGTCCCGGTAACGATGATTATCTTTGGTATCCTGTGATTTACATGATCTCCTGCATCCGCGTGCTTTATCTTCTCAGCGGCATCAAGCCCGTTTGATCCGTCTCGCATCACTATATCCATTATCACAAGATCAACTTCGTTCGCCCTGACAAAACCCGGCGCATCGGATGCACTTTCAAGCGAACCCGCAAGAATATAATCCTCTGAATTTTCTATCATGTATTCAAAGAATCCGCGCGACATTTTTTCGTCATCGACCACAAGAGTTCTGTATTTTTTCTTTATGTGTTCGCTCATAAAATGATCCTCAGCTCCGCTCCCTTTTCCCATATTATGTGCATCTGTCCGCCAAGTGCTTCAACATTTTTCCTAAGGCTTGTCAGACCGCCCTTTTCACTGCTTCCCGTGACCGCTGGAAGGCCGTTGTTACTTATCGTGATCAGCTTTCTGCCTTCATCCGTATCCTTTATATCCATGATCACTTTACCGGCTTTTCCATGTCTTACCGCGTTGTTCAATGCACAGACAAGAGCCTGGGCAACTACTCTTTTCTTTGCAAGGTCATCCTCAAATATTTCTTTCGCCTGAAGCTCTGCCCCGAGAAGATTTGCTGTTTTATAAGCTCTTTCAAAATCGTATTCATCGCTCCCGACGGCATCTCTTTTTATGGCTTCAAGAGTGCTGATCCATTCCCCTGTCAGATCCTTCTCATTTATTGGTTCGACATTCCCGCTTTCAAGAAACTTTTTTGCGATAATGTTTATCTCCCCCAGGTCATCATGGAGCATTATTCTTGCCTGCAGATTCTCCCTCTCAATAGCCGCAAGTTTTGCTCTGTTTGTCAGCTCCCTGAAGCTTTCTGACACTTTCTCGGCATCTTTCTTCTTTTCTTCAAGTTCAAGTCTTTTTTCGTGTTCCTCTGTGATATCGGTGATGATCAGTTCATAGATTTTTCCTGTGGACAGTTCCATTTCATTTTGTACAAAGAAATATCTCTTTCCATCAGGTAGCTCGATATACTCTCCGTTTCCGTCAGGAGTATCCTCGCTTTTTCTGATCAGCCCCTCGTAAAACTCAATTCCGTTCATTATAGGCTTTCCGAAAAGCTCGTCGCCTATATCTTCCATCTTTTTATTCACCAGCCTTAACATTCCGTTGGGTTTGTAATAACAGATTCCGGAACTGAGCATATCCATTGATTCTTTTATCGAAAAAGTATTCAGCACATGCACCGAGGCACGGAGAATAACTGTAAAACACAGACAGCTTGCTGCCAGTTCCATCCCTGCAAAGATCATATCCCGGGTCTGAAAACCTCCGGCCTCACCATTTATTAAAAACTGTAAATGGACAAAGGCAATCGCAAACAGAATGATCCCGGCGATCGTTCCATATTTTTTGAGTTTATAGATGATCGAAACGCATGCACTTCCAACGGAAATAAGAATAGATATAAAAACTGAAACCGCAGTGATGCAGAAGAAAAACTCAGTTAGATTACTCATAGCTTTCCTCCTTCTGCGCTGTATTCCATAGAGATCGTCAGGTCTCCCTCATCGGATTCTATCTCTGTTAATGAACCGAATCTTTCAGCGAACTCTTCTCTTTTTTCCAGTATTTCCGAAGCAGTCTTTTCGTTTGTTCCAAGAAGCATCTTTATTCCGTATGACTTTTCGGGAATACAGAAAACATTGATATATACAACGGTCAGATCATCCAGCGTTTCTTTTATAATTTCCATCATGTTATCGAGAAGCAGAAGCAGTCCATGCGCCGGGAAATCGGCCTTGCTGTCCATATTTGCGCAGGCATTTATACCTCCTGCCGAAAGCGCGGATGATATTTCTCCCGCTGCTATGTAGAGTTCGGTGATATCAAGCTTATCGTCTTCCCTTTCTGCCAGCTCGATATTAACCCTTCTCTTAAGATATGTTCCCAATAACAGTGCTTTGAAAATACCCCTTTTTCCGCCCTCGCGGACATGGTTTTCAATCTCTTCGATAAGTTCTGTATTTGCTTTTGATATCTCCTCAAAGATCCTGTTTCTCTCTTCAAGTCCCGCAAGTTTTGCCTCGATATCAAGGCTCATTTTCTTAACCGCATTCTCGTTTTCAAGTTCGGAAAGAGCTTCCTGTAAGCCTTCATTTATCTCGTTTATCGCACTTATATCTATCAGATGGACGGAGTATCCTCCGTGAATGTCTCTTACATCAAGAAGTCTGTCTTTCGAAAAACCTACCGGTGCATCACTTCCTGCAGCATCAAGAAGTTCTTTTTCGGAAACCTTCACCATATCTTTTGTGGAAAGCACGACCTTTCCGGCTTCATCCGATATGCCTATCAACAGATTTGAATGCTCATAGATCTCTTCATATCCGGTGTTTGAGGGAATGAGACCAATGATTATATAACTTTCAAAAATACTTATGAAAGTAAATGCCCAGACTTCCTGTATGTTATAAAGACTTAAGCCAAAAAGCTTGGGCGATGAACTTCCGTTGGCCAGATAGATGCCCACAAGAATAAGCCCCATGATCCCACAGATAAGCGGAATAAAAAAGTATCTTCTGCAATCCGAAACGCGGCATTTGACAAGCAGCATAATAAAACCGGCGATAAGAAGTGCGCTGACAGAAACCAGGACGATAATTAGCAGTGGACCAAGGGAATATTTAATGCGTTCCGCATCTTTAAAACGAAACATCCATCCGTGAAGATCATTCATTAATATCAGGGCAGAAAGGACCGCTCCCGCTATACTGATCAACACCTTAAGACCTGTCTTTGATGAGCTTCTTCTTCCGACACTGAGAGCGGCACAGAAAAAGCAAAGACTCATTCCGATAAGGGGAACATAATAGAAATACCAGAGATATCTTGTTATCGTTTGAATATAATCAGAGAAAACATATTTTGCAACTCTGCTGGCAAACAAAAGAAGCATCATGTATCCGCCTGCATAAAGCCACGAAAAGATACTCCTGTTAAGAATGCGTTTTCTTATAGAAAACATCCAGCAGATAATAATGCCGCACCATATAGTGGTAGCGGCATAATGAAGATGCAGCACGCCCGGTGTCAGCAGATTTATGATGATCGCCAGGGATGCTGCACAGATAAATATGATGTTTTTAACTCTATGTTTAGAAACACCCTTTTTCATTCTAAAAAACTCAGCACTTTATCTCGAGGTAACCTACAAGCTTGGTGAAATCATATTCATCCATGATGCCCTTGTTGGGATCATAGAACTTTCCGTCATATGCCACAAGATAGTGACCGAATCTTCCGAGCTTCTCGATCATTAGTGCGCACTTGGGAAGCTTAACGTTCTCCGACTCTGAAGAGTAAACGATAATATCGGAGTGATCGATGCCGTAGTAATTGAGTGCGGAAATGAGCTTACCCATTGTAGCCTGCCACTCTCTGCAGTTCATCACATCACATACTTCCTGTATGCTGACACCCGCAAGCATAGCCACACAGGTCTGTCCGCAGAGGCCGTCTCCGTCCTGCACAAGGATATCGATGCCGTCGATCTTTCTGATGGGATTCTCGATGCTGTAGGGGCTCTCTCCGTCCATGGGAGCCAGCGAACCGTGCACGTGCAGAAGCATTTCGTATGCTCTGTCTTCCTCGAATTCCGCAGTATCATGCGCTTCAAAATAAATCTCGTATCTGCCCTTTTCGATAGGGATCAGATCGCAGGGATTGATCTCGTTACCGATAACGAGCTCAGCCTGAAATGCCTCGCGCTGCTTAACAACTTCCCATACATTAAAGGGAACGGTTACGCTGTAGCCTTTGTCTTTTTTCTTTAATTCTGCCTCAAATAAATACCTCATTTTCCATTACCTTTCTGTGTTAATCTATTATACTGTATTATGCTTCTATGTCGATCATCATTCCGTCCCGGCTGTTAAAATCCCGGAAAATCTATCCACCTATTCCCAACACTAATGTCGCTACTCTAAAGTACAACAAAAGCGAAAGCGCATCCACAATGGTTGTAATAAACGGACTGGCCATTACCGCAGGGTCAAACCCGATACGCTTTGCTCCGATGGGAAGAAGGCATCCAACCAGCATCGCCACAAGCACCGCAAAAACAAGAGTCAGGCATACGGTTGCCGCCACGAGAAGCCCCACTCTGTCAAAGAGCATCAGCTTGGCGAAGTTTGCCGCTGCCAGAGATGCTCCGCAGAACACCGCAACTCGGATTTCTTTCCAGATGACTCTGGGAATATCCCTGTAGGTGATCTCTCCAAGGGAAAGGCCGCGGATGATGGTAACAGATGCCTGTCCTCCCGCATTTCCGCCGGTGTCCATCAGCATGGGGATGTATGCGATAAGTGCTGCATAAACACTTAATGCTTCCTCAAAGGAGCTTATGATAGCTCCGGTAAAAGTGGCAGACACCATCAGAAGCAGCAGCCATGGGATCCTCTTTTTATAGGTCTCAAATACCGATGTTTTCATGTAGGGCTTATCGGTAGGCACGATAGCTGCCATCTTTTCCATATCCTCCGTAGCCTCTTCCTGGAGGATATCGACGATATCATCGACTGTGATGATCCCGACAAGTCTGTTTTCGTTATCAACTACGGGCATGGCCGTAAAGTCGTATTTCTGGAACTGTCTTGCAACCTCCTCCTGGTCCATCAGAGTGGTGAGTGAGATGACATTCTCATGCATGATGTCTCCGATGACATCATCTCCGTCCGACAGCAGCAGATATCTTAATGCGACTGTTCCCACAAGGCGTCTCTGATTGTCAAGGACATAGCAGATATTGATGGTTTCGGAATCGATACCCACCTTTTTGATCCGCTCTATCGCCTCGTTAACGGTGAGTGTTTCCTTAAGGTCCACATACTCGACCGTCATAATGCTTCCGGCAGAATCCTCCGGATATCTCAGCAGGTGATTGATATCACGCCTTGTCTCGGGGCTGGCATTAGCAAGAAGCTTTTTTACGATATTGGCAGGCATTTCTTCGAGAAGGTCTGCCGCATCATCGGCCATCAGATTATCGATAATGTTGGATGCATCACGATCTGAAAGCGATGTGATGATAAGCTGCTGATGATCCACTTCGAAGTATGAAAAGATATCGGCGGCCACATCTTTGGGAAGGATCCTGAAGGCTTTTAACAGCTCTTTATCATCAAGTCCCTCCATGTATGCTGCAGCGTCCGCATCATTCAGCTCCGAAAGCAACTGGCGCAGTTTGGTATACTGCTTTGTCTCAAGGAGATTCTTGATCTCCTCAAGGATGTTTAGCTCTTCCATAGCATTTCTCCTTATATGGGGTTTTCACATGATAATCGAAATGCTCATCGAAAGCGCCTCGAAGAACATTTCGATTGGTACTTCGGGGAACCGATGAATCATTATTTTCTTTTCGTTTCATGTGATCACCTCCTTTCGGATCGTGCTATGAACACTTTTTAGATCGTTATGTCAATACTTCTTATTCTGTTTTTGCGCCTTCCGCTCATTGGGAAGGCAGGGTTACTATCTCGCATGAGTCGCCACGTGTAATAAGGCAACGCCCTGCGGTAGCTTCAATAATTTCTTTTTCTATGGTATCCGACATGTCAGCCCGCACTTCAAGCTGCATCGCCACATCTGCGGAATACTCTGTCTTAACGGGTTCGATGTTTTTCTGTGATAGAAGGTATTTCACCTTCTCCGCATCATTATAATCGGCTATTACTTCCAGCTCCACGCCTTCCGTCACGGTTCCTATCACGGAATTCTCCAGCCCTGCTTTTACAGCCTGGGTGTATGCTCTTACGAGCCCGCCTGTTCCCAGAAGCGTGCCACCGAAATACCTGGTAACGACCACAGCGGCATTCGTCACACCGCTTCCTGTCAGCACTTCAAGCATAGGCCTTCCGGCAGTTCCCGAGGGCTCTCCGTCATCGGAACACCTTGTGATCTCTCCGCGCTTTCCGATGATATATGCACTGCAGTTATGCCGCGCATCCCAGTATTTCTTTTTGATCTCGGCTATGAATGCGGCTGCTTCCTCTTCCGATTTAACAGGCCTTAAGGTCGCAATAAAACGGGATTTTTTTTCTTCATACTCCCCGCTTCCGCCTTCTTTAAGGATACGTGTTTCCATATGGTCGTAAAATCTCGAATAATACGATGAGTCAGTCTTTATTCTTCCGGATTTCCTCCCCTTGTCTGCATCTCCCACTGCTGTCCCTGCAGGATATCCATGTAATTAGGCTGTGCAAAGAAAGCATCCGTATGACAGCAGAATCTGGTGGTGTTGGGATATACGTATACGTCATTTCCGTTTTCGTCCTGGATGATCTGCGTAGATCCTTCCGCAAGTGCCTCCTCCTCGGGAAGAGGTATCTCGGTCACGCCTTCGTAGGCGAAAGGACATCCCGGGCAGGCTATACGTCCGTCATATCCGCATATGGATCCGGCGTAATGAAGGTTGCATACCTCTGTGGGAACATTATCTTTGTCAAATTTTTCAACAACAACTCTTCCGCAGGCATTACACAGATCGTTGGGAAGCATACCCGACTTGCTGCAGACAGCCATTTCCACAATGCCTTCGGGCCTCTCCGGCTCGATGTTGGGCAGCTCTGCGTGTACTCTTTCCATTACGGCTCTCCACATCTTTTTGGAGATATCCTGCTCACGGTTGGTCTCCGCCGTGCTCATGGAGATAAAATTGTCATATCCTGTCCATACCGCTGCGGTATAGTAAGGTGTGTATCCCACAAACCAGAAGTCCTTGTTTAAGGAAGATGTACCTGTCTTACCTGCCACATACATTCCCTGGAAGTTGGCCTTGGTACCTGTACCGTATGTAACAACGCCATGCATTGCATCTGTCATAAGGTATGCGGTGGTCTCTTTCAGCACTCTGTGGGAATCCTCGGCCGTGTTATCGAGGATAACATCACCGTCGGCATTGGTGACCAGAGTATAAAGCTTGGGCTTGTTGTAAACGCCCTTATTTGCAATAGTAGCATACCCGGCATTCAGCTCGAGAGGCGATACGCCGTAGGTAAGACCTCCGAGAGCGAGTGTCTGGTTGACATCGGAATAGATAAGATCCCCAATCAGCACACCGTCGGTGATGGTTGTGAATCCGAATGCCTTACAGTAGTTGTAACCTATCTGAGGCCCGATAACGGTCTCATTCTTAACTGCGATAATGTTAAGTGACTGAACTATCGCCAGCCTGATGGAGCACTCAACTCCGTAATTTCCGTAACCTGGGTACCAGTTCTTAACGGCACGGCCGCCGGTGTAGTTAAAGGGTGCATCATTATAGGTAGATGCCATGGTCTTAAGACCTGTATCCACAGCGGGTGCAAAGGATGCAAGCACCTTGAAGGTCGATCCGGGAGATCTGAGGGCATTGGTCGCACGGTTAAAGGTACGACGGCCTATCTTGGCTCCTCTTCCACCCATCATGGCTACCACATAACCTGTAGCCTGATCCTCTACGACCATCGCAACCTGAGGCTGAGCGGTAAGAGTGATAACCTCCTCACGGTTTTCATCCGTCTCGATCACTTTCAGCTCCTGATACATAGCGGTTCTGTATAGATCAGCCGCCTCGTAAGCCGCTTCCTGATCGTGGAATATAAGGTTAAAGTCATTCTGACCCTGGGTTTCCTTGAACCACTTGGTCATCATTTCCTTACTGTAATTATGCTTATTGCCCTGGTTGTCGGTGATGGTCAAGGCATAGTTTAAATACCAGTGAACATCTGCCGAGAAGTTGTCCGGATTCTGGAACTCCTCGTTGACGATCTGCTGAATATCGGGATCCATTGTGGTATAGATGCGCAGACCACCACTGTTAAGCATATGCTCAGCATCTTCCTTGGAACGGCCTGATTCCAGCAGGTCGGCATAAACTGCCTCATAAACCGCATCCGAAAAGTATGACGAGATTCCGATCTCCTTCTCCAGCACCTGAGTGTTGTGGAATCCTATACGCTCATATACCGCATCTGTATCGGCTACAGCCTCGTTGAACTGATCCTCGGTGATAAATTCCAGCTTTTTCATAACCTCGAGGGTATTTTTACGTCTTTTGACGTTTTCCTCGGGGTGTGAAATAGGATTATACTTTGAAGGGTTCTGCGTAATGCTGGCTATTACTGCGCATTCCGAGATGGTGAGATCCTTAGCGGATTTTCCGAAATATCTCTGCGATGCCGATTCCACGCCAAGGGTATTCTGGCCCAGGTTGATGGCATTCATATAGCGCAGGAGTATATCGTTCTTTTCGGTCTTCTTGGTAACTTCCATCGCAAGATACTGCTCCTGTATCTTACGCTTGATCTTTCTTACCATGTTGTCGCCCTCATCCATCCAGTCCACAAAGACTGTGTTCTTGAGGAGCTGCTGTGTGATGGTACTTGCACCCTGTACCTTTCTGGTGGGATGGAGCGCAAACTGATATCCCGCACGTATAATACCCTTAAAGTCTATTCCGTTGTGCTGATAAAATCTTTCGTCCTCGGCTGCAACAAAGGCAAGGGGCAGATATTCATTGATCTCATCCCATTCAACCTCTATACGGTTAGCGTTCTGGCTGACATACTGGTCGATCTCATTACCTGCTGCATCGTAGACGATGGAAGCCTGACCGGTCGCTATGATGTCGCTGATATGGATCTCGGGTGTGTTGGCTATAACGCTTTTAAAGAGACCGACTCCTCCGGCGATGGTGCAGGCACCAACAAAGGCCACAGCACCTATAGCGAGCTTGAGCAAAAGGGAGCTGACTTTTCTGCTTATCTTGCTTCCCATTGCGTTGATCTCTTTATTTTTTTCTTTGATTCCTCTTAAACCGTAGTTCATGATAATTCCTCTTGCTCTCCCCCCCATATCGCATAGATAAAAGAATTTTAACATATTTTTTTGTGAAAAACAAACAATTTTTATCGAAAAAAGAAGCGTGATTTTGGGCTATAAAGGCATGACATTTGGGCATTTTGCTATTGCACGGGACAGACCTGTGATGATATAATCGAAAAACAAAGAAAGCAAACCGTTAATTACTCGAAAGGTTTGTATCAGAAGTCAGGTAAATGAAGGTTTATTATGCAGACATTATATACACATCTTAAAGTCAATAATGAATATGAGCTTTGCGAGATCCCAGATATGGATTGCAAAACCGCCATCGAAAAGGAGCTTCTTAAGCATCGTATCTCATTTTTCATTAAGTGGCCCAAGACCACTATATTTTCACGCAACAAGGGTATCTGCACTGTATGCGTGAATGAATCCGCCATAGATGAGGCGGAAGAGATCATCACCCAGTTCTGCGAAGAGACAGGATATCAGGTAAAGTTCCTGATAAAGCACTCCACAGCCGGAGATGACCTTTTCTGATACCGGCTGACAGATTTCAGTTATGACAAAAAAAGATCCGCCATGCTTTCTCATTGCATGAGCGGATCATTTTTATTTACCCTCAGATTTACTCAAAAATTTACTCAACGAGTTACTCAAAATCCTCGAGTCTGAACATATAATACTTCTCAGGATTCTCGATGAACGGACAACCGGATAAAAGGATTCTTAATTCTTCTTCTCTTCCGTCATCAAAAGTAAAGTACAAGTCTGTCGAGTAAGAATCTCCGGCCGCACCAAAATCATATGTTCCACTCTCGATCACCTGATCATCAGCAGAATAGTGAACGACCGTACCATCCTCATTTATACGATAATATGTATCATCGTACTTTGGTTTGTCATAATATCCCATATATACCCATGTTCCGGTTATGAACGTGATCGGAGTATCGCGGTCATAATCTTCGGGTATTTCAAAGTGACTGTTCACAGTCGGATCACCGTAATTTACAGTCTCCATATTTGATTCTCTGGTAAACTTATTCTCATCAGCATCTATCATTCCGCAATCTTCACCGTAGAACATATAGATATATGAGTCAGCATCCTCATAGAGATATATCTCATATCCAAGCGTCGTTTCTTTTATCTCTATATCGCCGAGTGCATTGTAATCCTGATCGGAATTCCATCCATAC
This sequence comes from uncultured Lachnospiraceae bacterium, assembly GCA_947164865.1. GTDB lineage: Bacteria > Bacillota > Clostridia > Lachnospirales > Lachnospiraceae > AC2028. The sequence continues at coordinate 117,223 of CAMUYA010000001.1, forward strand.
CATGTCCCGGATGTACCATAATCCACCAGCTTGTATGAATAGATCACTCCGTCTTTCTCGATACACCATGTATCTTCAACATCTTCGGGAAGGAACCTCTCTCCGGATCCCTCTTCAGAATCCCAGTCGTATTCCTCATCATATTCTTCATCATAATCTCCATCGTATTCTTCATCCGGATCCTCAGAAAAACCCGCTGCAAACGCAAGCTCGTCATCATCATCCTGGAATGCGTAGGCTCCGTAATCTTCAGCCGGTTCGCCGGATCCGCATGCTGTCATGCTCACTGATACGGCAAGTGTAAGTATTGCTCCTACTAGTTTTTTTCTCACGATCGTCTCTCCTTGGTTGCTGTAGTAAATGCTATTTAATTATATTAATCGAATGTGAACCTTTCAAATATGTGATCTGCCTCCGGATCCTCCGAAACGAATTCGAAATAAACCGCATGCTTTCCGATCACTCCTGCGGTTACGGGAGCCGATACTTCGCTCTCTCCGCCGACAAACTCTGCCGATGCGATCACGCGTCCCTTATAAGAATCAAGCCTCACATTTACCTTCAACTTGCTTCCTTTGCCAAGCACGATGGTAACCTGCTTAGGCGATGCAGTTCCGAACTGGAGATATCTGAATCCGACGGTTGTACCCGAAGTAATGTTTACTATAGGTGCGAAAACATCATCTTTCTTATCATATACAGGCTTTATATTGGCATAATGTCTGCTCCCGAATAGATGGCAGGCATATCCGGCAGAAATCCATTTGCGCGCATCAAGTCCGTTTATGTGAGCGCCCTGAGATGTCATCTCCACGGGCTTTGATGATACCGGCTCACCGCCTAAGTATTTTACATCACCGATGTAGAGCCTTCCGTCTTCGCCCATCGCTACATCTACGGGTTCCAGCATCGCCTGTCTGGAATACTCATCTGTACCCGTCTGCCTGTGGTAAAAGACATACCACTTTCCTTCGATCTCCATTATAGAGCCGTGATTATTCCCCCATCTGTAGGTCATGGTTCCGAGGCCTTCGCTGTCGTGAAGGATCTCTCCGCCGTTAAAGCTTATATCTCCGCCGTCTCTGAAAGGTCCGAAAGGAGAATCACTCTGCCTGTATGAGAGGAAGCCGTTGCAGGGTTCAAACACACCAAGCTCGGGAACGGGGATCTCGTATCTCTTGGAATAGATATATACATATTTTCCCATCACCTTCCTGGGGCTCGAAGCCTCAAAGAAGGCATCGACGAGAGAAATGTGTCCGTCATCTTTGGGATCCCAGGGGCAGGTGGAATGGCCGAGAGGATTTTCTACAAGAGTTCCCTCTTTTATTGTCGCCATATCATCTTCAAGCTCAGCAATATAGCAGGGTGCGGCGCATCCTCCCCAGTATGCGTATACTTTTCCGTCATCATCAACAAGTACACCGGGATCAAATCCAAGCTTCGTCTCAACTGGGTTTTCAAAAGGTCCCCATGGGGTCTTGGAAGAAGCCACCACCACAAGGCTTCCGCATCTTTCGGCCGCGTACAGATAATAAGTATCACCCTTTTTGACCACATCGGGTGCATAGAGGATCGAATCATAATGGGTCTCATATGAAACGCCGTGGCATTTCCAATCGGTAAGGTCATTCACGGGTGCCGACCATACCACATAGTTTCTGCCGCAGTATTTATCCTTCTCGATATCATGCGAGCCGTATACATACACTCTCTTTTCGCCGTTATGTTCAAACACTCTCGGCTCTCCGTCCGGAACATGCTCCCACAGCGGCATATACGGGTTTGCACCTTTGATGAATTCTTTCATGGTCTTATATCTCCTAATATTTCTGAAAATAAACAGCCTTTTTGACTATACTCATTATAAAAATTGTTACAAGAATAATCAAGGGGCGGAAAAATCCGCCCCTTGCTATAAATTAGCATCTACCATTCCCATAGTAAAGTAAAAAAACAACAGGATATTTTGTTGAAAATGCATAGAAAGCATTGTTTCTTAAACGGCTATTCAGTCAATATCAGATCGTATGTCACTTCAATACCGCTATTCCTCCTGCCGGGACAGTGAGAATGCCGTTATCAAGACTAACCTCTTCTGCCGGATCTACAGTCAGGAAACCGTTAACCGCTGTAACAGAAAAATCAAAATCTATGTTATCGTTGGAACCGGATTTCTGCAAGGCATTAATTCTCCCGGCCTTCGAAATATCAACTCTGACTTCTTCATCTGATGTATTGTAAACAACCGCTATGGCACTGTCATTCCACGCCTTTATAATGACTGCAGTGTTTCCATCCGTCAGCTCGTCTACGATTGTGATATATCCTCTTGCAAGCTCGGGGTTCTCGTTTCTCAATCTGATCGCGTGGCGATAGTAGTTAAGGATTGAATCGGGATCGCTAAGCTGCTCTTCAACACCGTCAAATGACGAAACTATTCCGCTGTCTGCATCTGTGGGCTTTCGGGTAGTTCCCGCTGCATCCCCTTCCGCATTCCACAGCATGGGTAGGCGCTTATTCTCATCCTTGGTGCCCTTCGAGCACATGCCGATCTCCTCACCGTAATATACAAAAGGAGACCCGCTGCAAGTCATAAGAAGGCCCGCCGCACGCTTCATCGCCTCCGGATTATTGTTAAGAGCATTTGCCACTCTCGGCATGTCATGATTGGTAAGGAAGGGGGCATCTATATATCCCGGGTTTTCCGCACCGAAATCCTCCTGATACTTTACCATGGCTTCGACAAGTTTTTCAGCTTTATACTTTCCGTTTCCGGCTTTTATCAGTTTTCCTTCCGCCTGTGCGATATCAAAATTGAACATACTGGGAGTAAGGCTCGCATAGTAGTTCTTGATTATTCCTTCTGCAGCCCACACCTCACTGACCATATAGAAATCCGGATCCTTGGAAATGCAATATGTATAAAGCCTGCTTAACGTCTCTTCGTTAAACGAATTATCATTTTCCTCATAATGAAGCGGAGCATCCATTCTGAATCCGTCTACGCCATGATCTATCCAGAAATCTGCAACCCCTTCAAGTTCTGTCCAGAGCGCTTCGCATGAAAGATCAAGGTCCGGCATCTCACTCCAGAAAGATCCCTCATAATACCATTTATCTGATCCGTTGATATTGTACCATGTACTTCCCGCCGGTTCCTTTGCAAAGTGATAATATGCCACATAAGGGCACTCATCATAATCCGGCTCCTGCCCATCTTCCAGCGAGCGCAGGTATTTGACCGCTTCCTTAAACCAGGGATGCTGCGATGAGGTATGGTTGATCGCAAGGTCGATTATGATATTGATCCCGCGGCTGTGTGCCTCGGCAATAAGCTCATCGAAATCTTCCAGACTTCCGTACTGCTCATCTATTGCCATATAATCAGTGGCATCATATTTGTGATAAGTCGGTGACGGGAATACTGGCATAAGCCATATACCGTTAAAGCCCATATCCGCAACATAATCCAGCTTCTCTGTTACGCCCTTAAGATCGCCGATGCCGTCCCCATCGGAGTCGTAAAATGAATACACGAATATCTCATAATATGTCCTGTAATTATCATCCGGAATATCAAGGTCTGAAATACCGTACTCAAACGGAAGGTCTGCCGCCGGGCTTTCTACATCTGTTGAAGCTTCCGTTTCATCAATGGTTTCGGAATATCCGTCTATATTAGCTTCAGCAATTCCATCACTTTTATCAATCTCGTATTCGTCTGCTTCTGTTACCCGACCGGCATTTTTCTTCTGCGTATATATCAGCACAACAATCAGAAGCAGTACGACAATTGCACCTATCACTATACCCAGTATTGTAAGTAGCTTTTTCTTATCAAATCGCTTGGAATCTTTCATGTTCTTTTCCTCTCAGCGTCAGCTTTATCTATATTATCTTGCAGTTTAACTTAGTTACGCGAATTCGCACAAATGTATGCTTCGAGCACCGCTTCGCAGCTATGGGTCTTCGAGCAGCGGTACTAACTTCGAACTTCGTTTCACTCGTTCTCAGTAAGTGCCGGCCTCAGACACATTGCTCTCAGCATAGCATTTGCACGAACTCGCTGTTACTGATTAAGTAATCAACAATAATACTTACTTAGCGACAGGTATGGGCGATATGAGATTGTAGTTTGATCGAATTAGGCGCCGCGCTTAGCGAGAAGCACTTTGCGTAAATCGTGTCGAGGGATTGTTTGAGCAGCTCGCCTGATGAGGCGAGCGTCGCGAGTTGCCCGAGACCGATTTTGCCCTTAGCAAAGTGCTTCGAGCTTAGCAGCAGAGCCCATGAGAGCAAATTACAACTCATATTGTCCATGCCGTCACTAAGTAAAAATGAATTATTGATAGTATGTTAAACTGCAAGCTAATTATACAACACAAGGGCGGAATAAAACCGCCCTTGATCGTAATAATGGAATAAATAATATGATAAAGCTGACCGCTTCTTTATCCTTTGACCGCTCCTCCGGTAACTCCCTCTACATAGTACCTCTGCAGGCACATGAAAAGTATGGTTACTGGTATCGCAACAAGCACGCCGCCCGCGCAGAACCTGGTGAAATATCCCTGATAGTCACCCGTGTTCATCCAGCGGTACATTGCGACTGCCACGTTATAACTTGTATCATGTCCGAAGGCGATATATGAAGCAAAGATATAATCACACCATGGCGCCATGAATGCAACCAGTGCGGTGTAGATGATTATCGGCTTCGACATGGGAATGATCATCGTAAGGAATACCCTTGCACGTGATGCTCCGTCGATACGGGCTGCTTCATCCAGTGCCTTGGGAATAGTATCAAAATATCCTTTGCATACATAATATCCCATTCCGGAGCTTGCTACCGATACCAGTATCAATCCCGGTATAGCACCTGCCTGAGTAAGTCCCATCTGCTTTAACAGGAAGTACAGACAGATCATGGTAAGGAATCCCGGGAACATACCAAGCACAAGCCAGAAGCGCATAAGGAATGTTCTTCCCTTGAATCTCATTCTTGAAAGCGCATAGCTTACACAGAGGATGATCACCGTCTGCAGGATCGCCACACAGATTGAGATAAGTATCGTGTTCAGATACCACTGCTTATAGTTTGTAGCATTTGAAAGGATAAACTTGTAATTATCCAGTGAGAAATGCTTGGGTATCAGATAATTAACCATTCCACCGTATTCAACCGCACCATCATAGGAACGGAAGCTGTTTAAAAGCACTCCCACAAAGGGGAACAGCCAAATCAGGCTGATAAGTATCAGCAGAATGTATGAGAACGCATTTCCTATTGCTCTTTTTCTTTTCATTGATGTTTCTCTAGCCATTATTGGAATCCCTCCTCGTCTTTAACTGAAGGCAGCATCTGGTAAACAACCAGGCTGATAACCGCTGTGACAATGAAAACCATGATACCTATAACGGCCGCCATCTTGTAGTCGGTGTCGTTGATAGTCATCTTATAGAGCCATGTAACAAGAAGATCTGTCTTTCCCGCACCGCCGACCATCGATCCGCTCTTTGGTGCGCCTCCCGTAAGAAGGTAGATCACGTTGAAGTTGTTAAGGTTTCCGATAAACTGTGTGAGAAGGAAGGGACCTGTTACAAACAGCATATAAGGGAGCGTGATGCTTCTGAACATCTGCCATGCGTTTGCACCGTCGATCCTGGCACTCTCATAAAGATCCTCCGGAATATTCATCAAAAGTCCCGTGGCGATAAGCATCAGGTAGGGAATACCGATCCAGATGTTTACCACGATGATCATTACCTTTGCCAGGAAAGGATTGGTCCAGAAAGGTATCGCCGTCTGAATGATGCCAAGTCTCATGAGCCATCCGTTGATAAGTCCGCTGGATGAGAAAAGCTTGGCCACATAAAGGAGTGATACAAACTGGGGAACCGCTATGGTCATGACGAGCACTGTTCTCCACAGCTTCTTAAATCTGATACCCTTACGGTTTATCAGCATCGCAACCGCTATACCGAGGAAATAATCGATAAAGGTTGCAAACAGAGCCCATGCAAGTGTCCAGAGAAGAACCTGTACAAAGGTTCCTCCAAAGCCGTTGCTTGCAAAGCTGAACAGCTTTTTAAAGTTGTCAATTCCAACCCATGTGAAAAGCTTCGAAGGTGCCTGATGAGTCGCATCATAATTGGTGAAAGCGACGCATATCATGAACACTATAGGCAGCACAGTAAATACGAAAATACCAACTAACGGAAGTGCAAGAAGTGTCTTATCGAAGTTGGAGTCAAAGAGGGAACGCCAGTCGGCTTTGTTGCCCGGAAGTTTCTTTCCCTTTTTAAGGATCTGCTCCTGATTCCAGTTGTCTCTCAGATTCAGTCTCCACATAAATATAAGAGCGATTATCGCCATTACTGTGAGAATACCGAAAAGAAGGATGAGAAATGAGTTATCGCCGTATACGGTGACACGGCCTACCTTACCGGTCTCGACCGTTCCAAGAGTACCGAGTTTGGAAAGATAGCTCCATCCGAATTTGATGATATAGAAAAGCAGCGCAGCTTCCACTGCGAGGTACATCAGTCCCCTCAGGAACTGACCCCTCACCAGCTGGCCGAATCCCATGATAACGAAGGAGATCTTTGTTTTCCAGTCTCCCTTTATTAAGGTTGTACCGATCTCGGCGATATCCTTGCCGAGCGCTTTTAAAAACGCACCGATCGGATTTTTCTTAGCCTTCCGGCTTTCTTCTTTTGCCATCTTGTACCCTCCGTTGCAGCCTACTGTATCTCCAAAAAAATCTTATGCTGTCTGCATTAATAAATCTCAATTCATTGTCCGCCCGGACTCTTCCCTTACAGACCGGAAAAACCATCTCTTCTTTCAGGCCTGTAACAGAATCCGGCAGGCTTTTATGACCTGCCGGATGAATTGTTTTGCTTAACTGCCTTAGCAGTCAGATCATCTTACTGAGCGTAAGACTCAAGATCTGCCTGGAATGCGGTAAGAGCTGCCTTAAGGGTATCATCGTCAGCAGTCTTGAATGCATCCTGAACGTCGCCTGCGAGTGCCTCTGCACGTGTCCAGTAATCTCCGGGGTACTGACCCTGAGGGATCGTGAATGCGAGCTGCTCAGCGAGTGCCGAAAGAGCCTCGTCAGCCTTAACAGCGTCAGAATTCTGTGCATTGATGTTTGAAGGGCCCCAGCCTACTTCGTTGTATCTTGCAAGCTGTACATCCTCACTTGTGAGGTAAAGTGCAAGAGCATCGCAGCAAGCGAGCTTAGCTTCATCGGTCTGAGGCTTAACGCCAAGGAGCTTGAATCCGCCGAATCCGCTCATCTGGTAGGTGTTTCCGTCAGAACCTGTGAAGGTAGGAAGCTTAGCGCAAGCGTAGTTGTCGCCAAGGAAATCCTTTACTGTGGAAGCATCCCATGTTCCGTCTATGATAGCTGCATAATCAACTGCAGTGCCTGCGCCTGATCCGGGCTGGAATGAAGGTGAAGAAGCGAGCTCGATCATCTCCTTAAGAGCTACAAGACCCTTTTCGGAATCATAATCAACGTTAGCTTTTGTAAAGTTACCCTGATCGTCACTGTCGTAAGTCATGGTGCATCCGGTTCCGAAGAAGAATGCTACCTGATACCATCCGGTAAGATCCATGTAGAAGTTCTTGCCTGCAGCTTCGCAATCAGCGATGATGCCTTCAAGAGTGGAAGGATCTGTTACAACGCTCTTATCATAGTAAAGGAAATATCCGTTATCGGAAGTCATAGGATAAGCGTAGAACTTATCACCAACCTTTGCAGCTGCTACAGCACCTGCGTCATTCTGAGTGGAAAGTGCATCGATATTCTCGGGAGCAACCTCCTCGATAGCGCCTGCTGCAACAAGTCTTGCAAGCTGATCCTGTGCAAAACCGAAGATATCAGCGCCTGCTGTAACGTCGGTGATCATGTTGGAAGCTGCATCGCCTTCGCCTACTGCTTCAACAACGAAGTTGAATCCTGCATAATCAGGATTTGCTGCCTTGAACTCTTCGATCTGATTTCTGGTGAAATCTACAACCGCATCGGCAACCCATACCTTAACGGTATCATCGCCAACAACCTCACCTGCGGGAGCATCTTCGCTCACTTCTTCAACAGGCTCAGCCTCTACGGTCTCTTCTACCTTTGTTTCGGGTTCGGTTGTCTCGGGCTTTGTCTCAGCGGGAGTAGTGTTTCCGCCTGTACAAGCTACCATTGAAACAGCCATTGCCGCAGTCAGAAGAACTGCAACTAATTTCTTTTTCATAAGTTTTCCTCCTTACGCGTCTGCGTTTTGCGCCCGGTTAAGAGCGCTGTTACTGATCATGATAATAAACCTCTCTGATTTATTACCATTTCTGCGGTCAGCTTTGAACCGATCCGCTATATACAAACGGTTGATGCTTTGCGCAACAATTTGCGCTCTGTGCGCAACCGATTGTCTACTCTAATAGGTTAACAATTTGAACCTGATATGTCAATCAAACAAATTACATAAGTTTATCACAATATTTTGTGCAATATGCACAAATAATCTGTTTCGGAAACCGTTTTTTAATCCTCTCTTTTACTCTATTTTACACATTGTTTTGTGTAAATACGACAAATGGGGAAGGGCTCAGGCTTTGTCGGAACTCTTTGTGCTGCTTTTTGTACTCTCCTTGAGGTTTATTTCATAATCGAGCACGGTATTTTTCGGGACATCCTCTCCGGATATCATCGAAAGAAGTGTCAGACAGGCCCTCCGCCCAATCTCCATAGTGTCGAATTTAAGGGAGGTTATTGTTACAGGGTAATTATCAAGAAGCTTACTGTGGTGACAGGATGCCACTTTCATCTGCTTCGGGATCTTTATCCCCTTTTCAGCAAGGTGATGAACCACTTCATCACATATATAATCATCCTGGCAGAGGATGCAGTCCGCTCCGGTCTTTAATATCTCCTCTACCGCTTTGCTGACCTGAATACGTGTGACAAGGTCGGTGTAAATAATGGACTTTTCCGGTTTCTTCCCGGCGTCCTTGAGACCATCCACGTAACCTTCGTACCTCTTTTCATTGACTGTCTGGTTGAGCCCGCCGCCAAGGTATGCCACTCTTTTTATTCCCTTTGACAAAAGGAGTGCCACCAGCTCTCTGCAGGCTCCGTAATTGTCATGATCCACCGTAACGATATCCTTGTCATCGCTGTTGCCTATAGCCACAAAAGGTATTCCGGCGGATTTAAGATATTCAACAAAAGCATCATGCTTATAAAGCCTGGTAAGGATCATCCCGTCCACCTTACGGTTATTGACCATTCTCTCGAGAGGCTTGGTGTTGCCGCCGTCGGTGGTTACCACCAGCAGATCGTAATCGTTGAGCTGTGCCGCCTCTTCCGCTCCGTGCATGCAGGAATGAAAAAAAGGCATGTCCACAAGATCCTTAACCTCAGGCATTATGATCGCTATGTTATAGGTCTTGGACTGCGCAAGGCTTCTGGCGGATGCATTGGGATAAAATGAATTCTCGTCGATGTACTGAAGAACGCGCCTTCTTGTGCCCTCGCCGATCCTTCCCTTGCCTGATATGGCTCTGGACACTGTACTTGCCGATACACCCAGCGCCTTCGCAACGTCATGTATCGTAATATTCTCTTTTGACTGATCTTTAATGTCCATTAAAAAACGGCCTTCCAAGCAGTGCATATTGTAATATATGGGTTGCAACTGGTTGCGCAAAACTGCGCAATCGATTGCACAACTTCATATTAACACTCTTGGAAAACCGTTTCAATTGTGAATTATGTATAATTCTGATCGGATTATTTGTGCAACATCAACACGGATCTATTCCTGTCACGTAGGCGGTATCTCCCGACACCTTAAATCTGACATTGTAATCTTTATAGCTCATACCGTATACCCGCTCGGGATCGTCATGGTACGCAGGGCGCGGATCCTGAGATAATATCTCTGTTACGGTGCGTATATCTTCATCCGTAAATCTCTCCGGGATTCCCGGGCCGGTCTCTGTAGCATCCGAACCGGCATCCTCACTGCCTGACAGATCTTCATCAGATTTCCTTACGACGTCTTTTCCGGCGCCCCACACCACTTCCAGCTTTCTGCCATTTGTGCTGTCCGTGAATCCGCCTCTTGCACCCGGGTGAGCCTCCGCGTAGGGCAGATATGGCTTTATGTCATATACAGGTGTTCCATCCCTCATATCCACACCGGAAACAATAATGACCGGACCATCCTGTGTCATTTCGATTCCTTCAAGTTTCACACAGGAAAGCCCGATCGGGTTAGGCCTGTAAGGGGATCTGGTGGCAAACACGCCGCGGTACTCGTTTCCTCCCAGCCTCGGCGGCCTCACCTTCGGCCTGAAGCTGTTTTCGCCGCGTTCTATCACTTCATCAAATCCCCACAGCACCCAGAGGTACTCAAATTCTTCCAGTCCCTCCAGTGCTTCTTTATCGGAGTATTCTTTTTTAAATACGATCCTTCCCCTCAGGCCTGCTGCCAGCCCGCTCTGCCTCGGCAGGCCGAACTTTTCCTTCATGGGCGTATAAATCTTAGCTATTATCTTCAGCTCCATCAGCCGCTCTACCCCAGATTATCTCTAAGTCCGTCTATTATCTTCTTATATTCCGCCATGAGTGCTTCGTGGTTAAGGATCACATAGTGAGTATCGGAATTCTTGATGGCGGCATCCATTTCCGTAGCCAGCTTGGACATGGTTATCGCACCTATATTGAGAGAAGAGCTCTTGAGGGAATGAACCTTTATACGGTAATTGTCATAATCTCCGATAGAATAGAGATTTTCCAGTTTCTCCGTAAGATCATTCTTGAGGTAAGACTGTGCTATCTCTATAAACAGCTCGGTGTCGTTTCCGCTGTACATAAGCGCTGTATCTATATCGAGGAATTCACCGTATTCTTTCCTCAGCTTCGCGATATCATCACTTTCTTCCTTTTCGACAGGAACAGGCTCCGGCATTATGCTGTCTACAAACTTAATGCCCCCGCTTTTTGCGGTTCCCTTTCGCGCATATATATCTGTCCCGCCGTAACTTTCCGTGCTCGAGTATATGTTTCTTGAAGGAACTCCGTCCTCAGCCTTGGCTGAATACTTCTCCAGCAGGTTTCCCGCTGCATCTTTGGCCAGATACTTCCTTATCATTTCCTCGAGTATCTCGCCTCTTAAAGGCTTACTGATATAATCCGTAAAGCCTTCCTTAAGGTATTCGTCCTTCACTCCGTAAATGGCATTTGCGGTGAGCATGACAACAGGGGTATCATAATTGATCCCGAGTTTATCCGCCTTCATCTTGTGAAGTGTCTCCACTCCATCCATATCCGGCATCATGTGATCCATAAAGATGATATCGTATTTATTCTTGGATGCCAGGCTCAGTGCTTCAAATCCGTCCGAAGCGGTATCTATGATCATCTTGGTCTTTTTTAGCAGGCCGCAGAATACAACGAGGTTTGTATCTACATCATCCACTGCAAGCACTCTTGCACCGGGCGCTTCAAAGCTTCCGCTATAACGTTTTCCCCTGTCATCTTCATTTGCGGGATCATAATTCCCCACAGGAGTCATATCCTCTATCTGCTGAGGGAGAACAAATGTAAACGTCGATCCCTCCCCGTATACACTCGTTACGCTGATATCGCCCTTCATCATATTGAGAAGATTCTTGGTGATGGTAAGACCCAATCCCGTTCCCTCGACATGATGGTTTCTGGACTCATCCACTCTCTTAAAGCTGTCAAAAAGCCCGGGGATGTTCTCGTTCCTGATGCCTATTCCCGTGTCACTCACGACAACTTTGAGGTAAAAGACCGACTTCTCGGTATAGCCCGACACCTTCATCTTGATAGTACCCTTTGTTGTATACTTGACGGCATTGCTGAGAAGATTGACCATGATCTGTCTTATCCTCATGGCATCCCCTACATAGCCCGAGGGAAGTGACGGATCCACTTCAACCTTTAAGCCAAGGCTCTTATCCTGTGCCTTAACCGAAATAAGATTATAGCTTTCATCAAGCACTTCCGTCAGCCTGTAGGGTGCAGGCACTATCTCTACTTTACCCGATTCGATCCTCGAAAGATCGAGTATATCATTTACTATACTGAGCAGTGCCCTCCCGGCGGTAACTATCTGCCCGGAATACTTTGCAATGGAATCCTCTTTCGTCTCTTTGAGAATGATCTCATTAAGCCCGAGTATGGCATTGATGGGCGTCCTTATCTCGTGAGACATATTGGCCAGGAAGTTACTCTTTGCCATATTGGCTTCACGTGCCTGTTTGATCAGCTTATCCGTCTCCGTCATATCATGTATGACATATATCACGCAGTATGGTTCCCTGTATCTGTCAAATACAGCTGTCTTATCGATTTCGCAGACAACACCTTTTTCCCTTGATACAGCCTTGAAATTATGACTCGGTGTATCGTTAAATATATTGTCGTCGTGTTCATATTCAAAAACTTCCGAAAGTGTCGTTCCCTTTTTTACCCCTTCACCGAACAGATCGTATGAGAAGCGGTTTGCCATAACAAGCTTACCCTTGGGATCAAATACCATAACTGAGGTATTTACCAGCTGATAGATATATTTTCCGAGGTTTCCGATGGATATGTGAAATGTATTGTTCTCAACCGCAGCGCGCCAGATAACGAGCAGGCATATAAATCCTCCTATGCCCGAGGTGGGAAGTGCCACTCCGTATACCTGTGGAAGGATGGTATCCGGTATAGCCATAAGCACTATCACAAAGTTTGCCAGAGTTGCCTCCACCTGAAATATCTTTTCTCTTCTGGGTTTCTTCTTGAAGAACCATATAATATCCAGCACCAGAAAGCTGACAAAGGTGAATGCCAGGAAAACATAATGGAATTCTCTCTCAAAGCAGGGTGCGGCATAATAAAATGTCCTGTCGTCCGCCAGTGTCCTCGCGTAGATATTGGTTCCTTTGTGAGTAAATATGATAAGATCGGCTGTGGCCGCCGTAGCATATATTCCCCCACAGATAAACCTGAGCGGCTTGATCATGTCCACCATATTGATCAGGAGAAATGCTTCCGTGGTGAGAAATCCCGTTATTCCGGCCAGACCGATATTACGCATTACATGCGCCGTGTTAAAATTCCGGCAGAACCCCATGATGCCGTAAAACGAGCACCAGATACATGTAAATATTCCCAAAAGCAAAAGAAACCAGCGGATCGCTCCTGCCAGTTTCTCACGCAAAAAGTAGCTGAGACCCATGATCAGTCCCAGCATACCGAGTACAACCATTGAAGTATTTATAAAATCACCCATAGATCCGCTCTCCGAATCGAAGTTAATATTTTTCGCCTACGATATCGCAGCCCTTATTTTGTCCATAAGAGTTTTATACTGTTCCAGAACAGAGGCGTGATTTGCTTTGATAAAATCCACATTTTTGTCAGCAGCCGCAAACTCAAGCTCCTTGGCCTTTTCAGAGAGTTCCTCCCCGCCTATCATAAGTGTGGTACTCTTTACTCCGTGGATGACCACGCGGTAATCCGCCCAGTTCTCATCCGCAAAATGCTTTTCCAGCTCTGCGGTGTGATCACCGTCGAGATAGTCCCTCAGCATGTCCTCGTAAAGATCTTCCATTTCTCCGCAGTACTCAAGCCCAAGTTCTGTGTTAAGCACTCCTTCAAGATCACTGATCATAGATTGTTACCTCTCCTTCTTACTAATCTTTATCTGTTTAATCTCTCACGTAATACCCTGTTGCGATTTATTGCTTCCGCATTATCGGGTCTGTCTTTGTCAGCTACCGCTTTATCCTGCGCGCTTCGATATAATATCTCTTATCCTGCGCATGTCCCATGGAAAAGGTCTTTCTCGGGAGCACGCCGTCCGCCATAACGGTTTTGAAAAGCTGCTGCTTTCCCATGGCGGGAAGCAGGAATGAAATATTGCCTTCTCTCCTGCCCAGCTCTATGCAGGTATCGTCGCCGTGGATATAATCTATCTCCGATTCCCTGCCCTTAAGATACTCATCCAAAAATGCCTGGAGCGTACCTACGGCAAGCTGCTTTTCGGGATGAGGCACCACTATGGTACCTGTCTTATCGCTGTAGCAGTAGGTGATATACTGCGCATCACTGCCGAGCCAGGACACATCCTGCAGGTATTTACCGGGTTCCTTTGAGACTTCTTCCGCACTCGCACCTTCTACAATTATACTACCGCTTACCGTATCAGTAAATGCCTTTAAAAGCCTGCTTCCGTCAGTGTTAAATACTGTTCTGTGGATGGGTTCGAATGTAAGTGCATCATCATGGAGGTTTACCAACTCAATGAGCGCATATCGTGCGGGAAGGGCAGCCCACTCACTCTCGGGAACTGTCTTTTTGATGTTCTCATAGCACTGCTTGGCGGTGGCAAGGGAATGGTTTCCGTCTCCAACCGCAAAGAGCATGGGCGCAGCGCCTGTCATGCCGTACTTTGTATCCGATACTTCCTGCGAGGCGAGGCGTTTTAAAGCCTTGGAAATACTGTCCTTGGCATCATCACCGAGGAGATATCCCTTTATCTTTCCGCCGCCTTCCATGAGCTCGAAATCATATACTTTTTCGGATTCCGAAGTCATTTCCTTTATGGGCTCGATCACAGTTTTTTCGGGATCGTCTATGAGCAGCATAACATGGGGCAGTTCAAGGTCGGCATTTTCTCTCACCTTAACTCTGGGAGGTATCCTTGAAAGCACTGTCCCTTCAGTTGCCCTTATAAGAGCGTTGTTTCCGGGCTTAAATTCATAATCCTCAAGGTCGATCTTTCCGACAATACCGCACCTTATGCGGCCGTCCGACTGTGTCCTTTCGATGTATATGAAGGAATCGTGATATTCCTTAAAAACCCCCTTTGAAAGATACTCTGCCATATTGGAATTGATGCCGTTTATCCTCTGCGATACGTCATCGCCGTTAAGGTACACCTCCGGCAGGATCAGGTTAAGAGCCGAAGGGGCATCTCCCACTATCTGCTCCGCCTTCTCCCAGTATTCGGGCTGGGATGTGAACTGGTCACAGGCAACCACTGCCCACTTCGTCATATCCGCATCCTTGGGAAGCAGAATATCTGCGGGCGAAAAAGCTATGCTTTTAAATCTCTCATCCATCTTGGAACACCTCGAACTATATTTCTTTTTTGTATTTCGCTATCCTTTTTTTGATTCTTTTTTGTGATTATTTTAATACTTCATAACTATGGGTGCAAAAGTCTTGGCGATCTTATATATCGGGTCTTCCAAAACTCGCTTTGCATTCTTTAATTCTTTTCTGATCTCGATATGCTGAGGGCAGTGCTGCTCGCACTTTCCGCACTCGATACAATTGGCCGGGCCGGTGTAGTCCTTCCTCAGAGCCGTGCACATATAATACTCACGGAAGGAATTCGCATATCCGTCCGAAGCACGCCTGTTATATGCGGAAAATACTCCCGGTATATCCACATTTTTAGGGCAGGGCATGCAATATCTGCAGCCTGTGCATCCCACCTTCATCTTGGACTCGATGGCGCTGACCACATCAGCATATAGCTTCCTGTCTTCCTCTGTCAGCTCGTGATCTTTAACATCCGATGCGATACGGCAGTTTTCCTCCACCATTTCCACAGAGTTCATTCCGGAAAGCACGCAGGTGACCTCGGGCTGCTCCCACAGCCATCTCAAGGCCCACTCTACCGGAGTGCGCTTTATGGGGTATTTTTCAAATGCTTCATGCGCCGCTTTTGGAAGGTTGTTTACCAGCCTGCCTCCGCGAAGCGGTTCCATGATGACGACGGGAATCCCCTTTTCCGCTGCCGCCTTTAAACCTGTAACACCTGCCTGAGAGTTCTCGTCCAGATAGTTGTACTGTATCTGGCAGAAATCCCAGTCGTACGCATTTAACAGCTCTATGAACATATCAGAGTTTCCGTGATAGGAAAATCCTACCTGCTCTATCTCACCCGTCTTTTTCTTATTCTCGATCCAGTCCTTTACTCCGAGGTCACAGAGCCTCTGCCATGTCTTTATATCCGTCAGCATGTGCATCAGATAGTAATTGACGTGATCGGTCCGAAGGCGCCTTAATTCCTCGTTGAAATACTTATCGGGATCGGAAGGATTCTTGATCATATAATGGGGAAGCTTGGTGGCGATCCTTATCTTGTCGCGCACATTGTTCCTCTCGAAGATCTCTCCGATAAGAGCCTCGCTCCCACTGTAAACATAGGCTGTATCAAAGTAGTTCACACCAAGCTCGATGGAGCGCATTATCTCCCTTTCGGCCTTTTCAAGGTCCAGCTTTCCGCCCTTACTTGTAAAGCGCATACAACCGAACCCAAGCAGAGAAATGTCATTTCCTTTTCTGTCTTTCCTGTATTGCATATTTTGTCTCCGTTAGTCCTTACAGCACTCTGGTGTCAAAGTCGGTTCCGCTCTCTTCTCTCATTTTGCGGATGAAAGGATCCGGATCCTTTTCCATCTGCAGCATTATATCCAATGATTCGACAAAAAGCCGCTCCGTTCTGTAGCGGTTCATCTCATCATGCCGGTCCATGTAAGCCTTGAAATGATCCACCTGCCAGACGATTATGTCCGTCAGGTGAAAGCCCGCTACCTCATAGCCGTCCCAAAAGCTCCCAGTATCATGATAATACGCAAGCTCCTTTAACACGCCCTCGGACCTTAGCATCCTGCTCCAAAGGTCCTCGCTGAAGGCCTCGTCTTTTCCGGCTTTTTCGGCAAGGCTGAGTATGAAATTGTGCAGGGCATCAAATGCCTTTTTTTGCTCTTCTGTCATTTCTTTACCTCACTTGATCATCTTTCTCATTTTAACACAAAAATACCTGCCGGGAAAATCCCTGACAGGTATTTTAATAGTCTTTTTATATTAATTTAACAATATGCTTTTTACCCCAGAGCAACATCCAGCGCCATCATAAGGCTAAAGCCCACCGCAAATGCTATAACACCTATATTGGTGTGTTCGCCCGCCGACATCTCGGGGATCAGCTCCTCCACGACAACGTAAAGCATCGCGCCTGCCGCAAAGGATAAAAAATAGGGCATGGCGGGTACTATAAAGCCTGCAAGTACCACGGTAAGTGCTCCGAACACGGGCTCAACCGCCCCGGATAGGACTCCGAGCACAAAGGACTTTGGCTTGCTCTTTCCTTCCGCGTACAGAGGCATAGATATGATGGCGCCCTCCGGGAAGTTCTGTATTGCGATTCCCAGCGCAAGAGCAAGTGCCCCGCCTGCGGTGATCATTCCCGCTCCGTTTAAGAGTCCGGCGTATACCACGCCCACCGCCATTCCTTCGGGAATGTTGTGAAGCGTAACGGCAAGCACCATCATCGCCGTTCTGGTAAGATGGCTCTTGGGACCCTCGATCTGGTTGGCGGCTCTGTGCAAATGAGGTATCACATGGTCCAGTAAAAGCAGGAACAATATGCCGAGCCAGAAGCCGATAAATGCGGGAAGAAAGGCAAATCTTCCCATAACGGACGACTGCTCGATGGCAGGCACTATAAGGCTCCATATGGAGGCGGCCACCATCACTCCGGCAGCAAAGCCGCTGAGGGCTTTCTGGACCCCGGTCTTTAATTCCTTTTTCAGAATGAATACACAGGCAGCGCCAAGGGCAGTGCCCGCAAATGGTATCAGTAATCCGGTAATAACAGTTTTCATCAAGTATTTACCATCCTTTCAGGTTCATCTGCTCAGGATCATTGTACCATTAAGCGGCCATTATTGCCATATTGCTTTACTTTGAGATGCTTTACCATATCAAAAGTCCGATATGGTATGCGATAAATGCAAGCAGCAATGAAAATGCCGTGTAGTACAGTGAGATAAGTGCTGTCCACTTCCCTGAGTGTGTTTCCTTGTATGTTGCTGCGAGAGCCACGATACAGGGAACATTAAACGTTACGGCAAAAATAAATGCGAGTGCCTCGGGCTTTGCGATATTTGCGAGAAGAAGGGCCGCCTGATTGTCAACTGCGGCATTGGATCCCATAACTGCGCCGTAGATTGTTCCCGTTCCGGAATAAAGTGCGGTAAGCACTCCCACAGCACCCTCTTTTCCGACGGATGAAGCCACATATGCGGTAAAGAGCTTCCAGTTTAATCCGAACACCTTTGTTACAGGCTCTATTGCGTTTCCTATCTTGTAAAGGATGGTGCTCTCCGGTATTCCGTCGGCTGTGTAGGACAGAAACCAGAAGATAGCACAGATAGGAATGATCACCTTGATAACGCGGAAGAAAGTATCCTTTGTTCTTCCAAGCACATATTTAAACAGTGATCCCCACTTGGGCTTGTGATAGGGCGGAAGCTCCATGATAAGTCCGAACCTGTCGTTCTTTTTTACAAGAGACGGTCCGAATATCTTGGCGATAAGGAACATGTTAAGTACCATCACAAGCAAAATGATCACTATGATAAGCGGAGCACCCATTCCGAAGAAATTGGATGCCAGCATAGGTATGATCGCCCATGCGGCTCCGCAGGGTACGGACCATGCCAGGGCAATGGTAAGCACCTTCTGGCCCCAGTTGTCGATGACTCTTGCACCGGCAGCTCCTCCCATGGTACATCCGAAGCTGATAAGGAAAGGCATAACGGACTTTCCCTGCAGTCCCAGCTTACCCATGGTGTTGTCGTACACGTAGGAGATCCTGGCCATGATGCCGATCTCCTCGAGCATTCCGAATACCAGCGTAACGCCGAACACAAAGCCCAGCATCTGTATGATATATGAAACGGACTGTATCAGTACCTGTGTGATCACTCCGTTCAGTATGGGATGCACACCGCCTTCCGCCAGTGCTGCGTTTAAAGCCGATGCCCCCATTGTTATCACTGTTCCTATTCCCATGAAGGGAAGTGCGGGAATGAATGAAGCAAGAAGACCTCCGATGATAACGAGTATGACCAGGGGCTTTCCCCATACTTTATGTGTAATAGCTCTGTCAAATTTACCGAATACCGGTTTTGTTTCTGTTTTGTTGATCGCTCCCTCAAGAAGCATGTCTATCCAATTAAATTTACTCTGACCCGTATAAAGGGCGCCCTTATCGAGCTTTTCTATGATCTCTTTATATTTCTTCTTTTCTTCCTCCTTTAATTCAAAAGATACTTTGGAACGTACTATCTTATCGCCTTCCGCGATCTTTGCGGTGATCCACATGGGCGAATAGTTCTTCATGACATTTTCGGGTATTATTGACATAAGGTCGCTAAACCCATCGATCTTTTTGTACTCCTCCAGAAGGGATGATGTCTCAAGCTTTGTTTTATTTTTTACAGCTTCTTCAAGGCATCTGTAAAAGCTGTCATACTGATTTTTATCCGTTGCGGAAAAAAGAGCCACGGGTATGGAAAGCTTTTTCTTAAGCGCATCAACATCTATCTGCTTTCCCTGATCCAATGCAACATCCGCCAGGTTCAGCATCAGAAAGCAGGGGACTTCGATTCCCGCATAATCCGCGAGCATAAACAGGCTTCTTTCAAGCTGGGAGCTGTCGGCTATGATGCATACAACATCAGCCTTGCCCGATGCTATGTAATCTCTTGTTATCACTTCCTCATCGGAGTTTGCCGAAAGAGAATAGGTTCCCGGAAGGTCGGTGACGATATAATCTTTTCCGCCCCTCGCAAAAGAGCCTTCCTTTTTTTCGATCGTCTTTCCGGGCCAGTTTCCTACGTGCTGCTTCATTCCCGTGACGCCGTTAAAAAGCGTCGATTTTCCCGAATTGGGCTGTCCCAAAAGGGCTACCACAGTTTTTCCGTCAATCATGATACTTTCTCCTCCACCTTGATATTTTCACTCTCTTTTTTGTTCAGGGCGATCATCGTGTCTCTTGAATAGACAAGCAGAGGCCTGTTCTTGTCATTTTTGATGATCTTGACATTGCATCCCGGCGTAAGCCCGATGGATGTAATGCGGCTCAGAAACCTTGTATCGCCGTCGATCTGCACGATGACTGCCTCCTTTCCTGCGGGGATAGTGCTGATAAACTTCATAACTCTCTTCCTCCTTATTTATCCATTCTTCTATTCCACGTTTTTGAGGGCTTCCGTAAGCGGTATCCTGCGGATCCTTCGCAAGTCTATAAGTGCCACTATCGTATATGCGACAAGCACCATAACGACACATTTGAGTATGGGCAGAAAATCCATTTCAAACTTGAACCATCCTGCCATTCCGTACATGATGTATCTCCAGAGCCATGCCACGAAATAGTAACTGAGGGCTGCTGCCGCCGCGGTAGATATAACCACCACGATGGTGGTAAGCAGTACATAAAGGCTTCCTATCTCTCCCGGCTTATATCCCAGCACCTTTACCATTGATATCGATCCTGCGTTGTTTTCGATGATTATCTTTGTGAGCAGGTATATTATCAGTATGGCCATAGCCGCACAGAAATACGAGAAAATGTCCATTATCCCGCCCATGGAATAAGAAAGCTGTCTGGCCATGGCCATCAGGTCGAATCTGGTGATCACAGCGCCTATATACTTATCGTCGATGTCCTTTATCTCTTTGTTGGATATGAATCCGGAAAAGCTTCCCTTTTCGTTTCCGAACACTTCATTAAAGCTGTCGTTGGGCATCATGATGGATAAGCTTCCGAATACCTCATGTATCCCTGCCACTTCGAATCTGTAAGCATCCTTGGCAAACTTTGCCTTCAGCTCTATCTCGTCCCCGGTATCTATCCCGAATTTGTCGGCATAATCGGCGGAAATATATACTTTTCCCTTCGGAAGATCGTAGGGAAGATCAAATATCTTACTTCCGTCCGAATAACCGTATACGGTTATCTCCTCTCCCACGCGCACGCCCGATACCGTGCTTAAGCTGTCCATGGAGAACTCTTCTGCAGTGGCTGTATCCGTTGTTATCCTGTTTCCGTCATCATCCTCCGTGGTCTTTAGGATCACCTGATAATCGGCGATAGCGAAGGTATCGGCCTTAGACATGTATTTATCCAGGGTATAGGGCATTCCCACCGAGAATATGAGAAGCACCATCACAAAGAATATTCCTGCAAAGAGCACCAGATATCCCGGAATATTCTGACCCAGGATGCGAAGCCTGAACCTGGTGAAAAACTTGAATTTCGGAAGCCTTACAGCCTTCTTGTTCTTGCGAAGAGAAAGGTCTCCCCTCAGGAATTTAAGAGGTGATATCCTGAGCCTTATCGCCACTGTCACTACATTGATGATGATAACGGTTACTACCGGAAATACCGTCGTTCTGATGAATGCATCCGCATCCCAGTATGTCTTAATGGGGGGCAGGGAGTAGGATCTTGAATATATGAATATAACTACGTTTTTCAAAACCGTATACCCTATAAGATTACCCAGCAAAGCTGATATGATCGTGAGCATTATGGGAACCGAAACATAGTGCCTTAGAAGTTCTCCTCTCGTGTATCCCGAAGCGCGCAGAGTTCCTATGACCTTTGCTTCACTCGTGATCGTATTGCTTGCGGTAATGGCAAAAATAAACGCAAGCACCACCACGAACACAATGAGCAGCACCTCACACATTGCCTTATCGCTGCCCATATCATTGGGTGCGAAGTGTATGGCCTGGCAGGCATATTCCGGAACAAAGTCCGTAAGCTCGGTGATGTTATCCTCGTAGGGCTCGAGTGCTTCAAGGTTATCGACATATTCATCTATAGTGGGTTGCAGAGCCTTAAGAGCATCTGCTTCCGCCTGAAGAGCATCCCCCTCCTCTTTCAGGGCATCTCCTCTTTTTTGAAGATCGGCTGCTTTTGACTGAACATCCTCCCCCTTTAGCATCAGCTCCTTCAGTTCTTTTCCTTCCGCTTCGAGCTTAGCCGCACGTTCCTGAAGCTCATCTCCCCGCTCTTCCAACTCATCTGCCTTATCCTGCACATCTTCGAGATAGGCTTTCCAGATATCTACGTTATCTGCCAGTTCCTTAGCTGCATCCTCGTCGTCGAGGTAGCCGCCCGTAGCCGCAAGCACGGCCACCTTGGGGATGAGATCGTCGGCGAGGGTTTTCTTTTCCTCATCCGTTTCAGGCCTGTCGTTGTACTGATATGCGTACTGCCACACAGTATCGGCATCCAGCTTTTCAAAGCACTCCGGGGTCACGCACGCGATATCGAAGGTGATGGCATCAAACATGGTGTCGGTGTTTTTCTTGTAAAGCGTGCTGTAATCCGAAAAGCTCACAAGGCCTGTGACAGTCATCTTACTGTCACCTACCATAATGGTATCGCCGACTTTTATGCCTATGTTCCCCGCATGTCTGAAGTCTATTGCGATCTCGTCGTTTCCCGTGGGCATTTTTCCTTCTTTTACCGCCGCAAGATTAACATCTTTTCTGATCTCAAATACGCGGATCGTCCCATCCGCATCCCCGAAGGGTTCTTTATCTTCGTCAAAATCTTTATAAAACTGCGGGTATAGCTTTATGCCTTCATCTTCGATCTTGCCTTTAAGAAAATCCGTGGGCTCATCCTTCAGTTCAAAATGGCCGTCTTCGATGTTGTAATCCGCATAGCAGTCCGCAAAGGTCCTTTCCATGCTGTTGTTTCCGACATACATTGCGCTCACCAGGCTTATTGTCAAAAGCAAAAGCAGGCACAGGATCAGATATTTTTTCCAGTCCTTTTTTATATTCTTCGGAACTCTTTTAAATAATGGATTTATCATGGTTCTCTCTTCTTTCGCATCATTTGATCCGGCGGATCCTGATTACCAGTCAAGCTCCGTAGCGCTTATTTTGTTTTCGTTGATAATGCTCTTTCGCACTTTGCCGTCACGCAGCTTTATCGTGTGGTCGGCCATATGCTGGATGGCTTCGTTGTGCGTTACCATGATCACCGTGTTTCCGTATTTCTGATTCACGTCCTCTATCAGCTTTAAGATCTCCTTTGATGTGTTGTAATCAAGGGCGCCCGTTGGCTCATCGCACAGCAGGATATCGGGATTCTTGATGATGGCGCGGCCTATTGATGTCCTCTGCTGCTGCCCGCCGGAAAGCTGATTGGGGAGCTTATGCCTGTGCTCATAGAGTCCGAGCGTCTTTAAAAGCTCATCGATATCAAGCGCCTTATCCGACAGATACGCGCCCACTTCAATATTTTCTTTAACTGTAAGATTGGGAATTAAATTATAGAGTTGAAAGACGTAACCAAGATGTTTTCTTCTGTACTGTGTAAGAGCCTTTTCGTCCATATCGCGGAGTTTGTCTCCCCCTATCGCGATATATCCCTCATCCGCGCTGTCTATCCCCCCGATGATATTTAACAGTGTGGACTTTCCTGACCCCGACGGTCCGAGAAGCACACAGAACTCGCCTTTGGTCACCGTAAAGTCCATCCCCCTTAAGACCTCCTGTCTGCTGTCCCCTTCCCCATAAGCCTTGAAGACATTGCTGACTTCAAGAAACTTTTCTTCCGACATTGTCATTGGAATCCACCTCGATATAAACTATTGTGATTAGTCAAGGCTAACCGCGTGTTAAATAAAAAAGTTAGTCCTCGCTAACTAAAGAGTATTATAGTTAGAGGGAGCTAACTTGTCAAGAATTATTTATCATTTTTTTGTTCTCGCAGATCCTGTTGATTTACGCTACTGAATATAGACGATCGCCGTCTTTTTGAATGAAGATATTATGCGTACGACAGATGAATAGACAAGTCCAAAAGCGTAGATATATGTGGCGGTATTTCCGTATCGCATGAACACCAGGCAGCTCGCTGCGATCAGCAGGTCCATGATCCCATGGCTTAATTTAAGCCTGTATGAAGATCCGTTTTTCTTTGCTTCAAACGCCCGTAGCACATCCACTCCCCCGGAAAATGCATGAATCGCAACAAGATAAAGAAGCACAAATATACGCGGAACATCATAGAGAGACATGGTAAACAGTCCGATCTCAAGTATTATCACGCCTCTGTAAAGAGAGCGCTTACCACCCACCATATGGATTGCCATGGTAAAGTAATATACGATCTCTTTTACTCCGATAACGGTAAGTCCAATACTGAGTATCGCTATTACCACATAAAATCCCTCTTTGGGGATGATAAAAAGGATCACTGCCAGAAGTATCGTGATAAGCCCCAGTATAATTTTTCCCACTCGCTGAAATTTACTCATTTACGCGCTCCTTTTTCTGCGCTACGGAATACCCGGCAAGTCTGTTTCCGGAAGCGTATATCCTGTTTGTCACCATGCTCTTTTGAGCAAGCGCCGCCTTGAAAAACCGCCCGAGAAAAGTTTCTTTTTTCTCTTCCTCCGGTGCGTTCATATACTCATCTATATATGTCTCAACAGAAAAATCCGGAATGGTCCGTCCGGAAAGCGACTCGCCGAAAGCCTTCCAGTCATCGGATGCGGATATCTGCCTTTTATTAATTATCCTGCGGATCTCATCGCTGTATTCATCGGCTTTGGTGCCTTCATAACAGCCCGTCAGAAATGCCGGGATATCTCCCCTTAAGTACATCATGGCATGGACCATCTGGCGGAAAGCGTTGTAATAATCGCCCGGATTATCCTTGATGATCTCTCTGTATCCGCCCCATGCCGGAAGATATTTGTAGCGTATATAACTGTAATCCGGGAGATGCCCCGCTCTACCGTGGCCGAGGTTCATTATGGAATTTTCGCTACTCTGGAAAATACTTGCGGTGTATATTCCGTTTTCCACGTCATCGGGGGATGTTGTATGTCTGAATCTGATCTGTTTTTCGCTTCCGTCAGGGAAGATCTCATAGAAATGAGATTCCGTATTGTTGATAACGAGCGATGGCGTGCCGGCAAAATACATATGCGCCCATGTATCGGCCAAAACATGCATTGCGAGCCCTGCCGCCTGAAGCGATGAACCTTTGGCAAGGGCTACGGTATCCTCTGTAAGCTTTCCGTTGGGGCCGCATATCAGTCTGTATTTGCGCAGGTAGCGCTTTGATGTATGCGGCTTTTCAGCATAAAGATCATAGGGAAGAAAGTGAAACGAAGCCCATATCCTCGTTATATCCTGCAGGCCCACGGCATCCGTGGGAGCATCCATAAGCTCAAGCTGAAGCTGCGTGGTGGCAGCGTTTTGAGGTCCCTTTACCCTGGTCAAAAATGTGCGCGTGCACAAATCCACAAACTGCGCGCTGTAACAGATGACAGCACTCTCCTCGTGGTTATAGCCCGCCAGGATCGCGGCGGCATATGTGGCATAATAATGAAAATCTTCCTGCATCTACTTATCCCCCGCTTCACCGACCCTGCTCAGTCTGCGCACCTTAAAGGAAGAGATCAAAAGGTCGATAAGCGCAGCCCCCAAAGTCAGGTCCAGAATAATACCCGCAAAAGCGGTATCGAAAGATACTCCCTGCATGGTTCCAATAGAAGATACAACGATGGACGCAGCCGAAAACACAATGGAAACCACGGTTACGATCAAAAGAAGGACACTTATCACAAGATAACCCACGCCCTTCTTTTTGCCTTTTCCCACCGCTACGGCGCTGACCCCGGCATATATCTGCATATATATGATAACAGCAAACACCACGACAGTAAAAAAGACCTCAAAAAAGAAAAGAGGCTTATCGTCGGTGTGATAGGTATTTGCAAGGTCCAATGTGTAAGTGCTTTTTAATAACAATGACATTACGACCTTGGCAATATCCCACACGCAGAAAGCCACAACTGCCCGTCCGCTTGTTATCAGATTTTTCCTGTATTTAAGGAGTTTTATTTCGTTTTCTGTCTGATCTGTATTAAACATAAACGTTTCTCCCGCAAATAGATCACTTTAACTCTCGCTTTGTATTCCCGCCATTCTGGAAAGCACCTTGGGCGCAACCAGATTAACGCCCGTCAGCGCAAGCGTTGATAGTATGGCGATGATGTAAAGTGCCTTGTATCTGATGGCTTCTTTGCTGAGCCTGAGCAGCATTCCCATAGATGTCCTCCTATCCCTTATGCCGGGAAGTGTTTAGGTCCAGACAAACTCCGCATTACCGGCTTCAAGTCCGTCGATAAGGATGTTCTGCCCGGTGCAGAAACGATTGGTCACTGTCATAAAATACGCCCAGTCTGCCGCTTCCGATACTCTCATCCAGCGCTTAAGCGGAGTGAGTTCCATTATACGGTTCCATAATTTTTCGTCATTCATTACCGGCGCGTTAAGCTCTGTTTCAACTCCCCCGAAATCAAGACTGTTACAGGTGGCTCCGTACTTTGCTATCCGCAGTGCCACATTCTTGGCATAGGTGGTCACGCCGCCTTTACTTGCCGCATATTCCGGGAATTCCGAGCCTGTCTGTGCGCTGGCGGAACCTATCATCAGCACCGACTTTATCCCTTCATGGATACCGTAGCGCTCCGTAACGGAGATGGTTCCTTTCAGGTTAACCCCTATATCGTCCCCGTTCTGCACCCCTGCGTTATTTATTAAAATATCTACGGGCGGCAGATCCGGATAGGCTTCTTTATCTCTGATATCAACTATATAATGCTTATAACTTTTATGCTCTATGGTTGCTGGATTTATATCGAAGCCCGTCACTTCATGGCCTTCCGCCAGAAACTTTTCGGCTATGCCCTTACCTATCCCACTTGAGCTTCCTGTCACCAATATTTTCATAAGATTTTTCCTTTTCCGCAACAAAGGCAAAATATGCCGCTCCGACTCCGTCTTTTTCCCAGTTCTTTGTAACCGCATATCCTATGGGTGAGAACACCACTTCGAACAAGAGCTCGGCAGCCGCACCTGTAACGGCGCAGATAAAGCATTGCAGAAGCGAGAGCCCAAATAATGTGTGACTGACAACAAGTGCAAATACGAGGTTGTCCACAAACTGTCCGATAAAGGTGGAAACATAGCTTCTTACCGCAAAGGTACCGAAGTTCTTTTTCTTTCCTTTGGTTTCACCTTCAACAACTTTCCTAGATCCAGCCACATTCCCCTCAACACCCTTTCCGATAAAATAATTGAGGAAATTGTTGACCGCCGCGGAACTTAAAAATGCAACCGAGCTTCCGAATACTACAAACCAGTTGCCGCTTATAGTGTTATCGAGAGCGTTATTGATGATCTCCTCCGAACCCGGCACATAGGACTCGCCCCATATTCCCGGAAGCTTGCCGCAGAAGAAAAGCATAAGCGCCACAAACACATTTCCGATCAGCCCCACAACCGAAAGAATGGTGGCTGCGCGCGGTCCGAAATGCCTTGTGATCACATCCATTGTAAGAAAAACTGCCCACGATACGAAAAATCCGCAGTCCAGCAATAAATAATCTATATTGAGTGGCACCAGCTTATTAGCCAGCAGATTCATTGTAACAAGTGCGACGATATATGCCGCAACGACAGGCGAAGGAATACTGCGCAGGAGCAGCCTGGTCTCCTGTGCAAGACTGATAATACGCGATTTCATTGTTTTCTCCTTGGTTTTATTATTTAAAGAGGAGGATTTAGAGCCCGAACTCCTCTTAGAAATCTGCATAGCGTACTTTGCTATGCAGATGGACAATCGCGATGCCCTAACGCGTTGTCCATAGCGAAGCCATTTCGCAAAGCGTTGTGTACTTTACAACGCTTTGTACTTCACTCGCACCCTACTATAAGCGATCGGCATCATGTACTTTGCCAACCCACTTACATTACTCCATCCGCTATGGCCTTGTCAACCCACAATTTCAGCGACTGCGCCATCAGCGATATCTTATCCAGCTGCGCCCTTATTGCTTCAAAGTCCTCAACCTCATCATCGTCAACATGCCCGTTTGATGTGATCTCGATAAGGCGGTCCTTATACTTCTCCACCGTATTCAGTGAAGAAAGCATTGCCAGCGTAATTTCCGCAAGGCTTTTATACTCCAGCTCCGGCACATTCTCCTGCCCTATGGGGCACTCGTGTGAACAGAAATAATTACACAGATGCGGTGCCTTGTAAGCCTTAGCCATAAGCAGAATCTCGTCGGGATGCGGAAGCGACTTTTCACTCTCGATCTTCTCTATCCTGTCATCCGACACATACTGCATCAGCTCGCTCGCTGCTTCCCTCGTAAGGTTCTGCGCTTCGCGTGCGAGCTGATATTCATTTTTGTTTTCCCTAGTTGAACGTTTTCCCATTTATCATCCAAATGGCCAGAAGTAAATATACTCTTCGCCGAAATCCAATCCTATCACATCCAGTGTGGATCCTCCATCGCTGAAAGTGAAAGTATAGAACTGCAGAACGGAATTCATCTCATAATCGCCATTCTTCATTTTGGCGTATGCATAGAAGGACGGCTCCTCGTCAAAAGTGATCTCCGTTATTGTCCAGTCTTCCGTTCCGTTATATCCATAATAGTAGAAGCTTCCGCCACCCTCTGTGTCAAAATACAGGGTATGTGTCTGGAAATCATCATCTGACTGATAATCATAGTATGTATTCATTTCATAAACATAAGTTTCGAAAGCACAATACTGGCAATTCTCAAGATCTTCCTTGGAAACTGTCTTTGTAGTCAGTTCGCCGTTTTGGTCGATCCAGTCACTGCCTTTTCCGTCTTCACCGGCCCCCTGAGAATATTCATTCCGATAGTACTCATCGAAACTATCGTATTCACCATGCTTTCTCCACGACTCTTCCAGGAGATCGTACAGACCATCCTCCCCGGTCTCATTAGCATATATCGAGCAAATGACCATTACTTTTATTTCCGCATCGGGGTAAGTTTCTTTGATATATTTTTCTTCGTAAGCGTTAAACTCCTCCCAGTCTTCAAGATAGTTTCCATTTTTGTCAACAAAATACTGGGTTGTAACGGTTCCGTTCTCGTCATATGAAGTGTTGGCAGATGCTATATACTCACAAGTGATCTTGCCGTCCTTCATCGTCACGAAATCCATATTTACACTGTAAGCTGAACCGCCATCCATTCTCAGCCCGTCCTTCATGATATATCCGAGAATGTTACCATCCTGATCTTTTGCAAGGGTGAATACCTCTCCCCACTCAATATCAGGCATTGATTCGCCTTCCATGATGTTATTCTCAACATATTTTAATCCCGTTCCGGCCTCATCAACTTCATACATAGAAAATGATGAAAAATTAGATTCACCATAGGCTTCTGTAGCTATAATTTCGAGCCTGCCGTTTGCGTCAAGATCCGACACGGCATAAAAGATATTCCAGCCCTCATCGATATGCCCGCTGAACATCCACTTGTCTCTGTTATCCCATATAAGCTGAAGCTGATCTTCATCAGATAAGGATGCTCCCAGACCGGAAAGCGGGGGAAGCTCACTGACATCAGGAAGTTCATTTAAGGGCTTATCCTCTTCTGAAACCGGGGTTTCCGGAAGTTCTGTGCTCACAGGCTTATCATCACTGTCTGATTTACTGTTTATGGGACCTGCGTTCCCGCCGGAAGCACACCCGCACAATAAAAGAGCAGCCACAACAATTGCAGTTACAGTTTTTTTTCTCATAACACTCCTCCGAAACCAGACACAGCTATGTCTTGCGTCCTTAGACTATTTGTGTGATGCCGTATACTCTTACCTTTGATCACTTATCATGGCATTTGATACAGCGCATACATTTTAAGAATACCCTTATCTACAGCTTTCTGTCAATAAGATTGAGCCTCAGCGCGTTGCTCACCACAAAGAAGCTGGAAAGGCTCATGGCTGCAGCGGCGATCATTGGATTAAGACTCCATCCGAAGAGCTTAACAAACACTCCCGCAGCAAGCGGAATACATAATGCATTGTAGAAGAAAGCCCAGAAAAGGTTCTCTTTTATATTTCTGAGCGTGGCCCTGCCAAGCTTTACTGTAGCAGGTACGGCTTTGAGCGAGTCGGACATGAGCACGATATCCGCGGAGTCGATCGCGACATCTGTTCCTGCACCGATAGCGATACCTACATCAGCTGTAGTAAGCGCTGGAGCATCATTTATCCCATCGCCGACCATCGCCGTTCTCCCCTGCTCTTTAAGGCTTCTTATCACCTGCTCCTTATCACCGGGGAGCACGCCGGATATCACTTCATCTATACCCACTTTTGCTCCGACGGCACGTGCTGTCTTTTCGTTATCGCCGGTAAGCATTACCACTCTGGTTCCTGTGGTCTTAAGCATGGCTATGGCCTCAGACGCATCCTCTTTTACGGCATCCGCTATTCCAAAGCATCCTATAACGTTAATATTCTCTTTCCCGGTATCCGGACTTTTGCCTGCAAAGGCAAAAAATACCGGCGTCTTTCCTTCTTCCGAAAGCTTATCTGACATGTTCGGGATATATCCGGTCATATCATCCGAACCGGTGTCCTGCCCGGAATCGGATGAAACTTCTTTTATCTTTTCTGAAATAAACTTCCCGCTTCCTCCGTATATCACAGCCCCTGCAGGAATACTTCCCACATCATCAAGGATCATTCCCTTAACACCGTTTCCCGCAAGACTCTCGAATCCATCCGTTCCCGGATCCGAAGCTTTATTGTCTTTTCCATAATTTACAATGGCTTTGGCTAACGGGTGCTCGCTCTTTTTTTCCAGTGAATATGCAACATTGAGTAATTCAGCAACGGAAAATCCGTCTTTGCAGAGCACATCCGTCACCTCCGGTACGCCCTTGGTCACCGTGCCTGTTTTGTCCAGCGCCACGATCCTTACCCTGCCCGCATTTTCCAATGCTGCCGCAGTTTTATAAAGGATGCCGTTTTTGGCACCTACTCCGTTTCCGACCATTATAGCCACCGGGGTGGCAAGACCCAGGGCACAGGGGCAGCTTATAACAAGCACAGATATAGCCCTTGCCAGAGAATATCCCACATCACCGCTTACAAGGAGCCAGACTATCAGAGTAATAAGTGCGATCAGCATTACCACCGGCACAAAGATTCCAGACACCTTATCTGCAATCTTTGCGATGGGAGCTTTAGTAAGGGCTGCGTCGCTGACCATTTTAATTATCTGTGAAAGGGTAGTATCTTCACCGACCTTAGTGGCAACACATCTTACAAAGCCGGATGTGTTTATAGTAGCGGAATAAACCTTATCACCTTCGCTTTTGTCAACCGGGATGCTCTCTCCGGTCAGGGCCGATTCGTTTACGGAGCAGCTTCCGTCTATTACTTCTCCGTCCACCGGTATGCTTTCTCCCGGCCTGACCACAAAAACCTCCCCGATCTTAACATCTTCCGCAGGCACTCTTTTTTCCACACCGTTTCTGAGTACCGTGGCCATTTTGGGCGCCAGCTTCATCAGGCTCTTTAACGCATTTGTGGTCTTTCCCTTTGAATGGGATTCGAGAAGCTTTCCGACAGTGATAAGAACAAGGATCATAGCAGCGGATTCAAAATAAAACTCGTTCATGTACTCCGCTCCGGCTTCGCTTCCGCCGGCGGTCACCGCACCGCTCATCTTAAACAGCATCCAAAGGCTGTATATAAAGGAAGCGGACGAACCCAGAGCAACGAGGGTGTCCATGTTGGGAGCAGCGTGGAATGCTCCCTTAAATCCGCTTATAAAAAATTTCTGATTGATCACCATGACTGCCGCGGACAGAACAAGCTGGGTAAGCCCCATAGCGATATGGTTCCCTTCCATAAAGGGTGGCAGCGGGAATCCGAAAAGCATATGCCCCATTGAAAAATACATGAGAATAATGACAAGAGCTGCCGATACAATAAGCCTTATCAGTATTCCCTTCGTCTCCTCGTTTCCAAAGCTGTCCGCATCTGTCCCCTGTGATAAAGAGGAGCCGGAGCCATTTCCTGTCTTGCCCTTATCAGTGGCACCACCCGAAAGCGAAGCGCCGTAACCCGCATCCTTAACAGCTTTGATGACTGCTTCGGGGGAAGCAGTTCCTTCCACATTCATTGAATTCGTAAGCAGGCTTACCACGCAGCTGTCCACACCATCCAAAGAGGCAACAGCCTTTTCCACTCTGGCCTGGCAGGCAGCGCAGCTCATACCCGTAACCTTATACTTTTCCATATATTTACCTTTCTCCTTAAGAACTTTAATAACCAACTTCAAAGTGCAGCAAAGTACGCTGCACTTTGCGCAATGGCTTCGCCTTCGACTGCGCATTGAGACATTGCGCAGTCGATCAACATCGCAAAATACGCGATGTTGATTGCTAATAGATGTTGATTTCTTACCGTAACTGTAGAGGAAACCAATCGTGCCAGAGTACGGCACGATTGTCGCAACGGCTTCGCCTTCGACTGCGCATTGAGGCATTGCGCAGTCGATCTACATCGCAAAAGACGCGATGTAGATTGCTTATAAAAGAAAACAAGTAGATCCGAAGATCTACTTGCTTCTTATGAGGGGGGGAGAATAGTTGATTTCTCAACTATTTGCAAAATAGTATAACTTAAACTTATGAACAAAGTGTGTCTAAATTATAAACTTTGTAAAATTTCCTCAACTTTTTTGGCTCTCTCTGTCCACGTATGTCCGCTAATTGCAAACCCCTTCGCAGAAGAAGCTATATCGTATGCTCTGTTCATATTTTGAAGAAGCTCTTCCACCCTGTCAGCCGCCATCCGCGCACTTTCCTCCGGGGTGATAAGTTCGTACCGAGCATAATATTCCGCACCGGGCATTATCTCGTCCAGATATTCCGAGCTGTCAGAGACAAGGCAGCTTCCCATGAGCATGGCACTAAACACACGGTCATGGGCTCCGGCCTTAAACCATGGCATCATATTGAGGGACACCTTGGCAATCTTCATCGCCTCCAGACATTCTCTGCTGCTCACGCTCTCTCCGGTACTGATTATATTCTCGGGATGACGGCAGGGGCACTGATCCCAGTCCTTCCCCGTACAATGCACTTTGATCCCTCTGTCCGCGATCCCGGCCACTATTCCTGCTCTGTATACGCTTCTTACATACAGGTCGATATATACCATCTTATAGCAGGCCTGCAGATATTCATCCCGCGTACAATCCGGAAACTCCTCCGTAAGCCTTTTGATAAATGTATCCTCGATCGGTGCGGATGGATCATCAAACAGATCCTGCGCCGTCTGCATCAGAAAGTCCCTGTACTCCTGTCCAAGTCCCGCCAGAGCTGGTTCAAGGCTTCCCATAGGAACATAATTTCCGGCAAACAGCACATCTATGGGCCGCTCTTTCCATTCTTCGAAGCTTTCCGCTCTTTCCTCTTTTATAAACCGTAGTCTGCCCGTTCCAAGCAATCCCGGTTTAACAAACATGCTGCACAGTTCCCTGTTCCCTCCGAGGGGAATAAAATCCACTTTTCCGTATTCGGGATACATCTTTTCTATGAACTTCCTGTGATATCTGTCTATGCAGACATACTTTATATTTTTAAGCTCACTTGACAGCTGACGATAATAATACACGGGTGAGTCGACCAGGATACATATCTTTTTTATCCCATACACATCCCATATATTTGAAAGCCCGCGGGAAAACTGTCCTTCCTGCCCCAGCCCGATAAAGTTGAAGGTGACCAACACCGACTCGGAAGGGTCGGCAAGTGCCTCAAATGCATCTATGCTCGCAGAGGGCTTTTGCATATCCCAAACAAAAACTTCCCTGCCCGCTTCCGAAAAATACTCAGCAAGCTGCAGGGAAAAGTATCCAAGTGTCTCTATTGAACCTTTTATAAAAATAATACGCTTCATAGAAAGCTCTCCGCCAATCCTTTAAGCCAGAGTGCGACAAACAGCAGGATCTCGGCCCAGGCTACAATGCTGGCCGGTTCCAGGGATTTCTTGTTTCTTATTATCTCCCAGAGCTTCCAGATAAGAGAGACGAGAAGGATCCCTATGATATACACGCACAGATTCGAAATATTGGCTAACGGAAAAGCTACGAGCATCAGTATGATCGAAACGATCACCACTATAAGGAAAAACCTCTTAAGCTTTCCGCTGCTTTCCACGTCGTCCTTGTTTACAACAAATGCCATAAACAAAAGGATGGCAAAGGGCACCATCAGAAGCAGTACCACAGTGAAATCCGGAAACCAGAGTGCGACAACATTTTTAAGCTTCTCGGGGTAAAGATCCGCACGGAGCTCAAAAAGGATCTCCGGATTCATAAGCCTTTTAAGATAAACAAATCTGATCCCGGGAACAAACGCTGAATACAGGATCAAAAACCTGGAAAGCTGTGAGAGTTTTCTTCCGCCTGACAGGAAAAATGCCATTGAGCATACCGCACATGATGCCATCACTCCCGCCAGAGTCAAAAGGATATCAAACCCCTTTCCGGACTTTCCGAACATCCAGCCTCGAAGTAATACCGTGCTCAGGATGATCAAAAGATATATCGGCTTTTCAAATTTTTCAAATATAAGATACGGACTCTTTTTCAGAGCTTCGGGGAATCTGTATTTCATCAGCTGACTCCTCCTATATCCGCCACGATATTAAGTACAATATACACAAAACCACACACAGTAAGCAGTAAAGCCCATTTATATGACTTGGGATTCTCGCGGATAAACCTTCCGAGAATATTACTCATAAGTGTTATGGCAACTATCATTATGCCGACCTGCAACCCGTTCGGATACACTCCGGGAACGGCCTGGATGATAAACCTGAGAACGATCCCCACACCGAGAGTGGCAATAAGCACCATCTCGCTTATCGACACCCATCCGCCACTCCTTAAGGATATTGCCAGCATGAGCAAAGCGAGCACGACAGCGGGGAAAATGCTGAAATTAATGTACTGCGTACCCATGATAGATCCGGTAGCATAATTCCCGGGTGAAATCAGATAAAGTGCGGCTCCCGCTATATTGCACCCCACAGACAGCGGAACCCAAAGCTTAGGCTTTACTCCCACTATGAGGCGCAGAATGATGATGCCGCTTACTCCTACTACGGCTCCAAGCACACCGTATGAAATATTTGCAGCTCCGGCAGCAAGTGCGGAAACACATGCGACTACCGCTCTGACTGCCCCCGGATCCTTCTTTTCCTCGTTTATCTCACGAAGGATCATGTAAAGATAAATGAGAAAAGGAACTGCCGGAAAGAGAAAATTAACTATTCCGAATTCCCAGAGATATGACTTTCTCCACTCGCTGTTAAGAGAAAACATCAGTACAAATGAAAAAGCGGTAAAAAACATCCACTCCTTACGCGTGCGGGCACACCTGCTGATAAGGAAAGCCACGGCAAACAGCATTATCATATTAACAGCATTTGCCGCAAAATTCCCTGTTACCAGGATCACTCTCAGCACAAGAAGTGAAAGCACACTTCCTCCTCTGGAACTCATCGTGGGCGCTATAGTGGCAAAAATCTCTCCGAGAGATGTCAATCTCTCTCCCGTTGCCGCATCTTTCAGGAAATAGAGATCTTCAAGGCTGAAAGGATACCTTGACTGCATATAGAATATAACAGCCGCGAACCCGATCAGAAGCGCACAGGCCACGATCCGTATGATCTTTTTATTCTTTTCTTCACTACCAGTGTTCATCTTTAGTCCGTTCCGTCTCCAACCTGTGAAAGTCTGAGAAGCGCCCGCGCAAGCGCGGCCCTCGAGGCATTGTACTCCTGAATGCTCTGATCCTGCCTCAGCTGCTCCTTTGCTCTTTCCATTGCGGCCAGAGCCCTCACTCTGTCTATATCTTCAGGCCACTCTGCCGATTCGGTGATAAGAAGTGCCGTGTTATCCTTGATCTCGACAAATCCTCGTCCTACAACGGCATTGCGCCATTCCCCGCCCTTTTCAAATCTGATGCGGCAGATTCCCTCGCATCCCGCTATGACCATGTTTTCGTGGTGAGCCATGATCTGGCGTGACCCGTCGGGTGCGGGAAAAATGATCGATTCGGCTTCTCCGTCGTAGAAAACCTTATCGGTCGCTATTATCTTAAGCCTTAAAGAATCGCTCATCCGTATTACCTATTCCATTCCGATGAGTTCTGCTTTCTTAATGACATCATCTATGGTTCCGACATTGAAAAATGCCGCTTCCGGATATTTGTCCATATCGCCGTCAAGTATGGCTTTAAAGCCTCTTATGGTCTCGGAAAGAGGCACATAAACGCCCTTAACTCCGGTGAAATTCTCCGCCACATGGAAGGGCTGTGAAAGGAATCTCTGGATCTTTCTGGCCCTGTATACCGTGACTTTATCTTCTTCGGAAAGCTCATCCATTCCGAGGATGGCGATTATATCCTGCAGCTCTTTATAGCTCTGAAGAGTCTGCTGAACATTTCTGGCCACATTGTAATGCTCTTCTCCCACTGTCTCGGGCTCAAGAAGCCTTGAAGTGGATTCGAGGGGATCTACCGCGGGGTAAATTCCCTGCTCAACGATCTTTCTTGAAAGAACCGTCGTGGCATCGAGGTGCGCAAATGTGGTAGCGGGCGCCGGGTCTGTAAGGTCATCGGCAGGCACATACACAGCCTGTACCGAGGTGACCGATCCGTTCTTTGTGGAAGCGATCCTCTCCTGCAGTTCGCCCAGATCGGTAGCCAGCGTGGGCTGATATCCCACCGCCGAGGGCATGCGTCCCAAAAGCGCAGATACTTCGCTTCCTGCCTGCACAAAACGGAAAATGTTATCTATAAATAAAAGTACGTCTTTTTTCTGAACATCGCGGAAATACTCAGCCATTGTAAGGCCCGTTTCCGCCACTCTCATTCTGGACCCCGGGGGCTCATTCATCTGTCCGAAGACAAGGGCTGTCTTAGCCAGAACTCCCGATTCCCCCATCTCTGTCCAAAGGTCGTTTCCTTCCCTGGAACGCTCTCCCACTCCGGTAAATATGGAATAACCGCCGTGCTCGGTGGCTATGTTTGTGATAAGCTCCTGGATGAGCACTGTCTTTCCGACTCCGGCTCCTCCGAACAGACCGATCTTTCCGCCCTTTGAATAAGGTGCGAGAAGGTCTATTACCTTAATGCCTGTCTCGAGTATCTCGGATACGGGGCTCTGGTCGGCAAATGAAGGAGGATTGCGGTGTATCACCCACTTTTCTCCATCAGGCTGCTCGCCCTTATCGATGGTTTCTCCCAGCACGTTAAATAATCTGCCGAGAGTCTGCTCTCCAACCGGAACCTTTATGCCGTCACCTGTGGCATATACATCCATATCCTTGGCAAGCCCGTCGCTGGGTCCCAGCATGATGCATCTGACGGTGCCTTCGCCGATATGCTGGGCTACCTCCATCACGAGGCGTTTCCCATTCAGCTTAACCTCAAGTGCATCCTTTATATACGGGAGACAATCGTCTCCGAATTCGACATCGACAACCGGGCCCATTACCTGAACAATACGCCCATGTCCGACATTTCCGATCTTTTCGTTTTCTTTCAATTAAGATCTGCCTCCGATATAAATCTTTCAGCTTTCCTGCGCTGCTTTCTTCTGCTTCTTTTTCTTCTGTGCCTTGGCGCCTGCGATAACCTCGGTTATCTCCTGAGTGATCATCGCCTGTCTTTCCCTGTTGTACTGTGTGGAAAGATCCTTGATCATTTCCGCTGCGTTTTTGTTGGCCTTATCCATAGCCATCATGCGGTCATTCTGCTCGCTGCAGTAGCTTTCCACCAGAGTTGAATAAATATCTCCGATTATCATCTCGGGGACTATGGTGTTGAGCACATCCTCCGCGGAGGGAACAAAATTGATCTTTCCCTCTTCCTGATTGATGAATCCCGGCTCATCCGGCTTTTCGTACATCAAGGGAAGAATACGAAGCGCTCTCGCCTCGGTGGAGATGCTGTTTTTCATCTCGGTGTATACGATATAAGCCTCATCTATCTCACCGCTTAAGTACTCGTCCATCAGCATATTGCCGATCATCCTTGCCCTGTTGAGGGAAGGGTTCTGCGCACTGTATTTAAACTGTCCCGACATCAGCACTTTCTTGCCTGCAAAGTACTGCCTTCCGACCTCTCCCACCACGTATAGCTTTGGTGTGGGATCCTCATTCATAAGGCTTAAGGCAAGCTTGATGGCATTGTGATTGTACGCCCCTGCAAGGCCTTTGTCACCGGTGATAAGGATTATCGCACGGGTTCTCTCTTTGCCCTTCTTTTCTTCTCTCTCATCAAGCCATTTATTATTCAGCTCGGAAGTGGACTCTATGATGCGGTCATACATATCCTTCAGATACGAAAAGTAAGGACCGTTGCCCTCATGTCCCTTCTTGGCCTTGCGAAGCTTGGTGGACGAGATCATATACATGGCATTTGTAATTTTCATGGTATCACGGATACTTCTTATTCTTCCGGATATCTCACGTATATTTGCCACAGATTCACCTCATATTCCGCAGCAGCACACCTTGGCACTACAACGATCATTGCATCTCGTATTCTGCCAAAAAGTCCTTGGATGCTTTGATTATCTGCTCACGCATATCATCATCAAAATTTCCCGTAGTCTTTATCATGTTCACAAGCCCGGGATTTTCTCTCTCGATATATTCAAGAAGCTTCCCCTGGAAATCCTTGATCTTATCGGTAGGGATATTCTCCATCACCCTTGCGTTTGCGGCGCAGAGTGTTATTACCTGCTCCTCCATGGAAAGTGGCTTCCCGAGAGGCTGCTTTAAAAGCTCCATAAGCACATTTCCGTGGCAGAGCTGAGCCTTGGTGGCAGCATCGAGATCCGATGAAAACTGTGTGAACACTTCCATCTCTCTGAACTGTGCCAGATCGATACGTATGCTTCCCGCCGACTTTTTCATCGCCTTGGTCTGGGCAGCACCGCCCACACGCGATACCGAAAGCCCGACATTGACCGCAGGCCTTACTCCGAGATTGAAAAGTGTGCTCTCAAGATATATCTGACCGTCGGTAATGGAAATGACGTTGGTCGGAATGTATGCCGATACATCGCCGGCCTGTGTCTCTATTATGGGAAGCGCGGTGATGGAGCCTCCTCCGCACTCCGCATTAAGCCTTGCGCTGCGCTCCAGCAGTCTTGAATGGAGATAGAACACATCTCCGGGGTAAGCTTCTCTTCCCGGCGGCCTTTCGAGCAAAAGCGAAAGTGCCCTGTATGCCACCGCATGCTTGGAAAGGTCATCATAAACGATCAGCACATCCTTTCCCTGAGCCATGAAATACTCGGCCATGGCGCATCCTGCATAAGGAGCGATGTATTGAAGGGGAGCCGGCTCCGACGCGGATGCCGTCACTACTATGGTGTAATCAAGCGCTCCTGCCTTCTTGAGATTGTTTACCAGCTTCGCAACGGTGGATGCCTTCTGGCCTATGGCAACATAGACGCAGATAACGCCTTTACCTTTCTGGTTTATAATGGTATCGGTGGCGATGGAGGTCTTTCCGGTCTGTCTGTCACCGATAATAAGCTCTCTTTGTCCGCGCCCGATGGGGAACATTGAGTCGATTGCAAGAATACCCGTCTCCATTGGAGTATCGACAGATTTACGATCAACGATGGAAGGAGCCGCATTCTCGATGGGCCTGTAATCGTCATCCTCGATCCTGCCGAGGCCGTCTATGGGTTCTCCCAGGGAATTGACCACGCGTCCCAGAAATCCTTCACCCACCGGCACTCCGGCGGTCATTACGGTTCTGGTCACATGGCTTCCCACTCTTATCTCGCGGTCACTTCCGAAAAGGATGGCTGCGATCTCATCATGTCTGATATCCTGCACCATTCCCTTGATACCGCACTCAAAGATGAGTATCTCACCATAGGCCGCATGAGGAAGCCCGACTATGGTCGCTATTCCGTCTCCCACATAGGAAACAGTTCCCACATGCCTGTGAGCAGCGGTGAGTTCAAACTCCTCAACGGTGGTGCGCAGCATGGAGATAATGTCTGTGTCCGCGCTTATATTCTTTTTTAACCTGTCCACCGCCTCGGCAAACTGACGGCTGCGCCCTTCGGTGCTCCAGTTGTAGGTCTCGTTACCGCAGGTAAGGATAAAACCTCCTCCGAGGCTCTTATCCTCCACAGCGGAAAAGCTGATCATGTCCTCGGTTATATCGTCATTTACGTACTTACCGTAGACAAAGCTTTTGATCTTATCAAGCTGGGCAGGTGTAGGCTCCGTCACATAGCGGAGCAGGCATTCGAATTTCTTGTTCTTTTTCCTCACTTTATGTGCACCTCATCAGTCAGCCTTGGCGCTCTTTTCGATAAATTCATCAAAAAGACGGCTGTCTGCCTCGGGATCTTCCTTGGTCTGAGCGATCTTTCCCGCAGCCTGAGAAACAAGCTCGGAGAGTTCCTCCGCGCCCTTCATCATGATGCGTTTCTTTGCGTCCTCTGCGTCTTTTTTGGCGGTCTCGATGATATTTGAGGCTTCGCTTCTCGCATCGTCTATTATCTTATCCCTCTCGGCTCCTGCCTGCTCGCGGCCTTCTTTGATGATGGAATTCTTTTCTTCCTCGGCACGGCTCATGGCCTGCTCGTATCTGGCTCTTTCCTCATCGGCCTGCGACTTTGCTTCCTCGGCTTTGGAAAACTGCTCCTCCACCTCTTCCTGACGCTTTGCTATGATCTTCTTTACCGGCTTAAACAGAAATTTCCAGATCACAAAAAAGATGACCCCGAGATTGATTACCGTAAATAATATATTGATATCTACTTTCAGCATTTCTTTCCCTCAATGATCACTTAAGCATAAATATGATAAGGATACCGATAACGAAACCGTAGATAGCGGTTGCCTCCGCGAGCGCTCCTCCGAGGATCAGTGCGGTGGTAATCTTTCCTGCCGCCTCAGGCTGGCGTGCTGTTGCGTCCACTGCCTTTCCGGTGGCGATC
Source organism: uncultured Lachnospiraceae bacterium (assembly GCA_947164865.1). Taxonomy (GTDB): domain Bacteria; phylum Bacillota; class Clostridia; order Lachnospirales; family Lachnospiraceae; genus AC2028. Next base: position 158,004 of record CAMUYA010000001.1, read on the forward strand.
CCAAGTCCGAGCCCTGCTCCGATACAAGCTAATGCTGCGATTCCTGCTCCGATTGCTAACATGTTGTTTTCCTCCGTTTAGAAATGTGTTATTCCACTGCTTCTTTGATATAAAGCGAAGTTAAAAATACAAATACATAGGCCTGCAGTCCGCCGTCAAAAAGGTCGAAATACAGGGAGAATATTCCCGGAATGATCACCGGTGCATGAATGGCCGACTCCATGGCGATCTCGATAAGCTTCATGATTATGAATGCGCCGAGCACATTTCCGAAAAGTCGCATGCACAGTGAAAGCGGCTTTATCACAAGCTCAAGGATATTGATGGGGGTGACCACCGCTATCGGGTGTGTGAAGCTCTTGATCCAGCCCCAGGGCCCATGCGCCTTGATATTTGCAAACTGCACCACTATAATGCTCATTATTGCAAGAGCCGCGGTGACGTTAAGGTCCTTTGTGGGCGGCTTGAATCCGAAGATGCCGCATATATTTGAAAATGCAAGGAAAATAAGTACCGCAAGAAGATACGGCACATAGCCCTTGGCCTCCTCTCCCACCATTCCTGAGACAAGGCTTTCAAGCTTGGTAACAATGAACTCGGCTGCCGCCTGCCTTTTGGAGATGTTTCTCACCTTAAGACGGCTTCCGAGGATAAGACAGATGATAAATACTATACCGATGAGTATCCACGATACAACGGTTGACTCGTTGACGGGTATCTCAAGAGCGCCGGCTCTGATCGTAAACACCGTTTCAACATTCAGTTCTTCGGCAAGTTTTTCCGCTATATCCATAAATTGATAGGGGCTCCTTCCAAAAAAACTTTAATCATCTTATTGTAGCACAAACGCCCTTAGTTTTCCATAACTTTCAAAAGGGCATTTTTACCTGCGGTATAAGGCGTCAGAATGGCATTTTTGCCTGCTCTCAGCAGTCTTTTTCCCACATCTGCTTTGAAATAAGCCTTGGCCACCGGGATAAAGGCGGCAAATACCTGTTTGAGCTGGGATTTACTCTCGTCATCCAGCTCCTTTACGCTGTCGATGATTATCGAAAACTTCTTTCCACCGTCCGATATCAGTTCTCTCATGCTCTCGGCCTTGCAGGCATCGATCAGGCTGTATATCCCGTCTATGAATTTCTGCCTGTTTTCATCATCCTGGGAATCGACCCATCCGTTAAAGGTATGCTCAACAAACACCGCATTGGTCTTGAGCTTTTTCTCGCGGATAAATTTCCTTCCGTCCACATTCCAGCCGTACATATTGTGCTGCATAAGGCCCAGACCGGAAGCCTTTATCACTTCGTATCTGTCATCATCATCCAGCATCATCCCGATTAGTGAGGACTGCGGAATAAGCTTGTAGATCCTGTCTTCAATGCTCTTAAACTTTCCGTCCTGCATAAGGGTGGGGCGCAGGCCCAGCCCGTCCATGCTGTATATCCTGTGGATGCGCTGCTTTATATCATCAGGCATGTTCATGGAAGCATACACAGCCAGATGTCCACCTTTTGAATGGCCTCCGACATACATCTTACGCGCATATCTGGAGCTTATCTTTCGCAGATATTCCGTGGCGTATTCATGGCATTTTGCCTTGTCCATATACAGCAGGTTAAAGTCTTCCTTTAGTCCGATTATGGTGCTGTCTGTTCCGCGGAACACCACAAACATCCTGCGGGGCCCGGTGATAAAAGTAACAGCCGCAAACTGCGTCTGAGTCTCGTGATCCAGACAGCTTTCGAAGCACGCCACTCTGAGTTCTTTAAAACGCCTTCCCGAAAGCATCAGATCCACCATCTGGCGGGACACGCTCTCATAATGCCCCTTTTCAAACAGATCGTCCCTGTTTTCCAGAAGCATTATATCCTTAAGTGCCACCGAAGGCATTCCGTCATCTATCCCCGCAACGAAACTCTCAAAATGAAAATATCCCAGCTTGCAAAGGATGGCGGCGTCCACTTCCGTCAGTCTCATTTCCGCAAAGGGCACATCGCCGTATTCAATTAGATAATCAAGTATCGTTCCCGTCATGATCTGTCAACAAGTATCTTGTCCTTTATCTCGGCCACTACATCCATATAGAGCTGAAGGACAGCACCCTGTCTGCGTTCTATGATCTCCCAGTTTTCCTCTTTGCCGGCCATTTCCAGCTCCTTGGCCTTCTCGAACAGGGAATCCGCTCCTATAGTCCTTCCGGAGCTCTTAAGCTTATGGGCATGAGTGACATATTTTTTCTGATCGCGCTGTTCGAAGAAGGTCTGCAGTGCGCGTGATTCCTCATCAAATTCCGCCACAAACATCTCAAGGACATTCTCATACAGTTCCTTATCCCCGGCGCAGAAATTGATCCCCTTTACGGGATTTATGAGGCTGAGGCTTCTGTAAACAGGTTCCGTCTGAGTGCTTTCGCCGGGCCTCCCGGCATTCGCGATTCCGGCCACTTTATCAGGGCCGGTCTCACTCTTTTCGTCCTCACCCGCCTGAATCTTGGAAGGCGGAAGGAATTTGAGAAGAAGTGATTCAAGGTCTTTGCCCGATACCGGTTTTGAGAGATAGTCGTCAAATCCGTGCTTTATATAGTTTTCCTTTGCCCCCGCTATTGCATTTGCGGTGAGCACTACCACAGGCACGCCCTTGCACATATGATCCATTTTTCTGAGCTGTTCAAGGGTCTCTATGCCATCCATTTCGGGCATCATATGATCGAGCAGGATAAGGTCGTATCTATTCTTTTTGACCTTCTCAAGTGCCACAAGGCCGCTTTCTCCGGTGTCGATCGATACCTTCGTTGAGCGCAGCAGTCCTCTTATAACCGCAAGATTGAGAGGAGTGTCGTCAACCACCAGAATGCTCGCATCCGGTGCGGTAAATGCAGGCTTGTAGCTCTCAAAAGCATCACTTTCCGATGTGTTCAGATCGATCTCTCCGATGGTGCCTTCCCCCGAGATACCCTGTGACACCGTGAAGTGGAAATCGGATCCCTCATTGTAGATACTCTCCACTTCGAGTTTCGATCCCATAAGTTCCAGCAGCTGTCTTGAAATGGAAAGCCCCAGACCCGTGCCTTTTATGTTGTGGTTTCTCTCTTCGTCGAATCTCTCAAACTCTTTAAAGAGCTTGGGCATATCCTCCTGCTTTATTCCGATACCGGTATCTATCACAGAGAATCTTATGCTTGCGGTGTCTGCCGTTTGTGACAAAAGCTCCGCCTTTAAGGTGACCGATCCTTCTCTCGTGTATTTGACCGCATTGGTAAGAAGATTTGTCACAACCTGCCTTATGCGGTTTGAATCTCCCGTCAGATGCTCCGGCAGGCGGGGATCGAGCTCAAAACCGCTGTCAAGATGAGCCGCATCCGCATTCATCCTGAGGCTTCCCGCAAGCTCGCGAAGCAGTGCCGACAAGCTGTATTCTACCGGTACTATACTCATCTTTCCCGACTCTATCCTGGATAAGTCGAGTATGTCATTTATGATATTTAACAGAGCGCCGCCGGATGAATAGATATCTCCCGCATACTGCCTTACCTGCGCCGGAACTTCCTCCCTGAGTATAAGCTCATCCATACCCATGATGGTGTTGATAGGTGTCCTTATCTCGTGGGATACGCTGGCAAGGAATCTCGTCTTATACTCACTGATCCTCTCGGCCTCTTCCTTGGCCTTTTTGAGCTGTTCGTTTTTCAACCTGATGATACGTACATTTCTTCTTTCCAGGATAGTCCACAGGATCATCATCAGTATGAGCACAGCGGCAATGACCACTCCCGCCCAGAACACCTTGCGCTCATATATGCGGGCCTCCTTGTGGATGACCGCAGTGCTCTCGTTGATAACCTCCATATCCGAACCGAGAGTCTGCACGTGGAATGTATAGCTGCCGTAAGGGAGATTTGTGTAGCTTATCTCCCGGAGCTCCGACTGTGACAGGAAAAGGGCCTCATCGTCAAATCCCTCAAGATATATCTTCACAAGAGGGTTATATAATCCATAATTCAAAACACAGGGGATGAACGAGGTTCTCTTAGCATCCGCGGGGATGTGGTATATTCCGTCCTCATCGGGCTTTAATATGGTTCCGTCGCTTACTATCTCGCGGATCGCGACTTCATAATCCGAATCGGACAGTTTATAATCCTCTGTCGAAACCTTTTTTACGCCGGTAAGACAGCAAAGATAGATATCATCGCCCTCACAGTAATTCCATGACCCCATAACAGGGCTTGCGCTCAGGCCTTTTGAACTGTCCAAAAGCTCTGCGATATAGTTTCCGTTTGATGCAAAATCTTCTTTGTTTACGATGTAGACGCCTTCACCTGAAGTGATCCACGCCTTCCCGTCCCTGGCAAAGATGATATCGTAATTGCCGCTTCCCGGGAAATTGGTAAGAGCGGTGCATTCGCCGTCGGAGTAAAGATAAATTCCTCCGCCGCTCACAAAGAAAAGCCTGTCTCCGTCTTTTACGATCCTGCTTATGGCAAGGCTTTCGAGCCCCTGCTGAGTGCCGATGTTTCCGGTGATCACGCCGTTCTTTATAACATAGACACCGCCACCGTCGCTTCCCGCATAGATCTCGCCTTTTTCATTCTCATACAGGCATAAAATCTCTTCCGCCTCGAGGCCATCGGCTTTTCCGATGCAGGCGGTCACTTCGTCGTTTCGTATAATGCTTATACCTGTGGTGGAAGCCACCGCTATGTCACCGTTTGTCAGCTCGATAGCACAGTTAAATCTGCTGCCCTGAGTCCCCGATTTATTCTCGTTATATGTGGTAACGCTGTTCTTGTCATAGCAGACCAGGCCTTCATTCCCGTAGGTTGAAAACCACAGCCTCCCCTTCGAATCCTTCAGTATGTGCTTTATTCTCACATCCGAAAGGATGTCCGTATACTCATCCCGAACCACCTCATAATCATTTTTATCCAGGATCACAAGGCCTTCGTCGCATCCGACATAGAGCCTGTTTCCGTCACCCATAACAGCATTGACCACCCTGCTTCCCACTCCCGAAGCGGATATTATGTCGGTAAACGGATTTCTGGACAGCTTTAATAATCCCATAGTGGATGAGGTGGCCCACAGATTACCCTGTCTGTCTTCCAGCACTCCGCCGATGGAATTGTTGAATTCCACAAAGGAGATATAATTAAACCTGTCAGTGTCGTCATAATAGCCTATTCCGTTCTCGCCGGAAACAACGATCTGACCGTCACGGTTATCGTAAATCGAGGTGACAGATCCAAGCACCGACACATCCAGAGTTTCGATTATGCTGAGTTTGCTGCCTGTGGCCTTGCCCGTGTAGACCTTTCCGTCGGAACTTCCGATTATCAGATCTCCGTCGGAATCGTATCTGACAGCGGTGTAATAGGATGTCTTGCTCTGATTGAAGAAGCTCTTGGTGATAAGGTTATTCTCGATGATAAATACAGTACCCGTCCTTGTGACGGCTGCGACCGTACCATCCGCGCGGCAGGTGATACCGCTCACGTTATAGAGCTCATCGGAAGATGAATATGTGGAAAGGGTGCCTTCCTCCAGTATCGAAAGAGATGATGAAGTTCCTATGTAGAGCTCTCCGTTCTTGCCGTAGCAAAGCGCTCTCACCGAATTTGACTCAAGCCCGTCAGATGCGGTATAGGCCCTTATCTGACCTGTGGCATTATAATAATAAAAAAGTCCCGCATCATTCGTTCCGATCCATAGCCCGTCACGGCCGTTCGGAAGAAGTACGGTTACGTTTCTGATCCTTTCATCGATATTTGCTCTTACAAACTCCCTGCCGTCATATCTGTAGAGCCCTGAATATGTACCCACCCAGATATATCCGTCGATGGTCTGGCATACAGTATTGACCTGGCTGCTTCCGAGTCCGCTGGAACGGTTGTATATCTCGGCACTGTACTGGGAGGCGTATTCGAATGCCTTTGCTCTCGACGTAAAAACTGTAAAAAGAAGCGCAAAAAACGCAAAATAGCGTATAAAAACCAAGACTGCCTCAGCAGCCTTGGTCACTTTTGATAAATTACGATCTTTTATACAATCCATACTTTTCAGTCAAAGGCTTACAGGTGCGATGCCGATTATCTCTTGAGTACAGACTCCCTGTAAATGATATCCTCTCTTCCGGGACCGTTACTGATCATAGTGATGGGATATCCGATCTTCTCTTCTATAAACTCAATATACTTCCTGCAATTCTCGGGCAGATCTTCATATTTTTTGATCCCGCGGATCTCGCATTTCCATCCGGGCAGCTTTTCGAGCACGGGCTTGCACTTCTCAAGCTTGGAGGTAACAGGGAAATCTGTGATCACTTCGCCGTCAAGTTCATATCCCACGCATACCGGTATCTCGTCGAGGTAACCGAGCACATCGAGCACTGTAAATGCCACATCCGTGGTGCCCTGAAGCCTGCATCCGTATTTGGATGCCACACAGTCAAACCACCCCATACGTCTGGGTCTGTGTGTGGTTGCTCCGTACTCTCCTCCGTCGCCGCCGCGCTCTCTGAGTTCATTTGCCTCATCTCCGAATATCTCGGAGACGAATGCCCCCGCTCCTACTGCAGATGAATAAGCCTTGCATACGGTGATGATCTGCTTTATCTCGTAGGGAGGAAGCCCTGCTCCTACCGCTCCGTATCCCGCAAGGGTAGATGATGAAGTAACCATGGGGTAGATTCCGTGGTCGGGATCCTTAAGTGTACCCAACTGACCCTCGAGAAGTATAGTCTTTCCTTCCTTGACAGCCTTATCCAGAAATGCCGATACATCGCATACATAAGGTGCCACCATATCACGGTATCCGTGAAGCGTATCAAGCAGCTCTGCAGGATCTATGGCAGGCTTGTGATAGAGATGCTCGAGAAGAACATTCTTGAGATCACATACTCTCTTAACCTTTTCCTTAAGAAGCTCCTCGTCAAAGAGCTCGCTTACCTGGAATCCGATCTTGGCATATTTATCGGAATAGAAAGGAGCAATTCCCGATTTGGTGGATCCGAAGGATTTGCCTCCAAGCCTTTCCTCCTCATATGCATCAAAAAGCACATGATAAGGCATTACTATCTGGCAGCGGTCACTGACAAGTATCTTTGGCATGGGAACGCCCCGATCCGTAATATCCTTTATCTCATTAAAAAGCTTTGTGATATCAAGTGCCACACCGTTTCCTATAATACTTGTGGTATGTGAATAGAACACACCTGAAGGAAGAGTATGAAGCGCAAATTTGCCATAATTATTTACGATCGTATGACCGGCATTTGCTCCTCCCTGAAAGCGGATTATTATATCCGCCTTTTCGGCAAGCATGTCAGTGATCTTGCCCTTTCCTTCGTCTCCCCAGTTAGCACCTACAACTGCCTTAACCATCTTTAATTGCTCCTGAATAATAATTTTTTGGCATGAAAACCATGCTTTAAGATTTTACCACAATAAAGCGATGTAAACAAGTACCGCGGACCTGATGCCGTGCCCAGAGTAACTATTATTATCTGCGGCTTCCTTATTCTCCGCCTGTCGCATCTTGTCCCGAAATCACAAGCTCCGGCGGCAAAAGCTCCATGATCATCTTCTCAAGGATTTTGGAATCTATCGGCTTTGACAGATAATTTGCAAATCCCTTTTCAAGATAAAACTCTCTCGCTCCCGAGATGGCATTTGCGGTAAGGGCCACCATGGGCTTATTTCTGCACAGCGCAAACCTGTCCTTTTTGATGCGTTCCATGGTTTCTATTCCGTCCATTTCCGGCATCATATGGTCGATAAAAAGTATATCGAATTCGGTCTCGCGCGCCTTCTCGATAGCCTCTTCTCCGGAGGCGGCTTTTGTTATTTTTATCTTTGTACGCTTAAGTAGGCCTGCGAACACATTAAGATTCATCGCAATATCGTCAACAACCAGTATCTTTGCGTCCGGAGCGGTGAATCGGCTCCGGATGCTGGTCTGATCCCGCTTTTCGGTGACTGCCGCATTGACGTCGCCGATTTCTTTCCAGCTTACCACTTCCTGCCTTATCACAAAGCGGAATGTGGAACCCTTTCCGTACTCACTGGTCACTTCCAGTTTGCTTCCCATTAGCGTGAGCAGCTGCTGGACTATATTCATTCCCAGTCCGGTTCCCTCTATGTGGCGATTCTTTATCTCTTCTATCCTTTCAAAGGGTTTGAAGAGCTTTTCCATATCTTCCTGGCGCATTCCGCGTCCGGTATCCACTACCGCCACCTTGAGGAACACGGATCTCTCATCCGCTTTATCGTAGTCGATCTTCAGCGTAACGGTCCCCTTTTCGGTGTACTTGACCGCATTGGTAAGGATATTTGTTATTATCTGCTTGATCCTTATCTCATCGCCGTGTAACAGCCTGGGAACATCGGTAACACAGTCGATAACGAATTTAAGCCCTTTCTTTTCCGCGCGGTTTGCAATAAAGATACGCAGGTCGTTTATGAGCATTCCCAGGTCGTATTTGACCGGGAGAATCTCCATCTTTCCCGACTCGATCTTGGAAAAGTCGAGGATATTATTTACCAGGCTCATCAGCATATTTCCGGCCTGAACTATATCTTCCGAATACTTCCTTATCTCCGGCTCACGGGTCTCGCGGTTTATCATCTCATTCATTCCAAGAATGGAGTTGATGGGCGTGCGGATCTCATGGGACATGCTGGCCAGGAAATCTGACTTACTTCTGGTGGCATTCCTTGCTTCATCTGCCTTGGCCTCTATGATCTTAAGGAGCTCGTCCATTGATCTGTCCTGCTCCTGCTTGGCCTCCTCAGCAACCATCCTGCCGTTTAACATGCTGATAAAGAAGGCATCCGCGATGATGATACCGACTATGGAAGCGATAACCTCCACAAGCTCAAACTGGAAGAATTTCTGCGGGAAAAGCATGGATCCGATACCGCTCCCCAGCGCAAATGAAAAAAGTATCAATATGAGACTGTTGATAAGTGCATGCCAGATATGAATGACCTTGACACAGTTGAAATACACTATTCCGGCGCTGAACATGGCCAGTATCGCAAACACCATGGGAGATGTGGTGGCATAAGTCGAAAGGCATTCACATACTACAAAGGATAAAAGCATAAAGGAGCTTTTGATCGTCTGCGATGTGCGGGGTGACATATTTACCGCGAATGATGCGATATACACAGCCATCATCACAAAAGACACTATTCGTTTGTTTGACGGTCTGATAAGATCCGTTCTCGCCGTGGCGACTGCCAATATGGAGAGGACCGTGCACACCAGGATGCACAGCAGGTTTATGGCCCTTATGAGGGATCTGCGCTGATCGTTCATGCGTTACACCCCCCTTCTGGGGAGAACAAATTTGAGACCCTGATGAACCACTTCAGCCGTAAGCTCATAGGTCGAATACAGCTCTCCGTCCAGATTCACATAGAAAAGGGCACCGTTGCTTCTCCTGCACTTCATCCTTGTGGCTGAGCCCTGCTTTATCTGCTTCTCCAAAAGCCCCAGTTTGCGCTTTTTTGCATAGGAAAGAATATTGATCCTCTGTGCGGGTGATTTGTTTTCGATCAGCAGATAGCTCGCCAATCCGTCATCTACGCAACTGTTTATTCCGAAATTGTACCGTCCGCCAAGCATATCTCCGTTTCCCATAAAGAGCATGGTTGTCTTGGTGTCGTTGTACTTCTCATCATCTATGGAAAAGTCATAGGACCTGTTGGGCGCCATAAGTGCGGCATATACCGATGCCATCTCATAGGGGAATGTCCTTATTCCAAAGCCCGAATCTCTGAGCTTTTTACCGACTCTCAATGTTTCGGTATCCACTCCGAATGAGACGGAGTTAAGGGCCACTCCCAGGTTTGTCTTGATGTAATCTACATATATGACTTCACCGTATACCATGGATCTGATATTTCTGAAAAACCCCTGATCGTCGGTGAAAACCTTCAAAAAATCGCTGGAACCGTAGGGAACGAAAGCAACCTCGGCGTGAGAAAGATCGGTAAAGCCCGCCAGCATATTTCTCATGGTACCGGAACCGCCACAGCAATAGAACCTGATCTCTTCTTTATCGAAGAAATGACACAATAGCTCTACCAGCTCCTTTTCATGGCCGGGATGTCTCGTCGTGAACACATAGTGATCCAGATTGTCGAATTCAGCCAGGGTATCCCTGAGCTTCTGCGACAATCCTCTTTCACACACTGTGGGATTTACTATGAAGACATGAATCATTCCGATATCCCTTTTAATCCATCAAAAGCATCTCTGCGTAGCTGAGATCCTCCGGAAGAGTGATCTTGATATTTCTCGTATCACCTTCCGTAAAATATACCCTCGAAAGGCCGCTTCTCTCAACACACATAGCGTCGTCGGTAAGCCCCTCTTCCTCGTCATAGAGAGCCTTTCGGTAGCTTTCATAGATAAGCTCCGCCTTGAATGTCTGCGGTGTCTGTATTATCCTTACCGAGCTTCTGTCGGGAGTGCTTAAAACACTGCCGTCCTCCCCCATTATCTTTATGGTATCACGGCTCTGTATCGCAGTGACACACGCTCCCTTTTCGGTAACGCATTCGTAATTCCTTTTTATTATCTCCTCAGTGAGAAAAGGCCTCGCTCCGTCGTGAATGAAAATGTAATCCGTAGGGAGGTCCATTGCTCCTTTATCATCCGAGAGTATCTCTTCTTTTTTCTCGTCCGTAAGTGCCATCCAGTTGATGCCCTTAAGGCTCACCAGAGCGCTCCACACGGATTCGTATCTCTCTTTCCCTGCATCTGCGATGCGGGTTATCTTGGTGAAAAAATATTTGGAAAGAAGCTCGGTCTTAACATAATCGAGATCGTCCGGCCTTACGACGAGAATGCAGTCATCGATATATTCCGAATTCTGCACCGCCATCAGACTGTACCAAAGGATCGGCTTTTCTCCTAACTCGATATACTGCTTGGCAACCTTGCTGCCCATCCTCTTTCCCTGTCCGCCCGCAAGTATCACTGCGGTACAATGCACATCTCTTTTAACTGCCATATCTATGCTTTGCGCACTCCCTGTTTTTCACCTATTCCGAGGCCCGGAACGGCATTGAGGTCATATCCGCTCCTGTAGCCCTTCATATATTCAAAATATCCCGCCACGCCGATCATAGCGGCGTTGTCGGTGCAATATACCGGAGAGGGATAATAAAAATCAATACCTCTTGCCTTGCATTCCTTCACAAATTCCGCTCTTAAGGAAGAATTGGAAGCAACTCCGCCCGCGATCGCAAAAGTCGATACTTTGTAATCTTCCGCAGCCTTTAACGAATGCCCTACCAGCACCTCGATCACCGCCTTCTGGAACGAAGCCGCCACGTCCGCCTGGGAGAATTCTTCTCCCTTCATCCTGCATCCGTTAAGGTAATTCAGTACCGCGGATTTAAGCCCGCTGAAGGAAAAATCATACTCGCTTCCCTCCACCTTTCCCCTCGGGAAAGCTATGGCATCCGGGTTTCCTTCTTTTGATATCCTGTCAATTTTGGGCCCTCCGGGGTATCCGAGGCCGATGGCTCTGGCCACCTTGTCAAAAGCTTCACCCGCCGCATCGTCGTGGGTCCTGGCGATTATCTCATATTCGCCGTAATCCTTGATCAGCACAAGATGTGAATGCCCGCCGGAAGCCACTAGGCACATAAATGGCGGCTTAAGATCCGGATGCTCAATAAAGTTGGCACATATATGCCCCTCGATATGATTGACACCCACGAGAGGTATTCCTGTTGCAAAGCTGATGGCCTTAGCCTCGGATACACCTACCAGAAGCGCCCCCACCAGCCCGGGGCCGTAGGTGACCGCTATGGCATCTATGTCCGGGAGGGTGCACCCTGCCTCATTTAAAGATGTTTTGATCACCTGGTTTATCTTTTCTATATGCTTGCGGGAAGCGATCTCAGGAACCACTCCTCCGTACAAAGTGTGCAGGTCTATCTGGGAATAGATCGTGTTTGACAATACTTCCCGTCCGTTCTTTACGACTGCTGCCGCCGTCTCATCGCAGGAGCTCTCGATGGCAAGTATGCGTATATCCCTTTTTTCCGAATTTTCCGCTGACATCATCAGTCTCCGTATACTCCGTCACCGTTAAGATCGACATTGGCCTCAAAATCCCAGCCGTATATCTTCCAGTGCTTGTCGGAGTCCTTTCTGAGCAGGTATATTACTCTCTCTGTCTGGCTCTTTCCGCTCTCGTTGATATTGTATGTGCACAGAAGCCTTGCGAAGGAATAGCCGTCCCTTGTATAAAAATCCACATTGGTGCTGGATGCCACGGAAGAATTGGTTATCTTCCTGCCCGCATCCCGGTACTGCTGCACATCCTCCTTGAGGGAGATCAGATAGCCTCCCACTTCATTGATCTCAAGCAGCTTTTCGTCGTAAAGCCCTCTGGCCTTAAGTCCCAGAGCCTCTATATCTTCTTCGGTGGTATCCTCGCTGTAATAGCATTTGAGGATATCGTTGTAATACTTCATCACTTCCTTGGGTGTGGGAGGATAATCCCGGTCAAGATCCCTTGACAATGCCTCCTCTACTGCGGTCATTGTCTTATCTTTTCTCTCCCCCTTCGCCCTGCCTGACAGGAAGGCATAATAACCCACCACGGCGAGTACGAGAAGAACTATTATAATTGTGATTCGTGTAGCACGTGGCTTCATTAACGGGTTACCTCCGGTCCTGCCGGTTTATTCTTCCTGATCTGTAAACTTCAGCGTTATGCTTTTTCCGTCCTTGCAGATATTAGCCTCCGGGAAAATGCTCTTAACCATGTCGGAGTAGTTTGCGGGATAATTCATTGCGGGACTGTAATGGGTCAGCCAAAGTTCCCCGGCTCCCGCCTGCTTTGCTATCTGCGCGGCTTCCTGCATCATCATATGCTTCTTTTGCCTTGCTTTGGGCTCGTCCTCTTCCTCACCGTACATTCCCTCGAGTATAAGAAGATCGCTGCCCTTTGACTGCTCGGCTATCACCTCGGTGGGCCTTGTGTCGGTGCAGTAAGTTACTTTAAGGCCTTTTCGCGCCTCTCCCATTACCATGTCGGGGGTGTAGGTCTTTCCGTCCTCCGTGACGGTCTCGCCCTTTTGCAGTCTGTTCCAGAGCTTAATGGGTATTCCCAGCTTTTCCGCACTTTCTTTATCGAATCTCCCCGCCCGGTCAAGCTCAAATGTGTACCCGTAGCAGGTCATGCTGTGATTCACTTTAAATGCAGTCATCCTGAGGCCGCATATCTCATGAGTCTCGACGCTTTCGTTAAGCTCGAGAAACCTTAATTCAAAAGGAAGCTCCGGAGCTATCACTCTTAAGCTCGACACCACTCTTGCAAGCCCTTTGGGGCCTATCAGAAGAAGCGGCTCCGTCCTGTCGGCATTTCCCATATTTAAAAGCATTCCGGGAAGTCCGCTTATATGGTCCGCGTGGAAATGTGTGAAGCAGATAACATCTATCGGATTAGGGCTCCAGCCCTTTTTCCTCATGGCTATCTGTGTTCCTTCTCCGCAGTCCACCAGGATGCTGCTTCCGTTATATCTCATCATCATCGATGTCAGCCACCTGTATGGCAACGGCATCATTCCGCCCGTTCCGAGCAAACATATATCAAGCATTTATCATTGTCCATTCTAAACAGGTCTCAGCCTGAAGCTCTGCTTCATTTTGCTTCCGTTTTGCCTGCGGTTTTTATCTGCGCCACATGATGAGGGCGTCTTCCGTGGGCTTTTCGTAAAAGTTCGGCCTTATCCCTTCGGATTTGAATCCGGCCTTTTCGTAGACATGTATGGCCGGCGCGTTGCTCACTCTCACCTCAAGAGTAAATTCCTTGACGCCTTCTGCCTCTCCCGCTTTTATAAGCTCCTCTATGAGCTTTTGCGCTATGCCCTGTCCGCGATACGGCCTTGCCACCACCACGTTGTCTATATCTCCCTCGCAGGCCACTATCCGCATCCCTGCGCTTCCCACCACTGTTCCGTCCATTTCCGCCACAAGGTATCTGGCGTAATCGATGGAGAGCAGCTCTCTGAAGGACTGCTCCGACCATGGAGTGGCAAAAGAATCCGCTTCTATCTCGGCAAGCCTTTTAATATCCCTTTCCTCTATAGGGCGAATGGTGATATCTCTTTCCATTACACTTCCTTATCAACGCGCTTCATCATGCGGCATGATCTATCAGCACGATCAAACTTCAAAGTTCTGCGGGCCTTCATTTTCCGCCTGGCTCTTTCTGAGGTAGACGGGAGAATGATCGTCGGCATTAATCGCCTTACCCTCTTTGAAATAAATCGCTCCCAGTGAAACAACGCTCGCTGCGCTCTGTCTGTTTTTGTTGGCGGGAGCATATTTGAAGGGAACTTTCATCCTCTCTTTTATGATCTCTCCGTATGCAGGAACGCCGTCTCCCAGAAAAATTACCGGGCTTCCGAATTCGTTCAGCTTATCCGTGATATCGTAAATATCGGTAGCGCTCTGGGGATAAACCGCATTTAATTCCGGATCGAACTCATATATCCCCGCATATACCTGCTTTCTTCTGGCATCCATGATGGGACACACAAGGTCCGTCGTCCCCCACATGTTATAGGCCAGGCCTTCGAGAGTGGGCACCTCGACGATGGGAATGTCGAGCGCCAGTGCGATTCCTTTGGCCGTGGCACTTCCTATCCTGAGCCCCGTGTAGGAACCCGGGCCGGCCGCTATCGCTATCGCATCCACCGTGTCCATATCAAGATCGGTCATTTTCTTTATCTGATCCAGCATGGGCAGAAGTGTCTGTGAATGCGTCTTTTTGTAATTTGTAGAATACTCGGCGATAACCGTGTCATCTTCCCATATCGCCACGCTCGCCACAAGCCCCGAGCTGTCTATTCCTATGATCTTCATCTCTGTTTCCTGTGCATTTATGAAACCGTGATCTTACGGTAATCAAATCCTTTTTCCGGATCCTTTTCTATCGTGATGCGCACAGCCTCTTCCGGTATTATCTCCTCTATAAGGTCGGCCCACTCTATGAGGGATGCACCGTCGCCGAAGATAAACTCGTCGAATCCTATCTCGTCCATCTCGTCAGGATCGGATATCCTGTACACATCAAAGTGATAGAAGGGAAGCCTTCCGCCTTCGTACACCTTCACTATGGTAAAGGTAGGGCTGCTGACCGGCTCGGTGATGCCAAGCCCTTTTGCAAAGCCCTTGGAAAAAAGCGTTTTCCCCACTCCAAGGTCCCCTGTTAATGCTATTATCAGGCCTTTTTCGGCCTTTCTGCCAAATTCCTCTCCGAGAGCAAGAGTTTCCTCGGGAGAGTTTGTCTCATATATTCCTGTCATTTTATACTGTTTGAACTTATTGCCAACCATTTTTCCGTTTGATCTTTTTACTGTTTGATCTTACTGTTGTCCGGTCTATTTTTTCTTTTACTATTTGATCCTGTTCTTTTTCGGATCTATATATTTTGATATTTCCTGTATCACCAGCGGAAGTTTTTCGCCCGCCTGATCCCTCGGAATAATGGTGGCATTGTACTTGGTGGTGTAGAGGATGATGCTCCTTCCGGTCGAAACGGCTTTGACCATATCCTCCCACGAATAGGTGTGGTTCTTTTCTCCCTGCCATACGGTGAGCCCGCTTTCGTCAAGCACGTATTTGAACGGGTCTTTAAGAGCCGGAGTTATGACAAAAGCCTGATTCACTTTGAGTATCAGGATAAGCGGCGTGTATACGATAAGCACTGCTCCAACTATCGCCAGCAGATAGTACTTGGAATAGATGCCGTATCCCACTCCGACAAATCCGACTATCGTGGCAAGTATCCCTGCAAGATTCGTATAAGAATGGCGCAGATTGTAATCATAAAGATCTGCCGCTCTCAGTTTTACTTCAACTTCTACCATATATGCTACTCTCACTTCGGCAGACCACAAGACATAGTCCGCCAATTTTTATAATAAATCACTTTATTTTAGAATATTTGGGGAGAAAAATCAAGATAGAAGAACAAAGAGTCACATCCTCGCGGAGCGTTTTATCTTATGGGAAAGTCCGGAGATCTTTCCTGATAAGGCAGAAACCCCCTTGACAGAGTCAGGGGGGGTAATTGGGCGTTATTGCCAGGCTTTAGCCACTTCTTCAAGGACTTCCCAGGCCGAATCATCAAGGATCTGTTCTTCCCGGGTAAGCTTATCGTACGGAACTATCATAGTGTGCCGTCTGGAAGCATTATCACGCTCCGGAGCGTACGACCAGTTATTCATGACATAGAATCTGATCCACCTCTTATGCTCAAGATACCGGCAGTTCTCCTTTTCCTCTTCCGAGAGCAGGGAATATTTTTTGTATGCCTTTTCACATACCTCGGAGGTGATATGAGTTACGTTTTCGTCCGGCAAAAGCAGGCGGATCTTGGTTAGCAGATGATCAGCCGATGAGATATTCGACTGTCTGTAAAAGGTCTTTAACTCATTAAAAGCACATCCGTTTCCGGTTTTTTCGCGGTACAGGTCGTTCAGCGTGACAGCTGTATGATTCAATTTGTCCTTCATCACATTTTCCCTGCTTATTACCCTCTCGGGGTCTCCTATCATGCCGCATCTTTCATCAACCAGCGTGGCGTGAATGTCTACTTTGGCATGCAGCGGATAGTACAGGAAAAGCTCGTTCATAACAGAGAGATTATCTTCTTCACAGTCCCCGCAGATAAGGATCCTGTCTGCGCGCTTTATAAGATCATGTGCATTTCTCCATGAATCTTTCTCATAGATCAGACTGTCAGATGTCTCTGAAATGCTGCCAACACTTACGGCGTTTCCCAATTCATAATGCTCCTGCCTGAACTTCTCCCAATCTCCGAACAGATGATATTCCAGATGATGCTCGTCAGGAAATACATTTATCAGAAGGCCTCTCTCCAGCATCCTGGATGCAAGCTCACCGCCACCTATAAATACAATGATCTTTTCATCTTTTTCTACCGGCGAATCCATCCAGTAGCTTCTGGCGGTATTATCGGGAAGGTTAAACAGCACCATGTGATCGGGAATTCTTTCGGGAGAATAATCCGTCTCACAGTAAACCGTAAAATCTTTTTGTTTCGTATTTCTAAGAAGGGTGTTGGCGTCACGGTAATTATCCCATCCGTTATCTGTCATAAAGAACAGGTGAGCGGACCGTTTTTTTCCCCGCATTCCAAGAATGGTTTCAGCGTTTTCATCAAGCGCTATCACGTTATTGTTAAACTCCGTCTGTTCCTGCCTGAAAGCCTTTGGATCGGCACAAAAAATGCACAAACAGTGCTTATCTTCGGCAGCAAGCCTGTTTGCAAGAAATCTCGACCGCGGATTTAACCGGGTAAAGATGTACCATTCACGGTTTTTATTCTTCCAGAGCGAAAAAACAGGAATAAGCCTTCCGAAGAGCAGGGAAATAACGATTCCCAAAAGGAATGTCAACAGTCCTGCGCTTGATACCATAAGCACAGCACCGACAACCTTTCCGAGGCCGGTAACGGGAGTGACATCTCCGTATCCCACCGTGGTAAGGGTGGCGATTATGTACCATGCGGCATCTCCGACGTTTTGTATCTGACTATCGCTTCCGCCGTAAAAATGCTCAACAAGATAGAGCAAAAACATGAGTATAAAATATATTACGACTGCGGCTATGAGTATTCGGGCAATTCTTTTTCTGTTCACGTGTACGCTCCCTATTACAAGAAGTTATTAATTGAGGTGTCTGAGGTTCCTTACTTTCCCCACTTTGAATAATCAAGCCCGTCGAAGGGGAGCCCTTCCCCCGGAAGATCAGCCAGTTCCTTTCCGTTTTCGGGGCCGTTTAAATAATCCATTATCGCGGGGTAAGTCTTTTCATATCCGTCAAAGCGTATGGCCCTCATTCCAAATGCCCGGGCGGCATCCACATTTTTCTGTGAATCGTCGGTAAACAGGCATTCTTCAGGCTTTAATCCGTACTTTTCGCATATGCACTCAAACATTTCCCTGTCGGGCTTTATGAGCTTTACCTGATAGGAGAAAACTCCCCCGTCCATATGCTCTATAAAATCGAGCGCTCCGGGGTTGCTCCGCACTATAAAGTCCGAATAATTTGAAAGGAAGAATACTTTATACCCCTTTGACTTTAACTCATCCGCCCAGGGAATCGCAAAATCGGTCCTTCCGATAAGCTCGCCGAATCTGTCCATAGCAATATCGAAATACTCTACATACTCTCCCGCGGTTTCTCTCAGCTTTTTAAACACTTCCTCCTCGGGGATGGCATTTCGGTCAAGCTCTGTCCACCATCCGCTCTGCCACACCGTATCGGTTACAGCTTTTATCACCTTTTCGTCATCAAAGAGCGAGTGCATATATTCGAGCCATTCAAATCTGATTAATACTTTACCTATATCGAAAATCACGTTCCTGATCATTGTTTTCTCTTCCCCGAAAAATTACTGAACTCTAAACGAAACACAGGCTTCATCACCGGGTGCCAAAGCGGCAGAGGACACTCGAAGAGATGCTTCTCCGGCCCCATATCCTGCGCGGATTATAGCCATTGCGCGGCCACGGAAGGTAGTGGTCTTTTCATCCGTATAATCCTCATCTGTTATGGGATTGGCAGAGCCGAATCCTGCCAGGGTGGCAGCCCCTGTAACCTCAGCGGTGAGGGGGATCTTCGCATCTGGAACAAGCCTTCCCTCACTGTCAGTCACTTCGATACCTACATATATAAGATCATGCCCGTCAGACCTGCACTCATTCTTTTCAGGCATGAGACAGATCTTAGCAGGCTCTCCGGCAGTCTCGAGCTCATCCCGGCTTATCTCTTTGCCTCCGGCATAGCTTACCGCCACAACCTTTCCGGGGTTATATACAGTATCAAAGCACGCGGTAAAAGGCATTGGCCTTTCCATGCATATCTGCTTTCTTCCTATGCTCTCCCCGTTTACCAGCACCTCAACTTCTTCGGCACGGGAATATACATATATCCGGACAGGCTTGCCCTCAAACCCTTTATAGTTCCAATTTGCCTCATGAGCCGGGAATCCCCACGGGCTCATCATCTCCGTCTTTCCGAAGGTTTCAGGCGGGAGCGAGAAAAGGAAGGTTTTATCGTTTCCCCATACGACGCTTCTGTAGCATCCCTGGGCAAGCATTCTTCCGGTAATATCATAATCCGCATCATTTGCGGTTCTCCACGGATAATGAGACGATTCCTGAGGCATAAGTCCCCAGGGACCCTTTTTAACAAGCGGATCATCCTCATCTACGTATGCCGCCTTGCCGATTCCTGCCTCTCCAATGTAATCCCAGGCCGTCCAGGTGAAGTCTCCTATCACATAGGGCAGGCTCTCGACCATGGGCCAGCGGTATCCTATCTGCACGGGGAAGTTTTCGGAACCTAATATCACCCTGTCGGGGAACACCTCATGATCTCTCTCATAGATGTCCTCCATGTAATTGTAGCCAACGATATCCATACCGTTGGTGAAAGCTTCCGTCACTTTTTCCCAGAGGTTGGTATAAAGCCCCTCCGAAGAATTCTGTGCCTGACTCTGACCCTTGGCCAGCTCGTCATCCAATCCGTTCCACATGGAGCAGATCCCGTTGCTTATGGGCCTTGTCCCGTCAAGCTGCCTTATGGTCTCTGCCAGAGCTGCAGCAATATCGTATCCGCCACTGAGGCCTCCCCTTTCGGGAATCTCATTTCCGGTGGACCACATGATCACACAGGGATGGTTTCTGTCTCTCTTTACAAATGCGGTGAGATCCTTCTTCCAGTCATTCTCAAAAAACTGATTATAATCTCCGCCGCGCTTACCCATTATCCAGGCATCAAACGCCTCATCAAACACATACATTCCCAGCCTGTCGCAGGCCTCTATAAGTGCCGATGACGGCGGATTGTGCGCAGTGCGGATGGCATTAAAGCCCACTTCCTTGAGCTTTCGAACCTTTCGCGCCTCGGTCTCGTAAACGGACACCGCTCCAAGAAGGCCGTTGTCATGATGCAGGCATCCGCCCTTAAGCTTTACGCTCTTTCCGTTTATCCTGAGGCCTCTTATGGCATCAGCCGTGATGGTCCTTATGCCGAAAAGAGTATCCGTCTCGTCCACAGTCTGTAATTCATCTTCTTCCAAATGGGTGCGATATACACCAAGGTTTTTGACCTTTACGCTCACTCTGTAAAGGTTCGGATCATCCGCATCCCAAAGCTTCGGATCCCTTACATTTATTGCCATGCGGGCAGTAGTCATTCCGCCCGCTTTTATATATACGACACTCTTATTTTCCGCTTTTACTTCATCCTTTCCTTCCTCGAAAAGGGTGATGCATACCTCTGCCATGCGGTTTTCCAGCGTCTCATTCACCACTTCCGTTTCCGCATCCAGAAAGGCATATCCATCGCTCACTTCACGGGTGCGGATAAACACACCGCCCTCAGCTATATGGACCCTGGGACCGTGCATCAGCTTCACACCGCGGTAAAGCCCCGATCCCGTATACCATCTGGAATTGGGCTGCATAGTGGTATTGAGATTGATCGTGATACGATTATCTTTTCCGAAGCTTACATACCTTGTAAGATCGGCGTAAAAAGGCATATATCCGTTGTGCTGCAAACAGACCTTGCTTCCGTTTATCTCGACTGTGGCGTTCATCATCGCACCGTCGAAAGAAAGACCGACACACTCATCTTTCCATTCACCGGGAATAAAGACGTACTTGGTATAATTTGTCTGCCCGCCTTTAAAATAGCCCGAGTCCGACCCTGCCGGTGCATCCGGAGATACCTGCGTGCCGATCATTCCGTCGTGTGGGAGATCAACCACCGCTCCCGGGTCGTTATCGAGCATTCCGACCATTTCAAGGAAGCCTCTTCTGAAGGTCCAGTTTTCGTCAAGCACTACGCTCTTCATTAATTCTCCTCCGTTTTACATTACCCTTTAAAATGGGACTTAACGGCTTATAAACAAGAAGTACTACCACTGAGTTAAGTGTGCCCTTAATGAGGTTAAGAGGCGCCACACAGGCGATAACAAAGCTTACAATGTTACCGGGCTTGCAAAGGGGATTTACCTCCGCGCCCATGGCAAGGATCGCATCAAGAGGCATGCCGTAAAGCTTGGCAAATGCCGGAAGCAGATATACTGCATTGAATGCGGTACCGAAAACAGTAAGAGCCAGTGTTCCGCCTATACATGATATTATAGCTGTTTTCTTGGTCTTTTTGAAATCATAAATAACAGATGCTGTAAGGATAAAGCTGCAGCCTACCGCAAAGTTGGCCAGCTCGCCGACAAATGCAGTCGAAGTACCCTTAATGACCAGCTTAAGCAGGATCTTGATAAATTCCATCATCACGCCTGCTGCGGGACCAAAGGCAAAAGTTCCCACAAGTATCGGAAGTTCCGAGAAATCCAGCTTGTAGAAGCCCGGTGCGAAAAAGAGCGGAATCTCGATAAGCATGAGAATAGCCGCTATTGCCGAGAACATTCCCACCATTGCCATCTTTCTGGTGGTAAATACCTTTCCGGTCTCGCCATTACGCTTCATTGCAAGCTTTTCGAGTATAAAGGCAATAAGAAACAGACCTGCGATAATACCCAGAAAGCTTAAAACAAAACCGACGTTTTCACTTGCTGCTTTTTTGATAGAAGCGAAGTTGGATGCGATCTTCTCACCGAAGGTCACAAAGAATGATGCATTGCACGACAAAAAAAGATTCATGTTTTTTCCTCTCCCATCCGGACTATGACCGTTGGTTACGGAGTTACACCGTATCGGCTCCCGATGTGTTTGGGGAGTTCGCGGACTATACCGCCAGTAGGGACTTTCACCCTGCCCTGAGAAATGATGCGGATTGTCAGATTTTCCGCACCCCGTTATTCAGTTACATTGACAATTATACATATAAGAACCTCAAAGTCAAGAGGAAACAAAAAATCAAACTTCTGCCCGCTATCAGTCAGGTATCAGTCCGATAATACCACTTCACCGGCAATACTACTTCACCACTTCCGGCATATGTGGTATAATATATCGTTAAGAATAGAGTTTTCTATATATTCTGTATTTTGTACGATTACCAATTACATTTTACAACATGAGGTACAACACAATGAAAGTCAGAAAGCTCAGTATCAATACCAAGATCTTTATTTTTGTTCTTGCTCTTCTTTTTGTTTCAGACTTCGCGATCGGCGGAATTCTGTACACCCGTGCTAAAAATCTTTTGACCGATCAGATCAAGGAAAATGCCATGAATATGTCAAAATGCGTGGCTGCTTCCGTATCGGGAGATCTTCTGTCCGTTATCTCACCCGGCGATGAAGAGGGCAGCGAAGCCTTCAATACCGTTCACGAGCAGCTCAGCCTTTTCCTTGAGAATGCAGGAGTTGAATACGTTTACACCGTACGGCTTCGCGATGACGGTACATCGGAGTTTATTGTCGATTCCGACCCGGAAGATCCGGGATTCCCCGGTGATGATTTCGAAGGGGATGAATACGAGATGACCGAAGCCTATAAAGGAAGGACTATCGTTACAAAAGAGCCCTACACGGATGAATGGGGAACCCACCTTTCGGCATACAGTCCGGTATACTCCGAGGGTCATATTGCAGGCCTGGCCGTGATCGATCTTTCCATCGACTGGATCAATGCACAGACCGGACGTCTGCTCAGGCTGATAATCATTGTCTGCGCAGTCGCTCTTGCAGCAGGAGTGGGCATTGTATTTATCATAAGCTACATGCTGCGAAAAGGTTTCGTTACGCTCAATTCCAAGATCTCCGAGCTTTCGGACGGCAATGGCGATCTGACCCGCAATATCGACCTTAACGGCGGTGATGAGTTTGAAACCATCGGAAACAATGTCAACAGATTCATGAATTATATAAAAGAGATCCTGCTCAGTGTCGAGAAGGATTCAGAGGCTATGAAAGAAGCCTCTAAAAGAATGTCCGACAGTATGGATGGCGCTTTCACAAATGCGGATGAAGTAAACAGAACCATGGAATCCGTAAGCACCACTATGAACGACATTGCCGATTCCCTTCGGAATATAGATTCCCTTATACAGGCCAGTTCCGATTCTTTCAAAGATATCGTCACTATGATCAAAGAGGGAAGCGAATTCTCCGACACGATCCACAGGCAGGCCATTGAAACAGGTGATAATGCAATTTCGGCTGAGGAGGATGTTACCAGAAGAGTTGCCGCCATGGCATCAACTGTTGAAGAAAGGATCAATGATTCACAGGCTGTAGATAAGATAAGTGTACTTACCGAGAATATTCTAAACATTACTTCCCAGACCAATCTTCTCTCGCTGAACGCTTCAATAGAGGCGGCAAGAGCCGGAGATGCCGGAAGAGGATTTGCTGTTGTTGCCACCGAGATAGGCAAACTGGCTCAGGATTCGGCAGCAGCCGCATCCGAAATACAGACCGTATCGGCAGATGTTATCGCTGCGGTAGACGGACTGGCAAAAGAAGCCAAGAAGATGGTTGAATTTATGAATGAGACCGCTGTTGGCGGCTACAGAAGCCTGGTTGAGACGAGTAACAGCTACAAAGATACCGCCCAGCGCATTGATTCCATGATGAATGATTTCTCAAATCTGAGCAGCTCCATACAGGAAAACCTGTCAAATGTAAGTGCTCTTACCGATTCGGTAAACAATGCGGCGCAGAGTGCTGCAGGCAGTGCGGATATAGCGCTGAGTAAATCGGCAGATATTTCCAGCAATCTCCGCTCTATCAGCGAAGATGCCCATACCGGCAGCCAGATATCCGATGCTCTGTACAAAAATGTTGACAGATTTAAATTAAAATAACACGAAGAGTATATAAAAGTATAAATGCCCGAGAGAACCTCGGGCATTTTTCAGTAATCCGTGTATTTTCTAGTATCTCCGTCCTCGATAAACGGCGGGGGATCGGGCATGCCGGGCATTCCTATATAATAACCCTGAGCATAATCTATTCCGTACTCCTTGAGCATCTCGTATTCAACGACATTTTCGATGCCCTCAGCGAGAACCTTCACATCCTGATCTTTGAGCATGCCGATAAGACCTTTGACATACTCGATCCTTTCGGGACTTTCGGTAAATTCGTGGATGACTGTTTTGGATATTTTAACAATATCCGGCCCGTAGAACAGGACAGCATCCATTCCGTAATTAAGCCCCACTCCAAAATCATCAACGGCGCACATCATATCGTGCTTAAGCATAAACATCTGCTTGGTGTACCAGGTCTGCCTGTCGATAAAAGGGTAGGAAAGAAGCTCCACAACTATCCTTGATAAGACATCTTTTCCGTAGGTATCTATATATACATTTGATTCCCGGGCCGTAAACACCGCGTTGGGCATGCTGTTTATAAAAAGATAGCCCGGTATCTTCAGGTCGTGAAATATCCTCGTCGCATTGAAAAAAGAATCCAGCTCCAGCTGATGCTCACCGCCCATGGCAATACGTGTATTGACATAGGTCTGGGGATCCATACCGTTCTCGGGCCTGAGCAGCGCTTCGTATCCGAAGGTGCTGTTTGATTTTACGCCTTTGATCTCCTGGAAGACGTAATTCATCGGCCATATATACATCGGTTTGACTACAGGCATGTCACACCGTCCTTTCCCACTCACCGCTCACTGTTTTGGGGTTCATCAGATCAAGGTAAAACTGCGCAATGCTTTCCTGAATATAAGGATATACCCACAGTATACCTATTCCAAAACTAAGAAGAGCCAGAAGAATATAGGGAATAAATCCAAGCTCAAGCAAAAAGAGCCTCATCCTGTGACCTTTCATTTTTTCCCACGAAGATTTTAATGCCTCTAAGGCGCCAAGCTCCGGAAAATCAACAAGGATATAGAATGTCATCTTAAGGCTGATATCGAAAAAGATATAAAGTGCCGTACATGCTATGGCAGTGATGATAAGTGCGGCCAAAAGGCTTTTACTCTTTGTCTGATCATAGATGACATACAGCGCAAAGGCCGGTATATACGATACAATCGCCGGAAGTGTATAACCGAATGCCGCCTTGAAATTCTTTCCGAAATCTTCACGGAAACCGTAGAAGATATCGGAGACTCTGGGTTCATGCCCGGTTCCTATGCCCAGATAGTAGTATGATGTCCCTATCATCAGAACCGAGGAGAAAACAACTGCAACCCCGCTGAGCAGATATGATAATGCAAAGACAGTGACCACAGCACCGAAAGATGTGGTCCCGGACTTTACAAACAACGTTTTGATCCAATCTGTTACTATGCTTGCGGCATTTATCAACAGATTTGAAAACACCGCATAAATAATGGTGGCGCCAATGGCTGATCCGTATTTTCCGTTTAGAAAGCCCTTGGCATTGTCCTTGAGGACAGCCGAGGGCATGTAATGCTTTGCCATAATATTCCTTCGTACTAAACTGCAAAATCTGCATTCATTCCGACATATTTTGATCTGTCGGCAGATTTAAGATCCTTTTGATAAGGATTGTCTTCGTTGTAATATTTTATCTGCGTGCGGGTTTCACCGCCGGAGATATATGTTCTTCCGCATTCAGGGCAGATTGCTGTGTGGAGCGTGACCGATGCCTGAAGTACTTTTCCGTTTTTCTGCTCAGCTTTTTTGTAAGCGTTGGAAACATGTTCCTGCTCATGCGCCCGTACCCTGGTAGCCACAGCGGCAGGAGCGATGGTCTGAGCCGACTTAAATGATACCATTTCGTCGGATCCATCCTGATATTTGCGCCGCTTACAGGTTTCGCATTCACAGCTTGGATCATCGGAGTGACCTTTTATTTTTACTCCTTTGCCGTTTTTCTCATCGTCTTCTTTGGCTCCGGGAACTGCGGTGAGCTTTTCGCCCGCCTTTGCATCCTTGTTCCATGGAAGATTACGAAGCTTTGCTTCCTCAGCCTGCTGGCTGCCGACAGATCCCGGCTTATAGGAGTATGCACCATATGTAAATTGATTGTAGTTAGTGTTGATCATAGGCTTTACCCCGTGGAGCGGCTGCTCCTAAAGCATTCCTACCTGACGATTCCGGAGTTTCCGAAATAATCCTTGAAGCTTTCCGCATCCGGATTGATCCCGTAGTCGCTCCAGTCTATTTCCTCACCATACATCTGCTGATACATGGATGAATATGTATTAAGGAGATTTCCCAACATCCCGGACTTTATAACGGTTATAAATGATATAACGGTAAGCAGTAATCCCATCCCCAGCCCGATGGAGGATGCAAGGATCCCAGTCTTGGCCTTTGAAGGGATCCCTTTTCCCAGCCTTGTACTCATAAATGCAAGCAAAAGACCGATGGCCCCAAGCGGGATCGAGAAGGAAGAAAATACAAAAGTGAAAAGTACCCCGACTGATATAAGTCCCAGGATCATGGACGTGGCAGCGAGACGGGAATTGGTCCCGTAAGGCTTGTCAGGTGTACCGAATTCACCTTCATTTATGCTGTTATTTTCACTGTTATAATACATATTTCGATTCTGACTTATCGCTGATTATTCTTATCACTAATTTACCATATTTTGAAGCTTCGGACAAGTATTATCCGGCTATTCCGTACCAGGCTATTCCCTCATCATTCCAGCCGGCGCTGACAAGCGCTTTCTTTTTATTTATTACCCTCTTTTCAGTTTACATTCGACGATACCGATTCCAGATTTCCGTCACCGGAAAGCACTATACTCACGGATTCTTTCACTCCCGTAATATCAACCTCACTGGTTGACACAAGATCTCCATTTATATTGTATACAGCAAAATCGAATGTGGTATTATCGAGCGGCCACTGAATCGTAATTACCATGCTCAGACCGGCGCGAAGCATCCCGACATCCATCTGCTCGCCTGTGTATGGATCGAGAATGGATATCATTCCGATATCAACACCGCATAGATTGGAGATGGTAAATGTGATCTCGGGATCGTTGTTTTCCGGCTGCTGATCATCTGCGGGACCGGTCTGTGCAGGAACACTCGGGTTTGCGGAATCTGTCTTATCTGTATAGTCAGCGTCCGTCCTCTCGCCGGACTGTACATCTACGCCTATATCATCCGTATCTGTCGTGTCATCTGTCGTGTCATCTGCCTGACTCTCCTGCTTTGGTGCAAACTCATAATCCCTGATCTCCTCATGATCCCTCTTGCAGCCTGCCATTACAAATGCAAAAGCCATTATCGTGATCAGCGAAAAAATGATTCTCTTTTTCATAATTTACTTATCGCTCCTAATACCAAATGCTAAACAGCAGCAATAATGATCATTAAAAACTATCCAATCTAAAGATTACAGAAAACCAGCGGAGCCTGTCAAGACTCCGCTGATAATTAAATACTACACTTTTGAATCAAACCTTGTGGAAATTACTTCTGGTCCTTCTTACCACCGTTTGCCTCTGCTGCCTTATTCTTCTTGTACTTTCTGTAGAGTGCCCATCCGGTTGCTCCGAGAGCTACGATGATGAGGAGCCACCACCACCAGCCGATCTTTACGCCGGGCTCTTCGATGAGTTCTGCAAGAGCTGTGGGATCATTGACGATGTCGTAGATCTTCTTCTCATCTTCAGGAATGGTTCCTGCAAGGGCTGCTTCCTGATCGCCGATCTCCTCGGTGATAACATCTGCGCCGCCATTGTCTTCAACTGCTGCTCCACCGTCATCAACTACAGCACCGCCATCTGCTGCACCGTCTCCGTCTACTGCTGCGGGTGCTCCGGGTGCTACAAAGAGATTTGCTCCGCCGCCGATTACAGGAGCGCCACCATCTACTCCGGCTCCGCCATCAACTACTGCGCCGTCATCTACTGCTGCACCTGCGTCTCCTGCGTCTGCTCCGGCATCAAGTGCATCTGCTGCACCTGCTCCGCCATCGAGTGCATCTGCTGCACCTGCTCCGCCGTCTACTGCTCCGCCTGTAGTTCCGTCTGTTCCTGCAGCGTCATCGACAAGATCTGCAACCTTATTACCCTTGGTATCGTCTGCGTCATCAACAACCTTCTTGCCGTTTGTGTCATCAACAACATCAACAACTTTCTTACCATTTGCATCATCTTTGACGTCGTCTTTAACATCATCCTTTACGTCGTCTTTGACATCGTCCTTTACGTCGTCTTTGACATCGTCCTTTACGTCATCTTTTACATCGTCTTTCACGTCATCTTTGACATCGTCCTTTACGTCGTCTTTGGCATCGTCTTTCACGTCGTCTTTGACATCGTCCTTTACATCGTCTTTGACATCGTCCTTAACGTCATCTTTCACGTCGTCCTTAACGTCATCTTTCACGTCGTCCTTAACGTCATCTTT
>CAMUYA010000002.1 GCA_947164865.1 uncultured Lachnospiraceae bacterium
TTGTATTTAAAGACTATAGATAATCTTTTATCTTTGTAAGCCCGTCCACATCCTTATTCTGTATAAGATGATCTGCTATCTTTCTGACGCTCTCATCCGACAAAAATGCTATTATCGAGATCAAGGCTTCTGTATTTCCCGCTTCAAGGAAACGATCAGTAATAGTGTCGAGAGTCTCATCTTCCAGAAATGCTGCAAGCTCCTCTAGTCCACTCATGTCCCCGGAAGTTACAAGTTTTTCCCCCAATTCATTTAGCGTTTCATCCGGAAGAAACGGAGCCAGTTCTGCTAAGTCGCTGATCCTGGTAGTCCCAATCTTTTCGGCAATTTCCGCTAAAGCTTCGTCTGGTAAGAACGCCGCAAGTTCCACGAGCTTTTCCATATCATCAGTTCCGATTCTTCCGGCAATATCTGTAAGCGCTTCATCAGAAAGGAACGAAGCTATCTCTAACAGACCATCCAGATCCGATAAATCCGCATCCTTTATCAGCTTTTCCATATATTCATCATCGAGATATGGTGCGAGTGGAACCAGCACAGAAAGATCCAGTTTATCTTTTCCAGCAGTCTTCTCAGCTTTTTCTTTTAGTTCTTCAGGTGGAAGGATCGGTGCAACTTCTGCAAGTTCTTCAGGTGAAAGAATCGCATCGGGTTCGTTCAGAGTTTTCTTTACTGCCTCTGCCCCAGCCTTTCCTTCCTCTCCTCCGAGCAGTTCCGTAATCTCAAGGCCAAGCTCACGAGCAAGATCCGGGATCTTGGCAATATCCGGCATAGTATTTCCACGTTCCCAGTTTGATACTGCCTGGTAGCTTACTCCCATTTTGTCAGCTAATTCAAGCTGAGTCATATTCTTCTTTGTTCTTGCATCCTTTATGATCTTTCCGATCTTATTCATATTAAACATTCTTTTGCCTCCATGATTTTTTTGATGTGGCCGCCATCTGAAACGAAGTATAGTTTACAGGAGGCAAAAAGTATATCAATTCGCGCTTGAGTTGACAAAGCATCGTGAAAAACGGGACTCAATCAGCGCTTGAGTTCAGCAAAATAGATTTTCCTTCCACGAATCATAAGATGTCTTATACATTCAGTATTTCCGCGAAATTTCCTTTAAAAAAATGTCTATACTCCGGGTGATCCTCGGCACTGTATATATATCCGGAGACACCTTCATAAGTCTTTTCAAGCGCATCGGGATAATACTCCTGCAGTTGCTGGATTCCGTCTTTTGTAAAACCGTATGGGCCCCATTTTTTCCAGATTCCGTTATATTCAAATCCCGTCTCCCGGCAATACTTCTCTATGGCATTGCTGAGATAAACGAGCGTATTTTCTCTTTTCGTCGAGAAATAAACCAGCGGAATATGATGATCCGATACCCTCGGCTCTAACTGAATGATCCCTTTAACCGGGGAAGCATGATAAAACATATATTTTCTCCATTATGCGCCTCATCGTGTGCTTATCCTGTTATTATACCAAACCATCTATTTTCATCCGTACATGTCGTGTTGAACTCTTTGTGTCCAGTAGGTATTAATGGTTGACGGTGCGTTGTACAGTGCCGTCAACAAATATCCTCTGATATCCGTTATATGAGATGTGGTATTGTTCAGACTCTCTATCACGTACTCCAGATGGCTGCTGTCAAGCTTTAAAAACCGTGATTTTACAAGCTCATATGGATAATCTGTCTTGCCGATATGAACTGTCTTACGCTTCACGCAAACAATGTCGCAGATAAGTTCGTACAATTCATGATAGAGCTCCCTATTCCTAACACCATCATATCTCATATGATGACTATACTCGATATTCTCCCTGATGAGCTGTTTGTAAGAATCAATCTCATCCATCCGATCAGAAAGGGGAGTATTTGTACTCTCGCCCGATGGATTGAAAGATTCAGTATTACTAAACTCAATATGTTTAATATCTGTATTATTTGCTTTCAAATCCTGAAAGTCCGAAGTTGCATCACTAATAACTCCTGACTTATCTACAGAAAAAGTCTTGACTTGCAAATTTTGTAAGTCTTCAGTTTCCGCACTTTTCGAAGGTTCGTTTTCATTTTCACCGATTAACTTCAGAAAATTCTTCACATAAATGATGTCCGGTTTTCCGAGCCCCTGCTTTTTCCTCTCGATGAGTCCAATGCCTTTCTTATCATCAAGCTCCTGCATGATTTTCACACACTTGCCCGATGAATACCCGAGATCTTCCATTATGTTTTCCAATGTATAATGGATAAACACTCTGTTATCATCATCCCGCCATCCATTCTTCATGGAAAGAGAAAGTCTATCCAGAAGTAATCCGTATAAAACCTTTGCTTCCAGGCTCAGTCCCTTAAATATTTCCTCTGTAAATAATACCTTTGGAATTCTTAGAAATGTGAATTGATCCGCTTCAATCCCATAATAATAATCAAATACCATCTTCTGCCTCCTCACGTGTTAAGACAGAATACCCGGTTTTTTGAATATCATTCTTTGTGTCAACCGTCTCCACTTCGAAAGCGACAACCACTGAAATCTTATTCATCATATTCTTCTCTTTGTGGTTATCGCCGATTTTATCGAAGGAATAAAGTCGACAAAAGTGCGTAAATTCAAGGATTTCTATGTATCTTCTCTTTGTAGCGACACCGCGCACTCCACATGGACAGTATTTGGGAACATGTCCACGGGGCGTACCTTGATCAGCTTGTAGCCGTTGGCACACAGGTATTTCAGATCTCTTGCCAGAGTCGCTGAGTCACAGGAAACGTAAACTATTCTGGTGGGTGCCATAGAAACCATAGTACGCAGGCATGCCTCGTCACATCCCTTTCTCGGCGGGTCAACGACGATTACATCCGGATGGCGCATATCCGCTGTTTTCTCCCCGTCTCCGGAGACTAAACCGGCGCTTTTTTCTGACTTGACGCCTACCTCGATAGAATAAAACTGCGGCAATACTTCCTCCGCCTTACCTACGAAAAACTTCGCGTTTTCAATCCCGTTTCGGCGGGCGTTGTCCCTTGCATCTTCTATAGCCTGAGGCACCACTTCGACACCGTAAATCTTTCCCGCGTTACCCGCCAGGAAAAGTGAGATTGTTCCTATTCCGCAGTATAAATCCCAGACAGCCTCCCTGCCCGTAAGTCCTGCGTATTGAAGAGCAAGGCTATATAACTTCTCCATCTGAAGAGGATTTACCTGATAAAAAGACTGTGGAGAAATGTGAAACTCCAGCTTCCTTCCTGTCACAGGGTATCCGGGCTTCGTCATATCCCTGACCTGTATCGTATCCCGAATATAAGGCTTCCCCCAGATGCAGTAAGTCTCTTTTCCGAGAATGACATTGGTATTCTCCGTATTAATGTTTACGGATACTGAAGTAATACCATCTATCTTAGAAAGCGCGGCCAAAAGATCTCCTTGACCTTCGATAAATTCCTTTTCCGTAATCCATGCCCTGCTGTCTGCGGCTTTATCCGCCATTTTATATCCGTCTGATATCTCTTGTTCTTTCCTGAATTTTTCTTTATCTCTCTGCGATATACCCTTATACCGATCCTGCTCGAAAGACTTTCCCTTTACTCTGTATGCATCCGCTCCTAACCGACGGTTAATGACGATGCACACCATTCTCTCACCGGAATTAAATCCCTTCCTCAAAAGAATATGCCTTACAAGCCCCTCCCTTGTTTCTTCGTTGTAGGGCTTGATATCATACTTTTCCATATGTGCCAGAATAATATCCAGCACTTCCTTATCACCTTTTGCTCCGATACAACACTCATCACCCGCAATGATAGAATGGGTGCGGCCCGCATAAAAACCGGCGATGAGCTTACCCTCTTTGTCGTAACCAACAGGATATACCGCCTTGTTACGATAGTTCCAGGGCTCCTCCATCCCGACGATTTTCTCCATTATCCAGTCCAGGAGCTTGTCATCGAACCCTCCGATCCTCTTTAAATTATTG
This sequence comes from uncultured Lachnospiraceae bacterium, assembly GCA_947164865.1. Classification (GTDB taxonomy): domain Bacteria; phylum Bacillota; class Clostridia; order Lachnospirales; family Lachnospiraceae; genus AC2028. Next base: position 3,973 of record CAMUYA010000002.1, read on the forward strand.
CGGACCTTGTTCTGCTTATATTCCAGCTGCTTTTTGTAGGAAAGTGACTGGATCTGACATCCGCCGCAGCTGCGCGCTATATCACATTTCGGAGAAACGCGAAAGGGAGAAGGCATGATAACCTTCTCCAATCTCGCATAGGCATAACTCTTTGTGGCCTTCATTATCTTTGCTGATACAGTATCACCGATCACCGCGTCCTTGATAAAGAAGGTGTAGCCCTCGATATGTCCGATTCCCTCGCCGTCAACTCCGATATCCTCGATGGTGACTTCAATCATCTCATTTTTGTTGTAAGCCATATGGTGTTATCCTTTAATGCTCCCTTTTACAGAGTCGATCTTACATTTCCTTCGAGGAATTTCTGGAATCCCAGCCATCCCTGATTCATCGCGTTGTTCTCCAGGATCTCCTTAAAGGTCTCCATCTTTGCATCGGTGTCATCTGCATAGCTTAGTGCCATAGCCTCTATCAGGGCAGGTGTCTTAGGTGATCCAAACTCAAGTTTTCCATGGTGCGCCAGTATACAGTGCTGGAGCTGGAGCAGATCGTTCTTGGTAAATCCTTCTATCTTTGCGGCCCTCTTTCCCACCATATTCGATCCCATCACTATATGTCCGAGAAGATTTCCCTCATCGGTATAATCATTTTCGGGGAAGGGAGAAAGCTCATATACTTTTCCTATATCGTGACACATGGCTGCGGTAAGTAAAAGATCTCTTTTAAGTATGGGATATGCTTTTGAATAATAATCACACAGCTTTGTGACGCTGAGGGTATGCTCCAATAGTCCCCCAACAAAGCCGTGGTGCACGCTCTTCGCCGCCGATGAGAACCGGAATTTTTTGGAGAATTCTTCGTCGGTTATGAACAGGTCTTTTAGTAGCGCTTTATAAGACGGATTCTCTATGCTCTCGATAATATCTTTAAATTCCGAGAACATTTCATCTATGTTTTTGCTGCTCACCGGGAGATAATCCGAAGGATCGTATTCTCCCTCTCTGACTTTTCTCGCCCGCCTTATGTTCAGCTGAAGCGCACTGTTAAAAGAAACCACTTCTCCGGATACTTCCACGTAATCAAGCTTATCAAATTCATCGATCCCGGGATCGTTGGGTTCCCATATCTTGCAGTCCATGGTCCCGGTTTTATCCTGGATCGTGACATTTTCGTAGTTCTTTCCGTTTTTCGTAGTGGCAGAGATCTTATTCTTGATCATAAAGATCCCCGATACTCTCTCTCCCTCATGGTATTCTGATATATATTTCATTTTCCCTGCTTTCCGGTAAGGCCGCTAACCGGTCCTTACAATCATTCTCCTCTTCTTCCGACAGTAAGAGTAATGTCGATCCCGACATATTCATCCTGGGATTTTCTCATTATATGCATGACTATCTCGTCATCCGGCTTGCATTTTTGAATAATCGAAACATATTCCGAGTAATAGCTCACGTGCTGATCATCGATCCCGGTTATCACATCCCCTACCAGCACACCTGACTGCATTGCCGGGGAATCCATATCCGTTTTTGTAACATACGCCCCCATGGGAACTCCAAGTTCAGCATTGGCCTGAGATGTCACATCCGTGCCTGTGATGCCGAGATATCCGAAGTCTTCCGCGTTTGACAGCTTCTCTATTGTATCTCTGAGTTCCGTGATACCGTATACATTTACAACTACGTTTTCATCTGTCTCCGCCTGGCTTTCGGTGATAAAACCTATGGCCTGACCCTGCAAATTAAAGATCACTCCGCTGGAATTCCTGCTTCCGAGTATATCGGTCGTGAAAAGGTTCAAATGTGTATCCGCCAGAGATATTGATGTTTTGGGGGCATCCACTATACCATATCCGATCGATCCGAAGTTTCCCTTAGGGCTGCCTATTGCCACAATTGGACTTCCCACATAGAGTGAATTACTGTTCCCCAACTTTGCAATTATTGTGGATACATCTATATCCTGAGGGATTTCCGACAGATTGACCGCTACGATCGCAAGCCCCGTTACAGTGTCTGCCGATTTTATCTGAGCCGGCACGCTGCGCCCGTCTTTAAAGGCCACCTTGAGAGTGTCTGCATTGCTGAGTGCTTTGCTGTCCGCCAGGATCAGCAGTTCGATATTGTTCTCCGCTATGATCAGACCCGCTGTTGAGTCCTTACGGTCATTAACGGAATTAAGCCAATCTACACTTGATCTGACCGCTGTGACATTGACTACATACATCCCCAGGTCTCTGGCATATGCGGACATAGACATCATTATCTGCCTGTAGCTGGTCGCATCGAGCCGCACTTTTGACAAAATGGCGTTTACCTGATCTTCACTGAGCGGCAGTTCAACCGGATCCGTCTCCTCCGCTTCGGCCTCTGCTTCAGCGTTTTCTTCAGCCATCATCTCTGCAAGCGCAGATTCCTGCATCATGTATTCCGAAAGCATCTCCTCGGGAGACATCTCATCTTCGGGAAGGCTCACGATCTCGGGAACAGGCTCGTTTGTCTTGGTCGTGATTTTCTCCAGATACGGCTCAAGCACAAGGATAACCAGGCTTGCCACCACTCCGAACACTATCGCAAGAGCGATCGTCGTCAAGGTTTTTCTTAATATCTTGGCTTTATTAACCGGCCTTTTTTTGATATCTTCTTTGATAAAATCCTGATTCATTTTTTCATCCACCGTGTTTTAGGGATTGATTCCATCACTATCTAATATATCTTTTAATTCCAAAAAAGTAAAGAAATGCCTTCTTATTTGTGTTATACTTTAGCTATGAATGCCAAGTCACTAAAAACGCTGGAATACAATAAAATAATCGCTCTTCTGGAGGAGCATGCCGACTCGGAGCTGGGAAGAGAGTTGTGCCATGATCTGCTTCCCTCCATAGATCTTTCGGAAATCCAACAGGGTCAGCAGGAAACCGCGGATGCCGTATCAAGGCTGTTTAAAAAGGGAAGCACTTCCTTTGGAAATAACTACGACCTGCGGTATGCGGTTAAATCCCTTGAAGTCGGGAGTACATTATCTGCCGCTGAGCTGTTGCATATCGCGGCGCAGCTGACCAACACTGCACGAATAAAGAGCTACGGAGAAAAGGAAAATGAAGACGTTCCATCCGATTCCCTTGATGAGTATTTTCAATCTCTTCACCCTCTCACCAGGCTTGCGGATGAGATAAACAGATGCATTCTCTCCGAGGATGAATTTGCCGATGATGCCAGTCCGACGCTTAAATCTATCCGCAGACAGATCGCACAGACCGGGGAAAAGATCCACAACCAGCTCAATTCAATGGTTACCGGATCACTCAGAAGCTACCTGCAGGATGCGGTCATAACCATGCGCGATAACAGGTATTGTATTCCTGTTAAGTCGGAATACAAATCACAGGTTCCGGGCATGATCCATGATCAATCCTCCACCGGGTCCACCTTCTTCATCGAGCCACAGGCAATAGTTTCTCTCAACAACAAAATCCGTGAGCTTACTCTCGATGAGCAGAAAGAGATAGAAAAGATACTCGCCGAGCTCAGCTACAGCTGCGCCGAGCATGCCGAAGAAATAGCGGAGAATCAGAAAATACTCACAAAACTCGATTTCGTGTTTGCTAAAGGACGGCTCGCCCTGGATATGAATGCGAGCAGACCGCAGTATAACCGCAAGCATTATCTCGTGATAAAAAAGGCCCGTCATCCTTTGCTTGATAAGAAAAAAGTGGTTCCCATAGACGTTAATCTCGGGCGTGACTTTGATCTTCTGGTAGTGACCGGACCCAATACCGGAGGTAAAACCGTATCATTAAAGACAGTCGGTCTGCTTTCTCTTATGGGACAGGCCGGACTACACGTTCCATGTTCGGAGCGTTCCGAATTATGTGTTTTTAATGATGTTTTTGCGGACATAGGAGATGAGCAGAGCATCGAACAGTCTCTCTCTACATTCTCATCGCATATGGTAAATATCGTTGAGATACTTAAAAAAGCTGACCGCCACAGCCTGTGCCTTTTTGATGAGCTGGGAGCGGGTACAGATCCTACGGAGGGAGCCGCACTTGCCATAGCGATACTCAGCTTTCTTCACGAACAGGGCATCCGTACAATGGCCACCACTCACTACAGCGAGATCAAGCTTTTTGCTCTTTCAACAGAAGGTGTTGAGAATGCATGCTGCGAATTTGATGTAGAATCACTTCGTCCAACATACAGGCTCCTTATAGGAATTCCCGGAAAGAGCAATGCATTTGCGATATCTCAGAAGCTTGGGCTTCCGGATTATATAATTGACAGAGCCCGGGAACAGATAAGCAGTGAAAACGAAAGCTTTGAGGATGTGATCTCCGATCTTGAGCAGAACCGTATCACCATAGAAAACGAGCGCAAAGAGATCGCGGAATATAAAGAAAAGATCCGTACTCTACAGGAACAGCTTCACGCCAAAAACGAAAAGCTCGACAAAGCCAAAGACCGTATCCTGCGTGAGGCAAACGAGCAGGCGAGAGATATTCTTCAGGAGGCAAAAGACTTTGCCGATGAAACCATAAGGGACATTAACAAAGCCTCAAAGTCCGGTGACATCAAAGCTCTTGAAGATGGCCGTTCAAAGGTCAGAAACAAGATCAACGATAAAAACTCCAAGCTCGGGATGAATGCGGAAAAGCCTTCAAAGGCCGACAAGAAAGGGCTCGTAGATCCCGCAAAGCTTAAGAAGGGCGACAGCGTCAGGATCATATCGATGAACCTTAAGGGAACTGTTTCCTCTCTTCCGGATTCTAAGGGAAATCTGTTTGTAATGTGTGGTATCATCCGCACTCAGACAAATGTAAATGACCTTGCGTATTCGCAGGAAGAGGAAATCAAGACCCCGACTCTTAAGGGCGTTGGAAGCGGCGGAAACATCAAGATGCAAAAGGCGATGAACATCTCATCGGAAATCAATCTCCTTGGCAGAACTGTTGACGAAGCTCTCGCGGAGCTTGAGAAATACCTTGATGATGCGTATATTGCGCATATTCCTTCCGTCAGAGTGGTTCACGGAAAAGGAACCGGAGCTCTGCGTACGGCTGTACATAATTATCTTCGCAAACAGAAGATCGTATCGGAGTATCGCCTGGGTGAATACGGTGAAGGCGACGCAGGCGTAACCATAGTAAAGTTTAAATAGAGGTGCATAATGGCAATCAAACAAAAAATACTGATCGTCGATGATGACAACAACATAGCGGAACTTATCTCTCTTTATCTTATGAAGGAATGCTTTGATACCGAGATCGTAAATGACGGAGAAGCAGCACTTGCCAAGATTTCCACATTTAATCCCGATCTGATCCTTCTCGACATCATGCTTCCCGGAATGGACGGATATCAGGTATGCCGTGAAGTAAGAGCTAAATCTTCCATTCCCATCATAATGCTCTCCGCTAAGGGAGAGGTGTTTGACAAGGTGCTGGGACTGGAGCTCGGTGCGGATGATTATATCGAAAAACCTTTTGAATCAAAGGAAATGGTGGCCAGAGTAAAAGCCGTGCTCCGCAGATACCGCACTCCCGAAACTGCTCCCGCTACGCATCCCGACGAAGAATGTGTTTCGTATCCCGATCTTATCGTAAACAAGACCAATTATTCCGTTACCTATATGGGTAAAAATATCGAAATGCCCCCCAAGGAACTGGAGCTTTTGTATCATCTGGCTTCAAATCCCAACCGCGTATATACCCGTGAGCAGCTGCTGGACAGCATCTGGAGCTATGATTACATCGGTGATACCCGTACCGTGGATGTTCATATCAAAAGGCTCCGCGAAAAGATCAGTGATCATGAAAAGTGGAAGATCACTACCATCTGGGGCAAGGGATATAAATTTGAAACTATGCTGTAAATAACCTGCACGCAAATGAAAAAGACTCTCTATCTGAAATTTATATTGGCTTATCTGATATTCGGTGTTTTCGGTTTCATCACCGTAACCATATTTGTCCCTCCCATGACAAATAATACACTATTAAAAGATAAAGCCGACACTCTTTATTCCGAGGCGACTCTTATAGCCAACACCTATGCGAGCGGTCTCTATTCGAGCAACACTTCCCTCGAAACGGTCAAGCTTCAGATCGATGCTCTTTCCGTATACATGAAATCGGATATCCGTGTGATCAACCCTTCAGGACGTGTGGTTCTTGACACAACAATGCCGCTTAATCTGGATGAAGCGGTCTACATAGACGATTTCAACCCTATCGTTATAAGCGGTTCATATTATATAGTGGATGATTTCTTCGGAACTTATGATTCGGACGTACTCACTGTTATGGCTCCCATTACATCGAACTATATGATCAAAGGATATGTAACGATACACACTCCCATCTACGACATAAATTCCACTGCCAATACGATCCTCAACATCTGTTATATCACTCTGGCGATACTATTTGTGCTTTCGTTTATTATCCTGTTGTTCTTTAACCAGCTTGTCTACCGGCCCCTCAGAAAGATCACTTTCGGTGCAGAACAGTACGCTCAGGGAAATTATCATTATGAGATACAGACCGACAGCAGGGATGAGATGGGATATCTCGCCGCCAGCCTCAACTATATGGCGGGAACCATCGCCGGGCAGGAAGATGATCAGAAAAAATTTGTGGCGAATGTCTCTCACGATTTCAGATCCCCCCTCACTTCAATAAGGGGATTTCTTGAAGCAATGATAGACGGAACCATTCCTCCCGAGATGCACGAAAAATATCTTAATACTGTTCTAAACGAGACTGACAGGCTTACAAAACTCACCAACAGTCTGCTCACTCTCAACAATCTTAATACAAGCGGCATGATGCTGGATCTTTCCAACTTCGATATCAATCAGGTTATCCGCGATCTGGCTGCTTCCTTTGAAGGATCATGCAGAAGCAAAAACCTTTCGATCGCTCTTTCTCTTACGGGAGAAGAGATGATAGTCCGGGCAGACTCGGAACGTATAAAACAGGTTCTTTATAATCTTGTTGATAATGCGATCAAATTCAGCAGTCCGGAGTCAGAGATAAAAATAGAAACGACTCTCAGAAAGAATAAGCTCTTTATTTCTGTTAAGGATTCCGGTATCGGTATCCCCAAAGATGATCTGGGACTTATATGGAACAGGTTTTACAAATCCGATTCCTCCAGAGGAAAAGATAAACGCGGCACAGGTCTTGGCTTATCCATAGTAAAAGAGATCATAAATGCCCACAACGAAAATATAAATGTAATAAGCACAGAAGGAGAAGGAAGTGAATTTATCTTCTCACTTCCGATAATAGAAGAGGATGAGATTTAAAGCTCATCCTCTTATGCTTTATAGGGATTAATCTTTGTATTGATCCCGTTACAGTCTTATTTCTGCCTCTTTTATGCTCTTACAGCTTTCTTATCATCCTGTGAATACAAAAGCTTCAGAAGAATAGGAGTGCTGATACTTGATACTATTATAAGCAGGATCACGGCAGTAAAGTATACCGAATCTATCATTCCTACAGCAAGGCCTTTCTGAGCCACTATAAGAGCAACCTCTCCTCTTGTCATCATTCCCACTCCCACCTTAAGTGAATCCGACCAGCTGTGCCGAAGTACCTTGGCCATAAGCCCACAGCCTATTATCTTACATATAAGTGCAACTATAACAAATCCTATACTAAAGAAAATGATCTGTGCATTTACGTGGCTTATGTCTGTTTTTAATCCGATACTTGCAAAAAATACCGGACCGAAAAGCATGTAGGAATTGATCTCAACTTTACTGTCTATATAATCGTGGTCCTTTATGGAGCAAAGTATGATCCCTGCTACATACGCTCCTGTGATGTCTGCGATACCGAAAAACTTTTCCGCACAGAAAGCAAATATGAAGCATATAGCCAGACCGAGAATAGGAATACGCTGTGTGTGAGGATATTTGAAATCAAGCAGTTTAAACAGCTTATATATACCGAATCCCACACCTATCGACAGAGCGAAGAATAATACTGTTGAAATAACCACCCTTCCCGGGTTGGAATCGGGATTCTTAAATCCTATAACAAATGTCAGCACTATGATTCCTATAACATCATCGATTATAGCAGCGCTCAGGATCGTGGTTCCTATCTCTCCCTGAAGCTTTCCCATCTCCTTAAGAGACTGCACCGTAATGCTCACACTGGTTGCTGTCATTATCACTCCGATAAATACAGCAGTAAAGAATTTTTCTGTTCCCCAACCTGCAACCCCGTAAAAAGCAAAATACAGAAGAGTACCTCCAACCAGAGGAACGAATACTCCTGAACAGGCTATGGCAAGTGCTTTAGGACCTGTCTTCATAAGATCCTTCAGGTTTGTCTCAAGTCCGGCGGAGAACATAAGAAGAATAACGCCTATCTCTGCCATCTGCGAAATGAAATCATTAAGCTGAACAATTCCCAGAAGGCTTGGACCTATAAGGAGTCCCGCTATGATCTCGCCCACTACCTGAGGGGCTTTAAGCTTACGGGCCAATAGTCCGAATGCTTTGGCAAAAACGATTATTATCGCAAGATCTTTCAATATTTCATAAGACTGCATTTTGTCTCACCTCTTTATCCAAAAGACAGATTTTCATTCAAAAAATAAAGTAACGACAGGACCTTTCTGTCCTGTCGCCACACATTGTACTACTAATATTATATTAAGTCAAAGACTATTCATCATCTTCAGATGAATTCTCTTCGTCTTCTCCGTGGAACTTTTTGGCCTCCTCATCGTCCTCTTCGTCAAGGTCAGCATTTCCGGCGAATTCTGTCTCTTCGGCATCTACCTCCGCTTCTGCCTCTTCAACGCTGTCAAAATCCTTTTCTCCGTTGGAAAGCCTGTCTCTTACCTTGGCTGCCTGGGCAATCTTTACTCCGTTAGGAAGGTTCATCAGTTTGACACCTGATGTGATCCTGCTGAGGGTGTTGATATCCGATACTTCGATCCTGATCATAATGCCTTCGGTGGTCATCATAATGATCTCCTCGGAACCGTCAATTGCCTTTACACCCATAACATCGCCTGTCTTTTCGACGATCTTATAGCATTTTACGCCCTTGCCGCCGCGTTTCTGCGCTGTGAATTCATTCATAAGAGTGCGCTTTCCATAGCCTCTCTCTGATATGAACAAAAGCTCTGTTCCCTGACTTGCAAGCTGCATTCCTATTATCTCGTCTCCGGGATTGAGATTCATTCCTATAACGCCGATAGAACTTCTTCCGGTACGTCTTACATCCGTCTCGTGGAAACGTATGCACATACCCTGCTTTGTTACGAGGAATATCTCACTTTCCGCATTGGTACATTTAACTTCTATAAGCTTATCACCATCAACAAGATTAATCGCTATCAGTCCGTTCTTTCTGACATTTGCAAAATCGGAAAGGAGCGTCTTCTTAACTGTTCCGTTCTTTGTGACCATAAAGAAGTTTCTCTGATCATCATATTTTGAAACAGGAATGATAGCGGTTATCTTTTCATCCGGTCCCAGCTGAAGGAGGTTTACTATCGCCACACCTCTTGAAGTACGGCTTCCTTCGGGAATCTCGTATGCCTTTAATCTGTACACACGGCCGTAGCTTGTGAAGAAATTAAGGTAATGATGTGTCGTGGTCATCAGCAGATCTTCGATATAATCATCCTCGATGGTCTGCATTCCCTTGATTCCCTTGCCGCCTCTATGCTGCGCCTTGAAATTGTCGGGAGACATTCTCTTGATGTACCCGAGCCTTGTCATGGCAATAACGGTATTCTCACGAGGGATAAGATCCTCATCAAGAATCTCCAGCTCGTCAAATCCTATTTTTGTCCTTCTCTCATCACGGTACTTGTCGCCGATTGCCTTTATCTCTTCACGGATCACACCGAGAAGAAGCTTCTCATCCGCAAGAATTGCCTTGAGTTCGGATATTTTTGCAACAAGCTCGTTATGCTCATCAAGAAGCTTTTCTCTTTCCAATCCGGTAAGAGCACGAAGTCTCATATCGACAATAGCCTGAGCCTGAACATCATCGATACCGAATCTTTCGATGAGTCTTTCCTTTGCTTCCTGAGTGTTAGAGCTGCTGCGGATGATACTGATCACTTCATCGATAAAATCAAGAGCTTTGAGCAGTCCCTGTAAAATATGATCTCTTTCTTCAGCCTTGTTAAGATCATATTTGGTTCTTCTTGTAACTACATCTTTCTGATGATCAAGATAGCATGTGAGCATCTGACGGATGTTCATAACCTTGGGCTGGTTCTTATCAAGCGCAAGCATTATAACACCGAAAGTATCCTGCATCTGAGTATGCTTATAGAGCTGATTTAGGATAACATTAGCGTTGGCATCGCGTCTTACTTCTATTACAAGCCTTACACCTTCACGGTTTGACTCATCACGGATAGCTGTGATCCCGTCAATCTTTTTAAGTTTGACAAGCTCTGCAATCTTCTGCTGAAGATTAGCTTTATTAACCATGTAAGGGAGCTCTGTTGCCACTATCTGGGTTTTCCCGCTGGGAAGAGTTTCAATTTCCGTAACGGCGCGTACTCTGATCTTTCCGCGGCCTGTTCTGTATGCTTCCTCTATGCCGCGGCGCCCCAGGATAGTTCCTCCCGTAGGAAAATCAGGACCTTTTACGATATCCATTATTTCCTCGATGGTTGTTTCTCTGTTTTCATTAACTGTATTGTCAATGATCTTTACAACAGCATCGATAGTCTCTCCAAGGTTGTGAGGAGGAATATTTGTTGCCATACCTACCGCAATACCCGTGGTACCGTTGACCAGAAGATTGGGATAACGGCTGGGGAGAACAGTGGGTTCCGACTCGGTACCGTCGAAGTTGTCAACAAAGTCTACAGTATCCTTGTTGATATCTGCAAGGAGTTCCATACTGATCTTGGAAAGCCTTGCCTCGGTGTACCTCATTGCCGCAGCTCCATCACCGTCCATGGATCCGAAGTTTCCGTGACCGTCCACAAGAGGATATCTCATAGACCAGTCCTGAGCCATATTAACCAACGCACCATAAATGGAACTGTCGCCATGGGGGTGATATTTACCCATTGTATCACCGACGATACGTGCACTTTTACGGTGAGGCTTGTCAGGTCCGTTATTCAGTTCTACCATGGAATAAAGGACGCGCCTTTGAACCGGCTTAAGGCCGTCTCTTACATCAGGAAGCGCACGTGAGGCTATAACACTCATGGCGTAATCGATGTAAAAGGTTTCCATTCTTTCTTTTAGATCGACTTCCTGTATCTTGTCGAAAATTGTGTCATCCATTTTATTTCCTCTTTTATAGATACTGATAAAAAACAAAATTCAAATACGAGTATTTAATTTTGTTATTTATCGATCCCCTAGATATCCAGGTTCTTAACAAACTGTGCGTTTTCTTCGATGAATTCACGGCGGGGCTCAACCTTATCACCCATTAGTGTAGTAAATGTAACATCAAGCTCGGAGCGCATCTCTTCATCGTAATTTACGCGAAGAAGAATCCTTCTTTCGGGATCCATAGTTGTCTCCCAGAGCTGCTCGGCATCCATCTCTCCAAGACCTTTATAACGCTGGATCTTATTGGTCTGATCGCGGCCCACTTCGTTTAAAATACTATCCAGCTCTTCATCGCTGTACGCATACCAGACTTTTTTGTTTTTCTCAAGCTTATAAAGAGGGGGCTTTGCCAAAAATACATGTCCCTGTTTTATAAGCTCGGGCATAAATCTGTAAATAAACGTAAGCAGCAAAGTACTTATATGAGCTCCGTCAACATCGGCATCGGTCATGAGAATGATCTTGTTGTAACGAAGTTTGGTAATGTCAAAGTCCTCGTTAATTCCGGTACCGAAAGCAGTGATCATCGCACGTATCTCGGCATTTCCGTATATATGGTCAAGCCTTGCCTTTTCTACATTAAGGATTTTACCTCTTAAAGGCAGGATAGCCTGCGTAGCTCTGGATCTTGCAGTTTTGGCGCTTCCGCCCGCGGAGTCTCCCTCAACTATGTAAATCTCGCAATTCTCGGGATTCTTATCGGAGCAGTCTGCCAGCTTTCCGGGAAGTCCCATACCATCAAGAACAGTTTTACGTCTGGTCAGATCTCTTGCTTTTCTTGCTGCTTCTCTTGCACGCTGGGCAAGTACCGACTTTTCACAGATTGCCTTTGCGATTGAAGGATTCTGCTCAAGGAAAATAGTGAGCTTTTCGGTAACGATGTTGTCTACCGCACCTCTTGCTTCGCTGTTTCCGAGCTTCTGCTTGGTCTGTCCTTCAAATTGAGGATCCTCTATCTTTACACTGATTATAGCTGTAAGACCCTCTCTTATATCATCACCGGAAAGATTGGGTTCGTTATCCTTTAGGATCTTATTGTTTCTTGCGTAATCGTTAAAAGTCTTGGTAAGCGCATTTCTGAATCCCTGAAGATGAGTACCTCCTTCGGGAGTATTAATATTGTTTACAAAAGAAAATACGCTTTCATTAAAGGAATCATTGTGCTGAAAAGCCGCCTCAACGTATACTCCGTTTTTCTCTCCTTCAAAGTAAAGAACATCATCATAAAGTGCAGTTTTGCTTCTGTTGAGATATGTAACGTATTCCTTTATTCCTCCTTCGTAGAGGAACTCACGGTATTTCTTCTTTTTCTTTTCTTCTTCTTTTACTTCTGTATCGGATTTTTCCTTTTCTTCAGAGCTGTCGGATGATTCGTAAACTCCTTCTTTCTTCTGTTCTTCCACATCCGCTTCGGCTCTTCCGATAAGATCCGCTATCTGGGTTTCCTCCAGATCTTTTCCGAGAGCAGCCTCTTTGGCTTCTTCTATCATGCTGTCCGTAATAACAGACTTTGAATGTTCATCATCACGTTCATCTTTAAGCACTATTTTAAGTCCCTTGGTGAGAAACGCCATTTCGCGAAGTCTTACTTTAAGGATGTCAAAATCGAATACTGTCGTCTCGGTAAATATCTCTTTATCGGGAAGAAATGTTACTTTGGTCCCTGATTCATTTGCATCACAGGTTCCTATTTCTTTGAGGTCGTAACTCTTCTTTCCTCTTTCGTAGCGTTGCTGATAAATCTTTCCTTCACTTTTGATCTGTACTTCAAGCCATTCGGAAAGAGCATTTACAACAGATGCTCCTACTCCGTGAAGACCTCCGGAAACCTTATAACCGCCTCCGCCGAATTTTCCTCCCGCGTGGAGAATGGTAAATACTACCTCAACTGCGGGGATGCCTGCCTTATGGTTTATTCCCACAGGAATACCTCTCCCGTTATCTATTACTGTAACGGAATTGTCATTGTTAAGGGTAACGATTATGGTATCACAATATCCCGCAAGCGCTTCATCAACGGAATTATCGACAATCTCATATACAAGATGATGAAGTCCTCTGCTTGCAGTGGTTCCGATATACATTCCGGGACGTTTTCTTACGGCTTCAAGACCTTCAAGGATCTGTATCTGGTCTGCGCCATATTCATTTTCCACTGAAGTATTGCTAAGATTTTCTTCGCTCATTTTACACCTCGTCAGCAGGTAATTCCGGTTTATCATCCGTATCGGAATCACTTATATTACTGTTCTTTAACGTTACAGTTCCTTTATTTACTTCAAATACTCTGTTTAAAGTAAATCTGTCATTTACAAATTCTTCCAGTCCCGTACAGGAAATGATGGTCTGTATATTTCCTATACTGTCAAGCAGAAATCTCTGTCTTTTACTGTCCAACTCCGACAATACATCATCCAACAAAAGGATCGGAGTATCTTTAGTAATACTTTTTACTATTTCTATTTCCGAAAGCTTAAGGGAAAGTGCTGCTGTTCTTTGTTGTCCCTGAGATCCGTATTTTCTTATATCGATATCTCCGGTTTCAAATGAAAAATCATCTCTGTGAGGACCAACCGAAGTCATTTTTGATTTGATATCTCTGTCATGATTTTTCTTCAGCTTATCGGCATAGCTTTCTTCGTCTGTATCAGGCTCATAGATTATCTTTATTTCTTCTATTCCGCCGGATAGTTTTTTATGTATTTCATATATGATGTCGTTGAGTTGACAGACAAACTGCCTCCGCCTCTCAATTATCTTGTTTCCGTAGCTTATTAGCTGCTCATCCCAAATAGGAATAGTCTCCTTTAATTGAGGATTAAAATACAGATCTTTAAGAAGCTGATTTCTCTGATTTACTATTTTATTGTAATTATTGAGATTGTATAGATAAAAGCTGTCAAGCTGACAAAGCTCCATATCGATAAATCTTCTTCTGTACGAAGGTCCGTTTTTTATGATGTTCAGATCTTCCGGAGAAAAAAATACTACATTGCAAAGCCCCATAAGATCGGCGGCTTTTTTTATTTTTTGACCATCGATAGCAATTCCTTTTGAGCGTGAACTCCTAAGATGCATATCTACTCTGGTCTTTTCATCTTTCTTTTCAAGATATGTTCTTATATGTGCCTCTTCACACCCGAATCTTATTATTTCACTGTCTTTACATCCACGATGTGATTTTGTGGTCGAAGCTACATATATTGCCTCAAGAATATTTGTTTTTCCCTGAGCATTATCACCGAAAAGGATATTTGTTCCTTTATCAAAATCGAGCTCCAGTCTTTCATAATTTCTATAATCTGTAAGCTCTATTCTATTTATGATCATTAATTCACCGTCTTTACAGTAAAGCTCTTTCCGTCGTACTCAAAAGAATCCCCGTCGTATAATTTCTTGCCTCGTTGTAATTCAACGGATCCGTTAACTTTTACAAGTCCTTCCTGAATCACAAATTTAGCATCCACTCCGGACATAACCGCACCGGCAAGCTTCAGAGCCTGCCCTAATTTTATAAAATCATCTTTTATAGTAACTGTTTCCATCTTTTATACCGCATTGAAATTAACGGGAAGAACTACATAAATATAGCTTTCTGTTTCATTCTTTATGAAGCAGGGCGCCTTAGCATTGATCATATATAGATCAACATATTCATCATCTATAACTCTTAATGCATCAAGCAAAAACTTAGGATTAAAGGCAATAACAAGCTCTTTGCCGCTGTTTTCAATATCTAATTCCTCATTCATACTTCCTATGATGGAATTGATGCTTACGATAAGAGTACTATCCTGAATATTCATTATGATAGGTTTTTTATCACCTTCCTTAATAAAAAGGGTAGCCCTGTCTATGCAGTTCATAAGATCTTTTTTATTAACGGTAACTTTTGTATCATAATTGGAAGAACTCATTTTATCTATATCAAAGAATTCTCCCTCAATAAGCCTGGATACTACTTTTGTTTTTCCAAATTCAAACATTATATGATTGGAACTGAATGATATCTCTATATCATCTTCAGCTCCTCCGGTAACTATTTTACTTATTTCATTAAGACTCTTGCCCGGAACTATAACTTTTTCGGCATCATATACATCACGAAGTTGCAATCTTCTGATAGATATTCTGTGGCCATCAAGAGAAGACAATCTCATCGAATCACCAAATACTTCAAAAAGCTCTCCTTTTATGGTCTGCTGTCCTGAAGAAGAATCAGTATTATCAGCTACCGAAAAAATAGTCTGCTTAACAATATCCCTGAAATTCATCTGGCTGAGAATAATAGAATTATTCTTTTCTATATCGGGAAGATATGTATATTCATCACCTGATTTTCCTATAAGAGTTGTTTCTATTTTTCCGCAGGTGATATAAGTTTTGTAATTATGATCCACTTCAATTGTTATATCACTGTCGGGAAGCTTTCTTATAAAATCGGAAAATCCCTTTGCTTCCAGAGCAACAATTCCTCTTTCTATTATCTGTCCGTCTATTATTGTTTCTATTCCAAGCTCTGTGTCATTACCTGTAAGAGAAATAACATCCCCTGTAGTATTTATAAGAATACATTCAAGAACAGACATCGTACTCTTATTTGGAACAGCTTTTGAAACAATATTGACTCCATTAAGAAGATCTGATTTACTGCATACGAATTTCATGAGTAAGCTCCTTATCAATATCCAAAAAATGAATCCACAGCAAAACAAACACCCAAATTGGCTAATTAAATAATTATTATATTAATATAATTAGTATTAAGGGATGTCAGTACTGCGAAAAACCTTTTATATTATACTATTTTTCTGGAAAAAAGAAAATGAAAAACGCGTGAATTTGGCTTAAATTTTTAAAGAATAAGTGGTCAACAATCCACTATACCTTAAAACGGTAAAATGCCCTTAAAGGGGCTTATAAGCATCAATCCACGCGTTATTAAATATTTATACTTAAATTATACCCATAGATATCCATTATTTATTGATAAAAGTTAATCAATAATATTAAATGGACAGCTTCTTCTTTATCAATTCTATCTTACTGTTAAGATCTTCATCTGATTCAAGTTCATTCTTTATTTTCTTAACTCCGTGTATGATAGATGTGTGATCTTTCTTATCAAGCATTTTTGCAATACTGCTGTAAGACATTGAAAGATATTCAAAGCACATATACATTACTATATGCCTGGGATAAACATATTCGGCATTTCTTTTTTGTGATGTTATATCTGCCGGAGTAACATCATATACTTCAGCCACTTTCTCTATTATATCTTTATAGGTAATAACAGATTTTTTTGGATTAATAATATCTTTAAGTGCTTCCTGAGCTATTTCCAGAGTCGGATCGCTCATATTGTTGAGCTTGGCATAAGCAGCTACTTTATTGAGAGCACCTTCAAGTTCTCTGATATTTGAAACTATATTTGTGGCAATATATTGAATAATGTCATCATTAATGACTATTTCAAGCTTTTCGGCATTTTTACGAAGAATAGCCATTCTTGTTTCATAATCGGGATTCTTTATATCAACGGTAAGTCCCCAAAGGAATCTTGTCATGAATCTTTCTTCAAGGTTCTGTATTTCTCTCGGTGGCTTATCTGATGAAATAACTATCTGCTTATGTGCTTCATGTAAAGCATTAAAAGTATGGAAGAACTCTTCCTGAGTTGCATCTTTTCCTATTATAAACTGTATATCATCTACCATCAGGACATCTACGGTCCTATATTTATCACGAAGCTTTGACATTACCAGAGCATCACCGCTTCTGATGGATTCGATAACTTCGTTGGTAAATTCTTCACTTGTTACGTAAATTACTTTTTTTGAAGGGTTTTTTTCAAGGATCATATGTCCTATTGAATGCATAAGGTGGGTTTTGCCAAGCCCGGGATCACCGTAAATATATAAAGGATTGTATACTTCTCCGGGAGCATCGGCCACTGCAAGACATGCAGAAAAAGCCAGCTTATTGTTACTTCCTACGACAAAATCTTCAAATTTATATTTAGGATTAAGATTTGCTGAACTGATTTCTTTATTGGCAATGGTATTATTATTTGATACTTCCATAAGTATCTTATTGTTTATGTCATTCTGTGAAATAAACTCTATTTCGTAATTTTGCCCGGTTATTTCATTGATAGTTACTTTAAAGCAACTCGAATATTTCTTATTAATATAGTCAAATTGTGCTGCCTGGTCCGATTGGATAAGAATATATACTGTATTATCTTTAGATTCCAGATATTCAAGAGGTTTGATCCAGGTATTGAAGGCTATATCAGTAAGATCATACTCTTTTTTAAGATTTTCACAGATTTTGTTCCAATTTGATGCTATAAAGTCCATTTTTTCCCTCTTAATCACAAATGATAATGTAATTCTAATATATTAATCCTCAAAATTCAAAGAATACTTATCAACTGCTGTGTATAAAACTTTATCCACAGATGTGAATAAGTGTTGAATAATATTGTTTATTGATCCTATCTGTGGATAAAATTTGGGATTGCGTGTATAAGTTATGCTCATATTTGATTTCAATATTTAGTATTTTTTTATTTTTTGGATGCTGATTACCCCAAATAATCATGATTTACATAATCTTATCCACAATTTGTTAATTACTTGTGGATAACTTTATAAATATCCCCATGTTGTGTATAAGATGGTGGAAAAGTTTTATTTATATTTTTTTTATAACATAAAAATGCTGATTTTACGGCATTTTTGCTTGACACAAAGGCTATTTTCCTTTAGAATCATTCTTGCTGTTCTTATTTTTTCATAGGATTTTATCTTTAGATAAGGAGGTATATATATTATGAAAATGACTTTTCAGCCTAAAAAGCGTCAGCACGCTAGGGTTCATGGATTCAGAGCAAGAATGTCAACTGCCGGTGGTAGAAAAGTTCTTGCAGCAAGACGTGCAAAGGGAAGAAAGAAATTATCCGCTTAATCGTCAGTAGGTCACAGAGATGTGACCTATTAGTTTATCAGGGTTATTATTTATGATCTTTACCGAATCACTGAGAAAGAATGCACAGTTTCAGACCGTATACAGTAACGGAAAATCCTATGGAAACAAGCTTTTTGTTATGTATGCATTAAAGAATGGCACGGAAGGAAACCGTATCGGGATCAGTGTGAGTAAAAAAGTAGGCAACAGCGTCGTAAGACACCGCGTTAAGAGGCTGGTGCGAGAAAATTACAGACTACACGAAAAAATGTTTAATAGTGGTTTAGACATTGTAGTCATAGCGCGGCCGGGTGCTGCCACCGTAGGTTACCAAGAGGTGGAGAGAGCACTGTTATTTCTCGGAAATCATCTGAATATAATAAGGAAAGAACAAAATCAGATCTGATTTCGCGTTTGTATGGCATTTTAAGGAATGCTTATGTTAAAGAATATATTGTTGGCAGGAATAAAACTATATCAGAAAGGCATTTCTCCGTATAAAGGCTTTAAATGTCCTTATATACCCAGTTGTTCCGCTTATGCTGAAGAAGCTGTAAGAGTTCACGGAGCTATAAAAGGATCAGGTCTTGCTGTATGGAGAATTTTGCGTTGTAATCCTTTTTCTCACGGAGGGTATGATCCCGTACCGGATAAGAAAATAAAAGGACATGGAAGATTCCTGCAAATGGAGGTTAAATGAACTTCGGTATAATTCTTAGTCAGAATCAGACACCCATATTTAAGTATATTGTATGGGTGCTTGGTAAGATTATGGAGGGTATTTTCTGGTTACTTGATAAGATCGGAATACCTAACATCGGTCTTGCCATTATCATCTTTACAATTGTCGTAAACCTTTGCATGCTTCCTCTTACATATAAGCAGCAAAAGTTTTCCAAACTTTCTCAAAAAGTAAATCCTGAGATCAATGTCATCAGAAAGAAGTATGAAGGCAAAAAAGATCAGGATTCGCAGATGTCAATGAACAATGAGATACAGGCCGTTTACGGTAAGTATGGTATTTCTCCTACCGGAAGCTGTCTCTTTTTGTTGATCCAGATGCCCATTCTCTTTGCATTGTACAGAGTTATCTATCAGATGCCCGGTTATGTACATAAGATAAGAGAAGCATTTGATCCCCTTGTAGGAAGCATTGCTGCAGATTCTAAAGCAGTTGAGCTTGTAAGAAGCTTTAAGAATTCAGCTATGTTTGCAAAGCAGTTCGATAAGATCGACGGAGTAAAGTTTACTCTTGAAAATACTATTGTTGACTGTCTTAACAGAGCTTCCACATCGGATTTTGAAACTTTAAAAGCAGGTTTTTCAAATCTTTCGGGACAGATAGACCAAACTTTAAGTCTTCTTCATCGTTACAATAATTTCCTCGGATTAAATATCGGCGATACTCCCTGGTATACGATGAGAAACGCATTTGCTTCAGGAGCGATCCTTCTCGGAATAGGAGCAATCCTTATTCCTCTTCTTGCAGGTGCAACACAGTGGCTTAATGTAAAGCTTTCTCCTCAGCCTCAGAATGATCCTAACGAGCAGAGCGGAACTATGGCATCATCGATGAAGATGATGAACTACTTTATGCCTCTCATGTCCATCTGGTTCTGCTTCACTCTTCCCGCAGGTATGGGACTTTACTGGATTGCCAGCGCTGTTGTAAGAGGCGTGATCATGGTCATCATGAATAAGAAAATCGATAAGATGGACTTCGAGAAGCTTATTGCCAAGAACAGTGTTAAGAATGAAAAGAAGATCGCTAAACGTAAAGCACAGCAGGAAAAATTTGCGGCATATGCAAATATGAACACCAAAAAGATCAGTTCCACCGCTAATTCTTCTTCAAGCAGTTCTTCAAGTACAACAGATAATCGTAGCCAGTACGAAAAGAGAAGAAGTGATATTGCAAAGAAGGCCGGAAGCGTATCTACAAAAGATTCGCCCACAACATCATCATCCGGCGGCGGAATGATGGCTAAAGCAAATGCCGTGAAGAATTTTAACGAGAAAAACAACAAGTAAACAGGAGAGGATATATAAGATGGAATATAAAGAGTTTTCATCCAAAACCCTGAGCGATGCCATCACAGAAGCATGCCAGGCTCTTGGTGTAACAAGCGATAAGCTTACATATGAAGTAGTGGAAGAAGGTTCTTCGGGATTTCTTGGAATCGGATCCAAGATGGCTGTCATTAAGGCAGCGGTTAAAGAAGATACTGTGATCGATACAGCAAAAGCATTTCTGAACGAAGTTTTTTCGGCAATGAATATGGAAGTGGTTATAAGTGCCGATTATGATGAGGAAAACAGAGATCTTAACATCAATCTTGAGGGAGATGAAATGGGTGTGCTTATAGGGAAGCGCGGAGCAACACTTGATTCTCTTCAGTATCTGGTATCTCTTGTAGTAAATAAGGGACGTGATGAATATATAAGGGTTAAGGTTGATACGGAGAATTACCGTGAGAGGAGAAAGGAGACTCTTGAAAATCTTGCCAAGAATGTAGCATTCAAAGTAAAGAAAACAAGACGTTCATTCTCACTTGAGCCCATGAATCCTTATGAGAGAAGAATCATCCACTCAGCTCTTCAGGATGATAAGTATGTTACTACACACAGTGAAGGTGATGAACCTAATCGTAAGGTAGTGATAAGTCTCAAGGATGAAGCAAGAAACAGCTCTTCCAGAAATAAGTATTAATTGTTATAAAGGCGCATTGCTTAAGGCGATGCGTTTTTTTTTATATAATATTTATTGATATAAAATAAAGGTGATGTTAGACTATTAGCGAGTATATCCATTTTTACAGGGAGGAAATAATAATGGCAGAATATGAGAGAATCAAAGATCCGAGTGTAAAAGCCAAAAAGGTTTTCGGAATAATTCTGTTTTCAATAATAGGAATTTTCCTTTTGATCATTTTTTTCAGATGCTTTTATTCGGTAAACGAGCAAAGAAATGCTGTGGTTACACAGTTTGGAAAAGTAGTTAAAGTCAATACAGCAGGCTTTTATCTTAAAGCTCCGTGGCAGAATGTAACAATGGTGGACATGACCACGCATGGAACGGGAATCGGTTATGTTGTGTCACCGACCGGACAGAATATTACCGATGCAGATAACGGGATTATGATCACTTCTGATTTTAACCTTTTGAACATTGATTTTTATCTTGAATACAGGGTATCTGACCCGGTAGCATATTTGTTTAATTCAGAGCATCCTGAGAACATACTTTCAAATATTGCACTGGCTAATATCAGGACGGTGGTTTCAAACTATACCGTAGATGAAGCAATGACTACGGGAAAGAGTCAGATTCAGGCTGATGTCAAAGAAGCTATGATCGATCAGCTGAATGAAAGAAACGTGGGACTTACAGTTGTAAATATTACAATACAGGATTCTGAACCTCCCACAGCTGAGATCATCGCAGCATTTAAAGCCGTAGAAACCGCAAAGCAGGGAGCCGATACAGCAATGAACAATGCTTATCAGTATCAGAATCAAAAGATTCCCGAAGCTGAGGCTAATGCAGATGCAATAGTTCAGAGTGCGGAAGCTCAGAAAGAATCAAGAATTGCGGAGGCAGAAGGACAGGTAGCCAGATTTAACGAAATATATGCTGAATATGAGAAGTATCCTCTCATAACTAAGAGACGTCTTTTCTATGAGAAGATGGAACAGATCCTTCCCGGACTTAAAGTTATAATAACAGACGGAAACACAGAAACAATGCTTCCTCTCGACAGCTTTTTAAGCGAAGCAGAAGATATTACCCAGCCTGCAACAGGCGGAAATGCTGATTAAGCAGGGAGGATACGGAAAATGAAAAAGACAATAATTAGCATATTAATCGCAGTAGGAGTAATCATACTCGGTATCATAGGATTTAATTCCACTTTTTACACCGTAGGCGTAAATCAATCGGCTCTTATAATCAGGCTTGGAAAGATTTCCGGTATACAGTCAAATCCCGGAATGCATTTCCATACCCCTTTTATTGAAAGTGTAACAAAAGTTTATACCGGAGATATTCTTTATGATATTCCCGTTTCGGATGTTATAACTTCCGATAAAAAGTCTATGATCGCAGATAACTATGTAGTCTGGTCTGTAGTTGATCCTACCAAGTATTATCAGACTCTTGGTGCTATAAGGGGAAGAGCAGAAGAAAGAATAGAAGCAGCCGTTTACAATGCAACAAAGAACACTATTTCATCTATGACACAGGATGATATCATTGCTGCAAGAGGAACTATGCTTACAGATCTTATAACAAAAGCATCCAACTCTGATATTTCACAGTATGGAATAATTATAGAAATAGCTGAGATCAAAGCTCTTGATCTTCCCGATGACAACAAGGAAGCTGTTTATGAAAGAATGATCTCAGAGAGAAATAATATTGCTGCAGGATATGCGGCTAAGGGTGAATCAGATGCACAGAAAATAAGAAACGAAACTGATAAGCAGGTTTCAATCCTTACCGCGCAGGCTGAGAAAGATGCAGCAAAGCTTATTGCAGAAGGAGAAGCAGAATATATGAGGATTCTTTCCGATGCATATAATGATGAAGGAAAAGCTGAATTTTACAGTTTCTTAAGAGGACTTGATTCCCTTGAAGCACTTGCAGGAAAGAATAAGACGATCATTCTTGATAAAGATTCCGAATATGCACGTATCCTTTACGGTGAGTAATTTAATGTTCAAAAATGATTAAGGCATCGAATGCCTGAAAAAAAATATATGTCAGATTATGAAACAATAGCAGCCATATCTACCGCTCTCTCTGAGTCAGGAATAGGAATTATCAGAGTGAGCGGAGAAGATGCTGTAAAAGTGGTTAACCGAATATTTGTAAATCCTTCGGGCAAGAGAATTCTTAATAAGGCAGCTACTCATACCATTCATTATGGATTCATTATCGATGCGGATAGTGCAAAAGCAGATATTGAATCTGATTACGAAGCCGGTTTTGAAGATACTATTGACAGGAATATAATAAAAAAGAATGCTGTTGATGAGTGCCTGGTTTCAGTGATGCTTGCACCAAGATCTTTTACAGGTGAAAATGTCGTCGAGATAAATTGTCACGGCGGTGTTTTTGTTGTAAAAAAAGTTTTATCGGAAGTGCTAAAGTGCGGTGCGAGATTAGCTGAACCGGGAGAGTTTTCAAAAAGAGCTTTTTTGAATGGAAGGATGGACCTGGCAGAAGCGGAAGCTGTAATGGATGTGATATCTTCAAAAAGTGATTCCGCTCTTAAGGCTTCTGTAAGCCAGCTGTCAGGATCAGTATCGGAAAAGATCAAAAAACTGCGAGAAGAAATACTTTATAACATTGCTTTTATAGAATCAGCACTTGATGATCCCGAACATATTTCACTTGACGGATATAACGATAAATTATCATCATCGGTGGATTCATGGATAAAAGAATCGGAGAGATTAATTGAATCAAATGACAGCGGAAGATTTCTGCGAGAAGGGATAGCCACAGTTCTGCTCGGAAAACCAAATGCAGGAAAATCTTCTGTAATGAACCTTCTTTTGGGAGAAGACAGAGCAATTGTCACAGATATTGCAGGTACCACAAGAGATACTCTTGAAGAATATATAAAACTCGGAGAAATAGGTCTTAATCTTGTAGACACAGCAGGGATAAGAGAAACCGATAATAAAGTTGAACAGATTGGTGTCGACAGAGCAAAGAAATCTGCCGATAAGGCAGATCTGATCATTTATGTTATTGATATTACAGAAGATTTTTCACAGGATGATATCCGGGAATATGAAGATATGTTTAACAACTTCTCGGGAAAAAAAGGAATAATCCTTTTAAATAAAATAGATGATCTGAAAAAGAATTCCTCGGAAAATATAAAACAATACGGTCTGATCAAAGCCGGAAAACTAATTGAAAGTATCAATACCGGATCATATCCGATGATAGAGTTTTCCGCAGTTACCGGAGAAGGATTTGAAGAACTGAAAAATATCATTTCCGGAATGTTTTTTAAAGGAATCCGTAACGGATCGGATGAAGTAGTAATCACAAATATCAGACACAGACAGTGCCTGGAGGAATGCAGGGACAGTCTTATTAAAGTTAAAGAAAGCATAGAAAATGATCTGCCTGAAGATTTTTATTCTATAGATCTTATGTCAGCATATTCTTCTTTGGGAAAGATAATCGGAGAAGAAATAGAAGACGATCTTGCTACCGAGATCTTTTCTAAATTCTGCCTTGGTAAATAATTTGCCTTCCTTGAGGAAAAGCAATTGTTTAATACTTACCTTTCCCTTGAGAAAATATAGATTTATTATTTGACTTCCCCTTGAGGGGAAGATGGCACGAAGTGCCGGATGAGGTGTTAAGTGTTACCTGAAAAAAATGTTTTAAAAGAAGATTATGATGTTGTGATCATAGGTGCAGGACATGCAGGATGCGAAGCAGCACTTGCATGTGCAAGACTCAGCCTTGAAACAATTATTTTTACCGTTAGTGTGGACAGTATTGCACTTATGCCCTGTAACCCCAATATAGGAGGATCATCCAAAGGCCATCTTGTAAGGGAGATCGATGCACTTGGTGGAGAAATGGGTAAAAATATAGATAAGACTTTTATCCAATCCAAGATGCTGAATGTATCTAAAGGTCCTGCAGTGCATTCATTGAGAGCCCAGGCTGATAAACAGGATTATTCCCGTTCTATGAGAAAGATACTTGAGGGTCAGGAACATCTTACAATAAAGCAGGGAGAAGTTTGTGAAATATTATGGGAGGAGAATAATACTTCATTCACTGCAGATTACAATAATAACATTTCTAAGGAACATCTTGAAAACGGATTATCATATTATAAGAATCCGGATAAAAAGATAATAGGTGTAAGATCTTATACAGGAACAACATATAACTGTAAGGCTGTAATCATTTGCACCGGAACATATCTAAATGCAAGATGTCTGTGCGGTGAAGCTATCACATACACCGGACCGAACGGTCTGCAATCGGCAACACATCTTTCAGATTCGTTAAAGGAGATGGGTGTGGAGCTTCGCAGGTTTAAAACAGGTACACCTGCAAGAATGGATGGAAAAACCATAGATTATTCCAAATTGTCGGAACAAAAAGGTGACACACGTGTCATACCTTTTTCATTTTCAACCAATCCTGAATCTGTACAGAAAGAACAGGTTTCTTGCTGGCTTACTTATACCAATGAAGAAACACATAAGATAATCAGAGCTAACCTTGACAGGTCACCGATCTATGCCGGAATTATTGAAGGGACGGGTCCCAGGTATTGTCCTTCCATAGAGGACAAGGTTGTTAAGTTCGCGGACAAGGACAGACATCAGGTATTTCTTGAACCGGAAGGTTTATATACAGATGAGGTATATGTTGACGGAATGTCAAGTTCTCTTCCTGAGGATGTACAACAGGCTATGTACAGAACTGTTCCGGGATTGGAAAATTGCAGAATAGTCAGAAATGCATATGCTATAGAATATGATTGTATCAATGCTAAGCAATTATATAATTCGCTTCAGTTTAAAAATATCAATGGATTATTTGCGGCAGGTCAGTTCAACGGAAGCAGTGGATATGAGGAAGCGGCAGCTCAAGGTCTGATTGCCGGAATTAATGCTGCTATGTATGTAAAGAATAAGGAACCTCTTATCCTTGACAGATCAGAAAGTTATATCGGTGTGCTCATAGATGATCTGGTAACGAAGGACAATCGTGAACCATATCGTATGATGACTTCAAAAGCAGAATACAGATTATTACTTAGGCAGGATAATGCGGATCTTCGTCTGAGAAAATATGGGTATAAAGTAGGCCTTGTTTCTCAACCTGTTTACGATAAAGTCTGTGAAAAAGAAAAACTTATCTCGGAAGAAGTAACCCGTCTCAAAAATACTTTTGTCGGTGCAAGTAAAGAAGTATTATCTTATCTGGATTCGGTAGGAAGTACTCCTCTTACTACAGGAGTGAGCCTTGCATCTCTACTTGGAAGACCGGAGATTAATTATGATAATCTTTCCGCAATAGACAAAGACCGACCGTTACTTCCGGATGATGTTAAGGAACAAGTAGAAATTGAGATAAGATATGAGGGATATATTGAAAGACAGAAAAAACAGGTAGAACATTTTAAAAAGATGGAATCAAGAAAAATACCTGTTGATATAGATTATGACAAGGTTCCTTCTTTAAGAATAGAAGCAAGACAAAGATTAAAAGAATTTAAACCTTTATCTATCGGACAGGCATCCAGATTATCCGGAGTATCTCCGGCAGATGTTTCTGTGCTGCTTATTTATCTTGAAAAGAAATAGGTTTAGGCAGAATAATTATATGTTCTATTTATAATGCTCTTGTTTATACTATATAATGTTTCACGTGAAACATTATACACAAAATGTAGGATTATATAATTAGAATACTGTCCAGCCAGTTCGGAATAGTATTTAACTATAATTAAAGTTATCTTGTCATTTAATTATAGTATTATTCATAGTAAATAACTATTTATAGTTTATTTAAGGAAATATATTATCTTGCTTTAATTAAAATATCGATATTTCAGATTTAAACAGTAAATCGATAAATTGGATCTTATATATTTTCTCCCTTTTTATATTTGTGTTGCTCATGATAGAATAATTCAAATCGGGATTTGAGGAGGAAACAAAATATGCATTTTTCATTTTGTCCGCATTGCGGGACAAAACTTATAGGAAAAGAAATCGGCGATGAAGGAATCATACCCTATTGTGAGAATTGCAGTGTACCGTTATGGGATATGTTCACAACAAGTATTATTGCCGCTGTTGTAAATGAATACAGAGAAGTGGCTTTACTGCGACAAAATTATGTTTCTGAAACAAAGTATGTGTGCGTTGCAGGAATAATGAAGCTTGGTGAGTCTGCCGAAGATACGGTGGTTCGCGAGGTTAAAGAAGAAATTGGTCAAGATGTTGAAAAATTGGAGTTTGTCAGCAGTTATCCCTATGAGAAAAGAGAAATGTTAATGCTCGGATATAAGGCAATAGTGAAGAAAAAGGAGTTCAGACTGTCCCGTGAGGTTGACTCTGCGGAGTGGATAAAGTTTGAGAAAGCATTGTCCTTATTAAGAGAAGGAAGCATTGGGTGGCAGCTTGTTAAAACTATAATCGGACAATAAATCCCGATTTGCCGCAGCGGCGGCGGCGCAGTTCGCGTTACGCTCCTTTTATCGCTTCCACTTTTACAGGCGGCGTAATGCGGTGTCCGCGGTTATTGGCTTGCTTTATTTCGGCAATATGATTTACAGACCTGAACAGTTTTCAGCCCTGAGCCAGACAAAGCAATAGTTCTGCACAAAGTTTGTAGCGAGGGCGTTGGGTGCAGGGGCACGCCCCTGCAAATTCAAGTTTGTACATATAGAAACACTTTTGTAAAAAGGGAGTATATTTTCTGAACAGATCACAACAATTAATATTTATTTGTATGGATTATCATTATGAGAATACTTGTATTAAATGGAAGTCCAAAAAAGAAAAGCGATACATTCAGATTAACTGATGCATTTTTAAAAGGACTGAATTCTGGTAATGAACATGAGGTTCATATATATAACATAATCGAAAAGAATATAAATCCTTGCAGAGGATGTTTCGGATGTTGGGAGAGGATGGATGGTCATTGTGTCATCAACGATGATCAGAATGAGATACTCGACTTATACCGTACATCCGACCTTATTTTATGGAGCTTCCCATTATATTGTTATGGAATGCCATCACATCTTAAAGCAGTACTTGATCGCACAATTCCACTGGTGAAAATGAGAATGATACAGTTGCCTGATGGTACAGTTCAACATGAACCATTGGCTGACTTTTCAAATATGCATACACTTGTCATATGTGGGTGTGGATTTCCGGATTGGGAAGGAAACTTCGACAGTATGAAATTGATGTGTAAAACATGCTTTGGAAATCCTGAAATAATATGTGTACCTGAGACTCCGCTAATGAATTCTCCTGCTGCAAGTATTGTAGCAGATCCGCTTCTTGAAAAATTTGTTGAAGCAGGAAGGGAGTATGGTAAGAACATGGAATTGTCAGCGGACACTATTGCAAAATTGGAAACACCAATGATCTCGGCAGAGGAATATATCCGTAACGTCAATCAAGACATGTAACTTTTATATATCACATAAAAATGTAAAAATGCGAAAGCATTAATGCTGTTAAGCAATATGTGTACCATGTAGGGTACAAATATTACTTATTATATGTGAAACTAAATCTAGATTCAACATAAAAATGTTTCACGTGAAACATCAAGAATCACCTATAACGATTAAACACAAGATAAAGAATAGAATTGTTTAAGAAAACACCAAATATAGAACCGGGGAATGTGAAACATAAAAATAGGTCTAAAAACCAAACAATAGTATATAAAACGTTTCACAGGAAACAAATACAAGATGTAGTAGATCTAAAAGCATAATATTAAAGACAGAAAGGATAGATCAAAAATGCAGAAAGTAAAATGGGGAATACTTGGTACAGCTAATATAGCAAGATGGGCTACAATTCCGGGAATGAAACTTTCGGAATACTGTGAAATGTATGCTATAGCCGGAAGATCATTGGAAAAAGCGGAAAGTTTCAAAAAAGAATTTGGATTTGAAAAAGCATACGGTAGCTATGAAGAATTATTAAATGATGAAAATGTACAGGCAGTATATGTACCTCTTCCAAATGATATACATATAAAATGGGTAAAAGCTGCGCTCGAAAAAAAGAAACATGTTTTGTGTGAAAAGCCTTTGGCAATGAATGCTGAAGAAGCAAGAGAGATGTATGTAACTGCAGAAGCAAATGGCGTTAACCTGATGGAGGCATATGCATATCTGCACAGTCCATATGTGGCAAGCCTAAAAAAGGATATCGAAAGTGGAATAATAGGGGAAGTCAACTATATAGATACAGCATTTATCACTCAGGGATACAAAGAGGATTTCCGACTCCATAAAGAATTCGGCGGAGGAGCAATGTACGACTTGGGATGCTATTGCACTACAATGATCCTATCACTTATAGATTCCGATCCGGAACTCGTTAAGGCCACGGCAGAGTTTACTGATCTTGGAGTGGACTTTGCGACAGCGGGATTGATCAGATTCAAAAACGGAGCAAGAGCTTCTTTCAATGTTGGAATGATATTAGGAGATAATTCTAATTCGAGATTTGACAGATTATACATTCACGGAACTAAAGGTTCGATCCGATCAGAGGTGGAATACAATCAGGCAGGGAATTTAAGCTATAGAATATTTACTGCCGACGGAACGGTTGAAAGAAAGGTCGATGTTCCACAGAATTATTCTCTTGAACTTGACCAGCTAAGCAAATGTATACTTTTTGGAGAAAAGCCATTTATCTCTCAGGAGTTTTCAATCAAAAATGCTGAGTTAATTGACAGCGTGCTAAAAGAGATAGGATATTAATAATGATAAAGCTGCATAGGTAATATTGCTGCAGCAGTTTGATCCAAAGGTGTATAGAATAGAATGAAAAAGAAACAGGTAAAACTATATAATATAATATTGCCATTTTGGCTGATACTCTGGTTCCCCTCATGGATATGGCTGGTAATCATACCGCTCAACTATATAGTAGACAGGTTGGTGTTTACTATAGCTTCCAAAAAACAAAAACCGGAGTTGGATCAAAAGTTTTTCAGAAAGCATACATGGAAATTATATCTTATAGGATTTGGTTCGGATTTTGCCGGTGTATCTTTACTACTTCTGCCAAACATAATAGAGTTAATATTTGACACAAAAGAGGGTGGTATGTTTGACACTGACAGCTATTATAAGTTTTCAAATGCGCTGAATTATAACTGCTTTATGCACCCGGTTGCACTTCTTATAACTATTGCGGCGATAGCGATATCGGGACTACTTATCTACATTTTTGACAGGGCTGTCATTTTCAAAACAGGAGCGTTCACAAAAGAGCAGGCTAAAAAAATAGCATTATTCCTGGCACTATTTACAGCTCCGTATCTATACCTTTTACCAATGCAATTATTCTACTGATCGCGTATGTGATCACACCTTGGTATGTAAGGTGGGCCAGCATAGACCAGAATAAAATGCCGAGACCATAATCATTCAAAAAGGAGACTAATAATATAATGAAATATGAGTTGAACGAAAAAAACTATTATGAAGAACTTGAAAAAGAATTATCGATCGATTCCGTGACAGGACAGTATCATGAGATGCAGGACTATCTTGTAAAGCTGATAGAAGAGCTTGGATTTAAAACAAAGACTCTTCACAAAGGAGGAATAATCGTTGATGCGGGAGGTGAAGGAAATCCTCTTCTTGTAACCGCACATGCCGATACTATCGGAATGATGGTAAGGCATATCAATACCGACGGTACGATCAAAGTCTGCAAAGTCGGCGGGTTATATGCTTACCATACCGAAAGAGAAAATGTTCGCATTAAGACACGTGAAGGAAAAATCTATACCGGAACAGTTCAGAGAAAAAATGCATCAGTTCACGTAACGGAAGATGAACTGGATAAAGAAGTAGCAGATTTTGAAAAGAATTCTTTTGTAGTTCTTGATGAAGATGTAAAGTCCGCGGAGGATGTAAGAAAGCTTGGAATAGAGATCGGTGATTATGTAGCGATGGATCCCAGATTTACAGTTTCAAACGGATACATCAAATCACACTTTATAGACGACAAAGCTCAGGTAGCATTACTCGTGGAATTGCTAAAAGATATTAAAAAGGGAAAAGTTGGTCTTAAGAGAAAGGTGTATCTCTATATTTCATTCTATGAAGAGATCGGTCATGGCGGATCGATGATTCCGAAAGATGTAAAAGATTTCCTGGCGGTCGACATCGCATGCATCGGACCTGAGCAGACGAGCGATGAAAGAAAAGTATCCATATTTTGTAAGGATTCAAGATTTCCCTATAATATCGATATGTTGAAAGAGCTTGAAGATTGTGCAAAGGAATCAGGTGCTGATTATGTACTAGATATATTCACACCACATTACGGAACCGACGCAGATCCCGCACTTGTTGCAGGCTTTGATGTACGTCACGGGGCAATAGGACCCGGAACCCGTGCAAGCCACGGATATGAGAGGACTCATATCGATGCGATAAAGAGTACATATAACCTGCTTGCAGAATATGTTAGCAGATAAAACAAAAATCACCACAACACTTAAGAGAAAGCACATATGAACCTGATCGTGATCATAGGAAGCGGCGCCGTAGGAAAAATGACAGTCGGCCAGGAGCTTATGAAAATAACAGATTACCGTCTCTTTCACAACCATATGATGATAGAGCCGGTGCTTGAGATTTTCGGGAAATTTAACGGCGGACTTGTGACAAAACTTCGAGAAGATATCATTGAAGAATTCCTGAATACAGATTATGAAGGAATGATCTTCACATATATGTGGGCATTTGATATGCAGTCCGACTGGGATTATATCAAAGGGATTGCGGAGAAGTTTGAAAAGACCGGAGGTACAGTTTATTATGTTGAACTTGTTGCCGACAGGGAAGTGAGGATCGAGAGAAATAAATCCGAAAACCGTCTTAAGAACAAAGCATCAAAAAGAGATATCATTACTTCCGAGGACCGCATGATCCGTGAGGAGACAAGATATCGTGTGGTCAGCAACGAGGGCGAGATCCCATTTGAGAATTATATAAAGATCGATAACACAAATATAGAGCCTGATGTTGTCGCGCAGATGATCAAAGAAAAGTTTAATCTTAAAAGCCCGGGAATAACGGAACTAATGAACCGGGTAAAGCTTGAGGAAGTGAGGGATTATGAGCTTCCGCTGCTTTATGAAATGCAGATAGAGAGTTTTATGCCTCTTTACGAGATATATCATGATGACATGTCACCGGCAAAAGAATCATTTGACCGCGTTAAGGCAAGGGCGGAGAGACCGAACAGAAAATACTACTTCATAAACAAGGATGGGGCAAGAGTCGGGGTCATCAATCTCGGACACAACGATCCCGACGAAAAAGAGATCTCTTTTATCAGTCCTCTTTTTATTCGTCCGAAGTATCAGAATCAGGGGATCGGATATGTGGCGATCCAAAAAGCTTTTGAAATGTTTCCGGAGGTTAAGATCTGGAAGCTTGATACGATCAAGCAGGAAGCAAGAAATTGCCATCTATATGAAAAATGTGGATTTGTCCGTGTCGGAGAAGAGCATGTTGTAAATGACAAAATGACTCTGGTTGATTATGAATACAGGGTCTGAATATCCTGTTTGATATGCCTAAATTAGTGTATTATTAAATCACGAAGAAAGAAAAAACAAAGATGAAAAAAAGAAGTTTAGTATTGATAAGTATTCTATTGTTTTCATTGAATACGCTGGGATGCGGAAAAGAAAATGTTACACCCGCTGAGAACGATTCACAGGAAGAAGAAATATCGCAAGAAAAAACTAACTCTGAAGAAAATTTGCAAATAGATAATGCATCAGAGGAAGAGTTATTTTCAGAGTCCGAGAATGAAAATGATGAAAGTTGGAAGGTTCTCATGAAAGAAGCCTTAGTAAAGGCGATGAAAGATTACTGGGAGTATGAGCGCGATAATGTAAATTATGATGGCATAAGCGAGGAGGAATACTTTAACAAGTCGGTTTTCGGATTGGGATTTATAGATGATGACGATATTCCGGAAGTTTTTGTAGGCCCTTGCGCAGGGGGTGCTCACGGATATGGCAGTTGCATACTCTATTTTAAAGAAGGAAAGGTGGAAGAGTATAGTATCGACTGGAGTGATTATATTACATACATTCCCCGTGGTGACATAATCAAAATATTTCATGGTATGCATATACCATATCAGGAGCATATTGTGGTTTGGTCCACCGGTGAAGAACTGGGTCATGGGGAGTTTAACGACCCCGGTTGGTATGATGGAGAGGATCATTCTTATAACGATGAATCGATAGAATACCGTTGGAATGATGAGTTTGTTTCTGAGTCGGAATACAACGCAAAGAAAGAAGCAGTTTTTGGAGCGGAATCAGAAATTCAGAGTCTTGGATGGGGTGGAAATGATTTTTACAGTTATGCTGAGATTCTTGCTTATCTGAATACGTCGCCGGATGTTTCTTCGGAAGGATTGAATGAGGATGCAGCTGTAGGATATTTAAATATAATGATAAATGATCCTGACGGATTAAGAAATGAATTCGGTGCGGAATCAAAGTATGGTCTTCTTTATATTAACGATGATGATCTTCCGGAGTTGGTTGTCCATAGGACGCAGACTGCCAACCAGTTTATGACAGAGGACTGCACTGTTTACGGATTTAAAGAAGGCAAAGTGCAAATCATCCCGGTGAAAAGGATGTCCGGTAACATTTCATTTGATAGGGTATATTACGAAAAAAAAGATTATATCTGCTCAGGCATCTGTCATGAAGCCATCGATGATTGGTCGGGTGGCGATGAGTATTGTCCGGTTTTTGATCATGAAAATCCTAATTACACAAAATGGGATTATAATTATCCGCTGGAATATCAAACGGGAAATCCTGAGGATTATGATACGCAAGTTAATTATACCGAATACCTGAAAGATGGCGTCGTGATCACAGAGGAGGAATATAATTCGGGCTTAAATACGATGGACCTGAACAATGCTAAGATTATAGTTGATGAATGTCAGGGTTATTCTGAAGTAATTAATATTTTGTCGGATTATATCAGCTTGGATAGCATTGAAAAAATGAAGGAATATGAGAATACTTCGGCTTTGAATGAATCGGAAGGAACTATTCTTTATTCAGTTGTTGTTTCCGCGCCTGACGGATATGTGAATTTCAGGAAAGGTCCAGGAACAGATTATGATATCATTAAACCTGTCAATAACGGTGAAGTAATGGATGTCATTGAAGAGGACGAAAAATGGTATAAAGTAATCTATGATAACCAGACAGGATATGTGGCAAAGTCACAGATGACGAAATATGAATAGAAACACGCACTTTACTAAAATAATATCCATTCTACTTTCGGCAGCACTTGTGCTGCCCCTGGTTTCTTGCGGTTTTGGCCAAAAGAAAATTTCTGGCGGAGAAAAGCTGCAAAGAATTTCTGACAAAACTGTATCAGCCGGAGAATGTCAAAGTTTACGAGATATATCATGGTGACATGTCACCGGCAAAAGAATCATTTGACCGCGTTAAGGCAAGGGCGGAGAGACCGAACAGAAAATACTACTTCATAAACAAGGATGGGGCAAGAGTCGGGGTCATCAATCTCGGACACAACGATCCCGACGAAAAAGAGATCTCTTTTATCAGTCCTCTTTTTATTCGTCCGAAGTATCAGAATCAGGGGATCGGATATGTGGCGATCCAAAAAGCTTTTGAAATGTTTCCGGAGGTTAAGATCTGGAAGCTTGATACGATCAAGCAGGAAGCAAGAAATTGCCATCTATATGAAAAATGTGGATTTGTCCGAGTCGGAGAAGAGCATGTCGTAAATGACAAAATGACTCTGGTTGATTATGAATACAGAGTTGAATAAAATAGAATATCTTTCACAAAGGAGGAGTAAAAACCATATGCCATTTATTAATTCAAAAGTAAGTGTCAAAATAACAGAGGAACAAGAAACCGAACTTAAGTCCAGACTGGGGCAGGCAATATCCCTCATACCCGGAAAAAGTGAAAGCTGGCTGATGACGGGCTTTGAGGATAATTACCATTTGTATTTCAAGGGAGATAACAGCGAACCCACTGCATTTGTGGAGGTCAGTGTGTACGGAAACCCGGATCCTGATGGGTTCTCCAAGCTGACCGCCGAGATATCCAAGATATTCGGCGAAGTGCTGGGAATCGCAGCGAACCGTATCTATGTGAAATACTCTGCAACCACGGATTGGGGATGGAATGGAAGTAACTTTTAAGCGGTATAAATATGGTGATAACAGATAGCCGTATAGATGACGGCAAGGCATTTGACTGGGGAAGAACCTCAGAGGAATACGCAAAATACAGGGATATTTATCCGGAAGAATTCTATAAAAAGATTATAGACCGAGGTCTATGTAAGGATGGACAGAATGTCCTTGATCTCGGAACAGGCACGGGAGTGCTGCCGCGTAATATGTACCGATATGGTGCAAATTGGACAGGGACGGATATCTCTCCGGAGCAGATAGAGCAGGCAAAACACCTGTCGGATGAAGCAGGCATGAAGATTTCTTTTTATGCTGTACCTACAGAAGCAATCGATTTTCCGGCAGGCAGTTTTGATGTGATCACAGCCTGTCAGTGTTTCTGGTATTTTGATCATGAAAAGGTCATGCCTAAATTGGCAGAACTATTGAAACCAAACGGAAGGCTTCTGATCCTTTATATGGCATGGCTTCCGTATGAGGACAAGATTGCGGGTGCAAGTGAAGATCTGGTTCTAAAGTATAGTCCTAAGTGGTCGGGAGCCGGAGAAACAAAGCATCCTATTCATATCCCTGATGTGACGTATGATTATTTTGAACTTGAAGATCATGAAGAATATGACCTTAGGGTACCCTTCACTAAAGAAACCTGGCACGGGAGAATGAAGGCATGCCGCGGAGTCGGTGCATCCCTGACCGGGGAAGAGCTCGCAAAATGGGATGATGAGCACAGAAAACTCCTTGATAAGATCGCACCCGAAAAGTTTGAGATCCTTCATTATGCAGCTCTTGCCCTACTGAAGAAAAAGAAATAATCGCCAACAGTATCTTTTTCCGCTAAACCGTTCGTGCTAAGAAATAAAAGTAGACTATGATCGGTGGAAGTTGTTATAACTTCTTATATGAATGTAAGAGAAAGGATTAAGGATAGATGTTCAGAGAAATGAGGCGCTTTAAGCAGCAGATTTCAAACGAGGAATGTATAGAGATCCTGAAGAATGAACTCAGGGGCGTGTTATCTGTTCTTGGAGATGACGGATATCCATATGGTGTCCCGTTGGATCATTGGTATTCGGAGAGTGACAGGAAGCTTTACTTTCATTGTGCGAAGGAAGGCCATAAGCTTGATGCGATATCAAAGTGTGATAAGGTAAGCTACTGTGTGATGGACAGGGGCTATCGAAAAGAAGGCGAGTGGGCTCTTAATATCCGTAGCGTAATAGCGTTCGGACGGATTCGCGAAGTTACAGATGTTGAAAAGAAAAAGGAGATCTGCTCTTGTCTATGCCGAAAGTTTACCGATGATGAAGCATATCTTGAAAGGGAAATGAGAAATGCCTTTCCACGTGTATGCTGTCTGGAACTGGATATAGAGCATATAACCGGGAAACTTGTAAATGAAGCATAGGAAGATTATCTACCGGTTTAATAGAAGAACCCTCCATATTTGGGGGGTTCTATTCTTTTTGTAGTAGTAACAAATTTGGAAGGCTCATTATTTTGCCTGAGGTTTTTTTGTGAGATATAACACGTAAGTATCGTTAAATACGATCTTGTTGCCCGCATCCAATACTGCATTTCTGAGGCCTTCAAAAAATACCTTTCTGATATCTTCGGGAATTACGATATGATCGCAATGGGTTCCGCTGAAAGCTACATATTCGTCTGCGGTAAACTCTCGCCTGCCCTTAAATTCGTATCTTTCCACATCAGAATACCCATACTCGGAAGCGGCGGTATAACGAAAGCCTCCCTGGCGATAGGGGATGGCAGGTTTGTAATACTTGTCATACAATGCCTGTATCTTATCATAAAGCAGTTCGTCATTTGACCGGTACTCCGACTGAGTGAGCATCATGGCAAGGGTTCCGCCGGGCTTAAGAAGCTCGAAGGTCTTGTTAAATGCGATTTCCTCGGGGATCCATTGTATTGTGGCCGCCGAATATATCATATCAAATCTGAGATCTCCGAAATCGTGGGTGATAAAGTCATCGTTTACGATGTTGAAATTCGGAAACTTATCATATTTCTCCTTCATCTTCCGGTAAAGATGCTCGCCCAGTTCTATGGCATGATATTCACAGCCGGTCCTAAGAACAGGCTCAGTTGCCTGCCCGGTACCGGGACCAAGTTCCAATACTCTTTTACTTTTCCCTATCTCTGCTTTACTATTTAAAAACGCAAAAAGCTCTTCACTGTATCTCGGACGGTATTTGTCAAACTGATCAGGGATAGTGTCAAAGATCAGTCTTAGTTCATCAGTGCCGGCCTCTTTTGTGCGAATGAAATCTTTTTCCGAACGGATCATATCTGCAGTTTTGCTCCTTTCCTATCCTATTACAACTGAACGACCCTCCATACTTGGAGGGTCGTATTTGTGATCAGTTGATATGCTTTTCACGATCATGATCATTCGAGTTTAAACTTGTTTACTATATCGATAAGGTTGTAGGCAGTCTTCTGCTGCTCCTGAGCCATATTTGCAACACTTTCCACCGCACCTGAAACATTATTAACGGAATCAGTGATCTCAGCGGATTTACTTGAAGTATCCTGTGTTGATTCGGCTATGCTCGCAACCGCCTCATTTACTTCATTCATGGAGTTTCTGATCATCTCAGTCATCTCTTCGATCTGGGCGGCAAGCTTGCCAAAGAGCGCTGCATCTTCTCCGTACTGGTGACCGACATCAACAAAGTTGTCATAGTCGGGGGTAACCGTTTCGGTTACGAAGGTGAGCAGCTTATTTGAGCCCTCCGCCATATCCATAAATGCATTCTGGATCTCGTTGGTCGTTCCTTTGATCTTTTCTACAGCACTTGCCGTCTCTGATGCCAGTTTATTGATCTCGGTAGCAACAACCGCAAATCCTCTTCCTGCTTCGCCTGCCCTGGCTGCTTCTATGGAGGCGTTAAGCGACAGAAGATTTATCTGCTCTGCAATCTCTGAAATTGTGGAAGCAAGTGTATCTATCTCATTAACAACCGCTGCTTTCTCATTTGCCCTCTGGAGATCTTCTCTCCTGAGTTCCGCAATGGCGATAGCTTCATCATGAGCCTTACTGCTCTTTTCCTGGATTTCCTTA
This sequence comes from uncultured Lachnospiraceae bacterium, assembly GCA_947164865.1. Taxonomy (GTDB): domain Bacteria; phylum Bacillota; class Clostridia; order Lachnospirales; family Lachnospiraceae; genus AC2028. The sequence goes on from CAMUYA010000002.1 coordinate 42,383, forward strand.
GCGCGTTTGGTGATACGGTCGACTTCCTTCTTAGTGGTAACAGTTTCTTCCGCAAGACCTCTGACGGATTCGTTCACATCCGTTACGGATGCACTTACTTCTTCAGTAGCTGCGCCTGTCATCATCATGGCATCGTTAACGACTTCCATGTTTGAGCGGATCTTTTCAAACTCTGCGTTGAGTTCCTCGGACATAGCCCCGAGAGTTGTTGACACCTCATTAACATCATATGATTCCTTGGCAATGCCCTGTATAATGGTTTTGTTTGCGGAATACATATCGTTAAGTGCTGTACTTACCCTGCCGACCTCATCCTTAGATCTGACATTGAGCTGAGGAATCGTGAAATCTCCGGAGGCAAGCTCTCCCGCAAATACTGATACTTTGGCAAGCTGTTTTGTGATAGCGCTGACGATAAAGAATATAACCAGTGCGCCGACTATAAGTGCCACAACAAGGATGATGATCATTATATTGAACATTTTGTTGACGTTTTCCAGGAGTTCCTTATCATCGATCTGAAGCATAAGCTTCCAGTCGACCTCCGGGAGTGTGGAGTAAAATACATCATATTTAACGCCGCCGTCTGTATATGAACTCTCACCATTATTGTTTGCAAGCACTGTATTTCCCAGCGCAGCCAATGATGCATTGGGGTCTTCAAGAATGTTATCACCGTTTTCCGATTTTGATGTGTCCTTGTGATAGAGATACACACCGCTCGAGGTTGTGAGCATAGCCGAACCGGTATTTCCCATGGTGATATTTCCTACAGTCTCTTCTATAGTTCCGAGCTGTATATCAACCGTAACGCAGCCTATATAGACCTTGTTTTCATCAAAAATGGGTGCGGAGCATGTGGCCATGACCGTAGCGGATACCGGATCGTAATAAGGATCGGTGATCTGAGCTTCACCAAATCCAAGCTTTGTCGCATTAATATAGTATTCCTCCCCAAAATAATCATAGTCTTCGTTGCTGTAATCCATGGTAAGAACGATTTCATTGCCGTCCCTGTAGTAATAAGGACCAAAATACTTTAGGGACGGATCAAACTTGTATGGTTCAAACCATAGTCCTGAGCCGGATATCATATCATTACTCTCTATGATGCGTGTAAGCATCAGTTCGTAAGTACTCTGATCGGCCGCAGTATAAGTTGACGATACGGCACTGGCAATATCAAGCGCAGTATAGCGGACGACATCAAGAGCTCCGTCCATTTCGTTAATAACCGATTCGAGTTTCCCGTCAGCAACGTCCTTAGCCTGTTCCGTAATGATCTTTCTGCTTTGCTGCAGGCTGAATAGAGCCATAAACATTAAAACCAGCGCAAACAGAGGCAAAAGTGTAACCAACATTTTTGTCTTTATGCTTCTCAAATATGTGCCCTCCTATTAAACAATAACCACGAGTTGTATTATGTATTATACTTTAGGGGAGGGTGAATTGTCTATATAATTATCCATATTTACATAGTTATTTTTTGACAAAAGGACGTGCGCAGATAATTATATAGAATTTTCTGACGATTTACCATCTCACCGTTTTTGTTTTACTTTTCTTTATCGGTTTTTTAAGCTATAATATTGCTACTTTAGAAAGGAGGGTGGCTATGCCGAATTTATCTATTGTTATACGGCCCGAAGTAAGCAATATTATAATCCTGGTATTCCTCATAATCTATTCATCCTACTGTCAACGGAAGCAGGGAAAAAGAAGCCTTACTTTTAACACTTTCGCATTTTGCTCTATCGGCCACAATCTTTTTGCCATTATTACCGAATATACCGTCAATTCCGAAACTGTCAACCCGATAGTCAACGACGCCTGTCACATCATTTTTTTTGTTTTCTCGGTCGGTTTTACCTACACATTTTTCAGATATATCATGCTAAACATCCTGCCCAGGAGAAAAGCGCGGCCGATCCTTATAATATCGGGAGTCCTATTCGTACTTTGTGTAGTATCGATGTTCATCTTTCACATTTCTTACCTGCAGGGTAACGGTACTAAATACAGCGCGGGCACAGGTCCTACTATCTGCTTTGCTACCGGACTTATCATGTTTTTAATTTCGGATATAGTGATCATCATCAACCGAAAGAAGCTTGATGCCAATGTCCTGGTGACGCTTCTTCCGTTGTCGATAATATGTATTATTCTTCTGATCGTTCAGATTCTGGTGCCGGAATTCTTGATCACGGGAAGCGTTTTAACCATCGGCAGCCTTGGTGTTTTTTTCGCGATCGAAAACCCTGTCGTAAAATTCGAAAACAGGGCAATGATCGATTTCAGTACAGGTGTGAAAAACAGAAACTGTTATGAGAGGGATCTAGAAAAATTCTCTGAAAAGAATAACACCGGTGAGATCTCGGCTATCATTTGTGACATTAACAATCTGAAGGAGACCAACGATAATTTCGGTCACCTTGAGGGCGATGTCCTGATATGGCTCACAAGCAAAGAAATCCGGCGATTGGCTACTCACGCTATGGGAATTTACCGGTTTGGCGGAGACGAATTTATCCTACTATATAAAGATTGCAAAAAAGAGAATTTTGAATCCGATGCTTCGGCACTTCAGGAATGTCTTAGATCATATAACGACCGCAGGCTACACAATCCGCTTTCCGTGGCTGTCGGATCTGCCTGGGTCAATCCGGATGAATCGATCCGCGAAGTGGTGATGCGTGCCGACATGAATATGTATCAGATCAAAAAAGAAATGAAGGGACAGGCCTGATGCCGGTCCCTTTTATTATCAGTCCAATGATCCGAGATATTTAGGAACTTCAGACTCCGCATATTTTACCGCTTCCTCCAGACTCATGCCATGGAAAAGGCCTGCCGCAAAATCACGGCCCGATTTTTTATCGTCCACAAACGCTCCTACCACCACTCCGGGCAATGAACTCTCGGGAGCATTGGGAGCATTTGGTCCGCCAAGATCGGTCCTGCACCAGCCGGGATCAGTGATATTGATCATAACATCAGTCCCGTCATAAACGTTTGCAAGATCCATGGTGACTTTGTCAAGAGCTGCTTTACTTGCCGAATATCCGGCCTGTTCCGGCTCCCGTCTTATTCCGCTCGTAGTATTGATGATCCTGCCAAATCCCTTTTCAGCCATCTTGGGTAGAAAGTGATAGCATATCATCATCGGTGCGATAGTGTTTATCAAAAAGCTCTGCTCATAATCCGACACAGGAGTCTTTAAGTAATCTGTTCTGTACGCAACCTGCACTCCGGCATTGTTAAACACGATATCAACCGGAGTCCCTTTCTTGTCGATCTCGTCCAGCATCTGCTTTACTTCATCAGGTTTTGACAGTTCCGCGCCTACCGCGTATGCTTCGACTCCGAGAGCGGTTACCTCTTTTAATGTAGCCTCACAGTTTTCAGCTTTTCTGCCCTGTAATATAAGATTGCATCCCTTCTTTGCCATGAAAAGCGCAACCCCTTTGCCGATTCCTCTGGATGCACCTGTGATCAGTGCCCAGCGTCCTTTTACATCTACCATTTTATCCTCCGTTCCGTTTATAAATCTGTGTTTGCAGGTTAGCTTGATTGTACCTTTTTGTTATTCCGTTTTCTTCTTATTTTTTGACCGGTTAATGATCGTTTTTTGAAATATAGATATCCTGTGGGTTACCATACAACACCTCTGAAAGTGTTTCCAAGAGTTATGATAAAATTTGAAGTATTATGTTTAACTACACTTTCCTAGTGGGAAAGTTTTTGCTGTAATGCTAATATAGGACGTGTATTATATTCTATATACGTCTCTTTTAAAAATGAAGCCATAACGTGAGCTTCTGCCGAAAGTTCACTCATAAACAGGAATCCAACAAATGAGATCTACAACAGGATCAAATTCTGGCATGGCAACAGTGATTATAAGCCTACAATGTATGACGAACTGGGGCGTGGGGCAGTCGCCGCTATAGACTCACTTTTTTCTCTTGAAATATCCCGGAATCTGCCCGAAAATGTAAATAAGATGATAATGATCGCTCGGAAGTGCTGGAAAGAAACTAAACACGAGGATTAAACAAAAAGTGGAAAAAATCACCCTTTTAAAATATTCAAATACCAATACTTATCTCGTGGAAGGAGATACGGGATCCGTACTGTTTGACACGGGATGGGCCGGGACTTTTCAGAATTTCTGCTCTGAACTGGGGCGTAACGGGAAGCAATTAAAGAACATCGAGTACATACTGATATCACATTTCCATCCTGACCACTACGGTATTGCGCAGGAGATCGCCGATAAAGGGCCGGTCATCCTTGCAGCCGATGTTCAAAAGGATTATTTGCACGCGTCGGATCCTGTTTTTGAAAAGGATAAAAAGATTAAGTTTTATCCGATCCGGGACGATAAGGTCAGGATAATACCACTTGAGGAAAGCCGAAAGGTACTGTCAGAAATCGGTATCTCCGGAGAATTGTTATACACTCCCGGGCATTCCGATGACAGCATCTCGTTGTGGCTTGATAAGGGGGATCTGGTTGTCGGTGATCTGAACCCTTTGTATGAACTGGAACTTCACAGGGGAACAGAAATAGAACAAAGCTGGAACAAGCTGATGGCACTTAATCCGAGGACAGTATATTACGGGCATGCAAAAACCGCAGTTTTAGGACAGCCCGACGATCAATATAGTTCGGATGACGCTTACCGGAAGGATATGGGTACAAAATCTGATAGTAACTCAGATTATTCAAAATGGTACATTCTTGTATCAGCTATTATGAAGTACATTGACAAGGGATGGACTCTGGACCGGATCGCGCGTAAAACCGGAGCTGACTCCGAATTTGTCGAAACTGTGACCAGAATGTATCTTACTCATACAAACGTCGGCGTTCAGGGAATCCTGGACAGGATAGAGATAAAAAATAAATAGCAAAGGATCAGGTACACTAAATTGGCTAAAGAAGAAAAAACAAATGTAATGAGAGTTCTCGATGGCAAAAAGATACCTTATACAAGCCATTCATATGAACCCGATGCCACTCTGACCGGCGAGGAGATTGCCGGCATTCTCGGCGAAGACCCGGACAAAGTGTTTAAAACACTGGTAACCCAGGGAAAATCCCACTCATATTACGTTTTTGTTGTGCCGGTCAAAGAAGAGCTTGACCTTAAGAAAGCAGCAAAAGCAGCCGGCGAAAAAGATGTTTCCATGATTAAGCAGAAAGAGCTGCTGCCTCTTACCGGGTATGTTCATGGCGGCTGCTCTCCCATCGGAATGAAAAAGCAGTTTAAAACCTTTATACATGAGACTGCCCCGAATTATGAAAAGATATTTGTCAGTGCAGGAAAGGTCGGGATGCAGATCGAGCTTTTACCCGATGACCTGATAAAGACGGTGGGATGCACTATAGCTGATATAGTTTGATACAGGATATTATAATACTCCGAAAGGAAAAGATATGGGCGAAACGATGGTAATGGGAGACTGAGCTTCTCGGAGGAAGCAGAAGAAAAAGCAACGGATTTAAACAAAATTCATCTTCAAATGTTAATTATGGTTGATGGACTCTTTATTTATTCGGCAGTAAAATAATGTTAAAATTAATTGCAAAGGTGGGATAAGTATGAGAAAACACTATATAGACAACATAAGATGGATTACTGTGGTAATCGTGGTTATTTATCATGTTTTTTACATGTACAATGCTGAAGGTGTGCTCGGAGGTGTTGGAAGGATCACAGATTTGGAGGTACAGTATTATGATATATTCCAGTACCTGGTTTATCCATGGTTTATGCCGGTTCTTTTTCTTATTGCCGGAATAAGCTCAAAGATTTATCTGGACAGTCACACTGATAAGGAATTTGTAAGGACAAGGACCACAAAACTATTGGTGCCATCCACCATAGGTCTGTTCGTTTTCTGGTTCATTCAAGGATATATAAACATGCATATAGGGGAGGCGTTCTCTGATTTATCCGGAATGAATATACCAAAGCCCGTTATCTATCTTATTATGGTGGCTTCAGGAATCGGTATCCTTTGGTTTGTTCATGTGCTTTGGATATTCAGTGTAATTCTGGTGCTTATTAAAAAGATAGAGAAAGGAAAGCTTTTAGAGATCGGTAAAAAGACTCCCTTATGGATGATTCCTCTTTTCTTTTTCCCTATCTGGGGAGCGGGACAGATACTTAACACTCCCGTAATCTCTGTTTACAGATTCGGTTTTTACTTTGTTTTCTTTATACTTGGATACTTTGTCTTTTCACATGACGAAGTAATTGAAAAGCTTAAAAAATTTGCTGTTCCCGCAATAGTTTTGGGTGTACTTCTTTGTGTAAGCTTTTCCGTATATTTCTTTATAATAAAGGGAGGCTTAAATTATGCTGATGTTCCCGTTAACAGAGGACCGTGGTTTGCCGCATGTGCTTACTTTGGCTCACTGGCAATGCTTCTTGGAATGGCAAGGTTTGGTGATCATAACACAGGCTTTACCAGCTGGATGGCAAAGCATAGTTGGGGATTATATATGTTCCATTATCTCGGAATATCGTCGGTTGGATACTTTATTGCAAAGCCAGGGTTATTGCCTCCCCCGGCCTGCTACATTTTAAGCCTGCTTGCAGGTTTCCTGTTTAGCTACGGCTTATATGCGATCATTTCAAGAATTCCGTTCTTTAGGTGGGCAATACTTGGAATAAAAAAGAAAAAGGAGAAGTAAATGTTTAAAGACAACCTTGTACAAATGCGTAAAGCACATCAAATGACTCAGGAAGATATTGCGGAAAAGCTTGGTGTTACAAGGCAATCTGTTGCCAAGTGGGAGTCGGGAGAGACGGTTCCCGATCTTGATAAATGTAAGCTTTTGGCGGATACCTTTGGGGTATCTTTGGACGATCTGGCAAACTATGAGTCTGACGAAAACTTTGGCCTGGGGGTGCCACCTAAAGGAAAGCATTTATTCGGTCTTGTTACGGTGGGAGAAAAAGGACAGATTGTTATCCCCGCCAAAGCAAGAAAGATATTCGATATTTCCCAGGGGGACAGGCTGCTGGTGCTCGGAGACGAAGGCCAGGGCCTTGCCATAGTAAAAGCAGATAGTTTTCTTTCCCTGGCGGGAAAGGTTAAAAAGTTGAGCTATTAGAAAAAGAGCCTCCCGGCGGGAGGCTCTTTCTATTAAAGAACTATATTGGCAGATCAAATTAAAGACTGAACTTTCCGATTATATCGTTGAGCTCGGATACAGCGTTCTTACATTCGGTAACCTTATCGGAACTCTCGGATGTTTCTTCAACCATATCGGTGGTTCTTTCCGCTATGTCCATAACACCCTGTGAAGTGTCATTAACCGTGGAATCGATGCCGCTGATAGCACTTGCGATCTTCTCGATATCGGCATTGAGAGAAGCAATGCTTGTTCTGATCTCGCCCATGCTCTGGCCGAATGTGTCGGCATCCTCTCTGTACTGCTCGCTGACTTTGCCGAATTCCTGATAATCCGAGAGAACGTTCTCTTCCAGGAAGGAAGTGGTCTGAGTGAGACATTCTGACATCTGAACGACAGCATCATTAACCTCGGCTACGATGGATCCGATGTTCTTTACCGCTTCGGAAGTCTGAGTAGCAAGGTTACCGATCTCGGTAGCAACTACGGCAAATCCGCGTCCTGCTTCTCCGGCTCTTGCTGCCTCGATGGAAGCGTTGAGTGCGAGGAGACCTGTCTGAGATGATATAGCCATGATAGCATCTGCCAGTTCGTTGATCTTGTCAACCGCATGAGAAGCGTTGATCGCTTCCTCGGACTTGGTCTTAACCGACTCGTACATATTCATGGTCTTCTTGCTTGCTGTCTCGGTGGAAGCAGCAAGATCCGTAGCACGGCTGATAACTTCTTTTGAAAGCTTTGTTCCGTCGTCTGCAAGAGCATCTATGCCCTGAGCACTTTCCTGAACGTTGGAAACATTCTTGGTGATAAGTGTTGTGGAAGCAGCAGTCTCTTCCATTCCGGCAGCAAGCTCCTGAGTAGTGGCGGAGTTGTTTTCACAGAGAGCACCGACCTTACCGATTGTGGTACTGAGCTGGTCAACGTTACTATCGATGCTGTCCCCGGCAGAGGAGATCATGCCGACAACTTCACGCAGATTGTTTCTCGTTCTGCCGATCGCCCTGGCGATCATGCCGACCTCGTCTTTCCTCTTTTCAAGTCTGTCGGAAGTATGATCGGATGAGAAGTCGTAATTTGATGTTTTCTCGATGACGGGTACGAGCTGTTCCAGTCCTCTCATCATCACGATAGTGAACAGAGTCACAAGTATGATCGATATGATAATGCTGATGACACCTGAGATGATAAGGACAAGTCTCATGTGGTCAACACCGGCCATCATAACAGCTCTGTCAGCAGTAACTATAACGATGTTTCCGGCCTTGGTAAATGCATATCCGGCAACTTTATAAGCTCCCTTGTAAAGGTAGGAAGTGGAACCGTTTTCGACGGTCTTTCCGGCAGCAAGGTCGGCTACTATGCCTTTAACCGCAGCGTTCTCAACGGGCTGCCCGATCTTTTCGGGATTTGTGTGGTAGAGCATTGTTCCGTCAGGTGAAACCATATATGCGTATGAGCCTGCAACGCCTGATATCTCGATCTGACCGATAAGCTTATCGTAATCGATCTTGATCAGTTTGTCATAGTCGGCAGTTACAAGAACGATATCTCCGGTATTTGTAAATGAATAACCGGCAAGCTTTAATGCTCCTTTGTATTCGTATATAACATATCCGTCTTCTACGGTTTTTCCGGCAGCAAGGTCGGCAACGATTCCCTTAACAGCTGCGTTCTCAACGGGTTGCCCGATCTTGTCGGGATTGGTGTGCCAGAGCATTGTTCCGTCAGAAGATACCATGTATGCATAGGAGCCTTCGACACCGTCAATCTCGATATTTCCGAGAAGTGAATTGTAGTCGATCTTCATGAATTCGTTATAATCTGCTGTGACGATAACGATATCACCGGTGTTGGTAAATGCATATCCTGCAAGCTTCAAAGCTTCTTTGTATTCATAAAGCACGGAACCGTTTTCAACGGTTTTTCCTGCAGCGAGGTCAGCTACAATACCTTTAACAGCAGCGTTTTCAACAGGCTGTCCGATCTTGTCGGGATTGGTGTGCCAAAGCATTGTTCCGGTAGGTGAAACCATATATGCGTAGGAACCTGCAACGCCTTTAATGGTGACATCTCCCAGAATCCTGTTAAGCTCCGCGGTTCCAAGCTCTCCGCCTGCGGAGGCTATATCTACGGCCTTTGCGACCTCTTCGGCAAGGTTAAGAGCGTACGCCTTGTAGACTGTTTCACCGAACTCTCTGGAGAAATTCATGGAGATAGCCGCTTCCTCGGCGAGATTTTTAGCGTATCCGCCGTAGGCCTGTTCTCCGAACTCTGTCGCAAAGTCAACTCCTATAGCGGCCTCTTCGGCAAGGTTCTGTGCATAGTTGAGATAAGTTTCTTCAAGAGCCTTTGTTGCGCGATTTGTAGCCAGAAGTACCAGAACGGCTACGGTTACAAGAACGATCGCACTGATCAGCATAGTGATCTTGGTGCCCATTCTTGCAAAAAAAGGAATAGAGTTTTTGTTACTGTTTTCCCCGGTTGAAGGGGACCCGATGACTGATGTACCCATAATACATACTCTCCTTTTTTTTATTACCAATGTGTTCATTGGTATATTCAGAAAAATTTTATCATCTTTTGTATATAAAAGCTATATTTGGAGTAAATATTGGTTTACTTTTGTTGATTATCATGATAATTTCATATAGTAATCATGACTGAAGGATCAATACCAAAAAAATTAATACTGTTTGCACTACCTCTTTTTGCCGGACAGCTGCTCCAACAGCTGTATAACGTAGTCGATTCGGTCGTTGTCGGAAATGTTCTCGGAAAAGATGCGCTTGCCGCCGTAAGTACCACCGGAAGCCTGATATTTCTGTTGGTGGGATTTATAAACGGTCTTTTCATGGGAACGGGAGTTATTATCGGTAAAAGATACGGTGCAAAAAATGATGCCGGAGTAGCGATTGCCGTCCACACCGGTATTACTTTTGCGCTATTTATGGGTATAGCGCTCACTGTGGTGGGTTATTTCCTCACTCCCGTGATACTCGGGTGGATGGGAACTCCCGATGATGTTATGCCCAATTCAACTCTGTATTTTAAGATTTATTTCCTCGGCGGACTCGGTAACATCATGTACAGTGCATGCTGCGGAGTGTTCCAGGCTGTGGGGGATTCGAGGCATCCTCTTTATTACCTGATAGTGAGTACAGCGGTAAACACAGTACTTGATATAGTATTTGTAAAATTCTGCGGCTTTGGAATAGGAGGGGCAGCAGCTGCAACGGTCATAGCGCAGTTTATCAGCGCTACTCTGGCATTCATAAAGCTGACCCGGGTCGACGGACCTCATCGCATATATATAAAGAAGCTTTCCATAGATCCGCCTACTTTAAAGAAAGAATTGTCACTGGGATTCCCTACGGGAATTCAAAACAGCGTGATAGCGATAGGAAATGTTGTAGTCCAATCGAATATCAATTCCTTCGGATCGGTAGCAATGGCCGGATGCGGAAGTTATTTCAAGCTGGAAGGATTCGTGTTTTTACCTATTACGTGTATGACAATGGCATTGACAACCTTTGTCAGTCAGAATCTGGGAGCCGGTAATTATGAACGTGTAAAGAAGGGAACCAAGATAGGAAGTGCCATCAGCGTGGGATGCGCGGAACTGATCGGAGTAATAGTATTTGCCTCTGCGCCGATCCTCCTTCGGATGTTTTCGCAGGAGCCGGAAGTGCTGGCGGTGGGTACCACTCAGGCAAGAACGGAAAGTCTGTTTTATTGCCTGCTCGCACTCAATCACTGCATAGCCGGAATCTTAAGAGGCGCCGGAAAAACAAGGATCCCGATGATAGTCATGCTCTCAAGCTGGTGCCTTCTCAGAATAACGTATATATCGATCATCGTCAGGGTCATTCCGGTTGTAAATGTGATTTTCTGGGCGTATCCTCTTACATGGACAGTCAGTGTTATAGCATTTTTGATCTACTACTTCAAAGCTGACTGGATCAGGCAGGGAAGCTATGAATGAAATTGAGAGAAAATAAGATTTGCCAGATAATACATTATTGCGCATTCATTTTCCTGCCATATGCGGAAACGCCTCTGCACACCGCAGATAAGGTATCCTTCGGTGATGATATCGTTTCCGACCCGGGTGATCATAACAGCCTCTACATGCTGCTTGTCGAGTGCCCTGAAAAGCAGTGGGCAAGAGTCTTTTATTTCATCAATTGAACTCAGCGTGTACAGGTCTTCTTTTATCAGATCGGAGATTCCGCTGACATCGATATTCATGCTTTCATCGGAAGCAGAGATCATGTGATCGTCTTTATCCACGTAGACAAGGTTTTTTATGAGCATACTGTCTGACAGAAACGAAAGCGCGGAATTAAGCTTTTCGTGAAGCGTGTTTCCTTCGTCAAAGAGCTTGCGGAGATTGACCATATCTGTGTAGATGTTGTGCTTCACAAGCTTCTTTATCTCTATATCCTTATGCTTTTCCTCGACATAAATGATAAAGCAGTTTCTCCCTTTGCTCTTTCCGAGATAAAGGGTTTTATCCATCAGATTAAAAAGATCCGTATAATTATCTGCATCAGCAGGGAAGGAAGCACATCCGATAGTGCCTGTGACTACAGCGCTTCCACCTTCGAGGGCTATACTTTTGCGAAGGATCGTTCCGTCATACATATCCGCAAAGAAACGGTGTTTATCCGAATAGCTCAGATTGTAAAGGTCTACTATAAGAAGCTCATCTCCGCCGAAGCGGCCCACAATGCCACGGTCTCCAAGGTAATCAACCAGAGATCCGGATACATTTTTAAGAACGGTATCGCCCGAGCTGTGGCCGAAAGTGTCGTTAATGAATTTGAAATTATCAAGGTCGATTATGGTAAAGGTAAAAGGCGTGCCTTTTGATATTAGTGAATGAACGAAATCAAGCGCATAGGCACGACAGATAACACCGGTAAGAGGATCAAGCACCTCATCCAGTCCGGTTTCATCAAGCAGGCTGTCAAAGTAAGGTATGTGACGGAGAGAATCTATATCATATAAGACCTGCAGGCCCTCCATCTTGCTATGACGGCGGAGAACATCGGTTATATCCACAAAGCTCCCAACCAGCCCCACGATCTCGTCTCCTTCGTAGAGAGGTCTTTTTGAAGCGATGATATCCCGCTCTTCCCCGCGGATCATGCATTTTCCGCGAACCTTATATGTGGATTCACCGGAAAGTACGCGCAGCTCGTCCTGCTTGTACGGCTCCGGATCGTTATGCCATCCCATGTCTTCGTCAGTTTTTCCTAAAAGCACCTCGGCGGACTCAAACCCGTAGAAATCGAGAAAAGCCTGATTTACGCCAAGAAAACGGCGCTCCTTGTCCTTCCAGAACACGCAGTCCTGGGAGGTATTTATAATGTTGTCAAACAGTTCAACGGTCATTTTCATGATCAGATCACCCCATTGATACTAATATACCTTAATCTGAAAGTATATTCAATAAAAGCCACCCTAAGAATGTAAAATGGGGTATCAGATCCGTGGTATAACTGATGACGATTTATACTCTTTTAAGTGCAGCATCCACAAACCCGGTAAAGAGCGGATGGGGCTTGTTGGGACGGGACTTGAATTCGGGGTGGAACTGTACCCCGATCATAAACGGATGATCCGGAACCTCAACCGCTTCGATGAGAGTATCGTCGGGTGATTTTCCGCAAAGAATCAGACCGTTCTCGGTAAGGATCTTTCTGTAATCGTTGTTGAATTCATAGCGGTGGCGGTGGCGCTCGTCGGTGAATCTGCTGCCATAGCATTTTTCCATAAGCGTTCCTCCGGCGATATCGCAGGGATAGCTTCCGAGGCGGAGAGTGCCGCCTTTTGCAATATCTTCCGACTGACCCGGCATGAAATCTATAACTTTATGCTTACATAATTCATCAAATTCTCCGGAGTTGGCATCCGTGATGCCTGCGACATTTCTGGAATACTCGATGACGGCTATCTGCATTCCCAGACATATCCCGAAGTAGGGGACACCGGATTCGCGTGCGTATCTTGCCGCGGTGATCATCCCCTCAATACCGCGATCGCCAAAACCGCCCGGAACCAGAATGCCGTCAAGTTTACCAAGAACAGAGCCCCGGTTCTCGGCGGTGAGCTGCTCGGAATCGATCCACTCGATCTTTACCTTGGCGCCGAGGTGAAATCCGGCATGTGACAGGGCTTCGGCAACAGACAGATACGCATCATGAAGCTGCACATATTTGCCGACGATACCAATGCGGACCTCTTTTTTGGCTGACTCTATCAGCGACACCATCCTTTCCCATTCGGACAGGTCGGGTTCTTTTGTCTCAAGCCCGAGTTCCCGACAGACCACTTCGGAAAAATGAGCTTTTTCCAGCATCAGGGGTGCTTCATAGAGGCTGGGAAGAGTCCTGTTTTCAATAACGCAGTCTTCCTTAACATTGCAGAACATGGATATCTTCTTGAAAATGGATTCCTCAAGCGGCTCATCACACCTGAGCACTATCACATTGGGATGGATACCCATTCCCTGAAGCTCTTTGACGGAATGCTGTGTCGGTTTTGATTTGTGCTCATCCGATCCGTGCAGATAGGGAACCAGCGTAACATGAATAAAAAGGCTGTTCTCTCTCCCGACCTCGAGAGAGATCTGCCTTGCGGCTTCGATGAAGGGCTGGGATTCGATATCTCCGATAGTTCCGCCTATTTCGGTGATCACCACATCTGCATCTGTTTTCTTTCCGACCTTATATACAAATTCTTTGATCTCGTTAGTGATATGCGGAATGACCTGTACGGTGGAACCGAGATACTCTCCGCGCCTTTCTTTGTTGAGCACATTCCAGTATACTTTTCCGCTGGTGAGGTTTGAGTATTTATTGAGATTTTCGTCGATAAAACGTTCATAATGACCAAGATCGAGATCGGTTTCCGCTCCGTCATCCGTAACAAACACCTCACCGTGCTGGTAGGGACTCATTGTGCCGGGATCCACATTAATATACGGATCGAGCTTTTGAGCTGCGACTTTTAAGCCTCTTGCCTTAAGAAGACGGCCGAGGGACGCGGCAGTGATCCCTTTTCCGAGACCGGATACCACTCCGCCTGTGACAAACACGTATTTAACCGACATAACATTTCCTCCAGTATTCCAATATGCAAGCCAACAAATAAACCGATCGGTAAAACCCGAACTCTCAAAAAAACACAAAAAAGGGGCGCCTTAACCATAGTTAAGACGCCTTTGCCTTTTGACGTTACAAGTATATTCCCGTATTTTTTGTTTGTCAACTTTTTTTCAGAGCGATGCTATTCTCCTGTAGCGATTTAAGGTTTTTGCTGTCAGTTATCGGGCTTCCCGGTTAGTATAATTGTCTGCACGTGACTTTGCAAACCGTGTCAGATGGCAATAAAACCCACAAAATATAGTTTAAATGTTGCAGTGAAAAAAAAATTAAAATTTTCTGTTGACAAACACGGAACACCCGTGTATACTCGTATACAATTCAAGGCAAAGGCGTCTTAACCAAAGGGTTAGGGCGCTTTTTCTTTGGGTATTAGGCGCATATTATAAGACTGAATAACAAAATGACGATGCAAAGGGGCATCAAGTGCACTGGTGACCCTGCCCATCGTCATTTTTCTTATCACAGAGCGATATGATTTATTATTCGGCCGGCTTAAAAGAAAGACTAAACACAATGCGCCGAGAGAGGAGTGATGATTATGGAAGTACTGAGTATGATCGATGAAAAGGTTTTTGGCGTCTGGTTTTTGATAGGCGCCGCACTTGTTTTCTGGATGCAGGCGGGCTTTGCCATGTGCGAGGCCGGTTTTACAAGAGCCAAGAATACGGGAAATATCATCATGAAGAACCTGATGGATTTCTGTATCGGTACTGTAGTTTTTATCCTTATAGGCTTCGGGTTATTACTTGGCGAGGATCTGGTGGGAATAATCGGTAAGCCGGGATTTGATATTTTTACAAATTATGCGGAATTTGACTGGTCCAATTTTGTGTTCAACCTGGTGTTCTGTGCTACCACAGCGACTATCGTTTCAGGATCAATGGCTGAGAGAACAAAGTTCCTTTCATACTGTGTATACTCCGCGGTTATTTCAGCAATAATCTATCCCGTCGAGGCACACTGGACCTGGGGCGGCGGCTGGCTTTCACAGTTGGGCTTTCACGATTTTGCAGGATCGAACTGTATCCATATGGTAGGAGGAATTTCCGCTCTAATCGGAGCCGCAATGCTGGGACCCCGTATCGGCAAATTTGTTAAGGATAAGAACGGAAAGGTCACAAAAGTAAATGCCATCCCGGGGCATAACCTCACGGCAGCAGCGCTGGGAGTATTTATTCTCTGGCTCGGCTGGTACGGATTCAACGGCGCTGCCTGTACTTCGGTTCAGCAGCTGGGTTCGGTTTTTGTTACCACAACGATCGCTCCCGCGCTTGCTACTGTCACCTGTATGATCTTTACCTGGCTCAGGTACGGTAAGCCGGATGTTTCAATGTGCCTTAACGCCTCTCTTGCGGGACTTGTAGCGATAACCGCTCCCTGTGACGTGACGGATGCTCTGGGTGCGGTTGTGATCGGAGTGGTAGCGGGGCTTCTGGTATGCTTCGGTGTATGGCTGCTTGACTACAAGCTTCACATAGATGATCCCGTAGGTGCCGTAGCGGTGCATTGTCTCAATGGTATATGGGGAACCATAGCGGTAGGTCTTTTTGCCACAAACACTGCCCCCGGGTACTCCATAGCAGACAGTGCCGGCAATGAACTTGTAGGTCTTTTCTACGGCGGTGGATTAAAGCTTCTGGGAATTCAGCTTGTAGGCATGTGTTCAACAGCACTGTGGACGGCAGTGACCATTACTCTTACATTTGTGATCATCAAGCTGATCTTTGGCCTAAGGGTAAAGGAAGAGGAAGAAATCACCGGTCTCGATGCAACAGAGCACGGTCTTGCTTCCGCATATTCGGGATTCGCGATCATGGATGTATCCAACACACTTGAAATGAGCGTAAACGAGAACACAGATCTCGGAACATCGGATTATGCCGAAGCCACCAAAGCTCAGAGAGAAGCTGCAGTTCCGGTGCTTAACACTGTGGAGAAGCTTGATACCGGAATCCACAAAGTGGTTATCATAGCAAAGCTTGCAAGGTATGACGCTTTGCGCAAGGCAATGAACGATCTGGGAGTGACCGGAATGACTGTTACACAGGTAATGGGATGCGGTGTACAGAAGGGTGCCGGTGAATACTACAGAGGAGTAGAGACTGACGCAACTCTCCTTCCCAAGGTAAAAGTCGAAGTTGTAGTAAGCAAGATTCCCGTAGAGTCGGTGATCGAAGCAGCAAAGAAGACACTCTACACCGGCCATATCGGAGACGGAAAAATATTTGTATACAGCGTAGATAAAGTTGTAAAGATCAGGACCGGAGAAGAAGATTACTCAGCCCTACAGGACGTTGAGTAATAAGCGCCGAATGCGGTGTCCTAAAGCGCATTCGGATGATAGATGAGAAAAGTGCTGAAGCGATGAGGGCTGCGTACTTTGCAGCCCTCATGGAAAGCGTAAAAAGGAAGAAACGGAGAAAAACAATGTGCGCCATATTAACTTATACAGGTGATGCTGATGAGCAGCTTGTAGCTCAGATGCTCAGAAGAATGAAGGACAGAGGTCCGGATATGGACCGTATCGTAAAGATAGATAACGGGAGAGGCATAATGGGATTTAACCGTCTTTCGATAATGGGACCCAGCCCCTCCGGTATGCAGCCCTTTATTCACAACCGGAATATGGTGGTATGTAACGGAGAATTATACGGATTTGAAGATCTGAAAAAATACCTGGAATCATTGGGAGAAAGATTTGAAAGCGGCAGCGATTGCGAGATCTTGCTTCCCCTCTATGAGAGACTGGGAACAGCAGTATTCGGGTTCCTTGATGCGGAATTTGCATGTGTGATATACGATGCAGGAAAAGACGACTTTGTAGCGGCGAGGGACCCTATAGGTATCCGCCCTTTATATTACGGATATGACGATAAAAAGCAGATAATCTTTGCCTCCGAGCCCAAGGCACTGACAGGGGTATGCAAAGAGATAAGGCCCTTCCCTCCCGGGCATTATTACGCTGAAGGTGAGTTTGTATGTTATAAGGATATGACAGAGGTGTCACGCGGAGCTGCGAACAGGGATCTCGAAAACAGAGACGGAGCCTGTGAGGACTCTCTTGAAGAGATTGCGGACAAAATACATGACAAGCTGATCCGTGGAGTTGAAAAAAGATTATCAGCAGACGTTCCTGTAGGGTTTCTTCTTTCAGGCGGACTTGACTCTTCCCTTGTATGCGGGATCGCAGCCGCCGGGCTTAAGAAGCCGATTGAGACATTTGCGATAGGAATGGATATCGATGCCATTGATCTTAAATATGCAAGAAAGGTGGCGGACTATATCGGAAGCAATCATCACGAGGTCATCATATCAAAGCAGGATGTGCTTAATGCGCTGGACCCGGTTATCGAGGCTTTGGGGACTTTTGACATCACTACGATCAGAGCTTCCATCGGAATGTATCTTCTCTGCAAGTGGATAAGAGAAAACACTAAGGTGAGGGTTGTGCTTACCGGCGAGATCTCGGATGAGCTGTTCGGATATAAATACACGGATTTCGCACCCAATGCGCAAGCCTTTCAGGATGAAGCGGCAAAAAGGGTAAGGGAACTTCACATGTATGATGTGCTCAGGGCGGACAGATGCATCAGCGCAAACTCCCTTGAGGCGAGGGTACCGTTTGGGGATCTTGATTTCGTGAGCTACGTCATGAACATAGACCCGGAGAGAAAACTAAACACATACGGAATAGGGAAATACCTGTTAAGACATGCTTTTGAGAAGGATGAATTCATTCCGAGAGAGATACTCATGAGAGAGAAAGCAGCCTTTTCGGATGCGGTGGGACATTCACTCAGGGACGATCTGATAGAGCTGGCGGAAAGCATGTATACGGACAGAGAATATGAAACAGCCCGTATGCAGTATAAGCACGCCCGGCCATTCACCAAGGAATCATTATTATATCGGGAGATATTTGAAAAGTATTACAAAGGACAGTCGGAGATGGTTGTAGATTTCTGGATGCCGAATAAAGAGTGGGAAGGGTGCAATGTGAACGATCCTTCAGCGAGGGTACTCAGCAACTACGGAGCATCGGGAGAATAACTATAAAAAGAACAAAGATAATAACAGAATATCCCGGAATAATGAATACAATCTGCTTGGGATAAATAAGGAGGAACAGGGTTATGGAAAACGGAAAACAGGTAACGGACATTTACGGACAGCTGGTTTTTAACGATAAGATCATGCGCGAACGTCTGCCCAAGGATGTCTATAAGGCAGTTCATAAGACAATAGAAAACGGCACACATCTTGAGCTTGATGTAGCAAATGCTGTAGCGGCAGCTATGAAGGAGTGGGCACTGGAACATGGAGCAACCCACTTTACACACTGGTTCCAACCGATGACCGGGTTAACCGCAGAAAAGCATGACAGCTTCCTGTCTCCAGAACCCGACGGAAGTGTCATAATGGAGTTTTCGGGAAAAGAGCTTGTAAAGGGTGAGCCGGATGCGTCGAGTTTCCCGTCCGGCGGGCTAAGGGCTACTTTTGAGGCGAGAGGATATACAGCATGGGATCCGTCTTCTCCTGCATTTATAAAAGACGGATCGTTATATATCCCCACTGCGTTCTGCTCGTACGGCGGTGAAGCACTCGACAAAAAGACGCCGCTTCTGCGCTCGATGGAGGCTCTTTCAAAAGAGGCTGTTAAAGTCCTTCATCTTCTCGGAAATACTGATGTTACCGGTGTAGTCACCACTATCGGTTCCGAGCAGGAATACTTCCTTATCGACAAGGAAATGTACATGCAGAGGAAGGATCTTCTGCTCTGCGGAAGAACTCTGATGGGAGCCCCCGCTCCGAAAGGACAGGAGATGGAAGATCACTACTTTGGTGTTCTCAAGCCGAAGGTTTCGGAATTCATGCACGACCTTGATGAAGAGCTTTGGAAGCTGGGAGTTCCGGCAAAGACAAAACATAATGAGGTTGCACCTTCACAGCACGAGCTGGCACCGGTTTTTGAGACTGCGAATGTGGCGGTCGATCATAACCAGCTCACTATGGAAGTGATGAAAAAGGTTGCCGACAAACGGGGATTTGCCTGTCTTCTTCATGAGAAGCCTTTTGCAGGTGTTAACGGATCGGGTAAGCATAACAACTGGTCAATCCAGACTAACACCGGAATAAACCTTCTCGATCCCGGAAAGCATCCGGCAGAGAACATCAGATTCCTCGTATTCCTTATGGCGGTTATCTCAGCTGTTGATGAATACGCTGACATACTCAGAGTATCCGTTGCTTCCGCAGGAAACGATCACCGTCTCGGAGCAAACGAAGCACCGCCGGCTATCATATCTGTATTCGTAGGAGATGAGCTTGCGGGGGTTCTCAAATCAATAGAAGAAGGCAAAGAGTTTAACGGTGTCGGAAAAACACAGATGGAGATGGGTGCGGAAGTTCTTCCCCATATCATGAGAGATACCACCGACAGAAACCGCACATCACCCTTTGCATTCACCGGAAACAAGTTTGAATTCCGTATGCCCGGCTCGGCCATATCCGTTGCAAACGCAAATATCGTGCTCAATACCGCTGTTGCGGAAGCGCTCGAAAAGATTTACGAACAGCTTAAGGATGTACCCTCCGAAAGGCTTGATGACGAGATACACGCACTCCTTAAGAAACTTCTTGACGAGCATAAGAGGGTTATCTTTAACGGAAACGGTTACACCGACGAATGGATCGAGGAGGCCGAAAAGAGAGGTCTTGATAATCTGAAAAGCCTTCCTGCCGCAATGCCAAGATGGATCTCGGAAAAGAGTATTGATCTTTTCACGAAGCACAAAATATTTACTAAAGAAGAGATCTTCTCCCGGTACGAGATCCTTTTGGAGAATTATTCCAAGACGATCCATATTGAATCTCTCACACTTCAGGAGATGGTGAGAAAAGACTTTATGGAAGGGCTTATCAGCTATCAGAGCGCCGTTGCCGAGGAGGCGGGAAAGAAGAAGGGTCTCTTACCCGATTGTGTATGTGCTCTTGAGACGCATATTACGCAAAAGCTGGACTGTCTCTCATCCAAGATATTAAAGTCTCTGGAGAGACTGGCCGAGGATACGGAATCTGCCGAGAAGAAGACGGATGCACTTGAGCGCGCGAGCTTCTATCAGGAGACCGTACTCGGAGATATGGAAGTACTTCGTTCCTACGTTGACATGGCAGAGAGCATGATCCCTGAAAGCTATCTTCCATACCCGACATACGGAGAAATGCTTTTCGCATTGAGATAAGAAAATCAAACGACAAATAGGTTTTGTCGACGACTGTAAATCTGTTTGGGTTCACCTGCTCCCTTACCGGAGCAGGTGATTGAGGATATCACAAAAATGAACGCCACGAATTCAAAAAAACAAAACAAAAAAGTAAAGGGTCAGAGTTTTAATTATGATCTTGAGCATGATGCCTGCGGTATCGGTCTAATTGTAAATATTGACGGGTCAAAGGATTACCGCGTGCTTGATGACGCACTCACGATAGTTGAAAAGCTTGAACACCGCGCGGGAAAAGATGCGACCGGTCAGGTAGGAGACGGCGTGGGCATCCTTCTACAGATCTCCCATGAATTCTTCAAAAAGAGCTGTAAAGAGTGCGGGATTGAGTTGCGTGATCAGGGAGACTATGGAGTGGGAATGTTCTTCCTTCCGCAGGATAAAATAAAGAGAACCTTTGCGATGCGCATGCTGGAAGTCATAGTTGAAAAGGAGGGATTGAATTTTCTCGGATGGAGAGAGGTTCCCGTAAAGAAAGATATTCTCGGTAAAGCGGCCATTGACTGCATGCCGTATATTGCACAGTGTTTTGTGGAGAGGCCGGATGATCTTGAGAGGGGTTATGAATTTGACAGGCGTCTTTATGTGATAAGACGCGAGTTTGAACAAAGCTCGGAAGATACATATATCTGCTCGTTTTCTTCAAGGACCATCGTATACAAAGGTATGTTTCTTGTGGGACAGCTCAGGGCATTCTACGACGATCTGCGCAGCAAGGAATACAAAACGGCCATTGCGCTGGTACATTCAAGGTTTTCGACCAACACTACTCCCTCATGGAATCGCGCCCATCCCTACAGGATGATCGCCCACAACGGAGAGATCAACACAATAAGGGGTAATGCGGATCGTATGCTTGCTCGTCAGGAGACTATGACGCCCTCCTTCGACGAAAAGGACGCCGATAAGATATTTCCGGTTATATCCAACTCCGGCTCGGATTCGGCCATGCTGGATAACACCTTAGAATTTCTTTACATGAACGGAATCGATCTTCCCCTTGCCATGATGATCACCATTCCGGAACCCTGGAAGCATAATTATTTTATGAAACAGGAGAAGAAGGATTTTTATCACTATTATGCCACTATGATGGAGCCGTGGGACGGACCGGCTGCCATACTTTTCACAGACGGTGAAGTGGTGGGGGCCACTCTCGACAGAAACGGACTCAGACCGTCCAGATATTATGTAACGGACGATGGCAGACTGATCCTCAGCTCGGAAGTGGGAGTACTTGATATCCCTGCAGAGCATATCGTAAAAAAATCGCGCCTGTCACCCGGAAGGATCCTGCTGGTGGACACAAATCAGAAGAGGATCATTTCGGATGAGGAGTGTAAGGAAAAGTATGCCACAGCCAAGCCTTACGGAGAGTGGCTCGATCAGAGCCTTCTGCATCTTAAGAATCTTGGAATACCTAATCATAAAGTACCGCAGCATTCTCAGGAGCTGAGGGACAGGCTTTATAAGGTGTTTGGTTATACCTATGAGGACGTAAAGGAACAGATTCTTCCTATGGCCGAAAGCGGTATCGAGCCCACGGCGTCAATGGGACATGACGTACCCCTTGCAGTCCTCTCAAATATGCATCCGCCACTTTTCCACTACTTTAAGCAGCAGTTTGCACAGGTAACAAATCCTCCGATTGATTCACTCAGGGAAAAAGTTGTAACTGACACGACTGTCTATATTGGGTCGGACGGAGATCTGCTGGTGGAGAAAAGCGGTAATTGCCGCGTGCTTGAAATAGAACACCCGATTCTTACCGGTGTTGATCTGATGAAGATAAAGTCACTTGACAGACCGGGATTTGGGTCGGAGGTCGTATCACTTTTATACTACAAGAACACTTCCCTGGAAAAAGCACTGGACCAGCTTAATGTGGCGGTTGACAGGGCTGTGCTTCTCGGGAAGAACATAATAATCCTGTCGGACAGAGGAGTGGATGAGAATCATGTTCCGATCCCATCACTTCTGGCAGTATCATCGCTGGAACAGCATCTTGTCCGTACCAGAAAAAGGACAGCTGTGTCAATTATTCTTGAGAGCGGCGAGGTGAGGGATGTTCATCAGACAGCGGCACTGATGGGCTACGGTGTGAGAGCGCTTCATCCCTATCTGGCACACGAGTGTATCGGAGAGCTGATAGACAGCGGACTTTTGGACAAGGATTACACAACGGCAGTGGATGATTACAACCGCGCACTCCTTGGCGGAGTGGTCAAGATCGCGGCCAAAATGGGCATTTCAACATTGCAGTCGTACCAGTCGGCCAGGATCTTTGAGGCGGTAGGTCTTTCAAAAGAACTGATAGATAAATACTTCACGGGAACGGTCTGTCATGTCGGAGGAATAGGGCTGAAGGAGCTGCAGGAAGATGTGGCATACAGACATGACAAAGCCTTTGATCCGCTGGGACTTCCGGTTGATGAAAGGCTTGACAGTGTGGGATTTCACGGCTTGAGAAGCGGCGGAGATAAAGAGGATCATCTGTACAGTCCGGAGATAATCGTTACTCTTCAGCAGTCTGTAAGGACGGGAGATTATGAGAAGTTCCGCAGCTATACAGACATGGTAGATGACGAGAAGCATCCTCATACCCTGAGGAGCCTGTTTGATATCATTCCTGCAGGAGAGCCTGTTCCCATAGAAGAGGTTGAGCCGGTTGAAACTATCGTAAAGCGGTTCCAGACAGGTGCAATGTCCTATGGTTCTCTTTCACAGGAGGCACATGAGACTCTTGCAACCGCTATGAACCGGCTGGGCGGAAGGTCAAACACTGGAGAGGGCGGTGAGATGCGTGCCCGCTTCGGAACAGAAAAGAACAGTGCGGTTAAGCAGGTGGCATCCGGCAGGTTCGGAGTTACCAGCGAATACCTAGGAAGTGCAAAAGAGATTCAGATCAAGATGGCGCAGGGAGCAAAGCCCGGAGAGGGAGGACATCTCCCCGGAAGAAAGGTTTACCCATGGGTTGCAGAGACTCGTTTTTCCACACCGGGAGTATCTCTCATCTCACCCCCGCCACACCATGACATTTATTCGATAGAAGATCTGGCACAACTTATATATGATCTTAAAAATGCGAACAGAGGGGCTCGAATATCAGTAAAACTGGTGTCTGAAGCCGGTGTTGGAACAATCGCATCGGGTGTAGCAAAAGCCGGGGCAGATGTCATTTTGATCTCCGGATATGATGGAGGAACCGGAGCGGCTCCAATTTCATCCATACACCATGCGGGATTGCCATGGGAAGTAGGACTTGCCGAGGCACATGCAAGTCTTGTAGAGAACGGACTCAGGGAAAATGTGGTGCTGGAGACGGACGGAAAGCTTATGAGCGGTAAGGACGTGGCAATGGCAGCACTTCTGGGAGCAGAGGAATTCGGATTTGCAACAGCACCTCTTGTATGTATGGGGTGCATGATGATGCGTGTATGTTCAAAAGATACATGCCCTGCCGGTATCGCGACCCAGAATGAAGAGCTCCGAAAACGATTTGCCGGAAAACCGGAACATGTTATGAATTTCATGCTCTTTATCGCAAGACAACTCCGGGAGATAATGGCACAGCTCGGCTTCCGAAGCCTGGATGAGATGATAGGAAGGAGCGACCTTCTCAGAAAGAAAGAAGCTCACGCGTCTGAGAGAGCGGGTGTGATTGATATATCTTATATCCTTCAGGGAAACAAGAGGATATCAGGTGAATCAAAACCTGTTCATTATATGGGTTCAAAGAAGGATCCTCTGGGACTTGAAAAGTCAAAAGATGTTACTGTACTTCTTCCGGCCCTGAAGGAGTTGTTTGAAGGGAAGGTAAAGGATAAAAAGATACAGGACGTAAAAAAGACATCCGTGTCGGTAAAAGTTACCAGCACGGACAGAGCATTCGGCACCATTCTTGGAAGTGAAGTGACAAAAAAATTCGGGAACGCTCTTCCCGAAGATACTGTCACGATCAACGCTGAAGGAGGCGGAGGACAGTCATTCGGCGCTTTTCTTCCAAAAGGTGTGACCATAAGGCTTTCGGGGGATGCCAACGATGGCTTTGGAAAGGGACTGTCCGGCGGAAAACTGATCGTTACACCGCAAGCCGCATCCGGATTTGTTGCCTCGGAAAATGTGATCGTCGGAAATGTAGCGCTGTACGGAGCTACATCGGGGAGAGCATATTTTAGCGGTGTGGCCGGAGAGAGGTTCTGTGTAAGGAATTCCGGGGCTGTGGCAGTAGCCGAAGGGTGCGGAGATCACGGGCTTGAATATATGACAGGGGGAAGAGCCGTGATCCTGGGTATGACAGGCAAGAACTTCGCTGCCGGAATGAGCGGAGGTATCGCATATGTACTCGACAGAGGGCACACGCTTTACCTGCGTACGAACAAGGATATGGTTTCGCTGACAGAGGTGTCTGAAAAGTATGATGTACTGGAGCTGGAAGATATTCTGAAAGATTATGTCAAAGAGACAGGCTCTGAACTTGGAAAAGAGATACTGACTCATTTTGAGGACTGTCTGCCCGATTTTAAGAAGGTGGTTCCGAATGATTATCAGAAGATGCAGACGCTGATAGGACGGTTTGAAGAACAGGGAATACCGCATGAGAAGGCTGTTCTCGAGGCTTTTGAGGAGATGAGCAAAAATGGGTAAGTTAACCGGATTTTTAGAAGTAGACAGAAAGGAATGTCCAAAGGTCACTCCGGAAAAGAGAATAGAGAGCTTTGAGGAGTTTTATACCTCCCTGTCCCCGGAGGAGAGGCGACGCCAGGCTTCGAAGTGCATGAACTGCGGAGTCCCTTTTTGCCAGTCGGCGATGAAGCTGTCGGGCATGGTGGTGGGGTGCCCGCTTCACAACCTTATCCCGGAGTGGAATGACGAACTCTACAAGGGGCACGAGAAGCATGCTTTCGAGAGGCTTCTTAAGACAAACAATTTCCCGGAATTTACAGGAAGAGTGTGCCCGGCCCTGTGTGAAAAAGCCTGCATGTGCGGCCAGTGGGGCGAAGCGGTAACGGTTCATGACAACGAAAAGTATATTATAGAAAACGCATATGAAAAGGGATTCATGAAGCCGAATCCGCCCAAGAAAAGAAGTGGAAAAAGAGTTGCCGTAATCGGAAGCGGACCCTCCGGACTGGCAACCGCCGATCAGTTAAACCACAGAGGACACAGTGTTACCGTATTTGAACGGGAGGATCGGATAGGCGGTCTTCTCATGTACGGCATCCCCAATATGAAACTTGACAAATCTGTCATATTAAGGCGTCGGAAGATTATGGAGGCAGAGGGTGTCGAGTTTCGGACAGGATGCGATGTAGGGTCAAAGGAATTTCCCGTAAAGGATATTCTGAAAGAATATGACGCAGTCGTGCTGTGCTGTGGCGCTAAGAAAGCAAGAGAACTGGCGACTGCTAAAGCGGAAACATCAACAGGCCTTGTGACGGGCGCTTATTATGCCGTAGACTTTCTTACCCGGGTGACGAAGCATGTATTGGAGAGCAGGAATACGGATGCGGGTCACCTTAACGAACCGGTTGTTTTCTCCGACTCGCCCAAAACTCCCTGTGCAAAAGGGAAAAACGTGGTCGTGGTAGGCGGCGGGGATACCGGCAATGACTGCATCGGAACGGTGATCCGGCAAGGCTGTAAAACGGTGACCGCGTTGGAAATGATGCCCAAACCTCCCATAACAAGAGCGGAAAGCAACCCCTGGCCGGAGTGGCCCAAGGTGCTGAAGACCGATTACGGACACGAGGAAGCGATCACTAAATTCGGAGAAGATCCCAGAGTATTTGAGACTACAGTAAAAAGAGTGATAACCGACAAGAAGGGTACACTTAAGGCTATCGAAACTGTCAGGCTTTCCTGGGCTAACGGAAAGCCTGAGGAGGTACCCGGCTCGGAGAGGGAGCTTCCCTGCGAAATGCTTCTTATCGCGGCAGGATTTGTCGGATGCGAAAGTTATACAGCAGAGAGTTTTGGAGTTAAACTCACTAACAGGGGCGTGGTAGAAACCTCCGAAGGAGCTTATGCCACAAGTGTACCCGGAGTATTTACCGCAGGAGATATGCACAGAGGGCAGTCACTTGTTGTGTGGGCGATAGCGGAGGGGCGGGCCTGCGCCAGGGAAGTGGATAAGTATCTTATCGGGTATTAACATTGAGGTGTTTGATGGAAGAAATAAAAGAAGAATGCGGCGTTTTCGGAATATGGTCCCCTGACAAAAGAGCGCTTCCTTACACAGTGGCGGTGGGACTTACCGCTCTGCAGCACAGAGGTCAGGAAGCTGCGGGAATGGCTATAAACGAAGACCGGAATATCAGGTATCACAAAGCACCGGGACTTGTCAGTGAAGTATTCCCTTCACCGCAGCTGGAGGCTCTGGGGTGTGGACAGATAGCAGTGGGGCATGTCAGGTATGCAACCACGGGTGGCGGCAGTGCACTGAACGCCCAGCCCATGGTGGTCCGCCATGTGAAGGGTCAGCTTGCGCTCTGCCACAACGGCAATCTGACCAACAGTGTTGAGCTCAGAAGAGAGCTTGAACTTAAGGGATGCATTTTTCAGACAACAAGTGACACGGAAGTCATATCTTATATCATTACACAAAAAAGGCTCCTTAATCCTTCAATAGAAACTGCTCTTGAGGCGGCGATGAAAGAGATAAAGGGAGCCTATTCCCTTGTTTTGACATCCCCCACAAAGCTAATGGCATGCAGGGATCCCCTGGGTATGAGGCCGCTTGTAATGGGAAGGACGCCTGACGGATGCGTGGTTTTTGCCTCGGAGAGCTGTGCGCTTGACGCTGTGGGAGCTGTACCGGAAAGAGATCTGAAGCCCGGAGAGATAGTGGTGTGCGACACCGGCGGAGTAAGGAGTATAGAGACCTATTGTGATAAAACTAAGCCGAAACTCTGCGTGTTTGAGTATATTTATTTTTCGAGGCCGGATTCGGTGATAGAGGGAGTGTGTGTGCATGATGCGCGTACCCGGGCAGGTCACTTTCTGGCAAATAGTCATCCGGCAGATGCCGATATCGTGATAGGAGTACCGGATTCGGGGCTCGATGCTGCGCTCGGATATGCGGAAGAATCCGGAATTCCTTATGGAATAGGACTCATAAAGAATAAATACATAGGCCGCACTTTTATCGCACCGGATCAGAATCTGAGAGAAAACCTGGTCCGTCTTAAAATGGGAGCGGTACCGTCCACACTTAAGGGAAAGAGGGTGGTGCTGGTGGATGATTCCATTGTGAGAGGGACAACCTCGGAGAGAATCGTAAGGATGATCAGAGAAGCAGGTGCGAAAGAGGTACATATGCGGATCTCATCGCCGCCGTTTCTCAATCCCTGTTATTACGGAACCGATGTTGATTCCCGCGAGAATCTCATAGCCGTTCATCACTCAAATGATGAGATCTGCAAAATGATCGGAGCGGATTCTCTCGGTTTCCTGTCGGTGGAGGATGCGAGAAAACTCGCGGGATCCGATCCAGATCACTTCTGCGCCGCATGTTTCGACGGGAAATATCCGGTGTGAGAGATAAAATGAAAAGATATTGTTAAAAATCAAAGAATCTTTCCAGTGCCGACAGGATCCTTTCGGCATCATTCTTTGTAAGGTATGCTTTTGAATCAAAAATAAGAAAATCTCGATCGGGAGAACTTTGAATCGTTATCGGTTTCATTATGCCGCGCAGGTATACCTGAGCGATATGGTTTGCGCAAATGCGACAGTCGTAGAGGTCCTTCAGAACCTCAGCTCCGGAGATATCTGGCAGGTCTTTAAGCTGCAGCTTTTCACGGATATAGAGATGTAATATCCGCGCTGCATCGGAGCGCTTTATACTATTATCAGTCCCTGAAATATCCTGAGCCTCGAGCCATCCTTCGCTGTATGCGATTTTGAGGATGTCGCCCGGGGCTCTGTTTTTATCGGTTATTCCGTATAGCGTTGTCACAAATTCAGATACAGAAATGTATTCTGTATTATTTGGGTCATGCATATTATTGAAATGAATCATTCCTCATGCTTTTTGTATTTCTGCCATGCTTTAGGCAGAGCATAACATCATAGACAGGGTGTAATCCTGCAGGTAAAGCTGCCATGTTCGCGGATTTCGGGGGCGGACAGCTTTTTTTCGGTCTGGTTCCACTTGTTCCCTGAGAGAAGATCTTTAACCGCATAACTTCCGGCTCCGATAAAGGCATCGGGGTCTTTCATTTTCCCGCCTATCATCGACACGATCCTGTCAAACGGTATTTCCGCCTTCTCTGTCCGGATCTGTCCGCTCAGATTTATAAAAGAGACGGCCAGACTTCCGTCTGCAAGGGGCTTTGCCAGGATATCAAGCCTGTTATTGTCTCTGATGTACTCTTTGTCGGGCTCGGCTGATCCGGTGCTGGTCCATACTCTCTTGGCCTGTACGCCCAAGGGATCCTGGCTCAGAGCGATAATATCTTCATTGGCTATGATCCTGTATATCTCATCGCCCTTCTGAACTCTTCTGAGGTCAAGCCCAAGCATAAGAGGAGAATTCATCATGCACCACATGGTAAAATGCGTCTCACACATGCTCATATCAAGGCCATCCATACCGATCATCAGCATATCGGGATCGTTCCAGCCTTTATCAAGTCCCGAATATTCGTCCATTATCACTGCCTTGTTATACTGAGCGCATACACCGGTGGTATAATCGCTCTCCCACGCGCCGTGACCGGGATTACCGTCGGAACCGACCTGGAAGGTGATGTCGTTAAGGATCCTCCAGGAATCGCCCACCTTGTATCCCCAATTCTGAGGCTGAGTCTTTCCCCATTCACATATCGAAAGGATCACATCATGAGAGGAATCCGCTTCATTAAAGCCTCTAAGAAGCTCTGCATACGAGATGAGGGTGTTTTCCTGACGGCGATGGTTCATCAGGCGGATGGTGTTTTCTCCCGGAAAGAGTGAGATCTTAATGGGAGAAGAAAAAACAAAGCTTTCTTTATCCGGTGTTTCCGGAAGCTCTTCATCAAAGAAAAGAACGGATTTTTCACCTTCTGAGGCAGCTACCTGCAGCCATGATCCGGTTCCGGGCTCCCTGCCGGCGGCATATTCGACCACAAGTAAAGCGTCTGCTTTTTCTTTTACAAGATCGCCGGGATCAAAGGTAAATACCAGCTCTCCGCTCATATCTCCCACCGGAGAGTTGTCCGGTCCGGTTCCGTCAAAGGTTCCAATGTCTGTGGCGTATTTGAACGTACCGTCTTCCGATTCCGCAAACCGTGCACCGCAGCCTGTAAGCCTTCCCTCCTCAGCCCGGATGGTGAATTCTTTTCCCGCAACGGAAATCCTGACAGACTTTATGTTGGGTGCGTAAACAAATCTTGCATTTTCCGGATTTGAAAAGGTGGCGTTGTCAAACATGTAATAGCAGTTATCCACCTTGATAAAATCCACACCCCAGTCAAGGTAAGTACGGGCATCGTCTGTTTCATGACCGTATGTTCCCACGGCAGCACCTGCACAGAGGTTTGTTCCGATGTCATTGTACATTCCGAACTTCAGCCCTTTTGCATGGATGTAATCCGCAAGTGCTCTGAATCCGGAGGGGAATTTGACCGGTTCGTTGGAAAGAAAGCCTCCTTCGCGTTCCGGCTTATAACAGCCGTCATCGAGTACAACATATTTATATCCCAGCTTATCCAGTCCGAGCTCGATGATCTTATCTGCCATTGTCCTGGTCAGAGCCTCGGTGTTCTCACTGCCGAAGGCATTCCAGCTGTTCCATCCCATTGCGGGAAGGTGGTTTTTTTTCTTATTATAGAGAACGCTTCCGTTTTGAAAAGCGTCAAAACGGAAGCTGTCATTTTTGATAGATGAGGGTATAATATTATTCATTTTTTGAATTCTCCGGCTGCAGTCAGGTTATAAGTCCCATTTCCCGATGAGCGAGTTCTTTTTCTTTATACATCGATTCATCCGCTATACGTATATAGGTGTCGATATCACTGTTGTCATCGGGATTGATAACGCAATATCCCACGCTTGCCGAAAGATTAAAGACCGCTTTAAGCTTGGTGGTTATCTTCTTGAGAGAAGTGTTGAATGCTTTTCTGTAATCCTCGATGGTCTTTCCTTCCTCATAGGAGCCGACGGCAATAAATTCATCTCCGCCGTATCTGCCAAACATCCACTTATCCGAAAGGGACTTTCTCATGGCGCTGGCGGTAGCCTTTATGGCAAGATCTCCGTTTAAGTGACCGTATTCATCGTTTATCAGCTTCATGCAGTTTATGTCAAAGAAAAGGAGCATAGTGCGCCTGCCGGCTTCTTTCTCCGCCTGGATGAAGGCGTACAGGACATTGTCACATCCCATACGGTTGTACATATCAGTAAGGAAATCAGTCATATAGATCTGATTAAGCTTGGCATTGGTGCGCTTTAAGAATATGTTATGCCTGATATTGATGAAAAGCGTGTCAAGGTTATTGATCCACCGCTTAAACTGCAGGGTGGAAAGAATCTCGGGGGTGTTCTTTACAGCCAGATAACCGATAAGGTGAGCCCTGTTAACAAGGGCGGCGAATACAAAGATATCCGATCTGTCCGGATCCGGTTCGTATCCCGGATAGAACTCGTCGGAGTCATATGTACGCTGAGGAATGGATTCACTGTTCCTGCGCTCGTACATAATATCCATTTCACCTTTAAAATCTCTGACTTTTGAAATGTATTCCTCATCCTCGGCTTCGAAGAGAAGAGGACTGGTGCAGATGCAGTAATCTTTGCCGAAGAAATCCTCATGTCCCCAGCGGTCCTTGGCATATTGGAAGAATCCTTCTTTGTCTTCCACGAGGGACATTTCGATATGGACTCTCTGGAAGAAGAAGCCGATCATGTCCGTATTGGTGGAATCGGAATAAATATTTCGGACTCTTTCAAGGCGCACCTCCACCGCCTCCGGATCGGGAGTGCATCCGCAGCTTTCCGAAGGGATGAACTTGGAGGGATATATGGTTTTGGAGCTGCTGTCATGCTTTTCGATCTGACGGAGAGCCTCCTCATACAGGTATTCACCCATATGATCCCACTGCCTGGATACCGTGGCAACAAGGGGATATGAAGTCTGAGCCTCATGGACATTGTCAAATCCTGTGACTATCACATCTCCGGGGACATCTATCCCATGCTGATGAAGATGGCTTATGACACCGAGAGCCATCAGGTCGTTGGCGCACACAAAGGCATCCGGAAGGGGCTTTTTCTCCTCCAGCCATGCGTTGATCGCCTTCCCGGCATTGTAAAAACCGAAATCTCCCGCCAAAACATCATATAACTCCAGACCGGATTCGGCCAGAGCATGCTCAAGGGCTTTACGTCTCTCCGCGCACTCCACATTTCCGGCATTACCGCGCACATAGATAACTTTTTTTACGTTATGTTCCTCGATAAGGTGTCTGGCCAGGTCATAGATCCCCTGATAGTTGCTGGTACCGACAAGAGCCATTCCGGGAAGCTTTACCTCGGATGAGATAAAGGGAATGTGTGCATTTTTAACAAGGGATTTGATCTTCTTTATTTCGTTCTCGGAATTAAATGTGTTGGCCAGAACTATCGCGGCATCGAACTGCGACAGATCGGCAAGATCAAATACTTTTAGCTGGTTCTCCTTAACGACCTCCTCTTCATGAGGAAGGATAAAGGAGGTGTAAATGAATATATCGGTATTGTCCCGGGCGGCTCTTTTTTTGAGACTGTCAATAACAAGGCCAAGGTACTCGGCACTCCAGCCGTTTGCAAAAACCGCCATCTTTAGTTTTTTGTCTTTTCCCACAGAATCTCTCATACCCTGATTAAATCCCGAAAAATGCGATCAGATCATCCTTTGATTTTAATCCGACGGAAGTATTTGCGATCTCTCCGTTCTTGAAAAGGATAACG
Organism: uncultured Lachnospiraceae bacterium; assembly: GCA_947164865.1. GTDB lineage: Bacteria > Bacillota > Clostridia > Lachnospirales > Lachnospiraceae > AC2028. Next base: position 74,916 of record CAMUYA010000002.1, read on the forward strand.
GTAGGGATGCTCTGGATATTATATTTAGCCGCAATTTCCATTTCGGCATCCACATTGAGCTTACATACCTTCACGGAATCGGCCTTTTCATCTGCGATCTGAGCGATAATGGGTCCCAGCTTTTTACAGGGTCCGCACCACTCGGCCCAGAAATCAACGATAACGGGCTTGTCTGAATTAAGTACTTCTGTTTCAAAATTGTCTTTGTTTAAAATGATCTCTGCCATAATTTACCTCTTTTCTGAATGTGTAGTAACGATTGACAAGTAGCGTGCGAAAGATTTCGCGTATTACAGGCTGCTGATATAATGAGCGGCGTTTGACAGGGCGTTGGCACCGTCCGAAACGGCTGTAACTACCTGACGCAGGGTTTTGGTCCTGACATCGCCTGCGGCAAAGAATCCCGGAGCGTTCGTCCTGCAGGATTCGTCTGCGATGATATAACCCGCCGGGTCAAGATCAACAATACCTTCGACGTATCTGGTAACCGGAACCGAGCCTGCTGCGATGAAAATTCCGTTAATATCAAGAGTTCTGTCGTCCACAAGCTTAACCGCGTTCACACTGCCGTCGCCAAGTATCTCGGCTACCTGTGAATTGAGCACCAGCTCGATATTTTCCTTTTCTTTTACTTTTTTAACGGTTATCTCTGCAGCCCTGAAAGCGTCTCTTCTGTGTATCAGATAAACCTTTTCGCAGAGCCCCGCGAGATAAAGAGCGTCATCGAGTGCGGTATCGCCGCCTCCGACAACAGCGGTGGTCTTTCCTCTGTAGAATGCACCGTCACAGGTTGCGCAGTAGGAAACACCCTTTGCGGAGAATTCTTCTTCTCCGGGGACTCCCAGATGCCTGTGAACAGCGCCGGCCGCATAGATAACAGCTTTTGATTCGTAAGTCTCACCCTTTGCGGTGGTGACTGTCCAGTGTTTGTCCGCTGTATCCTGTTTGATCCCGGTGACTGTAGCTTCAACGAAGTTTACTCCGAAATCCGATGCGTGTTTGCGGAATGTTTCTCCCATACTGTAGCCGTCAAGGCCGGGGAGGCCAAGATAATTGTCGACTTTGCTGCTTAGAGCAATCTGTCCGGTTCCTTCAAATTCTTTTTCGATCACGATAAGATCGAGATTGGCACGTATACCGTACACTGCTGCGGATAATCCCGCCGGTCCGCTGCCGATGATAATAAGATCTAGCATTATGCCTCCTATCTTTCTAAACAAGTAAAACAGCCTTTGGGTTCCTGACTCACCGGATTGCCGGCAGAGTCGTAAATTACCTTAATTATACAATCAAACCCGAGAGTGTGCTACTACCCTTTATGAAAAATCTTTTAAATATTGATGAAGAATTAATAACTATCGTGTATACTAATACTACGATTCTTAGAAAACGGAGGCAGCCATGCTCAGAGATTACAGACTTGATGAAGTGTTGGTAAAAGACGCGTACTGCGCAAACGCATATGATAAGGATGTGGCTTACCTTTTAAGTCTCGATACCGACCGTTTGCTTGCGGGATTTTATGAGAACGCAGGTCTCACCCCGAAAAAGATGAGGTATTCGGGCTGGGAGAACATGCTGATAGGAGGACACACACTTGGGCATTACCTTACTGCGGCAGCGCAGGGTTACGCCAATGCGGCTGCGGACGATGAGCAGAAAAATGGCCTGTTCTCAAAGATTAAAGCCTTAGCGGACGGTCTTTCGGAATGTCAGGATCACTCACAGGGAAAGCCGGGATTTGTCTTCGGTGCGACTATATCCGATATCAATAATGTAGAGCTTCAATTCGACCTTGTGGAGCAGGGAAAGACGAACATCATCACCGAAAGCTGGGTTCCCTGGTATACGGTACATAAAATACTTGACGGGCTTGTAAATGCATACAAGCTGACAGGATACGAGCCGGCGCTCAAGGTTGCATCAGGCATCGGCGACTGGACTTTCAACCGTGCCGCAACGTGGTCTGAGGAAACTCACAAAACCGTGCTTGGGATAGAGTACGGAGGAATAAATGATGCTCTTTACGAGCTCTACATGATCACCCGCAAGGAAGAGCATCTTAAGGCGGCGCACGCATTCGATGAGGAGGATCTTTTCAAAAAGATCGCATCCGGAGAAAAGAATGCTCTGAACAATCGCCATGCGAATACCACCATTCCCAAATTCCTCGGAGCCCTAAACAGATATATCACTCTTGGAGAGGAGGCTTCGGAGTACCTTGAATACGTAAAAGCATTCTGGGATATGGTGGTGGAAAAGCACACCTATGTAACCGGCGGAAACAGTGAGTGGGAGCATTTCGGCGAAGATTATGTGCTCGATGCGGAAAGAACAAACTGCAATAATGAGACATGTAACACGTACAACATGCTCAAGATGACCCGTAAGCTTTTCATGATAACAGGTGAAAAGAAGTATGCGGATTATTACGAAAACACTTTTATCAATGCCATTCTTTCATCTCAAAACCCGGAGACGGGAATGACCATGTATTTCCAGCCTATGGCCACCGGTTTTTATAAGGTATACGGTGAGCCTTTCAACAAATTCTGGTGCTGTACCGGCAGCGGAATGGAGAATTTCACAAAGCTTGGAAGCAGTATTTATTTCGGTTCGGAAGATGCGATCACAGTCAATATGTTCCTTTCTTCCGAGGTAACGGATGACGTGATTGGGGTAAAGCTCACACAGGAGGCGGATATCCCCAATTCGGATATGGTGAAGTTTACCGTCAGCTTCGACGAAAGAAATGCCGTAGGGGAGGGAAAGGACTTTGCGGTGAGGATCAGGATACCGGACTGGTGTGAAGATCCCACTTTAATGGTTAATGATAAAAAGATCTCAATAGAAAATGAGTATTTTATCGCAAAAGGAACCTGGAAGGATGGGGAGATCTTCGGGATCAAGCTGCCGTTAAGCATCGAAGCAAAGGGTCTGCCCGACTGTTCCAACGTATACGCATTTAAATACGGACCGGTTCTTCTTTCCGCAGACCTGGGTACCGAGAATATGATAGACGGCACCACAGGAGTGGACGTTACCATACCGACAAACAAGGTGGTGGAAAGCGAGTATCTGAATATAGAAAACGGAACCGTATCAGAGTTCATCGATGATATAAACGATCATCTTAAGCAGGAACCCTTTTCACTTCGTTTCAAAATGACGGGTACGGACAGGGAGATCACTTTCTCACCCCATTATCTAAAGACCCGTGAAAGGTATGGTATATACTGGTATTTCCTCGATAAATCCGGTGACGCGGATGCCGAGACCGAGCGCAGGAAGTGGGAAGAGAAGCGCCGCGAGAGCATAGTTGACACTGTTCAGCCGGGGTACGGACAGTACGAAAATGATGAACTTCACGCAATGGAAGACAATAAATCAGTCGGCGCGACCGCAAACGGGACTTCGCGCCATGCTGCACCCGGAGGAAGCTTTACATATCACATGAAAGCAGAAGAAAGGGATATGCTCCTTGAGCTGCACCTTCTTAGGGAAGACAACGGAAAGCCGCTTGTGATCAGTATAGGTCAGGATGAGATATATAACGGAAAGAATCACTATACCGGAAAAGAAGAAGAGTATGTGAAAGAGATAGATATTCCGGCTGATCTGGTAAGAAAAAACATCGAAAAAAGAAATGTGACCGGAACTGAGGTCATGACAGTTCCGATCACTGTAAGAGGCGGGATGTTTGTAGAATCCGCCAGACTCTTCGGGTTCCTTTATATGAGAAGGAAATGATACCCGGACAGGCTTAATCCAGAAGGGACAACACTGCGTTTTTGTAGGTTTCGTAAGCACCATCGGGGGCACCGACATATATATTTTTTACTATCCCGTGCTGGATTATTACGGTGTAAGGGATGTAATCCGTCGGATAATAATCGCTGACCGTATAATCAGTATCATATCCGATGTTAAAATTGTACCCGTTATCGCTTACAAAATTGTCAACGGTGCCGGTGTCTTCTCCGAGGTTTACACATACTACTGCGAAGTTGTCGATGCCTTCCGAGGCAAGTTCCGCTATCTCGGGCATCTCACCCACGCAGGGAGGGCACCATGTGGCCCAGAAATTCACCATCACCACACCGTAGTCATAATCCGAAAGTGTGAACGTGCCGCCGTTTGTAAGGCTGACGGTAAAGTCGGGGGCGATGCTTCCCTCCGAGAGTTCGGTTGGATCACCGTATCCCGTGTTGGCGTTGGGCCTGTCAGAGGGATCAAATGTTAGCTCATAATCCTTAGGGGCATCTGCGGGAGTATTATCGGCAGACTCCGTCGACGAGGGTTCGCTGCCGCCTATGGTTATATCGGGGCCCGCTACATCCGTGGTTTCCGACGTGGTCGTGGTAGATTCCCCGGCGGTAGCTTCGCCTTCTGTATCATCCGGCATTTCCACATCAGCTGTGGGAGTGCCGGTTTCTTTTTCGTCATCATCTTTTACGTGACTGCCCGAATTTATGGGGCCGCCTTGCTGCTGCCCGGCAATATCCGAGATAATTCCGCATCCGCTGAGGGAAAGGATCTGTGCTGTGCTAAGGGTTAAGGCGAGCGCTATTCCCACTATCTTTTTTTTCATGTTTGTAAGTCTCCTTAAAAGTTATCCTTGTGAGTAAGTGCGTAATAGAATATGTATTGCTGCATGATACCGGCATTTTCTCCGTATGAAGGGAAGGGGTTCACGCCGGAATAGTATTTTTCGATAACTTTAGCGATCCAGGTGTCCACAGGCGCCGCTTCTGTCTTGCCGTATGCAAAAAGGCATATGCAGTTTGAGACTTTGTCGCCAACCCCTTTTATTTCCTTCAGGCGAAGGAACAGTTCATCATATTCAAAGGAATAAAGGCCATAAGGCTTAATTTCATCCCTTGAAACCCGGGAGACCGCATCGATAATATAAGGGACGCGGTAGCCCAGACCACAGTCTTTGAGCTCGGCTTCAGTGGCTTTGGACAGTTCTTTTGCGGAAGGGAAAAGGAATAAAGTCTCCTTTCCCGTGTCAACACAAGTTCCGAATCTGCGGCAGATCTCTTCGATCGATCTTTTGATCGCCGGAATACTCTTTCTTTGGGAAATAATGAAAGAAATTATCATTTCCCAAGGATCCTGACGGAGTATACGCAGCCCCTTTCCGTTTTTGCAGGCCTCATTCAAAAAGGTATCGGAGGCGGGAACGAGCTTTCTGATCGAAGAGTAATCTCGGGAAAGGTCAAAATAATCGGCCCAGATACCATTCCACTTTTTGATATCGGAACATGACCCGGAAGCGGAGAATGTGCTGATCTCGTAATCCTTCCCCGAGAGCTTTCGGATGTAGAGTATCTCAGAGCCGCTGATAAAGCGAAAGGTACCGTTTTCCAAGGGCTTTATTCTGAAGCTCTGGCCGCTGTCTGCGATTTTTTTGAGGTCGAAGTCGTCCGAAATGGTTACGGTAGTCATATCGGCATTAATATTTTCCTTGATTTTAGACAGATTTTAAGCAATAATTATATGGTAGTTTTTATGCCCATTTGGGCATGAACTCTCACAGCTCAAAAGATATCACAAATGATGGATTTTGAAAAGGGTTTGCTGTAAGCGAGATCGGGAAGGACGTATGAGCAGGATATATATTTGTGACGATGACAAAATGGTTCTGAACATGCTATCAAGGGTACTTGGGGAACAAAACAGCGTGGAGACTGCCCAGAGCGTAGAGGAGCTTATGAATCTGGTCGACCGGGAATCACCGGATCTTTTGCTTCTGGATTATCTGATGCCGGGGTGCAACGGTCTTCAGGGTCTGGAACTCCTTAAATCAAAGGGATATCCCGACAGATTCTCCGTTATCATGATAACGGGAGAGCAGCAGCCCGAGCTTGAGATCACATCCCTTAACCTTGGCGTGGAGGACTTTATCAACAAGCCGTTTAAGCCGGAGGTGCTCACCAAGAGGGTACAGATGATCCTGGACAGGAAAGCCTCGCAGGAAGATATGAACCGCAAGATGGAGGAGATTACCTATAAGTCCTTCCATGATTCAATGACCGGGCTTTATAACAGGGAATATGCCGAAAAGAATATAGACAGGCTCCTTGAGGAGACGGGAAAAGGTGCCTTTGCCATGATAGATCTTGATAATTTCAAGTATCTTAATGACGCCTACGGACACCGCTCGGGGGATGATGCTATCTGCGTGGTGGCAGGTATTCTGGAAGAGGCGTCAAGGGACAAAGGGTTTTCCTTCCGGCTCGGGGGAGACGAATTCGGTATTTTTCTGTATAAATATGAAACAAGGGCCGATGTGGAGAAGTTTATCACGGATCTGTTCGGGGAATACAACCGGCAGGCCGTGGAAAAGGACTTCCTTGTTAACTCATCACTTTCCATAGGTATTGCGATAGCATTTGATGACGGAAAGAGCTTTGAGGAGCTCTATGCCGCTGCGGACAAGGCTTTGTACTGTGCCAAGAGGGACGGAAAAAACGGGTATTGCTTTTATACCGCAGATTATACCGATACCGCAAGAAGCCGCGCGGAGGTTGTGGATATCAGACAGCTTCGCAAGCTGATAGAGGACAGAAAGGAAATACGTGACAGGAGGGGGATCTATAAGGTTGATTACCGTGAATTCCAGCGTATTTACAATTTCATCGAAAGATGTCTGGAAAGGACACATCAGACTGCAAAGCTGGTCATGGTGGCGCTCAACTGCGAACATGATGAGAGCCCCAGGGATATAGAGATCAAGATGAAAAGCGTGGAGCAGGCCATAGCAGGATCCCTTCGCCGCAATGATGTGGGAACAAGATACAGCATTACGCAGTATCTGCTCGTACTGATAGATGTTCAGGAGGGCGCGATGGAAAACGTGATCGAGACCCGTATCAGAAAGAAATATGTTGAGATCTCCGGAAGGGACAGCAGTGAGCTGTTATTTGAGGAGATGGACATAGAGGAAGAATAAGAGGAATAAATAGATTTGGATCATTTGATCCGGAAGAGGTTTGTCATGTCTGAGATGAAAGAGGTAGTACTTAATAAGTTCGAGGAAATTTTTGGTGATGCAAAAGAAGCAAAGGCTTACTTTGCGCCGGGAAGAGTAAATCTCATCGGCGAGCATACGGATTATAACGGAGGGCACGTATTTCCCTGCGCGCTTACTATAGGAACATACGGCGCGGCGAGAAAAAGAACAGACAGGCTGTGCCGCTTCTACTCAATGAATTTTGAGGAACTTGGGGTTATCGAAGTGGATCTGAACGGGGAGATAAAGCCCTCGGAAAAGCTTAACTGGGTCAACTATCCGCTCGGGATCGTGTGGGCATTTGAACAAAAAGGAATGAAGATCGATGCAGGATTTGATCTTTTACTTAATGGAAATATCCCCAACGGATCGGGATTGTCATCATCTGCTTCCGTCGAGGTGCTCACGGGATTTATCCTGAGGGATATGTACGGGTTTGATGTGACAAATCAGGATCTTGCTCTTATCGGTCAGTTTTCGGAGAACAAGTTTAACGGTGTGAACTGTGGTATCATGGATCAGTTCGCCATTGCAATGGGAAAGAAGGATCACGCCATATTCCTTGATACCGCCACATTGCAGTATGAGTATGCACCTTTAAAGCTTGACGGAGCCAAGATCGTGATAGCCTGCTCAAACAAGAAGCGGGGACTCGGTGATTCCAAGTATAACGAGCGCAGGCAGGAGTGTGAGGATGCACTTGCTTCTCTTCAGACGATGGTAGACATTAAGAGCCTTGGTGATCTGGATGAAGCTACATACGAGAAACTTTCACCGGTAATAAAGGACGGGACCAAATGCCGCCGTGCAAGACATGCCATATATGAGAACCAGCGCACCATACAGGCTGTAGATGCGCTTAAAGCAGGAAACCTCAAGGCCTTTGGCCAGCTTATGAACGAATCTCACAAGTCTCTGAGGGACGATTATGAGGTGACGGGAAAAGAGCTTGATACGCTGGTTGACGCAGCATGGAAGGTGCCCGGTGTGATAGGTTCCAGAATGACCGGAGCCGGATTCGGTGGATGCACGGTCTCAATCGTAAAACAGGAAAATATTGATGAATTCATAAAAGAAGTCGGCGACACTTACGAGAAGGAAATAGGCTACAAAGCAGACTTTTATGTTGTTGAGATAGGTGACGGTCCCTGCGTATTATAAGCAGGGCCGGCGGTACAGCCGCGGTAATAGAAGTTTTGAGAGGTAACTTAGATCATGATACAGGATTCCATTGCAAAGCTCGTCAGATACGGTGTTCAGACAGAGCTTTTGGAAAAGGAAGATATAATTTTCACCGTAAACAGGCTTCTGGAGCTGTTTAAACAGGATGAAATATCCGAAGAGGCGCTGGAATACGCAGCCGGAGAAGAGTTTTTCCCGGATGATGAGATCGGGAGCGGCAAAGCTCTTGAACAGATCCTTGAGGAAATGCTGGAGTATGCTTCTTCTGAGGGATTTGTGGACGGATCATCCGTTACGGAAAAGGATCTTTTTGATACGAAGATCATGAGTCTTCTTATGCCCAGACCGAGCGAAGTAATAAAGCACTTCCGCGAGATTTACGATGAGAAGGGCCCGGAAGCGGCGACGGATTATTACTATGACCTGAGCCGCAATTCGGATTATATCAGACGATACCGCATCTCAAAGGATGTAAAGTGGGTGGCTCCGACCCAGTACGGAGACCTTGATATCACGATCAATCTGTCAAAGCCGGAGAAGGATCCCAGAGCTATCGCTGCAGCTAAAAATGCCAGGCAGTCAGGCTACCCGAAATGCCTTCTTTGCCGCGAGAATGAAGGGTATGCGGGAAGGATGGATCATCCTGCAAGACAGAATCACCGCATCATTCCGGTGGAGATAAATAAGAGTGCGTGGGGGTTTCAGTACAGCCCCTATGTATATTATAACGAGCATTGTATCGTGTTTAATTCAAAGCATGTTCCCATGAAGATAGAGCACGACACATTCTGCAAGCTGTTTGATTTTGTAAAGCAGTTCCCTCACTATTTCGTGGGATCGAATGCGGATCTTCCCATTGTGGGAGGCTCGATCCTTTCCCATGATCATTTTCAGGGAGGGCACTATGAGTTTGCCATGGCTAAGGCTCCGGTCGAAAAGCAGTTTACTATCCCGGGGTTTGAGGATGTATCAGCCGGTATAGTAAAGTGGCCGATGTCTGTTATCAGATTGTCTTCGGACAGTACGGACCGTATCATTGCACTGGCTGACAGAATACTTGAAAAGTGGCGCGGTTATTCCGATGAGGAGCTGTTTATCTTCTCCGAGACAGAGGGAGAGCCTCATAATACCATAACTCCCATTGCCAGGAAGAGGGGAGAAAAGTATGAGCTTGATCTGGTGCTGAGAAATAATATAACCACTGAGGAGCACCCGCTGGGAGTGTTTCATCCCCATGCAGAGCTTCATCACATCAAGAAGGAAAACATCGGGCTTATAGAGGTTATGGGGCTTGCGGTGCTTCCGGCCAGACTTAAGGGTGAGATGGCGGCTCTCAGAGAAGCCATACTCGAAGGGAAGGATCTGAGGCGAGATGAGGTTCTTGATAAGCACGCAGACTGGGTAGATGAGTTCAGATCAAAGTATGACAGCATAAACGACAGTAATATTGACAAGATAATAAGGGACGAAATAGGTCTTGTATTCATGCGTGTGCTCGAGGATGCGGGTGTGTATAAGCGTGATGACAAAGGACAGAGGGGTTTTATAAGATTTATCGAGTCTGTTTGAGGATGAATTATGAAAAAGACCGCAACGGATCTAATATATAAGATAATACAGGGCATTGTCGCAGTGCTTTGTATTGGCATTGCGGTCATATATATCATAGGTCAGTTTTTTACCAAAAACCCTGTTCTGTACGATACTTATTTTGAAAGACTTGATACCGTGTGGAAGCATACGGATGAGAATGGCGTTACGGAAGAGTACACATATCCCGCTTATTTTGATGTAACGGGTGAAAAAGTGTTTACCACAAGCACTGTACTTCCGTCCGAGATAAGGAGCAACTGGTTTCTGTTTATCAAGACCGGAAGAAGCTTTTCGGCCTATGTGGGTGATGATCTCAGATGTGAACACGACCTTGATCATACCCGGTTTGGAGCAAATACAAAATCCATGTGGCTCCCGATCACGATATACCCTTCCGATGCCGGTCAGACACTCCGGATAGTGCGCGAAAACTACATGTATGACACCTACACCCTAAGCGAGATTTATATCGGCTATCGCATGGGTCTGGTGAATAATATAGTTGCTCAGAACAATTTCATTCTAGTCCTGGCCTTTTCGCTGTTTATCTTCAGTTTTATGAGCACCTGTATAAGCATAGGTTACCGGATTAAAACACGTCAGAGCTTTGCGCTGATGTATCTTTCCATTGCGGTTTTAGCAAGTTCGACCTGGCTTCTTTTGGATAATTTTGCATATCCGTTCCTTTTCGGGAACTATTTTATCGACGGTACGGTGGAGCTCCTCATAGTGTTGCTTCTCCCATTCCCCTTTTCATTGTATCTGAATATACTTCAGCACCGCAGATATCAGAAATACTATAATATCCTGAATTCGATAGTTGTGCTGAACTTTTTGGTGTTCACTTTTTTACATTTCAGTGACATCAGGAATTTCAACCATACGATAACCTTCATCAACGCAAGCATAGGAATCGTAGCTCTGGTTTTATTCGGATTTCTGGTATATGATTCAATCATTAAGCATAATAGGGACTATGCCATAATCGCCATAGGTTTCGGCGGATTTATAATATTTTCGGTTGCCGAAGCAATCCACCTGAGCCTGCATTCCCATTCCAATGACGGTATTTTTGTTGCGATCGGACTGCTGGGGTTATATGCATGTGCGATTATTTACGAGGTGGTCAACATAAGCGATCTTCATGCCAAAACTCTCGAGGCACAGGAGTCAAACTCCGCAAAATCAGCTTTTCTTGCGAATATGTCCCACGAGATAAGAACCCCCATCAATGCGATAATAGGGATGAATGAACTCATTCTAAGGGAGAAGCCCAATGATGTAATAAGGGATTATTCGGAAAATATCAGCATTGCCAGCAGAAATCTGCTTGATCTTGTAAATGATATTCTCGACTTTTCCAAGATAGAGCAGGGGCATATGGATATCCTGGAGGATAAATACGGGCTCAGACAGGTTATCACAGGCGTTCTCGCCATGATAAGCATTAAGGCGGATGAAAAAGGTTTGGCCCTGGAAACCGATATTTCAAAGGATCTTCCGAAGGTTCTTTGGGGAGATGAAAAGAGAATAAGGGAGATCATGCTTAATCTTCTTAACAATTCCGTCAAATACACCGAGAAGGGGACCGTTACATTTACTGTCAGGTCCGAAGCGGAGACAGATGATATCATTCGCCTTGTGATAGTCGTGAAGGATACCGGGATCGGGATCAAGGAGGAAGACAGAGAGAGGCTGTTTAGCAGGTTTGAGAGATTAGACAGCAAAAAGAACAGGAATATCGAAGGAACGGGACTGGGACTGGCCATAACGGCAAAGCTTGTTTCTTTGATGGGTGGTACCATTGACTGCAAGAGCACATATGGGGCCGGAAGTGAATTTACGGCTGTAATACTGCAGAAGGTAATAGATGCTTCTCCAATGGGGGATATCAATAAATACGTACCCGAAGAGGGATCCGGCACCGACGGGAGGCACAATTCCTATATCTGTCCCGATGCAGAGATCCTGGTGGTGGATGATAACGATATGAACCTTAAAGTGGCAAAGGGACTGCTCAAGGCTACTCAGGCAAAAGTGACGATCTGTAAAAGCGGTGCAGAAATGCTCGAGCTCACAAAGGAAAAGAAGTATGATATCATTCTCCTGGACCACATGATGCCGGTAATGGACGGTATAGAGGCTCTGGAAGAATTAAAGAAACAAAAAGGTAATGCCAATATAAATACACCGGTGATAGCACTCACGGCGAATGCGATCCTCGGTGCAAAGGAGATGTATCTGGAGAAGGGATTCTCGGATTATATAAGTAAACCCATGAGGGTGAGCGAACTAATGGATGTGACGGAAAGACATCTTCCTGCCGATAAGGTGATCAGGCAGTAGCGATCAAAAGCCAAATCAATCATAGAGTCAAAGCAATTAAACAGCAAAAATGCTTTTAAACTGTCAGTTTTGCGTATACTCCTTTAGATCGGAAATCAGGCCTTTGGTGGTGATCAGATTCATTTTTTCCACGGTATCTATAAGGGAGAGGATCTTGTCGGTCTCACCGCGCTTGTTGTAATAAGAAGCCAGTCTGCGATACACCGAGGGGGCGTCGGAATTAATGCTGACTTCGTACTCCATTATTCTGACAGCAGCGTCGGTCTGACCCTTCTCCCAGAGATGGTCAGCCCACTTTTGAAGTGTCTGGATCAGGGTCGTGTACCTGTTGTCACATTCCGACAGATATGTCAGGTTAGCCACACCGTATTTCATCTTGAGATCCGTGTTGGTCATACCGGTCAGATTGATTATTTTTTCCTCCGCTAGCTCGCGGAGGTTTTTTATGCAATCAGATACAGTCTCGTCATCCGGAAGCACGTCGACGGGAAGTTTGTCTAAATCCACCGAAAGATATTCGACATCGTCAAGGGGCTTGCGACGGACGTTATTAGCCTCCGCTTCGCGTTTCCAGAAGGCCTTGTCGGCACGTTCGTTCTTTCCGCGGGCCTTTCTTATGGCGTACTGAAGCACGCCGATAAACATTATTACACTTAACAGAATGGGAAAATGTAATCGCATTTGCCAAATCCGCCCTGTGGCGGCTCCAAATAAATATCCGCCCAAGTTGCGCGGAATGAATAATTGCGTTATAATGTCGTATTAGGGTTGGCGCAAAAAACAGCAGATAGTACCTATATTATATGCGCTTTGAAACACGGACACAGACACACACATCAAAAGGAAAAAATATGTTTAACCTGAACAGCAAAAAAAATAAGCGTATCATGGCTGCCGTTATAGTGGCGGTGCTGGTCGTTGCCATGGTCGTACCATTGATTTTAGCATATACTTAAGCCGGATTCAATCGTTATGCAAAACAGCGCAAAGCAGAAGAATAACAGATCCCTGGTAGTTACCGGGTATATCGGGCTTGGCGGGACCGCAGTGCTGGCAGGAGAATACCGGAGCCGGATAGATGAGCGTTTCCCAAGGTTTCTTTCCCGTGAGGCAATAGAAATGGGGAACAGAGACAGGCTTTACGAAGAGGAAAAACGCACCCTTGAAATAATAAAGGCATTTGCCCCGGATGGGCAGGTGAATGGGCCCGAAGGAGAAGGCGTCTTGTGTGTAAAAGCCGGAGAAGGCGGATTTCTCACGGCTATGTACCAAATGGCAGAAAGCTCCGGAGCCGGGTTTGAAACTGATCTGAGGAAGGTACCGATCAGGCAGGAGACCATTGAGATATGTGAGCTGCTTGAAGTGAATCCTTACCATCTGTACTGCGGCGGCTGCATAATATTAATGACTAAAGACGCGGGGCCTCTTATCTCGGAGCTGGAAAAAGAGGGGATAAACGCCGTTGTCATAGGTTACACAAACGATAAAAAGTCTCATATTCTATTTAATGACGGCACGGAAAGCCACCTGAACAGGCCACAGCCGGATGAACTTGAAAGATTGGGACTGAACGGCAGGCTCCGGTGAAGGAGATTGCCTAAATACAAAAATAACAGGAATCGAGGATGAGATCATGAAAATGGAAGAAGAACTCTTGGCGATAATCGAAAAGAACAGCCGAATTGACTTGAAGGAACTTGCGGTCATCCTCGGTGTCAGTGAGATCGATATCGTAAATACTCTTCAGAAGCTGGAAGAGGAAGGCGTGGTATGCGGATACCACACAATGATCAACTGGGAGAAGACATCGATAGAAAAAGTAACCGCACTTATCGAAGTCAGGGTAACTCCTCAGAGAGGACAGGGCTTTGACAATATAGCGGAGAGGATCTACAAATATCCGGAGGTACAGAGCGTGTATCTGATCTCGGGAGGGTACGACCTTCTTGTTACCCTTGAGGGAAAGACTCTGAGAGAGGTGTCGAGCTTTGTATCGGACAAGCTTTCGACGCTCGAGACAGTCCTCAGCACCGCAACACACTTTATTCTTAAGAAATACAAGGATCATGGAACGATCCTGGGCGCAAAATCCGAAGATGAAAGGGAGATCGTTACTCCATGAGAAATCCTGTATCAGATACGATCGTAGGGATCAAGCCTTCGGGCATAAGAAAATTTTTTGATATAGTTACCGAGATGAATGACAAGAATGTTATTTCGCTCGGAGTGGGTGAGCCGGATTTTGACACTCCCTGGCATATCAGGGACGAGGGCATATATTCCCTGGAAAAGGGAAGGAGCCACTACACAGGAAACACCGGTCTGGTTGAACTGCGCAAAGAAATCTGCAACTACCTTAAGCGCTCTCAGGGGATCCAATATGATTACTCGAAGGAAGTGATCGTAACGGTGGGCGGTTCCGAGGCTATAGATATCGGGCTGAGAGCGATGTGCAATCCCGGGGATGAAGTGATAATCCCGCAGCCCAGCTATGTATCATATGAACCATGCGCCCTGCTGGCAGGAGCGGTTCCGGTCATAATAGACCTTAAAGAAGAGAATGAATTCAGGCTAACGGCCGATGAACTGAAAGCGGCCATTACGGACAAGACCAAGGTGCTGATACTTCCCTTCCCCAACAACCCGACGGGCGGGATCATGGAGAGAGCTGATCTTGAAGCCATAAGGGAAGTTATAATAGAAAATGACATTTACGTCATGTCAGACGAGATTTATGCAGAGCTGACGTATAAAGATAAACATGTTTCGATTGCTTCGCTTGAGGGGATGAGGGAAAGAACGGTTCTTATCAACGGCTTTTCAAAGGCATATGCAATGACAGGATGGCGACTCGGATACGCATGCGGACCGGAAGAGATCATCCGGCAGATGACCAAGATCCATCAGTATTGTATAATGTGCGCTCCGACTACCAGTCAGTACGCGGCGATCGAAGCCCTTAAAAACGGAGACAAGGACGTTGAGGAAATGCGCGCTGAGTATAACAGGCGCAGACGTTTCCTTATGAATGCGTTTAAGGAGATGAACATAAAAGTGTTTGAACCCTACGGAGCCTTTTACATCTTCCCGTGCATAAAAGAATTCGGAATGACAAGCGATGAGTTTGCCACAAGATTCCTGGCGGAAGAAAAGGTTGCCGCTGTTCCGGGCACTGCATTCGGAGCAAGCGGAGAGGGATTTCTTCGAATATCCTATGCCTACTCTCTAGAGAGGCTAAAGGAAGCTATGAAGAGGTTTGCACACTTTGTGGAGAAACTCCGCGCCGAAAAAAGTTAAGAGGAGATGATCAGGATGGCCGGTTTAAAGAATAAATATACCGAGAAGTACAAAAAGACCTACCACATGCCCCCGCAGGTCACATATGACTGGGTAAAGAAGGATACGATCACAAAGGCACCCATATGGTGCAGCGTTGATCTTCGAGACGGGAATCAGGCGCTGATAGATCCCATGAGCCTTGATCAAAAGCTGGAATTCTTTGAGATGCTCGTGAAGATCGGCTTTAAGGAGATCGAGGTAGGTTTCCCCGCATCTTCCGAGACGGAATACGATTTTATCCGCACTCTTATCGAGAAGGATATGATACCTGATGACGTGACCATACAGGTACTGACCCAGGCAAGAGAGCATATAATAAAAAAGACTTTTGATGCCGTAAAAGGTGCGCCCAAGGCGGTGGTCCATCTTTACAATTCCACTTCCGTGGAGCAGCGCGAGCAGGTATTTAAGAAAGATAAAGAAGCGATCAAAAAGATAGCTGTGGACGGAGCAAAGCTCCTCAAGAAGCTGGCTGACGAGACGGAAGGAAACTTCATGTTTGAGTACAGCCCCGAGAGCTTTTCACAGACAGAACCCGAGTATGCTCTTGAAGTGTGCAACGCGGTGCTCGATGTGTGGAAGCCGAAAAAGGATAAAAAAGTGATAATAAATCTGCCCTCAACGGTGCAGGTTGCCATGCCTCATGTGTTTGCATGTCAGATCGAGTACATGAGCAAAAACCTCAAGTACAGGGACAACGTTGTGCTGAGTGTGCATCCCCACAATGACCGCGGAACCGGAGTGGGAGACGCAGAGCTGGGAGTGCTGGCCGGTGCGGACAGAGTGGAGGGTACTCTTTTCGGTAACGGAGAGAGAACAGGAAATGTAGATATCGTAACTCTTGCCAACAATATGATGACACACGGCGTGGACAGCGGACTGGACTTCTCCAACATTATGGAGATACGTCAAAAGTATGAGGGCTTTACGAACCTTCCCGTGCACGAAAGGACACCTTACGCAGGAGATCTGGTGTTTACCGCATTTTCGGGATCACATCAGGATGCCATCAGCAAAGGTATGGCGTGGCGTGAAGCCGGAAAGACCGGAAAGAGATGGGATATTCCCTATCTTCCCATTGACCCTTCGGATGTTGGCCGTGAGTACGAGTCCGATGTGATCCGTATCAACTCAACCTCAGGAAAAGGCGGAGTTGCATTTGTCCTCAAGAATCAGTTTGGATTTGCGCTTCCAAAGGCAATGCAGGAGGAAGTCGGATATCTCATCAAAGGAGTGTCCGACAGGCGTCATCAGGAACTGCAGCCTGCCGAGATCTTCCAGATATTTGAGGAGAGTTATATCTCGCCCAAGGCTGTGTTTGGGATACCGGAATGCCACTTCAAGCAGGAGAAGGGTATTACTGCGACTGTGACCGCTTCGGTAAAGAACGGAAAGAGAAAGATCGTCGCAAACGGAAACGGACGTCTCGACGCCGTGAGCAATGCAGTAAAGACCCTTTTCGGAATCGATTACGAGCTTTCGGTATACGAGGAGCATGCTATTTCAAAGAGTTCAAGCTCCAGTGCTGCGGCATATGTCGGTATCCTGCAGAACGAAAAGATGTACTGGGGTGTGGGTGTTGATGAAGATATCATCAAGGCATCCATAGGAGCTCTTGTAAGTGCGGTCAACCGCCTTGCCGGAGAGCAGCACATCACCGATGTAAGAGACGAGAGGATCATTGAACTCACCAGTTATATTCAGGGTAATTACAAGGGAGTTACTCTTGATGATCTGGCCGGTAAATTCCATCTCTCCAAGCCGTATCTTTCAAAGTATATACGTGAGAACGCAGGTGAGACATTCCAGGATCTGGTCAAGAATGAAAGAATGAAACGTGCGAAAAACCTCCTTCGCGGCACAAATATGAGCATAGAGAGTGTTGCAGAGGAAGTCGGATATGAAAATGTAGAGAACTTTAACAGGCTTTTCAAGAAGATGTTCAAACAGACACCTCTTCAATATCGGAAAAACCTGTAAGGAAATAGAAAGGAGCCGTTTTTAAAATGTCTACAAGTGAAAATGCGCCTGAGAAGAAAGTTACAAAATACGAAAGAAAATTACAAAGGCGCGCTGAGGAGAAAAAGAAGGAGGCAAAATCACTTCTGATCTGGAAGATCGTGGGAATAGTATTTCTTGCAGCGGTAGTCGGAGGGATCGCTTCGTTCCCTGTAAGAAACTATATCGCAAAAAATAAAACCATAGTTACAGTAGATGGGGAAGCAATAAAGCCACTGGAATTTGATTATATGTACAATACCGTGAAAGATAATTATATGACACAGTACAGCAGTTATCTTTCATACATGGGACTTTCGGAGGGAATGGATCCCGCATCTGCAATGTATTCGGATACACTCACCTTCAAGGATTATTTCGAACAGCTGGCAGTTGATCAGATCAAGCAGAACAGAGCGCTGGAAAAGCTCGCCGATGCGGATGGTTTTAAGTACGACGCCTCTTCCGACTATGAGCTTTTTATAAAGAATGCGCAGGAGAGTGCAAAGAGCGCAGGTCTTTCTCTTAAAGATTATCTCAGATCCGTATTTGGACAGTATGCAAGCAAGGCCGCACTTAAGCCGTTGATCGAGGACAATGCGAGAGTATCGGCATATTACTCCGAAAAATATGATTCCATGATTCCTTCGGATTCGGAAATACAGGATTATTACAACGAGAATTCCGAAAGCTATGATTCTGTCGATTACTATATGACTACTGTATATGCAGATCTTCCCACTGAGCCCACAGAGCTTGCGGATGAGGGAGCAACCGTAGCGGAGGATGGAACATATACCCCTTCGGATGCCGAAAAAGAGGCTGCTATGACTGCCGCAAGAGTTAAAGCCGATGAAGCGGAAGTTAATATTCTGACAGAGGGAGAGCTCCACACCGGTGAGCTCAGGACAGCGGTACCCTACTATGTACGCGATTGGCTGTTTGACAGTGAAAGGGTAGAAGGGGACACCACAGTACTGGAGAATGAAGCATCAAGTATGTATTATGTACTCAGCTTTTCTGCGCGTTACCTCAAGGATGATCCCACTGTAAGTCTCCGTGCGATAGTTGCCGAGACTGAAAAGGGCGAAGAGATAATGGCGGAGTACGAGTCTTCCGGCAAAACGGAGCAGGCATTTGAGGATCTGGTAAAGAAGTATACCATTGACACAAGTGCTTTATCCCGGGGAGGATTATATGAAGATCAGGATATTTCCTCGTACGATCAGGAAATACAGGACTGGCTTCTTTCATCTGACCGCAAGCAGGGAGACGTAAAGGCCTTTACAATAGCGGATGTGTACTCATATATTGTTTATTACGTGGGTGACGGTAAACCGCTTTGGAAGGCAAATGTGATCAATGCTATGATGAATACCAAAATGACAGATTACATCAATTCCATCACGGAAAACATCAAGGTTGAAGGAGACCTGAATTATCTTAAGGTTGAGGCTTCTTCCACCGAAACCGACCAGACAGAGGGTACAGCTGAATAAATGATCCGAATCGGAAGAATGGACCAGCAGGAAAAAGTGAATTATATGCTTACCGAGAGGATTCCGGTCCTCATCGGTAAGCTTTCTCTTCCTACGATAATAAGTATGATCATAACTGCTGTCTACAATATGGCAGACACCTTTTTCGTCGGAAGGATAAACACTCAGGCCACTGCTGCGGTGGGTCTGGTTCTTCCTGTTATGGCAGTTATTCAGGCAATCGGGTTTTATTTCGGACAGGGATCGGGAACGTTTATCTCAAGAAAGCTTGGAGCAGGAGAATCCGAAGAGGCGGAGAAAATGGCCTCCACAGGATTCTTTTATGCTTTTTTTATAGGATTGATCGCTGCCCTGGCGGGTGGATTTTTTGTCAGTCCTCTTGCGGGGATACTCGGAGCGACCGAGACAACTCTTTCTTATACGGTCGATTATCTCAGGATAATCCTTTTTGGCGCTCCCTTTACTATGTGCAGCTTTGTTCTCAACAACCAGCTCAGATTTCAGGGAAGTGCGACATATGCCATGATCGGCATTTGTTCCGGTGGCCTTCTTAATATGTGCCTGGATCCGCTGCTTATCTTTGTGTTTAAGCTGGGAGTGGGTGGCGCGGCTTTGGCGACGGTTATCGGGCAGTTCATCAGCTTTACGATTCTGTTTTCAATGACCAGGCGAGGCGGCAATCTGAAGGTTAGAATAAAGAGCTTCAGCTTCAGAGGGTATTATTTCTTAGAGATCTTCAAGGGAGGTTTTCCCTCCCTGTTAAGGCAGGCTCTCGGAAGCGTTGCGTCACTTCTGGTCAACCGGTCGGCCGGAACCTATGGGGCTCCGAATCCCGATGCCGCGATTGCGGCGATGACCATAGTCAACAAGATATTTATGTTCAGTCACTCGGCTCTTATAGGATTCGGACAGGGATTTCAGCCTGTCTGCGGAATGAATTACGGCGGAAAGAAGTATGCAAGGGTGAGGGAAGCTTTCTGGTTCTGCGTGAGAGTAGGGTTTGTTATACTGCTGGGGATAGCTGTGGTATGCTTTGTTTTTTCAGAGCCTATAATAGGAGCTTTTTCCAAGAGCGGCGATAAGGATGTTATAGAAATAGGAAAAACTGCTTTAAGGTTCCAGATGGTCATTTTCCCTCTTAATTCAATGGCAGTACTTTCAAATATGATGCTTCAGTCTGCGGGAAAGACGCTCAGAGCATCAATCCTGTCGGCGGCGAGACAGGGACTGTTTCTTATTCCGATAGTGACGATCCTTCCGTTATTCATTGGCTTGAGAGGTGTGCAGATGGCTCAGATGTGGGCGGACCTTTGCTCGTTTATCGTCACACTGCCGATCGTATTCGGGTTCTTACGTGAAATGAAGAGGGAGGAAGCAATAAATGTTTGAACGCAAAGCACTTGTGCTTGATATAGATGGGACGCTTACCAATTCAAAAAAGGAAATAACCCCCAAAACAGCTGAAGCAATCAGGCGGATAATGAGGGCAGGACATGCGCTGATCCTGGCTTCCGGCCGCCCAACACCGGGAATGAGACGATACGAAAGAGAACTTGAGCTGGGAAAATACGGCGGTTACCTTCTCTCTTTCAACGGCGCGAGAATAATAGACTGCAAAAGCCAGGATGTGATCCTTCAGAGAACTCTTCCGAAGAATATCCCCGGTGAGGTGTACGAATTTGCCAAAGATAAGGAAGCGGGGATCATATCCTACTATCTGGGAGAAAACAGAGAAGACTTCGAAGCACGTGGGAAAAGCCTCGAAAAAAAGGGGATAGATCCAAAGGGATCATACGTGCTCTCGGCTTTTGAACCGGATGATTATATTCTGTTGGAAGCCAGGATTAACGGGCTTCAGGTGATAACCGTTTACGATTTTGAGGAGTTTATAAATTACCCGGTCAATAAATGTCTGATCACGGCTCCCGGTATGCTTGCAGCAGGTTACGAGAAGGAGCTTATCGCCCGGTACGGAGATACTCTCTCAATCTACAGATCGGAGGAATTTTTCCTTGAGGCCATGCCGTATAAGGTGAGCAAAGCTTATTCTCTTGATTCGATCCTTGACAAGATCGGAGTTAAAAGGGAAAACACTGTCTGCTGTGGGGATGGCTTTAACGATATTTCGATGATAAAGTATGCGGGGGTAGGCGTTGCGATGGCTAATGCCCGTGAGGAAGTCAGAAAAGAAGCGGATTTTGTGACAGGGTCCAATGACGAGGATGGGCTCGTCGAGGTAATAGACAGGTTTATTATGAGAGGGGAAATATAAAGGAATAAAGGTTTGTCGGAAGTAAAGATCATCATACCGGAAAAGGTAAATTCAATAATAAAAACACTTGAGGATGCGGGTTACGAAGCATACGCTGTAGGAGGCTGCATAAGGGATATCATACTCGGAAGAGAGCCCCGGGACTGGGATATAACCACGTCCGCACTTCCGCAGCAGGTAAAGTCTCTGTTCAGGCGTACCGTTGATACCGGAATAAAACACGGGACAGTGACGGTGATGATAGGGGACGAAGGCTTTGAAGTAACCACCTACCGGGTGGACGGTATATACGAGGACGGAAGGCATCCCAGAGATGTAAGCTTTACAAGAGAGCTTAAGGAAGACCTCAGAAGGCGCGATTTTACCATAAACGCAATGGCTTACAACGACAGGGATGGTCTTGTAGATATTTACGGGGGAATGGAGGATACAGAAAAAAAGATCATCCGATGCGTGGGAGAACCCGAGGAAAGATTTGGAGAGGATGCCCTGAGGATGCTTCGAGCGATCAGGTTTTCCGCTCAGCTTGGATATGAGATAGATCCCGACACGGAGAAGGCCATAAGCAAGCTTTCCGGAAATCTTAAAAAGATCAGCGCAGAGAGAATACATGCGGAGCTTATCAAGACCCTTGTCTCCGACCACCCGGAAAAGATCGAAAAGGCTTACGAACTCGGTCTTACAGCAGTTTTTTTACCGGAATTTGACACTGCGATGCAAACAGAACAGAATCATCCGCATCATTGTTACAGTGTCGGAAAGCATATAATCAAAAGTATCTGTGAGATAGAAGCAGATCCTGTGCTGAGGCTGGCGATGCTTCTTCATGATATCGGAAAGCCAAAGACACTTACGATAGATGAAGAAGGAAAAACTCATTTTCATGGTCATCCGGCCGTCAGCGAGAGGATGGGCGTAGCCATCATGAGGCGTTTAAAGATGGATAATGACACCATCAGAAAGGTATCGGTTCTGGTCAGATATCATGATTACGGAAACGCGTTACCTGCCACGGAAAAGACAGTAAGACGCGCACTCAACAAGATCGGTGACGATCTTTTCGAAGATTTCCTTAAAGTGAAGGAAGCGGATGTATACGCGCAAAGCGATTATCTTCGTGAAGAAAAAATAGAAAAGATAAAAGAGTGGCGGAGAATATACCGGGAGATCATAGAAAAAGGACAGTGTTTTTCTATAAGGGATATGAAAATAAGCGGAAAAGACCTGATCGCTGCGGGAACTGCGCCGGGACCTGCCCTTGGAGAAATTCTGAATAAACTTCTTGAAGAGGTACTGGACGATCCGGAGAAGAATAACAGGGAATATCTGCTGAAAAGGGCAGGGGAGCTAAAATCAGGCCCCCAAGACTCATAACATAAAAGACGTAAGCATGCATATCAGAAACGGAGCGATCTGTGACGAAATCAGCGCAAAAAGGAAAAAACGAATATAGGATCAGAAAGATCATGGGACTGATGTTGTGCTCATGTATGGTCTTTATGTGTGCCTGCGCAACGGCGGATACCGCGGAAAAACTACAGCAGGAAGACGCCCCTGCGCAGATATCCGTCAACATCGGACCTGAAAGCTACGATTCCGCGGATACGCCTATCCTCATTGAAAAAAATGAGGAAAAGAAGACTATGACTTTCTTCAACATCGATGTGGGAAAGAAGTATACTCTAGACTATGACGGGACCACCTGTTTTTACGACAAATACGGAAAACCACTGACACTTTCGCAGATCATGATCGGAGATATAGTGGATGTCAGATTTCTGAAGCCGAAAAAACATCTTGTCTCGGTACAGCTTTCCGAAAACAGCTGGAGCATAAAGGATACGGAAAGGTACTCTCTGAATCCCGGGAAACATGAGATAATCATTGGAGAGGATATATATAAAATCAGCTCGGATGCCGTGTACTTTTCCGAAGGGAAAAGGGTTGAAGAGAGGGATATCATAGATACCGACACGCTTTCGTTTCAGGGAATAGGCAATATAGTCTACAGCGTGAGTGTGGAAAAAGGTCACGGATATCTGCGGCTTACGGGACATCAGGGCTTTGAAGGCGGATGGATAGAGATAGGGAATTCCGTTATCAGCAAGGTTACGGAGGAAATGCTTATAACGGTTCCCGAAGGGAAATATCAGGTAAAGATAAGTAATGAGGGAACCACAGCGGAAAAGACGGTTGTAATTAACAGAAACAGTGAATCCACGGTAGATTTTGCGGATGTGGAGTTTGCCACCCCTAAAACGGGAATGGTGCTGTTTTCAATTACCCCGACGAAGGCGAAGCTGTTTATAGACGGAGAAGAGGCGGATGTTTCGGAAGGAGTGGAGCTCACCTACGGTCTGCATCAGCTTATCTGCAAGGCTGATGGGTATAAGACCATCACCCAGTACCTTAATGTAGGGCAGCAGGCGGCCGGAATAGATATAACACTTGAAAAGTCGGACGGGGAGGAACAGAAGGAAGAGGAATCCACGGAGAAAAAGGAAGAAAGTACGGATTCCGATAAAAAGACAGAGGGCGAGGGAACGGAAGAGAATAAGGAAAACAAAGATACCTCGGAAAATAAGGAAAACGAAGGACAGAGCGATAATTCCGACAGTGACAAGACAGATAACAGCGAAACGCAGAACAATACCACAGAGGGCTCTGAAACCGACAATAACAATAATAACGACAATAATAATAGTGATAACAACGATAATAACGAGAACACGGAAAACACCGATCCGGGCACTATAACCGATGTGACCACCACATATTACAAGGTGTATATCGATTCACCGGCTGATACGGAAATCTATCTGGACGGAGCTTATGTGGGAGTATGCCCGTGCAGCTTTAAGAAAACCGAGGGCCTGCATGTGGTAACACTCAGCAGGGACGGTTATATTACGAGAAGTTATACTATTCAGGTGGATGGAGAAGACAGTGATATATCGTTTTCTTTTGCGGAGTTGGTAAAAACTCCTTAAAAGGGGAGTGAAAACACTCAAAAAATGCGATTTTCTGCGAGTTTTGTGCCCATTTTCCTTGACAAATGCTGTGAAAATAAGTATATATAAATAGTAGCTTGTTTAGGGCTACCAATAATCTCACATTTTAGGAGGAAAATTCAAAATGAACAAGACTGAGTTTGTTGCAGCTGTTGCACAGGAAGCAAAGCTTTCCAAGAAGGACGCACAGGAAGCAGTTAACGCTTTCATCGCTGTTGTTACCAAGGCTCTTAAGAAGAACGATAAGGTTCAGCTCGTTGGTTTCGGTACTTTCGAGGTTGTTAAGAGAGCAGCTCGTGAGGGAAGAAATCCTCAGACCGGCAAGACCATGAAGATTAAGGCTTCTAAGGCTCCTAAGTTCAAGGCTGGTAAGGCTCTTAAGGACGCTGTAAACTAATCAAGTTTGGTTTAGAGATTTATCAAAGAGCGCGCCCTCGCGGACGCGCTCTTTTTTCCTTAATAAAAGGGACAGTAAAATGAGATTAGATAAGTATTTAAAGGTTTCCCGGCTGATAAAAAGAAGGACCATAGCAAACGAAGCCTGTGACACGGGCAGAGTTTTGATCAATGATAAGCCGGCAAAGGCTTCCACAAATGTAAAAGTCGGTGATATCCTCACCATATCTTTTGGCAATAAGGATGTAAAAGTAGAAGTTCTGGACGTTCAGGAGACGGTTAAAAAGGACGAGGCCAAGGAACTTTTCAGATATATCGGATGATTTTTTGAGGCAAAGCGAGAAATATGCCCTGAAAATCGTTGACATAACTTTATATAATGGTATAAAATAATACGTGTTGTGTTTTAGCAGTAGTATGCTTTTTCGCAGATAACACGGATGAATCACAGGGGATGAGCTAAGATGGCCAGAACAGCGATGGCGAGACGCCGTAAGCAGTCCAATTTCATGAGCTTTGCTTTAGTGGCAATAGTTGTGTTGCTGATAGCATTTATCATCATTCTTAAGAGCACCGAGATTAAGAATAAGTTAAGTGCGTACACCAGCCGGGAGGAGGCTCTCGATTCTCAGATAGCTGAGGAAGAGGAGAGAAGCCTTGAGATAGACGAGCTGGAAAAGTATGTTCAGACTAAAGCTTATGCAGGTGAACAGGCCCAGGAAAAGCTCGGCCTTGTCAGTGAAGGAGAGATTGTTTTCCGTCAAAGATAACATTTTATGAAGCAGGAGCTATCGCAAAAAGTTGCCTTATACATTGAGGCGCGGAATATGATCAGCAGAGGCGATAAGGTCGTCGCCGGGATCTCCGGAGGGGCGGACTCGATCTGCCTCTTATTTTTGTTGTGTGAAATCAGAAAAACGACGGGCATAGAGATACGCGTCGTCCATGTTGATCACGGAATCAGAGAAGAGGCGGCAGATGATGCGGGATATGTGCGCAGCTGCTGTGAAAGATGGGGTGTTCCGTTTAAGCTGGTGCGTGTAGATGTACCGGGAATGGCAGCAAAATGGGGGATGTCAGAAGAGGAAGCGGGAAGACGCGTACGATATGAGGCTTTTGAAAAGGAAGCTGACGATTGGGCCGAGACTTCGGGCGGAATAATCAAGATAGCTGTTGCCCATAATATGAACGACAATGCGGAGACAATTCTTTTCAGATTGTTCAGGGGAACGGGACTTAAGGGACTGACGGGTATTCCTTATACCAGAAAAACAGACCGGGGATATGATATAATACGCCCCTTGCTGGGGATTCAAAGGTCTGAGATAGAGGAATTCCTGGAGGATAAGGGCATCAGATGGGTCAGCGATGCCACCAATGACGAGGATGTTTATTCAAGAAACCGTATCAGACACAATATCATTCCGGAAGCGGAGGATATTTCGCGGGGTGCGGTGAAGCACATAAATGAGACAGCACTTATGCTGACAGAGACGGAAGACCTGCTGCGTGAACTGGAAAAAGAATGTCTTAAAGAGTGCCGGGCGCAGGACTCTGTCAGGGAAGATAAAACCGGCGCGGCAGTTATAAGGTTAAAGATTGACAAGCTTGAGAAGTACCATATCGCCGTAATAAAAAGGGTGGTCATGGCCTGCCTGTCAGAGATAACGGGTGGAGGAAAGGACGTCGGAAGCCTTCAGACAGACCAGATCCTTGAACTCATGTCGAGGCCTGAGAACAGAAAGATAGACCTTGCAAGAGGAGTGAGTGCTTTCAGAGAATACGACAGCATTTTAATCTGTGCGGGAGGCAGCGGAGCTGATCCCGGCATTGGGGATGGGGAACTCGGACACGGACATCTGGAAACCCGTGTATATACACTTCAGGAGATAATCGCCCAAAACCCTGAGTTTATTGAAAATCTTCATCGGGAAGGCATATCAAATGAGTATACTAAATGGGTCGATTATGATAAAATAGACGAGCAAATTGAAATAAGAACCCGAAAGACAGGGGATCATTTTCTGACCCGTAAATCTGACGGATTATATGGAAGAAAAACGCTTAAGGAATACATGATAGACCGCAAAATACCTTCAAGGCTGCGCGACAGCATCCCTGTTATCGCAAACGGCTCAAAATGTATATGGCTTGTGGGCTATCGATTGAGTGATGATGTAATGATAACCGATAAAACCAAGAAGGTGATGAAGCTTGAATGGGTCGGTGAAAGAGAAAAATAATGAGGTAAAGAAAGCTATGGCTGATCGCAACGAGAGAATAGAGATGATGCTTTCCGAGGAGGAAGTAGACAAAAGAATAAAGGAGATAGGCGAGCAGATAAGCCGTGATTACGCCGGTAAACAGGTTCACCTGATCTGTGTATTAAAGGGCGGAAGCTTTTTTTTGTGTGAACTGGCAAAAAGGATAACCGTGCCGGTATCCCTTGATTTTATGTCTGTGTCCAGCTACGGTGGAGACACAAAATCTAGCGGCATTGTAAAAATCGTAAAAGATCTGGATGAACCTATAAACGGAAAAGATGTGATCATTGTCGAAGATATTGTGGACAGCGGCCGTACCCTCAGCTATCTTATGGCCATGATGAGGGACAGAAAGCCCGCTTCCCTGAAGCTCTGCACCCTGCTTGACAAACCCGACAGAAGAGTTATGGATGTCAATGTTGATTATACCGGATTTCAGATTCCGGATGAATTTGTTGTGGGATACGGACTCGATTATGACCAGAGGTACAGAAACCTTCCGTATATCGGCGTAGTGAGATTTGATTAAGGAGGAAAGGTTTTGGAAAAGAACAGAAGAGGATTTCGCGGCTATTTAATATTTATGTTCATCCTTGTTGCCGCGGTCATCATACTGAATATCATACGAAACAGCTCTGTTCCGTATTCTTATGACCGGTTTATTTCGGATATGGATGCCGGTAAGGTAGAGGAAGTGACTATAACACCGGACAGAGAAGGGAATACGGGATATGTTAATGTATCCCTGGAGTCCGGTACAAATAAAAAGCTCTACGTGACATCCGTGGAGGAAGCCGAAAAAGTGATCAGGGAAAAAGGTTTCGATCCCATAATAAAAGACGGCTTCTGGACTACATGGAGTCTGAATGTGCTCGTACCGCTCGTAGTGGTGGTATTTGCCATAGTGTTTATGTTCATCATGCTGTTTGCCGGAAGTACGGGCGGCAGCGGAGGAGCCAACTCCAAGATGATGAATTTCGGAAAGATCAATGCCGAGATGATAAAAGACGGCAAGATCAATTTCGAAAATGTAGCCGGACTTAAAGAGGAAAAGGAAGAACTCTCGGAGATAGTTGATTTCCTTAAAGATCCTGAAAAATATACGGCACTCGGTGCAAGAATCCCCAGGGGGATCATGCTTGAGGGAAGCCCGGGAACAGGTAAGACGTTACTTGCAAAAGCGGTGGCCGGTGAGGCGAAAGTACCGTTTTTCAGTATTTCGGGATCCGATTTCGTTGAGATGTTTGTCGGTGTCGGAGCATCGAGAGTGAGAGATCTGTTCGAGACGGCCAAAAAGAATTCTCCCTGCATCGTATTCATAGATGAGATAGATGCGGTGGCAAGAAGGAGAGGCACGGGGCTGGGCGGCGGTCACGATGAACGTGAGCAGACGCTCAACCAGATCCTCGTTGAAATGGACGGATTCAAAGATAATCAGGGTATCATAGTGATGGCGGCTACCAACAGGATCGACATCCTTGATCCCGCGATCCTTCGTCCCGGAAGGTTTGACAGACAGATAGTGGTGGGAAGACCGGACGTTAAGGGCAGAGAAGATATTCTTAAGGTTCACGCCAAAAACAAACCTCTCGGAGATGATGTGGATCTGGGAGAACTTGCAAGAACAACAGTGGGATTCACCGGTGCGGATCTGGAGAACCTGCTCAATGAGTCTGCCATCAGGGCTGCCAAGGAAAACAAGGCTTTTATCTCGATGGAAGATGTCAAAAAGTCCTTCGTAAAAGTCGGGATCGGTACAGAGA
Organism: uncultured Lachnospiraceae bacterium; assembly: GCA_947164865.1. Lineage (GTDB taxonomy): Bacteria > Bacillota > Clostridia > Lachnospirales > Lachnospiraceae > AC2028. The sequence goes on from CAMUYA010000002.1 coordinate 103,597, forward strand.
AAAAGAGCAGAGTTGTTTCCGATAAGGAAAAGAAGATCACTGCATACCACGAAGCCGGTCACGCTATTTTATTCCATGTTCTTCCCGATGTGGGACCGGTCTATACCGTATCCATAATCCCCACGGGACCCGGTGCGGGGGGATATACCATGCCCCTTCCCGAAAAGGATGATATGTATCTGACCAAGGGAAAGATCCTGCAGGATATTATGGTCTCTCTGGGAGGACGTATAGCCGAAGAGATAATTTTTGGAGATATCACTACGGGTGCATCCAGTGATATAAAGAAAGCAACACGTGCGGCCAGACAGATGGTAACACGTTTCGGAATGAGCGAGAATATTGGCGTGATATGCTATGAGGATGACGGAGATGAAGTGTTTATCGGCCGCGATCTGGCCCACGCAAAGAATCACAGCGAGGTCGTAGCAAGTGAGATCGACCGTGAAGTTAAGTCGATCATTGATGACTGCTATGCAAAAGCAAAGGATATAATAATAGAGAATGAGCCTATCCTGCATAAATGCGCCGAGCTTCTTTTGGAAAAGGAGAGAATCTCGCGGGAAGAGTTCGAGGCGCTTTTTACGGGGGTAGATCCTTCTTCTGATGGAAATGATGGTATAGCATCGGTTCCCGAATATGCTCCGGGGCTGTCTTATACCTAAAGAAAAAATTAACCGAGGTACTGATGCGGAAACTTTTTGACAGAATAAAAAGCATAGGGTTTATGGGATTGTTTCCGTGGTTGTGGCTGGTATTTGCCTATATTTGGGAGGCGGTGTACCAGATTATCCACGGACGCGAGGTGCTCGATGCAGATCTTGCCGCAGAGATGGTTCTGTCGGATCTGCTCAACAAAGAGCATTCAATTCTCAGTAAAAACTGGTTTTATTCTACCGAATTAAGAGTATTTGAGTCGCAATGGTTCTATCGCCTGGGGCTGCTAATTTTTCCCAACAACTGGCATGCCGCCAGAGTGTTTGCCACAATGATAATGCTCGGCGTACTTGCCGCCCTTGTTATAATTGCCGCACGTATGCTCGGATTCAGGAAGATCGCTCCCTGGGCGGCCGCTGTCCTGATGTGTCCCTTTGGAAGGTTCTGGCTTGTTTATTCAACATACGGGACTTATTATCTGATCTATACCGGGTTCTCGCTTATGACTGTCATAGCGATCGCCGGAATAATCAAAGGCGGCAAACCGATCACCGTTAAAAATGCCGGATTTTATCTGCTGGGTATTTTTGCGGGTCTGGCATCGGGACTCAACGGGATAAAGCAGACGCTGTTCTTTTTTGCACCGCTGGTCATAGCTGCTTTGATCCTTTTCCTGAGCGCGATGTTTGAGAGGGGAGAAAAGATAAAAAAGGAAAAAGACATCGTAAGCGTATGCGGAAAAGAACTGTCGGTATTTTGTGTCTCGGTGTTTTTTACGGTGTTCAATCTTGCCGGTTATCTTATCAACTCGCGGATTCTTGTCAATAAATATTCCTTTACCGATTTTGGACAGACGAACTGGACAGGTGATCCCCAGACCAGATTATATGACGTTATAGTGGATTTTCTTTCCCTTTTCGGGTACGAAAGCGGAGGGAAGGTGCTGAGTATCGGCGGCATCATTTCGGGCATCGGTCTGGTGTTCGGATTTGTTGTGATAGCATCGATAGCATTTCTGATGTCCGCATTTAAACGGCTGTCCATGGCAGAAAAGTTCCTGTTACTTATAAATGTATCGACACTTGCATTTTGTTCGCTGGTATTCTGTTATATAGATGTATATCAGAGTTCCCACTGGCTGTATCATGTTTATTATTGGCTGCCGCTGATGCCGTTTTTGATCCTGGCAGTGTTACTTACAATAGGGCGTTTGACCGAAGGCTTTTTGCCCGGATTAAAAACATTATCCTATGCAGGGTGCATTCTTGGTGCGGCGCTTGTCACTCTCGTGTCATGGAACACATTAAAGAAAGAGGTGTTTGATCCTCTGTTTGGATATAAGGGATATGTCGAAGCGGCGGATTTTCTTGTGGAAAATGATCTGACGCAGGGTTATGCCATGTTCTGGAGTAGCGATGTCCTTCGCGAGCTGAGTGACGGTAAGATCGAAACCTGGACTGTTACAAATCCTGATATCTATATTTTGCATGAATGGCTTCAGGAAAAAACGCATCTCACAGAGGACCCTGAAGGAAAAGTATTCTTCCTGATGGATGCTGATCCTGCTCTTCTCGGGGAGCATTATGCCGAATCGGCTTTTATTCAGAACGGCAATTGCAGAGAGGTTTATGCTGACGGGACGATCCATATTTATGAGTTTGATTCGGCAGAGAGTTTTAAGAACTCCGGGGTGCAATACTGACCCGGCAGCTATGCTTTGAGGTTTGTATGTGCTAAACGCTATTTCACGATGATCATTGATACGGGGATTATATGAACAGGATCAAAGAAGTTATAAAAAAACAGGGCTTTTTCGGGATTTTTCCCTGGCTTTGGCTGGTTTTTGCATATCTTTGGCAGTTGAGGTTTCAGATTTTATATGGCAGGGCGATTCTGGACTCGGATCTTGCCGGAGAAATGGTTCTTGCCAATCTTCTAAATAAAGAGCATTCGATAATCAGCAAGGAATGGTTCTATTCAACCGAACTCAGAGTGTTTGAGTCCCAGTGGTTTTACAGGCTGGGTCTTTTGATATCACCAAATAACTGGCATGTGGCAAGGGTTATAGCTACAATGTTGATGCTTGCCATATTTGCGGCACTTGTGATCATCGCAGCCCGCATGCTGGGACTTGGAAAGTGGGGAATCTGGGCCGCCGCTATCCTTCTTTGCCCTTGCGGAAGGTTCTGGTTTGTTTATTCTTTGTACGGTACGTATTATCTGATCTATTCATTCTTTTCGCTTATGACTGTGATCGGGATTGCCGGGATCGTTAAAAGCCGTAAAGCGATTTCTCTGAAAAATACCGGTTTTTATGTTTTGGGATCATTTGCCGGGCTTGCTTCGGGACTTAACGGGATCAAGCAGTTTATATTATTTTTCGCTCCGCTTCTTATAGCAACCTTTATCATGCTCATTGTTTCAGCTTTTGAAAAGAAGGACAGAATAAAAAGTGAGAAGGATATCATTACAGTATGCGGGAAAGAAGTGAGGATTTTTATATCTGCACTTGTTTTCTCCTGCTTTAATCTGTTGGGATTCCTGATCAATTCCCATGTGCTCAAGAATCGTTACAGTTTTTCGGAATTCGGGATGACCACTTGGAGCAGTGAGGGTAAAGACAGACTTTACAATCTGTTCATCGATTATGTTTCGCTGTTCGGATATGAAAAAGGCTTTAAGGTGTTGAGTGTTAAGGGTCTGCTTTCCGGAGTGGGACTTGTCTTCGGCTTCCTGGCGGTGGCCGTTTTGATTTACCTGGGCAGGAGGTTCAAAAAACTTGATCTTGCGGAAAGGTTCATACTGCTTATCAATGTATGTACACTGGGATTCTGTTCGGTAGTCTTTTGTTTTATAGAATTGTATCAGAACTATTATTGGTTATACCAGGAGTATTACTGGCTTCCTTTAAGAACATTTGCCGTATTTGCAATACTTGTCGCCATACGTTTTGCTGTTAAGGAGTCGGGACTGCAGCTGAAGATCCTTCCGATAGTATGTGCGGTACTGGCAGCAGGGCTGGTAACGGCGGTATCTAAGAATACACTACTTAATGCTGTGGAGAATCCGCAGGTACATTGCGGATATGAAGAGGCTGCGGACTTTCTTGTCGAAAACGGACTGACCAAGGGGTATGCAATGCTCTGGAGCTCCAATGTTCTGAGAGAACTCAGCAGCGGAAAGATAGAAACATGGAATATTGCTTCGCCGGATGCCTATGTTCTGCACAAATGGCTACAGGAAAAAAGCCACCTGGATACCATGCCGGAGGGAAAGGTATTTTTTATAATGAGCTCAGATCCCTATCAGCTCGGTGAAGCTTACAAAGACTCGCTTTTTATTCAGGGAGACAATTGCGAAGAGGTGTTTAACAAGGATAATATACATATCTATGTATTTGATTCGGCGGAAAGTTTCAGAAGCTCCGGTATGGAGCTGTGATAGGAGATTCACAGGAACCTTGTGCACAATGCACAAAAAAATGCTTTACCTATTGTTAAATTTGTGAAAAGTAGGTCTTATATATAGTGGAGGGATATGATAATATAATGAACGTACCCCAATACATATAGTTTTTTGCTATACCCCCAAGAAATACCTTCTCTAGAAAAGGACAGCTCCCCGGCTGTCCTTTTCGCTTACATGAAAAAAGTGGGCAGTTTTTTACCACGGATCGCTTCGTTTCTCCGAAACGCTTGAGACCCTGGTATCATATATCTTGTGGTTGGCACTTGTTAACAGGCACAAAATATATTAAAATATAGAATGGTGTTTTGGATCGGAAAGAGCTTCCGGTCAGGAAAGAGGCGGTTCTTTTTATGGATTTGGAAAAAAGAAACAGAATAATATATTATCAGCGCTATATTAACAGTATGAGACCGGTGTTTAATACATACGCTCTTTTTTCGGACACCACGGCCGAGTATGTTTCACCTGCGGAGCCTGAACCCTTCAGCAAGGTCAAGATCCGCTTTCGCACCGCAAAAAACAATGTGGATTATGTTCTTCTTGTATGGCATGGCAATAAATACCTTATGAATAAGGTTGAGACGGCGGTGCATTTTGATTATTACGAGGTTGAAGTATATATAAAGGATGAGAAGTTTTCGTATTACTTCGAAATAGTATCGGGAAATCTTGTTTGCTATTATGATATGAGGGGCTGTACCAGGGACAAGAACGATTACTACAATTTTGCGATCATTCCGGGATTTTCTACCCCCGCCTGGGCAAAGGGGGCGGTCATGTACCAGATTTACGTGGACCGCTTCTGCAACGGCGATAAATCCAATGATGTGCTCTCAAACGAATATTGTTATATTGGGGAGCCGGTGATCCGTGTGGAGGATTGGTACAAGGATCCGGCCGCTATGGACGTCAGGTGTTTTTACGGCGGTGATCTTCAGGGCGTATTAGATAAGATGGACTATATTGAGAGCCTTGGCGTGGAAGTGATCTACTTCAATCCACTGTTTGTATCTCCATCCAATCATAAATACGATATCCAGGATTATGATCATATCGATCCGCATTTCGGCAGGATCGTGGAGGATGAAGGTGAACTTCTCCCGCCCGGTTCAAAGGAAAACCGCCTGTCCACCAGATATATCAAGCGTGTTACAAGCTTAAAGAATCTTACCGAAAGCGATATGCTTTTTGCTAAGGTTGTTGAGGAGGCGCACAGGAGAGGGATCAAGGTAATCCTTGACGGAGTGTTTAATCACTGCGGATCTTTCAATAAGTGGATGGACAGGGAGAGGATATACGAGAACGCCGTTGATTACGAAAAAGGCGCGTATATTACCGCGGACAGTCCCTACAGGTATTATTTCAGCTTTCACGACGATCACAAGTGGCCATATAACGGCTCATATGACGGATGGTGGGGGCATGATACGCTGCCCAAGCTAAACTATGAGGGATCGAAAGATTTATATGATTATATCCTCGGGATAGCTAAGAAATGGGTATCCGCGCCCTTTAATGCTGACGGCTGGAGACTTGATGTGGCAGCGGACCTCGGCCATTCCCCGGAATTTAACCACCGGTTCTGGCAGGATTTCAGAAAAGCCGTTAAAGAGGCAAATCCCAACGCAATAATACTTGCAGAGCATTATGGCAACACCCGTGACTGGCTGCAGGGAAATGAATGGGATACGGTAATGAACTACGACGCCTTTATGGAGCCTGTAACATGGTTCCTTACAGGCATGGAAAAACACAGTGATGATTTCCGAGAGAATCTTCTGGGCAATGCCGAAAGCTTCTGGGGAGCGATGACTCATCACACAGCAAGTTTCACAACGCCCACATGGCAGGTTGCGATGAATGAGCTTTCCAATCACGACCATTCCAGATTCCTCACCCGCACAAACCATAAAGTGGGCAGAGTGGGAATACTGGGGTCGAGAGCCGCTGAGGAAGGAGTCAATAAGGCGGTATTTCGTGAAGCAGTGGTTATCCAGATGACGTGGGTTGGAGCGCCAACCATATATTACGGAGATGAAGCGGGTGTCTGCGGATTTACCGATCCCGATAACAGAAGGACCTACCCATGGGGAAGGGAAGATACGAAGTTGATCGATTTTCACAGGGATATCATTTCCCTCAGAAAACAGCATCCGGTGCTCAGAACCGGTTCGATCAAGAAGCTCGGAAGCGATTATAATTTTATTGCATACGGAAGATTTAACAGGCAGGAACAGATAGTGGTCCTCATTAACAACAATAATACCGAGCTTGAAAAAGATATTTCAACCTGGGAAGTAGGTACTCACAGAAGCGGAAAAATGAGGACGATATTTGCTTCAACAGCGGAAGGATATTCACTTACGGGTCCGGAATATATACTTAGCGCGGGAATCCTCAAGATAAAGCTTCCCAAGACAAGTGCCACGATCCTGCTTTTTGAGCAGTAGAAAAACCCTCGGGATATATCCGTTAGGATTGCATTTTTCCCTCAGCTATGCTACAATCACTTCTTGTCAGGCCTAAAAGGCTTATGACAAAAGCTGCTGGTGTGGCGGAATAGGTAGACGCAAGGGACTTAAAATCCCTCGGGGGCAACTCCGTGCCGGTTCAAGTCCGGCCACCAGCACTGCCTCAAGCCCTAAGATCAGGGCTTGAGGTTTTTTCAATATATATAATATAAACAAAGATACAGATCTTTCATCAATATGGCAGGCAGAGGGAATATGAGCGAATCAATAATGTGTGACAACTGTGCATATTTTTCCTATGATGAAGAATATGAAGAATATGTCTGTGATATGGATATGGATGAAGACGACTATTCACGCCTTGTCTCCAAAGGTTTTAAAGAGTGTCCTTATTACAGAAACGGTGATGAGTACAGGGTTGTACGGCACCAGATGTAACTCCCCGGATCAGTTTTCCAGAAGACTGCCGGGGAGATGTTTTATTATGGCGGCCTCCAGCTCCGCACCTCTGGCAGGCTTGGAAAGATACCCGTTAAAACCGTTATCAAGGTACAGCTTTTCGGCTCCGAGAGTCGCGTTTGCAGTGAGCGCGATTACCGGAGTCTGTTCTTTTTTGTATTTTTCTGTCTGTTTGAGGAGATTCAGAACCTCTATTCCGTCCATTTCGGGCATCATATGATCCAACAGCAGAAGATCATAGTGGTTATTCTCGTAAAGCCTCAGGCAATCGCGTCCGCTGGAAGCGGTATCTATTTGAATTCCGGTTTTTTTCAAAAGTGACGTGATGACTTTGAGATTCATGGGAACGTCATCGGTTACGAGCAGCCTGGCATTGGGAGCCATAAAGCTTTCTCTGTATTCGGTGACATTGGCACCTTTCTTTTTATATTTTTCGCCAAAATCTCCAAGCGGTCTGGAGGTGATCACTTTCTGAGGAAGAGATACGGTAAATGTGGACCCCTTTCCAACCTCACTCTCAACAGAAATCTTCCCTCCCATAAGATCAACCAGCTGCTTCGTGATGGCGAGTCCCAGTCCGGAACCTTCTATATGACGGTTCTTTTTTTCTTCTATCCGGGCAAATGTATCAAACAGAATATCAATACCTTCTGCAGGTATCCCCCGGCCTGTGTCTGAAACCTTTATTATCAGATCTATATATAAATCCTGTTCTTTGGGATCATCAGGGATCTGTTCTCTGTAATCCACGTCTATGGTAATACAGCCGGAATCGGTATACTTTACGGCATTGGTAAGCAGATTTGTAAGTACCTGACGTATACGGACATCATCACCGTATAATCTGATGGGTATGCGGGGGTTATTCTTCATCTTGAGGGATAACCCTTTATTCTCGGCACGCATTTCAAGCAGAATATAACAGTCACTCAAAATGGAAAACAAGTCATATTCTTCGGGGATTATCTCAAGCAGGCCGGATTCGATTTTTGAAAAGTCGAGTATGTCATTTACCAGTGAGAGAAGAGTACCTGAAGCGTTTTCTATGGAAACGGCGTAATCGGTGATATTTTCGTCTTTGCTTTCCCGAAGGAGCATCTCATCCATTCCGATTATGGCGTTTATGGGAGTTCGGATCTCGTGAGACATTCTGGCCAGGAAGATACTTTTTGCTTCATTGGCTTTTTCGAGCCTGAGATTCATCTGTAAAAGCTCTGCTTCTTTTGCCTCTAACTGCTTTCTCTTCTTTTCGTACAGGCCGTTTTGCAGCTTAAAGATGACGCCGATTATTATGGTTATAAGATAAATGCTCCACAGTGCGTCGTTCAGTTCTGCCTTTGCATCGGGAAGCCGGTTAACTGTCTCAGGATGAGCGTATTCATAGTAAAACAGAAAGGCGTAGACAATCACATTGCTTGCAAATATGGCGATAAAAGGCCAACCTCTGACGAGAAGAAAAATAAAAACCGATGCCAGAGAGAGCCAAAGCGGCATTCCGGATTGACGGCCGCCATCCTTAAAGAACATGAAGGGTATAAGGAAATCTGTGGCGGTAATTGTCAGGATTATGCCCGCAAGATTTGTCTTTTTAAGGAAATTGGCTATGTAGAAAGAGAGTCCGAAAACAGAAAGAAGAATTGTCAAAGGGATAATTGTTTCTGAAACGGAATTAAAAAAGATATCATACAGAATGCAGAAAGGGAGGAAAACTGAGCCCACAATAAGAATACCGTTTATTATGCGTAAACGGATCTCGAGTTCCTCGTTGGTTAAAAGGTTACGTATTACCTTGAATAGTTTGCCCATGTGAGTCCCCTTTTTAGAATTATAACATATTTAATACAAATGTCATGAGATTGCAGGCAAAAATATCAAAATTGAAAAGAGAACATGTAAGCATAGTTGTAATATTGGGTATTAATGTACAATAAATTCGCAATGTAAGCGCTTTTTTTGTGTAAAAAGTAAAAATAGTGCTTAATCTGGTAAAAGATTTACATTCAAAAAACCAACTCAGGATCCTATAGTGGTAAATGAAGGAAGTGGTCTATTATGCGTGAAAGTGAAGGACGGGACATGAGAAAGAATAAAAGACTATATTTGTTACCCGTGATCCTGCTTTCCATACTGACAATAACAGGATGTGGGGGCGAAGGCGAAAGCTGGGCATACGACCATGATCCTACCGTGGAGATCCTTAATCTGGGTGGAAACGGAAAGGCCGTCTTTAAGGGTGAGAAGTTCTCAAGATATACTAAAGATGATGATACCATCACCCTTTCGGGGAAAGACGGCGAATTAACCATCAGATATGAGATGGATAAGGACAATATGATCCTTTATGAAGAGTCTACTTACAACCGCGAGGAAGGCGATGCCTCAGAGGGGATCGTCGGCAAATGGACTCAGGATAACGGATGGCTCTATGTGTTCGATGAGAGTGGGGAGTTTAACGAAGACGGGTATTTTACCGGTCACTACAGAGTGAACGAAGCCGATTCAAGCATCAAGCTCATGTACAGCGATCCGATCCCTGATGCGACGCTGTATTACAGCCTCGACGGTGACAAGCTTACGATAGCTTATCCCTGGACACTGGTAAGAACTCAGGATTCAAATTGATTTAAAAGCTGCTAGCGCTTTTAGATAAAGTAACCAAAAAATGTTTTTAGGGAGATGCATAAAAGCAAACTCCCGGACAGGAGAGGTAAAGTATTATGAAAATGAAGCGTTTATTTGGTGCCTTAATGGCCGGCGCACTTGCACTTTCCATGGTAGCCTGTACCGGAAACGGCGGAACAACAACACCCGCTACTACCGAGGAAAAGAAGCCTGAGACTACTGTAGAGGCTACTACAGAGACCACAGAGCCTGCTGAGACCGTAGAGGAGACCACAGAGCCCGCTGAGACCACATCTGATCAGATCAGTCTTTCCATGTGGTGTATCGCTACCGAGAGTGACTCCAACCGTGCGTCTTACGAGAAGGCTATCGCAGAGATGGCAGAGAATCATCCCGAGATCAACTTCACTTGGGAAGCATTTGAGAACCAGTCCTACAAGACCAAGATCAAGGCAGCTGTTCAGGCTAACGAGCTTCCTGACATCTTCTTCACATGGTCTTGTGCATTCCTTGGCGATTTCGTAGCTGCAGACAAGGTTTACTGCCTTGATGAAGTATACGAGAACTACAAGGATGAGCTTCCTGAGGTTATGCTTGGAAACACCACTTACAACGGAAAGCACTATGGTGTTCCTTTAACCATGAACATCGTTGGCCTCTTCGCCAACATGGATCTTCTTGCTCAGGTTGGTTATGACGAGATTCCCGGAACTTATGATGAGTTCATCGAGTGCTGCGACGCCCTCAAGGCTGCAGGGATCATTCCTTTCGGATGTGCAGGAAAAGAGACATGGTGTGTTACCGAGTATCTTGAGTCTGTAATCGAGAAGAGCATCGGTGCTGACGCTCTTAACGATGTATTCGTAAACGGCGCTACATGGAACAATCAGGGCATCGCAGATGCAGTTGATACTTTCCAGGGCCTTGTAAACAACGGATACTTCGATCCTTCAGGCGTAGGACTTACCAATGACGAAGTTAAGAACAACTTCATCGCAGGAAAGTATGCATTCTACATGAACGGAACCTGGAACTGCGCAGATTTCGCTAAGGAAGAAGGCCTCAATGTTAAGGTTAGCGAGTTCCCCGTAATCAATGCTGATCAGGCTAAGCTTGGACAGCTCATCGGCGGACCTTCAGATACCCTTGCAGTAGCAGCTTCTTCACCCAATGCAGCAGTAGCAGCTGATTATGCTATGGAGCTTGGAAAGCTTATCTGCCACTATGGATACCTTGATGGCTGCGGACTTCCCGCTTGGACTCCTTACGGCGATACAAGCGAAATCAATCCTCTTACTCAGGCTGTAGCTGAGATCTGTGCAAATGCCGACACCTACGTTCTCTTTGGTGATACCGCTATGAGCGCAGACGATGCAAACACCTACCTTTCATACGTAGACCTCGTTTACGGCTGCCAGGTTGACGGTAAGGGATTCATCGAGGGCCTTTCAAGCGATATCAGATAATATAACGAGAAAAGATTGACTATAGATTGACTACAGTCATTAATAAAACTTTTTCCCGAAAACCGGGTTTCTCCCGTCTTCCGTCAGGAGGGCGGGAAGGGACCCGTTTTTAGAGAGATTTAAAGATTTCATCTGAAAGGTCGTGACAATGAAAAACGTAAAAAAATGGTTCGCAATTATTGTATTTCTGCTGCCGGGACTGTTGCTTTTTATCGGCATACTTATCGCACCGATCGCGGTATCTGCATACAGAAGCCTTTTTGACTGGGACGGCTTTACAGAGGGAACCTTTATCTGGTTTAAAAACTACAAAGAGCTGTTTACCAGCAAATCAATAATGTTCGGTAACGCTCTCAAGAATTCACTTATTCTTGCGTTTTTCTCGGTGTTTGTTCAGTTGCCGATAGCACTGGGGCTTGCCCTTCTTCTCGGAAGAAAGATCAAAGGTGAGAAATTTTTCTTATCTATATTCTTCATGCCGGTTCTTATTTCCACAGTAGTAATCGGTCAGTTATGGCTTAAGATCTATAATCCCGACTACGGACTTATCAACCAGCTTTTGGATCTTCTTCATCTTGAAAATCTGAAACATGTATGGGTTGCTGAAGTAGAACCGATCGGAATATTCAAAAACGTTCCTTTCCTCAAAAATATTCCGATTGCCCTCGGCAGTATCATTGTGCCTACGATCTGGCAATATGTCGGGTATCATATGCTACTGATGTATGCCGGCGTCAAAGGTGTTTCGACAGACTTAAGGGAAGCAGCAATGCTTGACGGTGCTACCGCAGGACAGATAGACAGATATATCGTCATTCCGACTATAAAGCCGATAATCCGCGTGAGTGTTATATTTGCGGTAACGGGTTCACTTAAGACATACGACCTTGTGCGTATATTGACAAACGGTGGACCTTTTCAGAAAACGCAGGTTCCCAGTACACTTCTGGAGGATATGCTTTTCCTGAGAAACAGGTATGGAATGGGAAGCACGATCTCCGTTATGCTGATCTTACTGTGTTTCGCTTTTGCATTGGTGATCACAGCCGTATTTAGGGAAAGGGATAAGTGATGAAAAAAACTGATACAAAGGCCGTCATAAAACAGGAAAGCGTTACCGAAAAGGCTCCCAAACCGGTTGCGCAGGTTTTTATCTGGATATTTCTTATTTTTTGGACCTTGCTCAATCTGTTTCCGATATATTTCATGTTCACCTTTTCACTGAAATCGAACGCAGAGATATTCGGAGAAAACATCATAGGATTACCTAAAGAATGGCTTTGGAGCAACTACTCTACAGCCATGAATACCGGAAAGATGTGGCTGTATTTCCTCAACAGTATCCTCGTAACGGTTGCGGCAATAGCGATCTCAATCATGGCCGGAATGATGGCGACATACGCGATCACAAGGATCAAATGGAAAATGAGCAAGCTCACGAATGCCTTCTTCATGCTGGGACTTACGATCCCTATTCAGGCATCCATCGTTCCTGTATACGTAATCCTATCAAAGGCATCAAAGGTGCCGGGTCTTAACATGATATTCGGACTTAACAGGTATACTACGCTGATCATTCCGTATGCGGCATTCTCGCTATCGATGGCGATTCTTATCTGTACGGGATTTATGACCGAGATACCGTTCGATCTCGATGAAGCGGCTACAATCGACGGATGCGGTTTCTTCAGGACGTTTTTCAAGATCATCCTTCCACTCATGAAACCTGCGGTTTCTACGGTAGGTATTTATTCATTCCTTCAGTGCTGGAATGAGTTTATGTTTGCAAATGTTTTCATTTCAGACTCTGTCCACAGGACACTGCCTGTAGGAATCAAAGAGTTGTCCGGGCAGCATACGACAAACTGGGGACCAATAGGAGCAGCGCTTGTTATCGCGACTTTCCCAACGCTTATCGCATATTTGTTCCTGAGCAAAAAGATTCAGGCAAGTTTCATTGCCGGTGCAGTAAAAGGATAATCTGCTTTATTTAACATGAAATGAGCAGTCATAAAATAATATTGAGTAGCATTTTTCGCCTTGTCGGCTATAATAAGAGTGAAGGTATTATAGTTGGCGAGGCGAAATTGTTGTCCGGGAAAAATTTTTATATTCGCAAAAACACAAATATTTCATTAGTTTCCAGTATGAGAAGAGTGGTCCTCGGGGTCATTCTTGTTGTGCTGGCTTCTTTTTTGTTTTCCACGTATCTGATCGCCGATAATGAGCGCAAAAACGGAGCCCGAAATGAGTCCGAGCGTATTATACGAATCCTTTCCAACACTATCGTATATGACTATGAGAAGTACAAATCCATTTCCAGACTTATCCTCAGGGATCAGCAGCTCCTCAATTTCCTCAGAGCGGATGCGGACTCTGTTAATATCGGAATGATTAATGATGCAAGATACAGTGTTATGGATATCCTCAATGTAACGGAGGGTGTAGACACCGTTATGATATTCCGTGAAGACCTGATCATGTTCTCAACAAACCGGTTCACCTATGAATATGATACGGAAAAAATGAAGGGGGAAGAGTGGCGAAAAGACATCTACGCCGGCCTGGGCAAACCGGTAGTATCCTTTAACAGCAACGGTGTTGCGACAAAGATAAACAACAAGCAGCTGATTACCATCGGGCGTGCGATATATGATATAGATTCCCAGAAGAGGATCGGCATAATGATGATAAACATCCTGCCACAGGTACTGGAAAGGATGATAACCGCGAGGGACAGCGGGAATATATGCATAATGGGCACGGACGGTTCATATCTTGCGGGAAACGAGGAATATATACAGTTTTACGAAGAGGGATTCAAGGGAAGAGAGATAAGGCACAAATATATCAGACTAAACGGAAAGAACCTTATATTGTCGGGTATGTGTATAGAAGGCCTTCCGATCGTAATCCTGAGGGCTTCGGAATACGGACTTAACGGGATGCCTACCAAAGTCATATATGTCCTTATCTTCCTTCTTGCCACCATCACGGTAATGGAGATATTTATCGGTCTGTTTGTGCGCAGGCAGATGACGGATCCCATCAGCGAGCTTTCGTCTGCCATAGATGAAAACCGGAGATCCGGCATGCTTAAGAAGATAGATGTGCCGGTTCCCAATGCCGAGCTTTCCACACTTGAAAATGATTATAATCGAATGATAGATCATGTATATGAGCTTATGGATAAGCTGATGGAGAGAGAAAAGACCCTCCAGAGAGCGGAGATGAGAGTGCTGCAGGAGCAGATCAAACCTCATTTTTTGTATAATTCCATCGCCACCATAGGCTATATGGCGCTGGATTCCGGCGCTACGAAGGTTCACGAGGCCCTGGAAACTCTGGGAGAGTTTTACAGAAACTTCCTTAGCAAGGGAGAAAGAGAGATTCCGCTTTCAAAAGAAATAACCATAGTGAGGGATTATCTGGCTATCCAGAAGCTGAGATACGGAGATATACTTGAAGATGAATATGATATAGCCGATGATACGAAGGATCTGGTCATTCCCAAGCTGATCCTGCAACCTATAGTGGAGAATTGTATTTATCACGGGATCAGGCCCAAAGGAGAAAAGGGGATAATAAAGGTGACCTCCAAAATGTCGGACGGAAAGCTTGTACTCTCCGTCAGAGATACCGGAGTGGGAATGCCCGAAGAACAGATAGAAAAGATTCTGTTGACGGAGGGAAAGGAAGGGGGAGAAAATGAATCGGAGAGCTTTGGACTCTGGGGGACGATTGAGAGAGTAAGGTATTATACAGGCGAAAAAGATGTTGTGCAGATAAAGAGCGAGATCGGAGAATACACCGAGATCACATTTATCATAAACAAGATATGAAGGTAAAGTAAGGGGAAAGCAATGGAAAGAACAATAAGGGTAATGGTCATTGACGATGAAGAATCGGCCAGAAATCTGTTAAAAACAGTTATACCGTGGAAAGAACTGAATATGGAAGTGGCAGGGGAAGCCGCAAGCGGTATTGAAGCGATCAATATCATCGATGACGTGAAGCCGGATATAGCATTTGTTGATATAACCATGCCGTTTA
Source organism: uncultured Lachnospiraceae bacterium (assembly GCA_947164865.1). Classification (GTDB taxonomy): domain Bacteria; phylum Bacillota; class Clostridia; order Lachnospirales; family Lachnospiraceae; genus AC2028. The sequence continues at coordinate 118,793 of CAMUYA010000002.1, forward strand.
TGAACGGGATAGAGTTTACCGAGCTGGCAACAAAAAGATATCCGCAGCTGAAGATCATAATCATGACTGCGCACGATCAGTTTGAATACGCCAGAAAGTGCGTGAGCCTGCCTGTGTCCGAATATATGCTGAAGCCGCCGGTTAAAGCCGATATTGTCGAGATTCTGGAAAAAATGGGTAAAGAGATATCCGGGAGCGAAGATAAGTGGGAGGATGGAGAGAAAGAAAAAGAGGTTCCACAGTCCGGAAACAATTATACGGAAATGATCAAAAAGTTTGTGCAGGACAATTATACCGACCCCAAACTCAACCTCTCGTACGTGGCGGAGAATTTCGGATTCAGCGCCAGTTATCTGTCCCGGAAATTCAAGCAGGATACAGGGAAGAACTTTATCGAATACCTTACGGATGTACGTATGAAACAGGCTATCGAATACGCCGGAAACAATTACAAAATGTATCAGGCGGCATCAAAAGTAGGAATCCCGGATCCCAATTACTTCGGAAGGTGTTTTAAAAAGTACACCGGAAAAAACTACTCAGAGTATATCTCCTGATCATGGCGATCACAATTCTTCAAACAGCTCCATTGCACGCTCTACCGTGCGGTCGGAATTGTAGTGCTCATGCTCTCCCCAGCGGCCGAGACCGATGACGCCGTGATCTCTCATATACGGAAGGAGCTTACTCATCCTGTCGGGTTTATCTATTGTGTTGAGAGGATATGTAAACTCATTGGGGAATGCGACGGATTCTTTGCGGTTTTCGGCCGTTGAGACGCGGTTTAAGTTGGTCTCGAGCCAGTATCCTCTGCTTCCCTCGCAGAAATTGTGTCTGACCAGTATCCTGTGATAAGAGATATTTTCATCGGGAATATAGATCCAGTGTGCCTGAGTATCAAGGTTTTCGGGGATGTATCTTATTTCCGTTCCGGTATGCATAAGGCCTGATATAAGGGAAATGATGCTCTCATCACATCCCTCTATTGTATCAAAGCTTTTCCATGGAACAGTAGTGATGATGGTATCAGCACTGTATTTTGAACCGTCCGAAACAGCCACTGTCTTTTCTGCCACATTCAGGGCGGTAACGGCGCAGTTGCATCTTAAATTCTCTCCCAAAGCAGCACCCATACGGAGCCATAATTCACCATAACCGTACTTTTTGGGATAATAGAATCTGGCATGGCCGGGCTGCTTTCCGTAAGGCTTACGGTTCAGACAGCTCAGGAGCGTTTCGTCAAAAGAAACATCCGGAAGCTTCTCAAGCCAGTATGTTCCAAGTTCATCCAGCTCTCCTCCGAACATTTTTCCGTTGTAGGGAAGCATATAGTCCTCAGCAATCTTTTCTCCAAGCTTCCAGGTGATCCATTCCACAAACTTTTCCGGCTTAGGGGTTCCGAGATTACATCCGGCGATGGCGATGGATTTAAGGTATTTTACCTGTTCATCCTGAGGCATTTGCCAGATATTTGCCTCAAAGGGATGCCCTATGCAGTAGCTTCCCATATCTATTCTTGAGTCTCTTTCGTAGATATTCCATTCTTCTTCAGGCATAAATCCAAAAAGGAACTCGTTGACCTTAGGGCGTCTGACATCCAGAAAGTGGCCGCCGCCTATGTCAAGAGGGCTTCCGTCCACATCTTCGGAACGGCAAAGACCGCCCGGGACGGATTCTTTTTCAAGGACGATAAAAGAAGCCTGAGGTTTATTCTTTTTTATAAGGTTGGCAATAGTGAGTCCTGCGGGACCTGCGCCAAGTATAAGGTAATCGTATTTCATCACTTTCTCCTGTGGAAAACTTCCCATAAATCATATCATACGGCGATAAAAAAACAAAGCATAAACTCCCGAATACCCATTTACAAACCATCCGGCGGGATGTATAGTAAACGCAATTAATATCCCATTTATTGTAAAACGCAGTGCGCCGGAATACGGACAGTGGAGATAGCATATGAATAATAAAACCAGGAATACCGTAGACATGACTCAGGGCAATCCGACTAAGCATTTGCTCCTGTTTGCATTGCCTCTTTTTATAGGGAACCTGTTTCAGCAGTTTTATAATCTTGTCGATTCGGTAATAGTAGGAAAATATATAAACGCTGACGCGCTTGCTGCCACAGGAAGCTGCGGGTCTCTGAGCTTTTTATTCTTTTCACTGAGTTCCGGATTGGCCATAGGTATCGGAATAATCGTAGCACAGTATTTCGGAGCGGGAGATGAGACTAAGATCAAAGAGGCAATCTCGAGTTCGTTTTACGTGCTCACCGGTTCGGCACTTGTTGTGACGATCATAGGTGTATCTCTGGCAAGACCCATCCTGCGGCTCCTTCAGACACCGGAAGGACCGATCCTCGAACAGGCGGTGGTTTACCTTCGCACCACCTGCTGCGGTATCATATTTATAGCACTTTATAACGGAGTATCTTCGGTTCTGCGTGCGTTGGGCGATTCCAAGACACCATTGGTTTTCCTTATAATATCCAGCTTTTTTAATGTCGGGATGGACCTTCTGCTCGTCATCAGATTCGATATGGGAGTTTTCGGCGTGGCGCTCGCAACTGTCATCGCACAGGCTCTGTCGGTGGTGGTAAGTTTTATTTACGCCTTCACAAAAGTTCCGTATTTCAGGCTCTCAAGGTCTGAGCTCGTACCCAACAGACACATCATAATACACTCGTTTAATCTGGGTGTACCCATTGCGTTACAGAGCTCCATGATAGCCATATCGCTGATCGTTCTTCAGGGTGTGGTAAACGGCTTTGGACACACGGCGATGTCAGCATATACCATCACCTCCAAGGTGGACGTGGTGGTTTCGATGTTCTACAACGCCATAAGCAGTGCGCTGACTACTTATGCCGGCCAGAACTACGGCGCAAGAAAGCACGACAGAGTGCGGGGCGGGTACAGAAGAGGGATACTCTTTGTCACGATATACAATATCATTATCATACCTGTCGTCTTTTTCCTGAGCAGATATATCGTGAGCTTCTTTGTCAACGAGCAGGAGGTTATCGACCTTGGGATCAAGGCGGTGCGCATCACCTGCTTTATGTACCTTGCCCTCGGCCTGATCTATGTTCCGAGAGGAACTCTGAACGGAGTGGGAGATGCTAAATTCTCGCTTATAAACGGCGTGACGGAAGTGGCCTGCAGGGTAGTGTTCTCCTTTGCCCTGACCATGATACCTTTTATCGGGATGATGGGAATATGGTACGCTACAGGCCTCACCTGGCTCACAACGGCGATAATCTGCAATCTCAGATATTTCTCGGGCAAGTGGCGGAAAATGGAAAAAACGATATAGAATAATCCCCTTATGTGATATACTATAATATATTGAAATCCTATTACAGGCGGGCTACTTTATGGAGCGGTTCGACAAAATAATAATAGGAGCGGGTCTGTACGGATTATATTCGGCAGTGTATGCCGCAGAAAAAGGTCAGAAGGTGCTTGTCCTCGAATGTGACAAAGCGCCTTTTAGTCGTGCAACTTATATCAATCAGGCCAGAGTTCATCAGGGATATCACTATCCGAGATCCCTTTCCACCGCGGTAAAATCCGCAGGATACTTTGAGCGGTTTAATAAGGATTTTGCCTTTTGCATAAACAGGGAGTTCGATCAGATCTACGCCACCTCGAGCAGGTATTCATGGACTGACGGAAAGCAGTTTAAGAGCTTTTGCGCGGCGGCAGGAATACCATGTGAGGAGCTGAATCCCGACAGGTACTTTAAAGAAGGTATGTGTGACGGTGCCTTCAGGACCAGAGAATACACATACGATGCGATGATCCTGAGAGATTATTTTATCGAGAAGGCAAAAGGGCTGGGAAACCTCATCAACATCAGATACGGAATAAGGATCACAAAGATCACCGCAGACGGTAAGGAATACGAGATCGCAACGGATAGGGGTGATTCTTTCCGGACCGGATTTGTGCTGAATTCCTCTTACGCTGGAATAAACGGGATATTATCTCTCGCGGGATTTGAAGCGTTCCGTATAAAATATGAGCTCTGCGAGATAACACTGTGCAGTACCGGAGATAACCTTAAAGATGTGGGCATTACGGTAATGGATGGCCCCTTCTTTTCCATAATGCCGTTTGGAAAGACCGGACTTCATTCCCTCACGGCAGTGTCTTTTACTCCGCACATGACAAGTTACGATAAGCTTCCAACTTTCGAATGCCAGAACAGGTGCGGCGGATATTGCACTCCCGGGGAGCTCGGCAACTGTAACGAATGTCCGGCCGGACCGGATACAGCATTTCCGTATATGTCCAATCTGGCAGAAAAATATATGCTGGATAAATACGATTTCAAATATGAGAAGTCGCTTTTTTCGATGAAGCCCATTCTCACAAGCTCGGAGATAGATGATTCAAGGCCGACGGTTATCAGGAAGTATTCCGAAAACCCCACTTTTGTCAGTGTGCTTTCTGGGAAGATCAATACCGTTTACGATCTCGATGAGGTATTAAATGATGGACAATAAAGAAAAAACATTTGTTTCTTCGGTGATATATGTTCACAATGCGGAAAACAGGATAGAAGAGTTTCTTACCGCGATAATCCGTGTGATGGAGGATAATTTTGAGCATTCCGAAGTGATATGCGTAAACGACGGATCGAATGATATGAGCGCAGAGAAGATAAGATCCGTCGGAAAGACTGCCGATACGACGATAGTCAGTATCGTCAACATGAGTTATTTTCACGGTGTGGAGCTGGCTATGAATGCCGGAAGAGATATCGCTATCGGGGATTTCGTGTTTGAGTTTGACAATACGATTCTTGACTTTGACCCGGAATCTGTGATGGATGTATACAGACGATCTCTCGAGGGTTATGACATAGTAAGCGCATCGCCCGACATAAGGGAAAAGCCCTCATCCAGATTATTCTACAACGTGTTTGACAGGTTCACGGATCTGTCCTACAAGATGACGACCGAGAGCTTCAGAGTACTGAGCCGCAGAGTGATCAACAGGATCAGCTCCATGAACAAGTCGGTTCCCTACAGGAAAGCGGTATATGCCGGAAGCGGATTAAAGACGGACAATCTGAAATACAAAGCAGACAGGACGAAGGGCAGAGTATCGGATAAAAACGAAAAGAGATACAGAACAGGCCTTGCCGTAGATTCACTTATTCTGTTCACGAAAGTCGGCTACAGGTTTTCGATGGTCATGACTTTTGTGATGATGGCGGTTTCCATACTCATGGTGGCGTATGCAGTCATAACATATATCGTGGTACATCCCGTTGAAGGCTGGTTTACGACCATTATATTTCTGTCATTTGCCTTTTTCGGACTGTTTGGAATACTTACGATCATCATTAAATATCTGCAGCTTATCATAGACATGATATTTAAGCGTAAAGCATACAGCTTTGAAAGTGTTGAAAAGATCACAAAATAGGAAAGAACATGAAGGCTATCGTAGGTTACACGGGATTTGTCGGAAGCAACATTTATGCCTCCGGTGAATTTGATGCGGCATTTAATTCCAAAAACATAGAGGAAGCTTACGGAAGCAGGCCGGAGCTTCTGGTTTATGCGGGGCTCCGCGCGGAGAAATTCCTTGCCAACAACGATCCGCAAAAGGATCTGGAACAGGTCATGCAGGCTGAGGAGAACATACGGAAGATAGCTCCCCGTAAGCTGATACTTATATCTACCATCGATGTGTTCAAAAAACCAAAAGATGTAGACGAGAATTCAGAGATCGATAAAGAGGGACTTCATCCGTACGGATATAACAGGTACATCCTTGAAGAAAGGATCAGGGAAGAATACCCGGAGTGCCTGATAGTGCGCCTTCCGGGACTCTTTGGAAAAAACATAAAAAAGAATTTTATTTATGATATGATCAACCTCATTCCTTCCATGCTCAAGGAGGAAAAACTTGAAGAGATCGTTAAGAAGGACCCTGAGATAGGGAAGTATTACCATAAGCAGGAAAACGGATTTTACAAAGTGGAAGCAGCAGAGAAAGAGAGATTTCTTTTAAGAGAGAAATTCGGAAAAGTCGGTTTCTCTGCCCTTAATTTCACCGACAGCAGAAGCAGATTTCAGTTTTACGATCTCGGAAGACTCTGGGAAGATATCAAGCTGACGGATGAAAACGGGATAAGGCTCTGGCATCCTGCAACCGAACCGGTGTCGGCGGCGGAAGTATATGAATACGTATACGGGAAAGAATTCAAAAACGAGTTGGCCGCTGCTCCGGCAGATTACGACTACAAAACAATCCACTCCGGGCTCTTCGGCAGAAGTGACGGTTATATCTCCGGAAAAGAAGAGATCCTCAGGGATATAAAAGAGTTTGTGGAAAGAAACCTTAAAACCGAATCATAAAAAGACGGGATGCGCACATCATGCGCAGACCCGGGGAGAGAATGAATGCTCAAAAATAAAAAGCTTATCGGGATCATAGCGATAACGCTGATGGCGATAGCATTGATCATATATGTGGGACCCGCCGACGGTTTTACTCACGGATATTATTCCGATGAGATCAGACTGTGGGAACTCCCGTGGCAGAATATACAGGAGGGAGTAAATCTGGAGACCGAAAAGGCCGAGATATTGTTTACTCCTCTGAAAGATCATCTGGCAGGCTTTGAAGTGGTTGTCACCAAACCTGAAGGCGGAAACAACGGAAACCTTATTATTACGACAACGGGAGAAGACGGCAGAGAGAAGGATTCCATCACCGTTCCAACCGACAGGATCAGGGAAAATGAGTGGTATAAAGTAAAAACAAAAGGGAAATACAAGAAAGGTGAACAGTATAAGCTGATCATCTCATCCGATGGCGGAGACCGGGCGCCAAACCTGATATGCATGACTTCGGACTATCTTCCCGCCGAAACTCGTGAGGGAAATGTCCTGATCAATTATGCCTACGCGGAACCGACTTTTTCCACCGAGAAAAAGACTCTCCTCAGTTTGATCATAGTGTCCCTTTGGCTTTTTATATGCAGCTTTCTGACAGGAGAAAAACTCCGCAGAGTATTCAGGATCGCAACGGGGATTATTCTGGTATCGGCTGTTTTGTCCTGGAATTATCTCTATAACATATTTGATGTTCAAAATGAAAGGTTTGTAAACTATCAGGATGACAGCGAGATCCTTGTGACCGGGATGCTGTATGCGGACAGGGAGGGAACTTACTTCTCCGATCCGGAAGAAAGAGGATATGGGCTGGGGTATTATCGCAATATAAGAGGCAGACTGTTCAACTATCGTGAGTGGTATTATCCCGATGAGGGAGAATGGGAAGAGGGTTATTCAAAAGAAGCCTGCCGTATAAAGATAGCTTCAAGTGATTACAGCATCGATGTCACCGCGCCCGGGAATGTGATAAGGTTTGCGAACGGTGATTCTTATGTGATAGAGAGCGCTGAGGATGACGGCAACAGCATTGTCGTCACGCTTCAGGGGGATAAACATCTTTCGGCAAGAGTAAACGGGAGCCTTGATGATGCGGAGTTTTACACATCTTCGGGAGAAAAGCTAGAGAGCGGAAGGATAATAGCATATCTGAGTCAGTACGGACTGCAGGGGAAGATCTTTAAAGTGATCGCAAGGCTGATAAAGAGGGATGATGTGCTTCCTCCGTTAAACCTGCTGACTTCGCTGGCAATGGCACTCACCGTCGTACTGATAACATTTATGTTATCAAGAAAATATAACAGCCTCATGGCGGGATGTTTCCTTGTGACCTTTGCCCTATCTCCCTGGGTGGTGAATTTTGCAAGAAACCTTTACTGGGTGGAGTTTACCTGGTTCCTTCCCATGGCGGCGGGTATCTTTATATCATGGAAGGCAGAAAACAAAAAATGCAGGATCATAGGATATGCGCTTTCTTTTCTGACTATACTTATAAAGAGCCTGTGCGGATATGAATACATAACAGCGGTAATGCTGGGGCTGATCCTTTTCCCCGCAGCCGATCTTTTTATTGCCTTAGCCGGCAAGAAAAAAGAAAAAGCACTGCTTTTACTCAAGACCACACTTATTATGGGAGTGGCAGCGCTGGCCGGTTTCGGGTTTGCGCTGATCGTACATTCAAGGCTGGGTGTAAACTCGGGCATTATCTCGGATATAAAGAGTATTATTACGGATGTGGGTCTGAGAAGGACCGGAGGTGCGGATCTTAATACAGAGCACCCAGTGCTCTGGGATTCCTTAAATGCGTCGGTATGGGATACGATAGCAAAGTATTTTGCTTTTTCGACGCAGATAATACCCGGAATAAGCGGAAATCTGTTCCCGGTGCTGTGCATAGTTCCGCTGTGCTTATTTGCCTGCGACCTGAAAAGGAAAGCGACAAAACCGGAAGAAATGATCCTGTATGCGGTTTCGTTTATAGTATCCCTGTCATGGTTTGTGTTCGGAAAGTCGCATTCATATGTGCATACTCAGATCAATTTCGTGATATGGTATTTTGGATTTGTCCAGATATGCTTTTACATAATAGTAAACAGGATCGCCGGCGCGTTTAAGGCTTTAAGTAAAGAGAGAACGGCCGGATAAACAGAAGGATCAGACGGAGTTGGCATGAAGCTTTCAATTTCGAATATAGCGTGGATAGCTCAGGATGACGAATACATATACTCCCTTATGAAGGAACTGTCTTTTACCGGTCTGGAGATAGCTCCTACCAGGATATTCCCGGATGCTCCATATGACAGACTTGATGAGGCATCGAAGTGGAGAGAGCATATCCGGAAGGATTATGGTTTTGAGATTCCCTCCATGCAGTCTATCTGGTACGGAAGAAAAGAGCTTGTATTCGGTTCGGAAGAGGAAAGAAAAGCTCTTATAGATTACACAAAAAAGGCGATCGACTTTGCTGCGGTTACAGGGTGCGGAAACCTTGTTTTCGGATGTCCGAAAAACCGTAACGTGCCCGAGGGAAAAAGCAGTGAAGGGGGAGTCGGATTCTTCCGTGAGATCTGCGATTATGCCGCAGAAAAAGGAACCTTTATCGGAATAGAGGCAAACCCCGTTATATACGGAACCAATTACATCACCGGAACAGAGGAAGCTATAGAGCTTATTAAAAATGTGGATTCGCCCGGATGCAGGCTTAATGTCGATGTCGGAACGATGATACACAATAACGAGAGTGCTGAGCTGCTTGAGGGAAGAGTGAACCTTGTCAGCCACGTACATATAAGCGAACCGGGGCTTAAGCCGATAGAAGAAAGGCAGCTTCACCGGGATCTGATAAAGGTGCTACGGAACGAAGGCTATAACAGGTTTGTATCGATAGAGATGGGAAAGACGGAAGATACAGGTATAGTTGCGGACAGGATGAGATATCTGAGGAGCATTATCGGATGATACATGAAAAGAAAAAGGGTGTACCCCGGTTCGAGGAGACGGTGTATGCTCCGAAAAGCAGGGATTATGTTGTTCTGATCCCTATAATAAACGAGGGCGACAGGATAATAAAGGAGCTGAAACGGGCTGCTAAACACTGCGTACATGAATATGCTGACATCGTGATCTGCGATGGCGGATCCACAGACGGATGCACTGAAGAGGAAAGACTCAAAAGTCTGAATGTTAATACCCTGCTTGTGAAAATGGATACCGGAAAGCAGGGGGCTCAGCTGCGTATGGGGATGTGGTGGGCTCTTAAAAGGGGTTACCGGGGTATCATTACCATTGACGGAAACAACAAGGACAGCATAGAGGATGTTCCGCACTTTATCGAAAAACTCGAAGAGGGCTATGATCTCATTCAGGGATCGAGATTTGTAAAGGGCGGAAGAGCAGTAAATACGCCGTTTATAAGGCTGGTTTCCTTAAGGCTGATACACGCCCCCATTATATCGCTTACGGCCCGTCATCACTTCACCGATACTACGAGCGCTTACAGGGGATATTCCGCAAGATATCTCAAAGACAAAAGAGTGCGTCCCCTCAGGGATGTGTTTATGAATTATGAGCTTCTGGCCTATCTTTCCGTGAGGGCAACTCAGATAGGCATGAAGGCATGTGAGATCCCCGTAACCAGAGCATATCCCGCAAAGGGAAAAACACCCACAAAGATAAGCTTTTTCAAGGGAAACTGGGATCTTTTCAGGACGCTTATCCGGAATGCCTTCGGCGCATATAATCCGTAATTTTTTTCGACAAAAGTTTCCCTATTCATTGCCTGTAAAGCGTGTTTATGATAAAATTTACCTTGATCGGCTTACAAAAGGTGCCGCTTAAGGCAATCTTTTCAGATAATTTAATAAGGAGGACCATATGATTTACTCGACAGAAGTTAAAGAAATGTGCCCTGTAACCCAGGGGGTACATCACGGCGCCGCTCCCATTCCCGAAGAGGCAAAATGGGTTAAGGCAAAAAAGGTTGAGGATATTTCCGGCTATACTCACGGTATCGGCTGGTGTGCACCTCAGCAGGGATGCTGCAAGCTTTCCCTCAATGTAAAGGAAGGAATTATTCAGGAGGCTCTCGTAGAGACTATCGGATGCTCGGGAATGACCCACTCTGCAGCTATGGCAGCAGAAATTCTCCCCGGACTTACCGTACTCGAGGCTCTTAACACAGACCTCGTTTGCGATGCTATCAACACCGCTATGAGAGAGCTTTTCCTTCAGATCGTATACGGCAGAACCCAGAGCGCATTCTCTGAGGACGGTCTTCAGATCGGTGCAGGTCTTGAGGATCTCGGAAAGGGAACCCGTTCCATGGTTGGTACCACATACGGAACTCTTGCAAAGGGACCTCGTTACCTCGAGCTTACAGACGGATACATCACCAATGTGGCGCTCGATGAGAATGACGAGATCATCGGTTACAAGTATGTCAACTTCGGTAAGATGATGGACTTCATCAAGAAGGGTGACGATGCAAACACCGCTTTCGAGAAGGCATGCGGACAGTACGGAAGAGTTGCTGATGCCGCACGTCTCATCGATCCCAGAAAAGAGTAAGAAGAAGGAGGTATTATAAATCATGGCATTATTTGAATCATATGAAAGAAGAGAGCCTCAGATTCTTGCTAAGCTTAAGGAGTACGGCATCTCATCTATCGAAGAATGTAAAGATATCACGATGGCAGCAGGCATCGATGTATACAAGCTCATCGAGGGCATCCAGCCCATCTGCTTTGAGAATGCAAAGTGGGCATACACCGTAGGTGCAGCCATTGCCATTAAGAAGAACTGCCGCAAGGCAGCTGATGCAGCAGCAGCTATCGGAGAGGGACTTCAGGCTTTCTGTATTCCCGGTTCCGTTGCAGATACACGTAAGGTTGGTCTCGGACACGGTAACCTCGGTAAGATGCTTCTCGAAGAGGATACAGAGTGCTTTGCATTCCTTGCAGGTCACGAGTCATTCGCGGCAGCAGAGGGAGCTATCGGTATCGCAGAGAAGGCTAACAAGGTTCGTCAGAAGCCCCTTCGCGTTATCCTTAACGGCCTTGGAAAGGACGCAGCACAGATCATTTCCCGTATAAACGGATTTACATTTGTTGAGACTGAGTACGATCCTTACACCAACACTGTAAAGGAAGTATCCAGAAAGTGTTACTCCAAGGATGCAAACAGCCCTCGTGCAAAGGTTAACTGCTACGGCGCTAACGATGTTTGCGAAGGAGTTGCCATCATGTGGAAGGAGAATGTTGACGTATCCATCACCGGTAACTCAACTAACCCTACCAGATTCCAGCATCCCGTTGCAGGTACCTACAAGAAGGAGCGTCTCGAGGCAGGCAAGAAGTACTTCTCAGTTGCTTCCGGCGGAGGAACAGGACGTACACTTCATCCGGATAACATGGCAGCAGGTCCCGCTTCCTACGGTATGACAGATACCATGGGACGTATGCACTCAGATGCACAGTTCGCAGGTTCATCTTCCGTTCCCGCACATGTTGAGATGATGGGTCTTATCGGTGCAGGTAACAACCCGATGGTAGGTATGACTGTTTCAACAGCTGTTTCCATCGAAGAAGCTGCAAAGGCAGGAAAGTTCTAAAAGAATACAGATTGTAAATAACAATAAAAAGAAACATCCGGCAGATCAAACTGTCGGATGTTCTATTTTTCCTTACAGGAGAGTTAACAAAGCTCTTCTGTAAAGCAAATAGGATAGTAGTATGAAAAGGATCAAAAAGATGATAAAGGCAAATGCTACTGATACACCCTCTTGGAGCGAATCGCCGGTCTTTTATAGAGCAGGGGAACCAGCGATATGTAAAATGCAAAGGCGTTAACGATAAGAGCGCCTATCCATGCGCTGATCTCAGCATAGGCAGTGGCCGGGAAGCCGATCCTCCCTATAAAGAAGGAAATGGTGAAGATGCGCAGGAACATTTCCAGTATACCGGAAACCATGGGAAGCATAGGTTTTCCCATGCCCTGAACGGCACTTCTTACAACGAAGAGGGTATCCACAAAGATCATCATAAGTCCGCATCTTGGCAGAAACTCACATACAAGTCTGATCTGCTCGGTACCGGAAAGGAGTATGGCGGCAAGCTTAGCGGGGATGAAGATCATAAGTGAGCCCAGGATCACGTAGGATGTAGCAGCAATACCAAGGCAGACAAACAGTCCGTCCCGGATACGTTTATACTCCTTAGCGCCGTAATTCTGGCTGGTATATGCGCTCATCGCATTTCCCGCGGTTGAAGCGGGATTCATAAACAGATTAAGGTATTTGCTGCAAGCCGCATATGCTGCGGTATAAACCACTCCGGCTCCGTTTACAAAGTACTGGACAACCATACAGCCGATAGCAGTGATGGAATTCATAAATGCCATGGGGAGACCGTTTTTCAAAAGCTCGGCAAAGGCTCTAAATCCCAATTGGAAGTTGCTTTTTTCCAGCTTAATTATTTCAATGTGTCTGAGGCGGTTAATGCATATGAAAGCCGAAACTATCTGTGCAATGATAGTGGCAATGGCAGCTCCCTCAACTCCCATATGAAATACAAATATAAACAGACTGTTAAGCCCTATATTGAGGATTGATGATGTGATTATGGCCTTCAGAGGAGTTTTACTGTCGCCCAGTGCTCTTAATATGGCAGAGGAGATATTGTAAGCTATATTTGTTGATATGCCTCCGAAAATGATGTATCCGTATATCAGGCTGTCCTGCATTATCAGGCTGTCCGTGCGAAGAAGCCTTAGAGCGTGAGGGAGAAAGACAACACTCACGGTTGAGAGAAAGACAGCCAGGATAACGCCGAGCTCGATAACTCCTGCCAGACGGTTTCTCATGGTATCGTAATCTTTTGCGCCGAAGCTCTGAGCCACAAGTACGCTGAATCCGTTAGCCAGTCCGAAAGAGAATCCGACGATCAGAAAGAAAAGTGATCCCATATTTCCGACTGCCGCCAGAGCGTTGTCTCCCAGGCCTTTACCTACGATCCAGGTATCGGCAAAGTTGTAAAACTGCTGGAGCATACTGGTAAGAAGGAGAGGCCAGTAGAACGCGAGTATAAGCTTTAAGGGGCTTCCGGTCGTGAAATCGATTCTCTTTTTATCTGTTGTAATTGCTGATGCGCTTTTCATAATTATCCGAATTGTTCCTTATCTGCGTCTCGAGACGTTCTTTCGTCCCGATGATCCGTATCTGTTTCTTGTTTTCCGTGATAGCAAGGAGATTATAGTATTGTTTTCATGTATAAACTAATCGAATTTTTCCCTGAGAATGATCATTTTTTGTCATAAAAAGAGAGAGCGCACAGCGCTCTCTCTTGCATGACCGGCTATTTTCTTTCCTTTTTATACCATTCTTTTACAAGGCTTTCTGTCTTTTTGCCCACAATGGAGAAGCCCATTTCAGGCTGCCTGTCAGGAATCTTAGTGTACCAGTCCCACCAGAAAAAGCCCGCAAACCAGCGCTCATCCCACATTGAGCGGAATGCCGATTCATAAAAGGCGGCTTGTTCTTCTTCCGAATACGGGAATTCACGGTGTGTGAAATCATATGGCATCATGGCGCAGCCCTCGGCGCTGCGGCATCCTATCTCCATAAAGATGATCTGTTTGCCGCCGTTTGCACTGGAAAGCTCGGCAAGCTTTTCTTTTTGAAGGTTCCATTCCTTTATCATGTTCTCCACGGAATCGCCCGGAATTTTTCCCACGCTGTAGTAGGCGGATGTACCGATGTAATCGACTGCGTCCCACCATTTGACACCGAATTCCTTACCGTGATTGGTATTGTAAACAAGGGGGCCGTGGTAGATCTTGCGTACTTCGGCGATAGTGTTTCGCCAGTATTCTTCTTTTGCTTCGGTGCCAAGCATTTCGCAGCCGACACAGAACATCTCACATCCCGTATCTTCCGCAATTTCGGCATAATGACACAGGAATGCGGTATAAGAGCTGAACCATTCCTTCCAGTAATCCTTATCGCCCCAGTCCCTTTCGGGAAAGAAGATATGTGCCCGCCAGACGCCGTCTGCGCAGTTGACGATAGGCTTCATGCAGACCTTTAAGCCCAGGGAGTGAAGTTTGTTTGCGGCAGTCTCCACATCCTTATCCGTAACCGTGTATCTGTAATCGGGCCGTATCTGCGTTGAGTAAAAAGAATCCTGAACCACGGTAAATGCCAGGGCAGCCCAGTCCCCTCCCAGAGCAGCAAGTCTTTCCATAGAGGCGGCAGCCTCAGGTGTACGGTAGGCACCGCGCCTTCCGTCAAATCCGTAAGTAAAGCCTTTGATAAACATAATCGCTCCTTAAAAAATATGTATATTTTCCTATTAATTGTGTATAATAATCCGTGAGCAAGCCGTGTTGACCATGCCGCGAGATTAAAATACCATAGCATATCACGGTATGCAACATATTTCGGTGAGTTTTGAAAAGTTTTGAAAAGGGAAACGCAGCAGAGGGATAAACAATTGGAAAAATACGATATAAGCGGATTTGAAAGCAGCCTTTCGGAATTGGGAATAAAGCTCCGAGACGAGGCTTATGACAGATTTATACAATACTATGAGCTTCTCACAGAGTGGAATAAGGTAATGAATCTGACAGCGATCACAGAATATGACGAGGTTGTCACAAAGCATTTTGTGGATTCGCTTTCTATAGTGAAAGCGGGAGATTTCCGTGTGTCTGTGCCGGAGGTGTTAAATGGGTCAGAAGAATCAGCGGCTAAAAGCAGCCTGAAGGTTATTGATATAGGAACCGGCGCAGGATTCCCGGGTATACCGCTTAAGATAGCATTCCCGGAGCTTGAGATCACTCTTCTGGATTCACTGAATAAAAGGATAGGATTTCTGAACACAGTGATAGAAGAACTCGGGCTTAAAGGAATCGAAGCACTTCACGGAAGGGCGGAGGATTACGCAAAAAAAGGACAGCTGCGGGAAAGCTTTGACCTGTGCGTATCGAGGGCGGTGGCAAATCTGTCGACGCTTTCGGAATATTGCCTTCCCTATGTAAAGGTGGGCGGAAAGTTTATTGCGTACAAAGCGGAAAAAACATCTGAAGAAATCTCCGCAGCGGAAAAAGCTGTTTCCGAACTGGGAGGAAGGATTGAAAAGTGTGAAGAGTTTACACTTCCGGGAACAGATCTTTACAGGACGCTTGTGGTCATAGAAAAAATAAAAGCGACCCCCGGAAAATACCCGCGAAAGGCAGGTACTCCTTCAAAGGAGCCGCTGTAGATATATCCGGATGTTCATACAGATGTGTGACACCCAGTGAATGATCGTTAAACCGAGGCAGGAGAGAGAGCCTGATAGAGTGCCTTGGAAAGCTGATCCGCGCAGGATGTTCCGCGGCCCTTGCAGTCATTCCCTGCGAGAAGAAGAGAAATCTCGGAAGCGTCTTTTCCTTCGCAGAGCTTTCCGATAGCCTTAAGGTTCCCGTTGCAACCGTTTGTGAAAACAAGGTTGTGGATCTTATTATTATCATCCAGTTCGAATTTAATGTTGGTTGAGCATACGCCGTGAGGTGTGAAATTGTATTCTTTCATAGGTATTCCTTTCTGTATTTAATGTCCTGTCAAGCTGAGGGTCAACAACTGATCCGCGGCAATTGTTTACTGCGTGCGATGCTTTTCTGCTTTTTCGTCACATATTCCAATTTAGTTCATGCAAGTTACCTTGTTTTTCCAGTCCGGCAAATCCCTGCTGCCTTAAGGCCTCATAAAGTACTATAGCTACGGAGTTTGCCAGGTTGAGGGATCTTATATCCGGTCCCATCGGTATCCTTATGCAGTGGGGCTCGTCTTCGACAAGGAGCTCTTCTGGAATTCCCGCGCTTTCTCTTCCAAACATGATATAATCATCCGGGCCGAAGCTGACATCGCAGTAAATACGCCTTGCCTTTGTGGTGGCCATCCAGACCACTGCTCCGGGATGCTTTTCACGGAAGTCATTGTAATTAATATACCGCGTAACGTCAAGCTTGTCCCAGTAGTCCATGCCTGCACGCTTTAATTCTTTCTCGTTGATCCGAAAGCCTATGGGTTCTATCAGGTGCAGCGAAGTGCCTGTCGCCACGCATGTCCGCCCTATATTTCCTGTGTTTGCCGGGATTTCCGGCTGGTGAAGGATAATGTGCATAGGAAGAATATAGCATAGATAAGGATAAAAGAGAAGAACCGCGGTCAAGAATTTTATGACACATCCCGTTTATTGTGATATAATCTACTGTGCGAAAAGATGTAGCGGCGCCGAGAAAGGCTGTTTAAGCCGGGAGGCCGGCAATTGCGTTTAATATTTATAGCAGAACTAAGGGGTTTAAAATGAGTAAGATTATTGCGATAACCAACCAAAAGGGCGGTGTTGGAAAGACCACCACTTCGATCAACCTTTCTGCCGCTTTGGCAGAGATGGGTGAAAAGGTCCTCGTTGTGGATATGGATCCGCAGGGGAATACCACCAGTGGTTTCGGTGTAAATAAAAATGAACTGGAAAACACAATATACGAGATGGTTCTCGGAGAATGTGCCCTGCAGGACTGTCTGATCAAAAATGTGGCTACAAACGTATCCCTTCTTCCATCCAATGTAAACCTTGCGGGAGCGGAAGTCGATCTGCTGGACAGAGATGACAAGTCCTTCATCTTAAAGAAGGAACTGGATTATATTGCGGACGAATATGGTTTTATAATCATCGATTGTCCTCCTTCGCTGAATATGCTGACTATTAATGCGATGACGGCTGCCACAAGCGTAATAGTTCCGATCCAGTGCGAATACTACGCTCTGGAGGGCGTCAGCCAGCTGATACATACCATTAATCTTGTAAGGGACAGACTGAACCCCGAGCTGAATATTGACGGAGTGGTGTTCACCATGTATGACGGAAGAACAAATCTTTCGCAGCAGGTGGTGGAAAATGTTAAGAACAATCTCAGCCATCATATATACGATACGATGATACCCAGAAATATCAGGCTTGCTGAAGCACCGAGCTATGGCCAGCCCATCACGGTATATGATTCAAAATCGGCCGGAGCTGAGAGTTACAGAGCTTTGGCAAAAGAAGTCATAGAGCATAATAAGCATAGATAAAAGACACCTCATCAGTCAGATGATCTACGATCAGCCGACTGCTTCCCCGCAAGGGGGAACCGAGAAGTTGATAAGAAGAAGGGAAAAGGAAAATGGCAAAAAAGGGTTTAGGCAAAGGTCTCGATTCTCTTATACCGGTAAGCAAAAACAAGCCGTCCGCAGAGGCAGCGGTGCAGGGGGATACTGCGGTCAAGGACGGGGTGACTATGGTTAAGATCACCATGGTGGAACCCAATCGTGAACAGCCCCGCCGTAAGTTTGATGAAGATGCGCTGCAGGAACTTGCTGACTCCATCAAGCAGTTTGGTGTGATCCAGCCGCTTATCGTGCAGGATCGTAAATCACACTACGAGATAATCGCCGGTGAGCGCAGATGGAGAGCATCCAAGCTTGCCGGACTCAAGGAGATTCCCGTAATAATCAGGGATTACACCGAGAAGGAGATCCTGGAGGTTTCGATCATAGAGAATATTCAGAGAGAGGATCTGAATGCGATTGAAGAAGCTCAGGCTTATAAGGATCTTATCGAAAAGTTTGATCTGACTCAGGACGAGGTGGCCGAGAAAGTCAGCAAGAGCCGTCCCGAGATTGCCAACTCAATGCGTCTCTTAAAGCTCTGCCCCGAAGTGCAGCAGATGATCGTTGATGAAATGCTCAGCAAGGGACATGCGAGAACGCTTCTTGCGGTGGAGGATCCCGAAAAGCAGCTTGAGCTTGCGCAGAGAGCATTTGATGAGAAACTGAGCGTAAGGGAAGTTGAAAAGCTTGTCAAGAATATGGACAAGCCGGTTAAACCAAAGCCGGTAACGGACGAGACACTTCAGCTTATATATAATGACACTTCCGAACAGCTCAAAAAGTCTCTTGGTACCAAGGTGGTGATAAACGGAAAAGGGAACGGGACCGGTACTATCAGTATTGAGTTTTTCAACCATGATGATTTTGACAAGATAGTGGACAGACTGAAAGGATAAAGGCATAAACCGCGATGGAAAGCAATGTATTGAGATCACTGATAGATGTGGAAAGCATTGATCCCGGATATCTGTTTATAGCTGTCATCGGATTGTCTGTTCTGGTGATAATCCTTATTGTGCTTTATGTATTAAACCTGTTGAAGGTTAAGAAACTTTCAGGAAGGCTCGACAGACTCTGCATGGGAAGCGACGCGGAAAGCCTCGAAGAAGAGATCGGAAAGATCATTGAGGACAACCAGTATCTTAAGTCCACGACAGAACAGCATAAGGGAAATATCAAAACTCTTTATAAAAGAATGGCCATGGCCTGTCAGAAGACAGCGCTTGTGAAGTATGACGCGCTGGATCAGATGGGAGGCCAGCTGAGTTTTGTCATAGTTATGCTTGATGAAAAAGATAACGGATTTATATTGAATTCGGTACACACCTCCGCCACCAATTACATTTATTCGAAAGAAGTCAGATCAGGAGAGTGTGACGTAGAGCTGGGAATAGAAGAGGAGACGGCGCTTGAAAAAGCCAAGTCAGTTAAAATACCCAAATAACAGAGAATAAAAGATCAATATGATATGGCGGCCCGTGATATGACCGGGCGGAATTGGAGAGAACATGATAGACATTAAATTTCTGAGAGAAAACCCTGAGATCGTAAAGGAAAAC
The DNA here is from genome assembly GCA_947164865.1 of uncultured Lachnospiraceae bacterium. Lineage (GTDB taxonomy): Bacteria > Bacillota > Clostridia > Lachnospirales > Lachnospiraceae > AC2028. The sequence continues at coordinate 137,958 of CAMUYA010000002.1, forward strand.
ATCAAGAAGAAATTTCAGGATGACAAGCTTCCTTTGGTGGATGAAGTCATCGAGCTGGATAAGCAGCTTCGCAAGACCCAGCAGGAAGGTGACGACCTTCGCAACGCCAAGAATAAGATCTCGAAGGAGATCGGAGCTCTTATGGCTCAGGGCAAGAAGGAAGAAGCGGAAGGTTTAAAGGCACAGGTGGCAGCCAATGCAAAAAGGCTCGCCGAGCTTGAGGCTGCGCAGCCGGAGCTGCAGGAAAAAGTGACCGCTATAATGATGAAGATCCCCAACATTATCGACGATTCCGTTCCCATCGGAAAGGATGATTCCGAGAATGTTGAGATAGAAAAGTTCGGAGATCCGGTGGTTCCCTCCTTTGAGGTTCCTTACCATGCTGACATTCTCGACAGGATCGGCGGGCTGGACAAGGATGCTGCAGGCAGAACGAGCGGAAACGGATTCTACTATCTTATCGGTGATGCTGCCAGACTGCATTCCGCGATGTTAAGCTATGCCCGTGATTTCATGATCGACAAGGGATTCACCTACTGTATTCCTCCGTTCATGATCAGAAGCAGTGTCGTTAACGGAGTAATGAGCTTTGCCGAAATGGAAGCGATGATGTACAAGATCGAGGGCGAGGACCTTTATCTTATCGGTACATCGGAGCATTCCATGATCGGACGATTCAAGGGGCAGATTGTTGACGAAAGCAGTCTTCCCATCAGGATGACATCCTATTCGCCCTGCTTCCGCAAAGAGGTAGGATCTCACGGAATCGAGGAAAGGGGTGTATACAGAGTTCACCAGTTTGAAAAGCAGGAGATGGTAGTGCTCTGCAAGCCGGAGGAATCCATGGACTGGTACAACAAGATGTGGTCTTATACCGTTGAATTCTTCAGAAGTCTTGATATCCCGGTACGTACTCTTGAATGCTGCTCGGGAGATCTGGCAGATCTGAAGGTTAAGTCCTGTGACGTGGAGGCATGGAGCCCTCGTCAGCAGAAGTATTTTGAGGTTGGATCCTGCTCGACCCTCGGGGATGCTCAGGCAAGAAGACTCGGTATCCGCACAAAGGGGGCAAACGGAAACTATCTCGTTCATACTCTTAACAATACCGTTCTTGCTACTCCGAGAGGACTTATAGCTCTTCTGGAGAACAATGTAAACGAGGACGGAAGCATCAACGTTCCCAAGGCTCTTCAGCCTTATATGGGAGGTAAGGATAAGGTTCTTCCGGTTAAATAATGAAGAAGAATTTACTGATACCCGTAGTGATGGGGTTTCAATTTTTGTTTACTGTTTTGGGCGGAGGTCTTTTCGTAAGCGGTCTTCTCATCGGATTCGACGTAAAATGGGACATGACTCTTGAGAATAACTACGGAAAGATCGCTCTGCTCATGGCATTTTTCGGCGGAATGATGCTCTTTATGGGGATTGCCGCCGCTGTCTTTTTATATGTAACATTTAAAACCAAGCAGGATAAGGACGATCCGGGTGCACAGATATCTTAGGGCTATAGGCTTTAGCAACAAAACAAGAAAAGAAATACAGGCAATAGTGATGGACTGCATCCGAAAGGCCGAAAAGCGGGGCTACACTCTCGCTAAGGACGAGACGATGGTGGCGGACTTTTCGCGGGAATATGCTGAAGGAATGGGTATTACAGCCTCCGGGACCTTTGATGATGACGACAAGTTCCATCTGGATTATTATTTCCCTTACCTTGAAGGCACAGGGATTACTTCTTATGAGGATGTAACCGTGGAAAAACACGCTGCTGAGGATTCCTATGCCGGCGTGTGCGACGATATGAAGGTCGGGATAACCATTATTTTCTACCTGCGCAACAAGATTCCCTACATAAAAGCTCAGACTATGGGAAGACTGCCGATAAAAGGGACTTCGGTGACACTGTCCGGTCTCTCGGTGTCGGGAACGGTACTGCTCCCGCTCTATAAAGTGCCGGAAGAGAAAGAAAATGTTGGAAAAGAGATGTCCGAAAGGGCCAGACTGCTTGCGGCAGCCAAGGAGGGTGATGAGGAAGCCATAGAGACCCTCACTCTTGAGGATATGGATGTTTATAACATGATATCAAAGCGCGTGCGCAATGAGGATGTGTATTCAATAGTCGATACCTGCTTTATGCCCTACGGTGTGGAATGCGATCAGTACACTATCATCGGAGATATCGTGGGTGTAAGGCTTGTGACCAATCATATAACCGAAGAACAGATATATATTCTGTCTGTTCACTGTAATGATTTGACATTTGATGTCGCTATCAATATAATAGATTTGTTCGGTGAGCCAAAGGTCGGAAGAAGATTTAAAGGAGTGATATGGCTTCAGGGCAATATCAATTTCCCGGAAGAGGTATTCTGACCGGAGGAAACCTTATCAAACAATGCTTCCTTAGTTAAATGGATATAACGGGCCCCTCCTAAGGGTCAGTTGTGAGTTCGATTCTCGCAGGAAGCGCGGGCGTATCGCAGAGCGGTACGCTTTTTTTACCTCATAACGTGAAGGAAATCTGTAATGGCAAATCTTGGGAATCCTCAAAACACCATAGAGCTTATTAAGAAGTACGATTTCCGTTTTCAGAAAAAATACGGACAAAACTTCCTGATAGATACCCATGTCCTTGATAAGATCATATCTGCTGCGGGTGTGACGAAAGAGGATATGGTACTCGAGATCGGGCCCGGGATCGGGACCATGACGCAGTACCTTGCAGAAGCGGCACGGGAAGTGGTGGCGGTTGAGATAGATGACAAGCTTATACCGATCCTGGAAGAGACGCTTTCGGAATATGATAATGTGACGATAATAAATGAAGATATTCTCAGGCTGGATATCGCAAAACTTGCAGACGAGAAAAACGGCGGGAAACAGATCAAAGTGGTGGCTAATCTGCCTTACTATATCACTACGCCGATAATAATGGGATTGTTTGAAAGCAAAGTCCCGCTTGATAACATTACTATCATGGTCCAAAAAGAAGTGGCCGACAGGATGCAGGTTGGACCCGGGACAAAGGACTACGGTGCGCTTTCGCTGGCGGTACAGTACTATGCCAAGCCGGAAATAGTTGCAAATGTCCCGCCCAACTGTTTTATTCCGAGGCCTACGGTCGGTAGTGCGGTTATACGGCTTAAAAGGTATTCCGAGCCCCCGGTAAGTGTCAGAGATGAAAAGAAGATGTTCTCGCTTATCCGTGCATCGTTTAACCAGCGCCGTAAGACACTTGTCAACGGACTCAGTAATGCTCCGGGTCTTGGACTTAGTAAAGAGAAAGTAACGGAAGCGCTTGAAAAAATGGGGATTTCCCCTACTATAAGAGGTGAGGCACTGACTCTGTCGCAGTTTGCCGAGCTCAGCGACCTGCTCTGAAGAAGGGCAGGTCTTTTTCTTGCTTTCCCGTAATATTTTTGTCACATTTTAGACTGAAATGACCGCTATATATAGACACACAGCCACAAATTATGGTACAATTATTCTGATTGTGGGGACATATCTTGTGGTTTTATGTTCTTAATAAATCATACTATCAGCTATACTATCCGGGCAGAGGTTCGCGTTAATGGATAAATACGAGTACAAAATCAGAGCTCAGGAGATCAGAGACCTGATCTCCAGCTATCAATATGAAAAGGCAGCGGAAATCGCCGATACGATCGACTGGAGCAGAGTAAAGAAGTCTACTTTCCTCTGTACCATCAGCGATCTCTATAAAATAAACAAAAGATACGATGATGCGATAGAACTGCTGCAGCTTGCTTATGACAGGTATCCAGGGGGTAAAGACATCCTTTATTCCCTCTGCGAATTATACCTGATCACGGGAGACACTATTCAAGCTATATCCACATACAAGGAATTCTGTCAGGTGGCGGGGAACGATATCCGCCGATACATTCTCCAGTATAAGATCTATGTGGCCCAGGAGGTTTCTCTCGAGGAGAGGATCGAAGTCCTTGAAGAGCTTAAAAAGCGTGATTACAGAGAAAAATGGGCATATTATCTGGCATATCTTTACCACAGAGTAGGTCTTGCGACCAAGTGCGTGGAAGAATGCGATGAGCTTATCACATGGTTTGGCGAAGGCAAATATGTGGATATGGCCATGGAGCTCAAGATGCTGCATCAGCCTCTGACCGAAGCTCAGCAGGCAATGTATGACAGACGCATCGAATCCGTGGTGTCCGGAGCACCCCGCGAGGACAGAAAAGCAGGGGGAGATACTATAGTTCTTCCCGATGTATCCAAAAAAGCAGGAACGCCACAGACTGAAATGTCCGCAGAAGCTGCTGCACTTTCTCTCGGGCACACGCAGGTTTACCACGCCGGAACTCAGGAACCTGAGATCAGTGTCAAGCCGGTGGATGTCGGTGAATACAATACCATCAATCTTCAGAAGGAGATCGCTCAGGGAGTACAGCAGGTACTTGAGAACGGCGTAACGGAAGAGATCAAGGTCGAGAGTTACGAGCAGCATATCATAGGCGCCAGCACCAAGAAGATTCCGGGGCAGATCGATGAAAAGGCAATACTTCAGTCCGACACTAAAGAGATTCCCGGTTCGGACGACGACGTGCCGCCTCGCATAGATTTCGATCCCCATGCGTGGGATAAGGCCGTAGAGGAAGAACTGGAGGAGAACGATTTCGACGTAGAGAGCGGTAAAGAAGAGGTATCCGATTATACTCAGTATCTCGGAGCGGTTGCAGACAAGCTTCGCAACAGGAAAGAGGATGAGAGCAAAAATAAAAACGAAGAAATAAAAGAAGAAAAAAAAGAAGATAACAACGAAGAGCCGGTAACCGAAAATGCCGGGGATGCCGCCGGGGAAAAAACATCCATAGCAAAGTCCATTCTTGCCCCGATGTATGCTTCCGATACTGTCGAAATAGATTCGGTAAAGGTTGATGAAGCCATATCTGCTCAGCCGCCTGAGCCCCTTGCCGAGGTTATGACCCAGGAGGGCGACGGCCAGTTGGGAATAGTTGTTCCCGAGACACCTCAGCCGATCAAGCAGATCACCGGACAGATGAGCATTAATGATGTTATGGCCGAGTGGAGCCGCATGAAGCGCGAGCATGAGGAGATCAACCGCAGGCAGTACCGTGAGCAGTTCAGGCAGCAGACAGGGGAACTGTTTGACGAGTTTGAGGAGGCGGCATTAAACGGCGTGCTCGAAACTCTTGAGAGAGAGGCTGAGGAAGCCGCAGCCAAGAGGCTGGCAGAGGAAAGAGCTCTCGATGATGCGGTTATCGTAATGGAGGGAGAGAGCGCTGAGCCTGCGCAGGAGTCTTGTTATGAAGACGAGCAGGAAACAGATTATCCCGATGAGATAACTGATGAATCCGTAACCGCGGAAACTGAAGAAGTGGCCGAAATAGAGGAGATTTCCGAGGAAACCATTAACGGGGAAGAGATCGGGGAGCAGGAAGAGTACGCCGATCAGTATCAGGAGGTCTTTGAGGATAATGCGGAGGGATTCGAATTCGCGTCTGAAGAAGAACCCGAGGAAAAACCTGAAGAAGTACCCATTGAAGAAAGCTCTGTAACAGAAGCCATAGAGCAAGCTGAAGCCGGATCGGAAGAGCCTGTTTCTGACACTGAAGACGAACCCGAAGAGGAAGAAAACAGATCTCAGAGATATTACGAAAAGAAAGTTGAAGAGGCAAAGAAGGCTCACAGCGGCGAAACGGCAGAGGAAGATGATGATGCCGAGCCTGCCAGGGAACTCACTCCGGAGGAGAAAGAGCTATTCGGACCTTTCATACAGAGCAAGAGTGCAAGACGCCAGCTGATCGCTGTTCTCGACGGTGTCAGCATGGCATCCTATACCGGCAATATAGTACTTACCGGAGGAGACGGAACTGACACTTCAGATCTTGCAACAGCGTTACTTAAGGATATTAAGCAATCCGACAGCAACTTCTCCGGAAAGGTCGCAAGGATAAGCGGAGAGAAGCTTAATTCCAAGAAGGTGTCCAATATCATCAAGCAGCTTGCGAACGGTGCGCTTATTATCGAGAAAGCACATCATATGTCGGAAAGCACGGCCGAAGATCTGTACAGGAATCTTGACCAGGAAAATCTCGGGATCATAGTAACTCTCATTGATACCGAGAGGAATATGGAAAAGCTTTTTGCCCGTTCTCCAAAGCTTTCACCGATATTTAACGCAAGGATGAACGTAAAGCCTCTCACGGCGGAACAGCTTGCTAATTTTGCGGTTAAGTACGCTTATGAGAAAGAGTTTTCTATAGATGAAATGGGTATGTTGGGGTTACATACTCAGATCACACTCCGTCAGACTTCAACGCATTCCGTAAATGTTCTTGAGGTGCGTGAGATAGTAGATAATGCCATAAAGAACGTTAAGAAGAAAAATCTTAAACACTTCTTTGATATTTTGCTTGGAAAGCGTTATGATGAAGAAGATATGATAATCTTGGGAGAGGTCGATTTCAGATAGAGATCTCTGCGTAAAGAAAAGGGGATAGTTGAATGGCAGAAAAAAAGAAAAGCGGGAGCACTGAGACCGCAAAAAAGAAAGTATCGGGGAAAACTGCTGTTACCAAACAAAAGACACCTGTGAAGCAGAAAGCAAAGGTTGAGATAACCAAGGATGATATGTACCTTTTCGGAAACGGTACACATTATGATATCTACAAGAAGCTGGGAGCTCATATTTCCGTGGAAGGCGGAAAAAAGGGAGTCTACTTTGCAGTGTGGGCACCGCATGCTCTGGATGTGTGCGTGGTCGGTTCTTTCAATGGGTGGGACGGAAGCTCACACTATATGCGCAAGCTGGGGGATATAGGAATATGGGGACTGTTCGTTCCGGATATCGGGCCGGGGGAAATGTACAAGTATCTCATCCATGCTGCGGACGGAAGAATGCTTTATAAGGCAGATCCTTATGCGAATCAGGCAGAGTTCAGGCCCGGAACGGCTTCGGTTGTAGCCGACATGGACGGGTTTGTGTGGGAAGATGCAAGCTGGATAAAGGAGAGAGATCGTCGGGATATCGAAGATATCAACCGTCAGCCCATGGCAATCTACGAGTGCCATATAGGCTCATTTATGAAGCATCCCAACGGAACCGAGGATGGCTTCTACAATTATAAAGAATTTGCGACAAGGATCATTGAATACCTGAAAGAAATGAAGTATACCCATATTGAACTTATGGGTATCGCAGAGCATCCTTTTGACGGATCGTGGGGATATCAGGTGACGGGGTATTATGCTCCGACATCGAGATACGGAACTCCTAAGGATTTCATGTATCTTGTCAATGAGCTTCATAAGAATAATATCGGGGTTATCCTTGACTGGGTGCCTGCACATTTTGCAACCGATGCCTTTGGGTTGGCTGAGTTTGACGGAACCTGTATTTTTGAGCATCCGGATCCGAGGCTTGGAGAGCATCCCGATTGGGGAACAAAGATATTCAACTACGCAAAGCCGGAGGTTTCAAACTTCCTGATAGCCAATGTCCTGTTCTGGCTGAGAGAGTTCCATGTGGACGGAATACGCGTTGATGCGGTCGCATCCATGCTTTATCTTGATTACGGAAAGAAGGATGGGCAGTGGGTGCCCAATAAATACGGCGGGAACAAGAACCTGGAAGCAATCGGTTTCTTCCATCATCTTAACTCGGTTGTGAGAGGAACATATCCCGGATTTCTTACCATCGCCGAGGAATCTACCGCATGGCCTCGCGTTACGGGACCCATCGGAGACGATGAGAGCCTTGGCTTTGCGTTTAAGTGGAATATGGGCTGGATGCATGATTTCTGCGAATACATGAAGCTTGACCCTGTATTCAGAAAAGGAAATCACCATGCACTGACTTTTGCCATGACTTATAACGAGAGTGAGAATTATATCCTTCCTCTTTCACATGATGAAGTGGTACATCTCAAATGCTCGATGCTTAATAAAATGCCGGGATATCCGATTGACAAGTACGCAAACCTCAGGCTGGGATACACTTATATGTTCGGACATGAGGGGAAGAAGCTTCTTTTCATGGGTCAGGATTTCGGACAGGAGAGAGAATGGAGCGAGGCGAGGGAACTTGACTGGTTCCTGCTCGGTGAAAAGTTCAATTCCGGCATGAAGGAGTATGTGAAGGATCTGCTTGAGATGTATCGGAATTATCCATGTCTCTACGAGATCGATAACAGCTGGAAAGGCTTTGAATGGATGAATGCCGATGATGCTGACAGAAGCATCTATTCATGGGTGCGCCGTGATGAAAACGACAGAAAGAATCTGCTGTTTATCGTGAATATGACACCCATAAGATGGGATAATTATATTGTTCCTGTTCCTAAATACAAAAAGTATAAGCTTGTCATCAATTCCGATGAGGAAAAATATGCCGGCTGGGGGAACAAGGCACCGGAGGAGATTCATTCGGACAAGGTACCCTGCGGATTCCAAAAGAATTCGATAAAGGTCGATATGACGCCGTATACCGCTCTTGTTTATGAATTCTAAATGAAGATCAAGACATTCTTTTCTCAAAACAAAAAAGAGATCATTATTTTTCTATCAGGCTTGCTGATCGTATCGGCAGGCCTGGTTCCGTATTTAATATTAGGCGAAAAAAGTGTATTCGATGTATTGGATCAGCTTGATTCCGATGTTGCGGAATACTATCTCAAGGCTAAGCATTTGTTTGACGGGTCGAAGTACTTTCCGGAATACTTTGGCGGAACATCGGGAAGCCAGATAGTTCCGACATCGCCGGGAACACTTATTTTTTACGTATTATTTGACACTTTTAAGGCATTTTTGATCAATCATATACTGGTGATCCTGTCCGCATATGTGGGGATGTATGCCCTTTTGAGACGGTTAACGGGTAACGGCCTTGTATCGGCGGGATGTGCCGCATTATTCTCATATTTGCCTTTCTATTCGATTTACGGACTGGGTGTTGCCGGAGTACCGCTTGTGATCCTGGCTTATGTGCAAATATCGGAGGATGATTTTCCCAAGCCCATAGCATATATTAATCTTGCGCTTTACGGGCTTTTCTCTTCCCTCGCTCTGATGGGGTGGGCCGCCTTTTTAATGTTTGGTCTTGGAACCCTTGTGCATACTGTAATATACCTAAAAAACAAAAATAAAGATCCCGCTCTGGGAAAAAAGACGGCAGGATTATGGATCGGTACAGGAGTGCTCGGAGCTGTCTATTTTGTGACAAACCTGTCAATGGTTAAAAGCTTTTTCTTTGGTATAGGTGATGAAAGCCAGAGATCGGAATTTGTGTTCCGCCCCTCCGGAGGATCTTTAGCGTTACGATTTCTGGGTGAACTGTTGAATGATAAAGATCATTTTTGGGCAAGATCCTTTCACAGATACATCATTTTTATAGGTATTGCCGTTTTGATACTGTGCTTCATATTTATAAAGAAGCTCGGGGAAAACGAAAAAAGGCTTCTCCGGATTCTGTGCGGCGTATATTCATTCATCATTCTGACTGCTTTGTTTTCTTCGATATACGACAGTGAGACTGTTGTCAACCTCAGAAACAGTTATGACAACGCGCTGGCATCTTTTCAGTTTGACAGATTCTTTTATCTGTATCCTGCGACGTGGTACTTTGCCCTCGGGGTCGCTCTTTCCCTTGTGATCGGGATATTTAAAAGCCGTGGCAGGGTATTGAGGGTGGTATCTGTTTCAGCCTCAGCCCTATTATTTGTGTTGTGTTCGATGTATGTTCTTAAGAACAGCCCGTTTAAGACAAATCTTAAAGATCTTGTAAGACCGCAGGATTCCAACAGCCTTTCATGGGAATCATTTTATGAAAAAGAAGAATATAAAGAGGTAGCGGATTTTATCTACAGGGAATACGGCCTCACACAGGATGCCTACCGTATAGGTAACGTCGGACTTGAGCCGGCGGTGGCTATAGTAAACGGTTTTTATACCATAGACGGATACTCGAGTGTGTATTCTCTGGAATACAAGCACAGATTCAGAAAAGCCATATCCAGAGAACTGGAGAAGAACGAGATCAACCGTCAGTATTTTGACGAGTGGGGAAACCGGTGTTACCTGTTTTCTTCGGAATACATTAAGAATACCTTTCTTTCAAAGTACACACATCCTTCTTTTCAGAATCTTGAGCTCGATACGGACAGTTTAAAAGAGCTTGGCTGCAAATACCTGCTTTCCGCAGGCGAAATAGTCGGTGCAGAGGAAAAAGGATACAGGCTCTGCAAAGTATTTGACGCACCGGAATACACTTATTTCATATACCTGTACGAGGTTTTGTAAATCCGAAAGGGATAAACTGCATATAGAGATGGTTAAGAAAAAAGGATCTCAAACCGAAATACAAGATGGGTGAAGGCTCATCTTGTTTTAAAGTTACGGTTGATTCAGAAAAGGTATTTTGTCTAATGAAGATAAGTTTCTCCAATCAGGATATTTCAAACTACGAGAGTAAAAACATTTCGCAGATGCCGGACAGAACAGGGCGCGGAGAAAAGGCTGTCAGAAACAACAGCTCTGTTATGGTTGACTTTGGAAGCGGAATTACGGGGGTAAGAAGCGATTTACTTCCCGGCTCCGGTGAAAGAATAAAGGGTGGGAAAAGCATAACCGAGCTTCAATTGGAAGCAGGCGCCGTAGATAACGGTGTAGCGCAGGATTACAGAACAGTTCTCTCCAATACCATGTCTGCGGAGGACTACGCCAAAGCGCAGGAAGAAGGTTTTGATTACAATACGATGGATCCCGATGAAGTGGTAACCATTCAGGATCGCATAAAAGCCGAGGTAGCAAAAAGCGGTGAAGTGATAGTGGGGTATAACAGCGATCTTAAGGGAGAAGTGCTTGCCAAAGCTCTCGGCAGCGAAACTCTTGCAAGAAGTATCTCCGAAAGCCTCTCGAATTCCGATATTCCGCTGACGGATGAGAATATTGAGGATATAAAGGCTGCGTGGGATCTTGTGAACAATCTGGAGAATCCTTCGGATGAGGACATCGCGTACATAATAGATAACGAGCTGGGCTTAGATGTGTGGAGCCTTTACCTTGCCCAAAGCAGCGGATCAGCGGCTAAGGCGGATGTGACGAGGAATGTAGTGAAACTTGACGATCCGGAAAACGTCAAGCTTAAAACCCAGGTCGAAAACATAATCAGAGCGGATAAAGATATTCCAGATGAAGCGATCGGAGAGAAAATAAAAACCGCTCAGTGGCTGCTGGACAAGGGATTACCTGTATCAGGCGAGAATATCGAAAAATACGAGGCACTCTCATCGTGTGAGATTCCGAAGAATGAAAGAAAATTTGCAGAATCCGTCGTAAGCATCATCGATGAAGGTAAAAAGCCCATAAATGCGGATCTTAGGGAGAGGGAATCCGTTATCGGGAAAGCGGTCAAGCTGGAGAATTATTATTTCTCGGATGAACCGTTTGCCGAAAACCCTGCGGAAAGCCTGATTTCGCGCAGGCAGCTTGAAGAAATACGACTTTCCATGACTGCAGAAGTGAATATAAAGCTTTTAAAGAGCAATTATGCTATCGATACCGCACCCATAGAAGAATTCATTGAGGCGTTAAAGGAAGCTGAAAAGCAGGTTGCGGCAAAGTATTTCCCTGATATTAAGGACAGTGAGGACAAAGCGGTAGAAAGCTACCGTCTTATGAACGATACTGTCCGCACCGTAGATGAGATCAAATCCGTACCGGCTGCAAATCTTGGACTCTTCACCGTCAGGAATGCTGAGGACATCGAACTGGGAGAATTCCACAGAGAAGGTATGGCTCTGAGGGATACCTATGTCAGAGCCGGAGAAAGCTATGAAGCACTGATGACGGCGCCGCGTGCAGACCTTGGAGATAACATACGAAAGGCGTTTTCAAATGCGGAATCTCTGGCTAAAGAACTTGGGATAAGCACGGATGAACAAAGCCTGAGGGCGATAAGGATACTCGGATACAATAACAGTCCTATCAGCGCAGAGAGTGTGGAAATAATATCAAATGCTGATATGAAAGTCCGCGGCGTGGTGGAGAAAATGACTCCTGCTGTCGTATTGAATATGATAAGAGACGGAATCAATCCCCTGGAAAAGAATTTTGATGAGCTGAATCTATACTTTGAAAGCAAGGACAGTGAACAGCAAAATGCAGATGCAAAAAGCTACAGTGAATTTCTTTACGGTCTGGAGAGACAGGATAATATCACTCCGGAGGAAAGAGAATCCTATATCGGAATATACCGGTTGATACATCAGATAGAAAAAGATGACGGAGCTGTCATAGGTACTGTGGTCGGTGAACAGGCAAAGCTTTCATTTGAGAGTCTTTTGTCCGCAGCACGGACAAGAAGACTAAAAGGAGTTGATGTCAGGATCGATGAAGGATTCGGCGGGCGTACGGACATTATTAAAACAGCAGCATCGATCACGGATCAGATAGGAAAGGCTTTTGAAGCGGAACGGTATTACGAGGAAGCCGAGGAACTGAGAGAAGCGGCATCGGTGAGAAGAGAATCCGCGCAGTTTCTTGATGATAACGGGATACCTAAGAGTGCGGACAACTTAAGATCGGCAGAGCACCTTTTGAACAGCGGAAGCAACCTTTACGAGGCCATTATCAGGGAGGAGAAAAAGCTTTCGGATAAAAACCGGACAATTGCGGACGGACAGAGATCTCCGCTCAGTATGATAAAAGATATTTCAGGAAAACTGATAGAGAATCTTCCGGAAGATGACTTTGACAACGAATATGAGAATGCGACCGGCAGAGTAAAGGAAATCACGGAAGAACTGGAAATAAAAGCAGAGAGTTACCTGGATGTAAAAGCAATGTCGCTGGCAGGTAAACAGCTCGGACTTATGACAAGTGTGTCGAATTCTTCGGGGACATCCGACAGAGACTATATCATCCCGATGGAAATGGGCGGAGAGATGAGTAAGGTACATATATCACTGCGCTCAGTGGGTGAAGACGCAAATATGTCCATAAGGGTATTTGGCGGAAACACCGAGATAGAAGGCTATTTTGGAATGTCGAACGGCATATTTGAAGGATATATCGTCAAAAATGGAGATGCGGAACTTAAGAAACTGCAGAATCTTGCCGATATATTTGACGAGTCACTGATAAGGGATGGGGATTTCAAAGATGTTTCCCTGACAAAAACTCCTGTTATCAGCAGAGATTCGCAAAAAGGCGGTCATCCGCTTTCTAATAGAGCAAACCGGAGCAAGGATGCGAAGGAAAGTAATTCAGACGGATCTGAAAGGAGGATTCTGCTTTGTGCTGCAAAAGTATTTCTGAGCACAGCAGGAGAAATCTTCCGTGACTGAAGACGGCGAAAGGCTGTCTTGGACAAACGAAAGGAGTCCGTATGAGGATCAATTACAACGTATCAGCTATGCTTGCGAATAACACGCTCACCAACAGCAATAACGCACTCTCAAAATCTATCGAGAGACTTTCCTCAGGTTTAAAGATCAATAATGCTAAGGATAACCCGGCAGGACTTGCTATGGGTAAGCGCATGAATGCCCAGATCGTGGGAACCGGAGTGGCAAAGCAGAACTCCAATGACGGAATATCTGTTATAGAAACAGCCGATGGAGCCATGAACGAAGTGCACGACATGCTCCACCGCATGACGGAGCTTGCGACAAAAGCAGCAACCGGAACACTCAGTGATGATGACAGAGAGATAATCGAAAAAGAGATAGACCAGCTTAAGGAGGAGATTCAGAGAATAGCTGACAGCACGCAGTTTAACGGACAGAATCTCCTGGACGGAAATTTTGATTACAAGGCATATACGGATAATAACGATATCAAGGTAAGCTCTTATGGACCCGCAGTTCAGTCGGGAGACTATACGATAACGGGGCTTAACTGGAGCGTCATAAACGCTGAGACGGGAAGCCTTGAGGCGCAGCTTACCGTCACCGGACCCAAGCCCAGCACTAATCCTGTACAGGATTTGAATGTGTCCATGATGGATAATTACATCACCGCAACGGGTGCGGGGGGCTTTAAGATGGTATTTGCCGTAGACGAGAAGCTGGTCTTTGATAACGATGGGAAGGCCCAGGCAGGTTCGGCAGCTGATTTCAATGTGTCATGCACAGGAATAGGCCCCATGAGATTACAGGTCGGATCCAATGAAGGACAGGTCATTCCCGTAGAAGTACCGGCTATCTCACTCGGAAATCTCGGCATCACCAAGCTTGATGTTACCTCTCAGGAAAAGGCACACGATGCCATTGACAGACTTAAAGGGGCAACAGCATTTCTCAGCAGCGTGAGAGGTAAGCTCGGAGCATATCAGAACAGACTCGAGTCGACCACGGAAAATCTTGGTGTTGTAGAGGAAAACATGACCGCAGCATATTCACGTATAATGGATGTTGATATGGCGGAGGAAATGACAAACTACAGCACATATAATGTGATCGTTCAGGCCGGAACCTCTGTGCTGGCGCAGGCCAACGAGCGTCCTTCGCAGGTTCTTCAGCTGCTTCAGTAAAGATCGTATACGAGAGATAAGAAATGGATAAAGAAAAAAAACAGGCTTATACCAGGCGTATAACACAGGCCAATTCAACAGAGATGATAGTGATCCTTTATGATATGACTCTGGATTATATCAATGAAGCGGTCGGATCGCTGGGCAGCGGTCATGATCAGTCTGAGTTTATCGAGGCCATATCAAAAATCCAGGGATGCATAAGTGAGCTTATGGATAGTCTGAACATGGAATATAAACCTGCGGATGAGCTCAGAATGCTTTATGATTTTTGCATTAGAAGAATTGCCGTGAGCCAGGCAAAGCGCGATGCATCCATACTTGATGAAGTGGCAAGAGTGATAAGACCCCTGCGCGATGCATATTCAAAGATAGTGGATAAAAACACCGGAGGACCTGTTATGGGTAATTCCCAGACAGTTTATGCGGGATTGACCTACGGGAAAGATGATCTGATAGAAAGCTTAAGTACCAATGCCGGAAGAGGATATCTGGTGTAAGGTCACGGCGGTGTTAAGATAAAAACAAAATGATATGAATTGCATATTTATAGGTTGAAAAAGAAACAAAAAAACCGGTATTTATGCATATTTACAAAAGCTCCGATCCTTTAAAAACAAAGGGTCGGGGCTTTTTATA
This sequence comes from uncultured Lachnospiraceae bacterium, assembly GCA_947164865.1. Lineage (GTDB taxonomy): Bacteria > Bacillota > Clostridia > Lachnospirales > Lachnospiraceae > AC2028. Next base: position 153,130 of record CAMUYA010000002.1, read on the forward strand.
TAATTTGAATGTGCTAAATCGCCGTCATTTTTCACGAATCGAAAAAAATAATAAAAAAGCGCTTGCATAAAACAAAAACTGTGTCTATAATCAGCCTTACATTCAGACGGGCAGTGCAGAGATTTTGCAATTCCAAATTCTGTCCGCATCGGTTTCTAGATCGTTCGGATGATTCATCCGGAAATTACAACTATTAAAACTTTGATCAGGAGGGAGAAAAGCTATGGTATTTTTGTGCCCTTTTTTAGGCATGGCTTGTCTTTGGGATTATAACGAAAGACGTATTCCAAACGTGATCCCTGCCGGTATTTGGGGAGTGGGAATGATCTACAGATACTCCGCATCCGGATGGAGAGGTCTATTTGAATACATAATAAGCCTGGCGATCGTAACGCTGGTTTTGTTTCCGCTCTTCCGTCTGGGAATGATCGGGGGCGGAGATGTCAAGCTGATTGCCGTATCGAGTGGTTATTTCCCGGGGAAAGATGCGGTGATATTTGTGATCATGGTATTTGTACTTTCGTCAATCCCTGCATTGGTAAAAATAATAAGATCGGGGAGCATCGGCAGCAGATTCGGTTTCCTGGGTAAGTATATAAAAAGCTGTATGATCCGAAAAGAAGCCGGGATGTACATGTCCGGAAAAGAGGATAGGATCCACGCCGGGATAGCCATGAGCGGGCCGGTGCTGGCAAGCGCAGTACTTCATTGGGGAGGTGTCTATTGAGCAGAGAAGAAGCAGTACTTGTCCTTTTTGACAAGGAGGAGGAGTATTCGATAAAAATGTCGGATTTTATAAAGGGTCACAAAGGAATTCCATGGAAAATAAGGACTTATTCCGATGAGTCTTCACTAATGAGGGAAGAGAAAGGTGAAAAGATTTCTTTGTTAGTGGTGTCAGAAAGATCATATTCCGAAAAAATAAAATCCTTGAATTGTGAAAAAACGGTAATATTGAACGAATCGGGATTCTGCCCCGAAGATACAAAAGAATGCATAGATAAATATCAGGCAGCGGAAAGCGTGTTGCAGATACTGTTACAGGTTTACATAGAAATAGCCGGGGAGGAGTCCGTTCTGGTCGGATCCGGAAGCAAGACAAAGTTTATAGGGATATACTCCCCGGTAAAGAGGTCACTTCAGACCACTTTTGCCATAACGATGTGTGAACTGCTTTCCGGTAAAGGGAAAACCCTGTATCTCAATTTTGAACATTATACCGGTGTGGCAGAGATAATAGCCAGAGAAGGCGAGATGGATCTGGCAGATCTTGTATATTTTTTGAATTCCGATATCGACAAATTCAAGCTGCATTTTCAGACAGTGATCAAACAGGTAAGCGGAACCGTGTTTGTACCGCCCATGAGGTATGGGCAAAACCTTATCTCAATCTCAGGAAAGGAATGGATGAATCTGTTAAAAAAGATAAGTGAATCGGATATGTTTGATTACGTTGTTATGGACCTGACGGACAGTCTTCAGGGCCTCCCGGATATACTCAGAGCATGTTTCAGAGTGTTCACCGTACAGAGGGAAGACTCCTTTGCGCAGCTTAAGATGATGCAGTATGAAACCATGTTGACCGACTATGACTATGGAGATGTTATAGAGAAAACCGTGAGATTTGTCTTTCCGAAGTTTCACTATCTTCCGTCATCCATCGAGTTGTATTCAAGGGGGGATCTGGCGGAATTTGTCAAAACGAAACTCAAGGAGTCGGAGGTGTGCGATGCCTGATTATGATGCGCTGCGCAGAGAGATCAAAGCAAGGACCCAGAGCAACCTTGATTTTAGAAGAGATTTCACAGACGACGAAGTAAGGGAAGTGATCGACGATATTTTCATGGAGACCCGGGAAATATCACTTCTCTCCGTAAAAGATCGCAGACAGCTCCACAAGGAAGTTTTTGATTCTCTCAGGCGGTTGGATATACTGCAGGAATTTGTTGATGATCCATCAGTTACCGAGATCATGATCAATGGTCCTGATAATGTTTTTGTTGAGCGGGCGGGAAAACTTAGCAGGATATCACAGAGATTTGAAAGCGAAGATAAACTCAGAGATGTAATACAGCAGATCGTGGCTGGATGTAACCGGGTGGTAAACGAGGCTTCTCCGATAGTTGATGCGAGGCTTTCAAACGGGGCAAGAGTCAATATTGTGATGAAACCGGTAGCTCTTAACGGACCGATAGTAACCATACGGAGATTTCCGGATAAACCGATCATGATGGATGGATTGGAAGCGATCGGTTCGATCACGCCGGAAGCGGCAGATTTTCTCAGGCTACTGGTTAAGGCCGGGTATAACATATTCATAAGCGGCGGAACCGGGAGCGGTAAGACAACATTTTTAAATGTTTTATCCGGATTTATACCATCGGATGAAAGGGTAATAACCATCGAAGACAGCGCTGAACTGCAGCTTCAGGGGATAGATAACCTGGTGAGCCTTGAAACAAGAAACAGTAATGTCGAGGGGTGCGGAGAGATCACCATCAGAGATCTGATCAGATCTTCTCTGCGTATGCGTCCCGACAGGATCATAGTGGGTGAGGTGAGAGGAGCTGAAGCGGTCGATATGCTCCAATGCCTTAATACAGGACATGACGGAAGCATGTCGACGGGTCACGCCAACAGTGCCAGGGATATGCTTACCAGACTGGAAAACATGGTCCTGATGGGAGCGGAACTGCCGCTGGCTGCGATAAGGCAGCAGATTTCATCGGGGCTTGACATTATTGTTCATCTCGGGAGGCTGAGAGATAAGTCCCGCAAAGTGATGGAAATATCAGAGGTGCTTGGTTATGAAAACGGTGAGATCGTTACAAAAGAATTGTTCAGATTTGAAGAACAGGGGAGCTCTCTTGAAGGAAAAGTTATCGGAAGGCTCGTCAGAAAAGAAAAACTCTCCGAGACGGGAAAACTTAAGTCTGCGGGAATCAGTGAAAGAGAAGTTAATGAGTGGAAAGAGGCGGCTGAATCTTCCGGACTATCACCTTCCTGAATGGAAAAAGGGAGAGAAGATGTTAGCGATAGCTGAGTCTGTGGGAATAATGGCATTGCTTTCATATTTCTTTTACAGAAATGTGCTGGCAATGGTCCCTATGACTGCAATCGGTATCTTTTTTTTCAGGGGGAAGCGTAGAGACAGGATCAAAAGGAACAGGGAGATACTGGAGGACGAATTCAAGGAATGTATCGCTTCGGTTTCCGCATCGATGAAGGCGGGTTATGCTGTGGAAAATGCCTTTAGGGAGAGCGAAGCGGATATGATAAGAATATACGGAAAAGAGGCATTTATAGTAAATGAACTTGCCCTGATACGGAGAGGCCTTGAAATGAATATTCCGCTGGAAAACCTTCTCGAAAGCCTCGCACAACGTTCCGGAAGCGAGCATATAGAACAGTTTTCACAGGTGTTCGAAATAGCAAAAAAGAGAGGCGGCAGTATGCCCGAAATAATAAAAACCTCCACCGAAGTGATTACAAGACAGATTGATATCCGATCCGAAATGAGGACGGTCTTGAGCGGAAGAAGAATGGAACAAAACATTATGAAGGCAGTACCTTTTGCAATCGTATTGTATATAGGTTTTTCCAACAAGGGTTATTTTGACAGTCTTTACGGCAATCTTAACGGAGTAATGATAATGAGCGGGTGTTTGGCTTTATATGTATTTGCGTATTTTCTGGGTGATCGCATTTTGGGAAAAATAGAGAAGGAAATGTAAAAGGGGAATTGAGAAATGTATTACGTTGCCGCAGTAGTGATCATAATATATATCGTTTTGTTCTTTGTTTCGAGAAGCAGGGATGGACCCGTATACAGAAAAGGTATAATGGGGTTTTTTGACAAAATATCATCAGAGATCCTTTTGATAAAGGAAAGGATGGCCGGAATCAGACGCGGTGGAGCCCAGACCGCCCCGAAATCCTCCCAGGCAATATCTTCCTGCCTTGAACAGCTCAATCCCGGGGACAATATTCCTGAAAGATACAGAGAGTATGTTATTAAGAAACTATCGCTGACGCTGGCCGTGGTAATTGTAGGCACTATGTTGGCAGCGGGTATTAAGTATAAAGGAGACAGCAGTGCCGGGGATATATCCGACGGAACAATTGAAAGAGATGGGTTTGCGGGGGAGCCTATAACTGTTGACCTTGAAGCATCAATAGACGATTCGGGAGATCCGATATCGCTGCAGATCAATCCCAAAATACTCACGGATGAGGAAATAGAGAAAATACTTCCCCAATTCTATGTTCAGTTGGGAAAGGAATTGCTGGCGGGAAACAAGTCATTTGATCAGATCACGGAAGACGTTCATCTTGTATCGTCTGTAAAGGGATACCCCTTTTCGGTGGAGTGGAGCAGCTCGGACACAGGGCTTGTAGCGGCCGGAAGCGGAGAGGTTACCGAGGTTGATGAGGAATGCCAGGTAATCCTTAAAGCTTCTGTGAGATATATTAACCAAACTTACGAAAAGGAATTCTTTCTCAATCTGAAACCGGTGGATCATTCGGGAAATAAAGAAATTCATTATGCCCTTGAAAAACTGCTCAGAGAATCGGAGGAATCATCCAGAGAAACGCAGGTCTGGGAGATACCCGAAGAGTACGAAGGACAACCTATCGAGTGGAAAAAAAGCGTGAAGGATTACAGTTCATTTGTCTTTGCGGGTGTGGTGGCAGTAGGGATAATCATTTTTGTTATGTCAGATAAGGATCTTGCCGCTAAAGTGGAAGAAAAAAAGAAAAAGATGAAGAACGCATATCCGGAGGTGATAGAGAAAATGATCCTGTATATTGGAGCGGGAATGACGGTAAGGGCAGCTTTTTTTAAGATCGCATCCGGAGGCGGACATGATGATAATCCCATTTACTCCGAGATGATATTCACCTGCCGGGAACTCAAAAGCGGGGTATCTGAAGAGGAAGGATATGAGAGATTTGGTAAAAGAACAGGGCTTCAGGAATATATAAGAATGGCGGGACTGCTGGGCCGGAATCTGAAAAAGGGCAGCGATGATCTTTTGTTAAGACTGAGAGCCGAGGCAGACAGTGCTGTTGCTGAAAAAATGCAAAACTGCAGAAAACTTGGAGAGGAAGCGGTGACAAAACTGCTTCTTCCGATGGTACTTATGTTACTTGTGGTGATGATAATGATTCTGTTACCGGCGTTTACGTCGATGAATCTTTAACATCGGAAATGGGTCCGTGAGGGACCGGAGAAAAGGAGGATTGGGTATGGAGTGCAGAGACTTCAGAGATTTAATGAGTGATGAAGAAGGAATGGGAACAGTGGAAATCATATTGATAATAGTTGGAATTTTTTCGGGATACTGAGGCCGTGTTTTGTGTGTAATATCAAGGGTTGCAGAGAAGAGAGAATAATATAGCATCCTGTCAGCACAGGACTAGTTTTTGATGATATAATCAAGAAAGGACATAAAGGAAATGGAAAAAGAAATGGTAAAGAACTATCTAAAGCTCAAGAAGTCGAATGCATTATACAGTTACTTTTATTATCTTGATATATGGGACAGGATGGGGGATAGGATATTTGCTTCTCATGGTCTTAATGTAAAGATAACCGATGACTATGGTCTGGGAGAAGAAGATACTCAGTACCAGCTGGCAGAGGTAAGGGTTAGAAAAAAGGATGAAGAAGAGCTAATAAAGGCATTCTCTGATTTTTCAAACAAGATGCTTCTTACAGGGCATACGGATTATGATGAATACAGTGAAGGAATAATCAAGTTCTTTGAAGAGGATATGAAGCTAGGAAAATGATGGACTTTGAGACTCTGGAAAAAGAAATAGAGCGTCTGAATAAGATTAAGATTAATGCCAATTATAAGAACAGGGATGATTATCACAAGCTTTATAATTCCATTTATGAAAGTCTGCTAGAACTTGATAAGGAAGGCAGCATTGTCTTAGAACCTGGAAAAAAGGGGCTTGGATATCTGAGAGAGCTTATTTTGAACGACGGCCCGGAGTTTAGTTATACTATCATTTTCTGGAAAAAGGGCGATGAAACAAAAAGGTATAAAATCGGTGTTTGTATAAGGGGCATTCCGATCTGTAAACCTGAGAAATAAAGGCGAAGAGAATATGTGAAAATAAGAGAAACAGTGCTAAAATGTGTTGTAGATATTACTGTGAAGGGGTTCAATCATGGAACAAAAAAAGAAAAGTAAAAGCAAAACTGGTTTATTACTCCTGCTTCTTCTTGCGGTAGTTGCATTGGCGCTATTTCTCGAAGAATCGCCGATGAATTACAAAAAGCTTTTTAAATTGAATAGTGAAGAAAAGACAAACAGTTCTACGCAAACTCAGGTATCGGTAAATGATGATTACAGAACAAAACTTCAGAGTGGTGGAAGTATTGCTCTGAATTATAACTATATCCCTTCTGAAAGATGCTGGGATACAATGTACACTTATAATATCTACCGAACAGGTTCTTCAGGAGATTGTACATTCTATTGTACCAGGAATACTCTCGAGGATGGTTCGGAGGATCTTTGCAGTTGTTTATACTCCGAACAGATATGGAACGAATTAGTAGACCTTGTTCTTACCGATCAGAATCTGCAGGATTGTACATCGGTTTATGATGTTAACGGTAAAGTGGTTGATACTCCGATAGAAAAGACGGTTTCATTTGCCGGAGGGGTATTTGTTCCTTACAACATGGACGAAATAGAAGCGTATTTTAAAAAGCTTGCAGTCAACGCAGGCGTAGAGTCATCAGAATTAGACAAGAATATCAAAATTAATGACGCTTCGATATCCGACAGATCCAGTATTACTGATCTTAACGGGGATTTTGTATATAAGCCCGGAGGAGTGATATCAGACGAAGAAAAAGAGAAATTAGAAAATCATATATGGGATAAATACCGCGAAACCGGAGTCAGAATGTATATCATCTTATATAGTTCTGATGATACAGATTTAATGGGTAAGGTTGCCACTCAGCAGATGAATCGAGCAACTTCTCCTGCTGTGGTCTTTGGAATTACATCTTCAAAAAAGTCCTGGATAGTTAGGTATACAAATAATTTAACGCAGAGTACAACTATCAGTGAATCTTATGGGCAGATTGCTGAGGCATATGAATCTGTAAAGGGAGACAATGTATACGAAAAGCTGATCAAAGCCATAGATAAGGCATACGAAATAGTATCCGAATAATGATATGAAAAGAGCCAAGAGACTTGTTCTCCTGGCTCTTATATTATAGGTTATCGAGGAAATCGAGGGCTGCATCGAAGGCAGCTTCTTTTGATTTGGGTTTCTCTACTGAGGTTTCAGCCTGTACGGAAGATACCATGATATTTCCGGATAATTTCTTTGCGATGGCATCTGCGAGCTCATCGGGAGAAAGGTCGCCTGCCTTTGGGGCTATGAGGCGCTTTATCGCTTCGACTACCATGTGGTTTTCCGAGCGGAAGCCATAGGACTTATAGTCTGATATGGCCTCGTATGCGGAAAGGTCTGCGGAAGTATCCTGAAATCTTATGGTCTTCCTTTTAACGTTCATGACCTGCCTCCCATCTTATGACGGATGAGGTCTTCGTAGCCCTTAGCATTGATATGTACATCATCAAAGAATAGGGCGTTCTTTCTATCTTCCTCAGAGAGGAAATGCTTCATGATTGTTGCACCGCCGCCGATGAAGATGAATTGAGTGAGATCAGAGTTAAAGTTGAGTGCCCTGATCTGATCCATGAGGTTAGCGGCATAAGCCCTGAGTCCATTCTTGATGATAGAGAGGTAGTCCTCGGGGATATCGCTTGTGCCGTAGATCATGACTTCCTTGATAGTGGTCTCGTCTGCGTCCTGCCCGAGGTTCTGTCTTAAAGCTTCGTTGATATCGTTCATGCAGGTGATGGTTCCAAGAGGAAGTGACTTGCATCTTGTTTGATCGGGGATGAACTCCGTAAGGGGAAGGATGTCTACCGTCCATGATCCGATATCGATGACGAGAGCAGATTTGTGGAAATCCCTCATGAAGGAGACGACTCCAGCGTATCCCTGGGGGAATACATCTACTGACAGAAGTGTCACAGAATACTGCACATCTTCATATTTGAAGATAAGACGGCGGTTCTTATTATAGTAGTCAAGAAAGCTCTGCTTTTCAGCTCCCATCCTTGTAAGGGGAACGCCAACGCCGAGATATACATCTGCGACAGTGGTGTCAACTTTCTTGAGTTCCTCTGCAATGCCTGCCATTGTGAGGACTCTCATGTTTTCGTCTTCAGTTTTGGTCTTCTGAATGGACATCTTTCCGTTTCCGATAGCATAGAAGCCTTCGGGAGTCTCGATGACTCTTGTGTTAATAGGTGGTTTACCGGGGAGCTTCTTTACTCCCGACGAAAAACAGTTGTGGGCGGTCTTAGTATTGCCGTATCCAACATCAACTCCGAGTATAAAACTTGCCATAATTAAATTCCTCCTTTAAAGTTGTTCGATAAAATCAAAAGTTGCATCATTTTCACGCTCGTTCTCTAACTTCTTTATGGTAAAGGTAAGTTGTGAGCGTTCCCGTCTTAAACGGTCTATCTCTTCTTTCTGAAGCCGGACAGTTTCTTTTAGAGCTTCATTCAAGGTTTTATCGCGCCTTGAATGGAGAACCTTTCCCTGCTGGGACTCGATCGCTTTCATCAGTTCTTCCTTTATGAAAGCATTCTTGTAGAAGAAAGAGCGCGAAAGACCGGTCTGCTTTGTGAGCTCGACAATGGAGATCTGTTCGTTGTCTTTGATCATTCGGCGTATAGTGTTCATTGCGAGGATCTTCTTTTCCTCGTTGAGCTTCTTAATAGCAAGAAGCATGTTGTCGTAATTAGTCATAACATCCATCCTTTCTTGAATTTCTTGATCTTTTCATTCCTTGCATCAATTACTTCTTTGGTGCTTTCTGCGAGCACTTTAGGAGACATCTGTCTGTAAAAGCTGACGCAGGTTGTTGATTTGTGTCCTAATAGGGCAGCGATAGTAGAGTCATCATTTAACAGGTCACAGAGTTTCTTTCCGTATGTATGCCTTAGAAGGTGAGTGCCTACGGTGAAGAGGTTCCCGTTGTCATCACGCAGGTCTAATTTGCGGATCATCCTTTTGATGCGGTATTCGACCACGGAATACTGCTGGGGGATTTTAGGATCTTTTTCGTATACGAAGACATATTCACATTTCCCGTAAGTGTTTGTGGTCTCCTCAATGCAGGCCGCGAACAGGGCGCACAGGTCTGGGTTTAGTTTCTTCTCCAGGGCATTTCCGGTTTTAGGCTGGATTATCCTGACGTGAGGATTGTCTGAAAGATCGACATCCTCAGTCTTGATAGTGAGAGTATCTGATATCCTAAGTCCTAACAGTTCGTGTATGAGAAGAAGTCTGGCAGTCTGTTTGTCTAAGATCTTGTATCCTTCATGGAGCCTTGCAAGTTCATTGTCTGAATAGCTCCTATAGATGGTCTTTCTTTGTTGTGGAAAGTCGCTCTTTAAAAAGATCCCGCGAAGGTGATCATACTCGTATAGCTTTCCTATGATAATGAAGACACTCTTTAGGGCGCTTAATTCAGTTCGGTAATCCTTTTTTCTGCTACTTTCAAGGTAGATATAGCCTAAATATTCTTCTAAGATCTTACGGTTAAAATCTTTTAAAGAATCAATCTCCGAATGGGTTTCGCTTAGATATTCTGAGAGGTAGCTCATAGCACTTAATTCTGTGGTAACGGTCTTAGCAGCCCTTCTCTTAAAGTGATAGAGGATAGCATCCTTTGTCTCCTTTTTTATGCCTGCCTGCTTTATCCTTGAGAAGTTGACCTGCTTTAGTATCCTTATAGGAGAATCTCTTACAGGAAAAGGAAGGGATTCAATGCGCCAGATATCATCATTCTCATCAAATGAGGCTTCCTTTTTCGGTAGAAAATACTCATATGCAGTCCTTAAATAGTAGAGGACCGGATTGTCACTCCTGTACGTCTTTCCAAGTTCTGCCCGGTACCTGTCATAAGAGAGTTTTGATTCATCCTTTACAAGGTATATGCGGAGTTTTCTTTCCATATCCTGCAGTGGGACATCCGTAAGGTGCTCAATAGTAGGATATGAATCTGATAAGAAATCTGCGAGCTTGTGGAAATTGGTACGCTGTATATGGAGCGTCAGATATGAAGTCTTTTCAGCCTTGTCATAGATCAATGCTGCAAAGTCATATCTTATTTCCGTAGGAGGAAGCCTTGAAAGGTCAAAAGAGCTATTAGGCGTATACAGCTTATGTTTCTTTTGTTCTTTTGTAAGATCCCTATAGCAGGGAAGGTCTTTAAACATCAGTTTCATAAAGATCATTCTCCTTAAAATATTCGTCCTGCCGTTTGTCTATTCGTCCGGGCAGATGGTCGATGTACTGTTTGGTCATGTCATCGTAAGCGTGACCTAAGAATGCTCTAGTTGCGCCTAGAGAAGCGCCAGACATATAAAGATCAGTTGCGATGGTATGCCGGTAATCATGTGACTTAAAGCAGATATCCTTTGTCTCTTCATAGAGAAGGAGTTGTTTTTTCATCTGTTTTACGAAGGTCGTTACCTGAAAGGGCTTAGCAGGATCCTTGCAGGAAGGGAAGATGAACTCAGAATCCGTATCATCTTCAGAGATATGCTTTCTTAGGAGTCTTGCTATCTCTTCGGGGACCGGGATGTTCTTTTCTGCTCGGAGCTTACGCTGATATACCATGAGCCAGTCTGATCCGCCGTTTTTAAAAAGGGCATCTTTTTTTAGTGAGCAGACCTCGTTTATGCGAAGGCCTGTGCTGTAAAGCGTGATATAGATGAGTCCTATGGTTTCGGGGAAGTCCGGAAGCACAGTCATTATCCTGTCGATGGTATCATCCTCGACTGACCTGTCATGATGGAGATAGTCAGCCTTCTTATAGAAATATTCAAAGGGAAATGAAGGTATCAGCAGGTCTTCTCTTACAGACAGGACAGTCAGGAAGAATGAAAGCATGGTGAGAGTCAGGTTGTAAGTAAAAGGCTTTATGTCCATTGAATCCCTTAGTGATATGTACTCTTCGATATCGGAATAGGATATCTCAGATAAGGAGCTGTTTTTCTTTTCAAGGAACCGGATGAAATCCTTTGCCGAATTGTACTTTTCAAGCAGTGACTGCAGTGAGTACTTGGGAGAGAGGATCAGCAAATATTCCATGAAGTGCTGGAGATATATGCGGTCATCCTTTTTGATGTCACCAAATTCAAAGTTTTCTATGCTTCGTGTGTCGTTCTTTCTGCCAGAGAGATCAAATCTATCAAGTGACCACAATGTAGCGGTAAAATCGATCTTCTCATCTGAGAGGAATAGATACTTCCTTGCCCTAAAGAGTGCCTGCGGGGCAGTCTTTGATTTTGCTGTCATGTTCTCGTCAAGATATGTAAGGAAAACCGAGACATCATCATCAGTCACCTGCTTGATATCTGATATTCCATACGCAACACAGAATTTATACAGATAGTAGAGCGGTATGATGAAATGCTGGAGCAGGTAATGGTTTTTGATATCCTTGATCCTCGATAAGTCGTGAAGGAGTATCCTAAATATCTGCTTTTTCATACATGCCGGAGCAGGAAGAGAAAAATCAAAGTAGAGGAACTCTTTACGTGCGGTGTAATAAAGTCTTTCAGCAATATATGGATCCGGGTAGTATCCGATGTAAAAGAGCTTGTTCTCAAATCTTGGCTTAGTTACGAAGGTGATATTTGCAATCTCGGAAAGCATCATCTTATCAAGCTGTTTTAGATATTCCGTAGCTTTAGCCGGAACGGATAGAGCGATATAGCGTTCATAAGAGATCCTTGTATCAGCGGTTATGCTTGAGAATGAGTCGATGCCGGATGCATAAAGAAAGACAAGTGCTTTTCTTCCTCGGGCGCTTACTGCAAATGATGTATTTGCCAGGGGATGGTTGATCTTCTTCATATAGGCGAAGGTAACAGTCTCAAGATCCCCCTTAAAAGCAAATATCTGTCCTTTGGAGAGAGCAAATTCGCGGTGCACGAGGTAAATGTAATTCCGCAATATATCTACGTTTATCTCAGAGAGTGAAGTGATTCCGTATGAGGAGAGATAATTGTACAGAAAGGAAACCCTCTTGCCTAAAACAGATGGGCTGAGGGATAGCTCTTCATATAATTCATCTGAAGTTTTTAAGACTTTTAAAGCAGCCATCTTGTTTCCTTTCTACAAAGTTTACGGTCACAGGAAATCTGATACGTTTACGCCGGAAGCATTCTTTTTGAAATATGTATCTTGCGCATCTTCAATCTCATTGTCGGATACATGCAGGTACCTTTCAGTTGTAGCGATGTTCTTGTGACCAAGGGCTTTTGATATCTCGATGAGGGGCCAGTTTGCTTTACGCCTTTCATCTGCAAAGTAGTGCCTGAGCATATGGTTTGTGATGTGAACTCCGGACTGCTTTCCCAGGGTTTTTAGTGTCGAGTAGAAAGAGTTTATAGATAAGGGTGTGCCCTTGTTCTTTCCGCTTGTTACGATGAAAAGGTAATCTGTTTTTTCAAATATGTCCGCGTGCTCCGCGAGGTATATATTCAAAAGAGAGAACGCATCATCGGAGATCCTCATGTACCGTTCTTCGGCATTCTTGGCATAGGCACGGTTCTTGTTGTCATCACGATACCTGACAAAGATCCTTTTGTTCTCAAAATCGATATCTTCCGTGTACTTTATTCCAAGTGCTTCTCCAATCCTGAGTCCTGTTTCTTCCATGAGCATGATGAGGAGCTTGTCTCGGCTGTTCGTGCAGACAGAGAGGATCTTTTTGATGTCATCTTTTGAAGCTATCCTTGATTTATATTCATTCTTCTTAAGATACCCGTCATATGTGAGGCATGACGTTGTGACCTTTGTTCCGACGGAAGTAACATAGGAAAAGTTCCTGTCATCTAATACAGTAAGAAACGGGAGCTGACCGTTGCGGTGAAGGAAGTTGTATAAACCAAACACCGTTCGAAGGTAAACGTTTGCCGTATTGTTCTTTATTTCCAGGTAGCTTCCTGAATGCGCACCGCTCTTTACATATGTAAGGAACTCGTGGAAGTGTTCGGACTGATCGGCAAATTTCATAGCAGCTACGGCTTCAAGCGTAAGGCTCCTAATATCAAGGAAATCCATGTAGTAGGGCAGGATCCTTGCTATCTGAATGATCGTATTCTCAGACCTGTTCTGCATAGCCTTGTGTTTAAGGTACTTGGTGCATTCTTTCTGGATGTTGCCGGTCTCTTTATCTAAGATATAGTGATATGTCTTTTTACCTTTTTTGACTGAACAAGCTTTGTATCTCATGTCGCTTTTCTCCTTTCATAATCTATGTGGGACATAAAACACGTAATCCGAAAAAGTTTTTCAATATTTTAATGAAATTAATATATCAACATAAAGCAACTCATAGAACACATAAAACATGCTCTAAACAATAATAAAGCATATAGTATATGATATGTCAACATAAAAAGTTGATTTAATATGCTTTAAAGCATAGACAGACAATATGAATATTTGATAGAATATCCACATAAAGCATATATTTATAGAAAATAGATATGCTGTATGATAGAATATTGTCTGTATCGTAGATATTTTTAGAGGGATATTTTATGCGTAGATCAGAATTTGCGGATTATCCATTTGACAAAGAAGCATTCAAAGCGGTGATCCTAAAGGCTAAGGGAGAGAGGAGCCAGGCAGAGTTTTGTGACGAATGCGGGCTTTCCTATGCGTATATAAGCAGATATGTCAACGGAAAAGTGGACGAGGCACCGACGCTCCAGACGATAAAGAAAATTGCCCTTGGAACAAAGAGTGCGACATATGAGGAATTACTTATCGCAGCTGGATATGATGCTGAAAAGTATAAGGATGACATACCGATTGGCGCATTCAGGAGGGATTATATTTATCCGGTGTTCATCGGGATAACTAACAGCCCTTATGACTGGAGGATTGAAAGTAGCGGATGCAAAGACGGAGAGCCTTTTGAGATAATTATCGAGAGACAGAATATCAAGAAGTGGTTTTTTGTTCCGGTAACGAAGGAAGATGTCACGAAGGACGATGTTATTTCAACACTTCTTAATCAGCCTAAGTTTGTTCCGGGAAGCAAAGTTAGCTTTATAACTGATGATGATGAGATATTTAAAAAACTCAAAGTAGTTGAGTTCCCTCTCATATCACTTTGCGTGTCTGTCATTAAAGTAGCCGGACAGAAGATTGTAGCGGAAGAGAGCATCATCACTTCATCAAAGAGTGATCTTTCTATTCTCAATAAAGATGAAGCAAGACCGTATACCATAGGGGAAAACTATTAAGGTAGTCATATGGGGAATATTAATAAAATAAGAGGGATAAAAGCAAAGATAGAACATTACGATAAAAACGGATTTTTTACGGAGTTCGTAGAAATGAATGAAGATTTTATCGCGACATACCGTAAGAATAAGGGTAGCAGGAAGATTCTTGCTCTTAGTCAGACCCCGGTTTCAAAGTCGGAAATGAGGTCATTCTTTAAAGAAATCTATGATTTTGTAAGGACTGCATCGGAAGAAGATGACTGGTTTGGAGATACAAAGTATGAAGTTGAGCTCATCTATTCGGGATTTCATAGCGAGACTTTAAGGGGGATAACAAAAAAAGGGAGTGAAGTCCTTTTTGAAAAACTGATCGATTTTGTGAATGAACATCGTAATTAAGGGATAATGCAGGAGAAAAAGATTGAGCTATATTGATGCGATCAAAGAAAGACATGCGGTAAGGAATTACCTTTCAAAGAAGATAGAAGAAAGTAAAGTTGTAAAGATCCAGGAAAAGATAGAGGAGCTGAACGAAAAGGGAAATCTTCATATGCAGCTTATCGAGGATGCCGGCAAGACATATAATAAGCTACTTAACAAGGTAATGGGGCTTGGAAGTGCTCCGAGCGTAATTGCTTGCATAGGAAAAGATGATGAAACTCTTGAAGAGAGGATCGGGTATTACGGAGAAGAGCTTGTCCTGTTCATTCAGGAGCTGGGACTGAATACCTGCTGGGCCGGTACATTCAATAAGATGAACATCAGAGCAGAGGTAAAAGAAGGTGAAAAGCTCGTCATCAGCATTGCGGTCGGATATGGAGCAGATCACGGAAAGCCGCATAAGTCAAAGACTCCTGAGCAGGTGATCATTGCAAAGGGTGACAGACCATATTGGTTTAATATGGGAGTTGAAATGGCACTGCTTGCGCCGACTGCGATCAATCAGCAGAAGTTCCAGATACGCTTAAATGAGGACAAGTCTGTGGATTTTGTGGACAAAGGCGGTCCTTTTAGTAAGGTAGATCTTGGCATAGTAAGGCGTCATTTTGAAATAGGAGCAGAACGAGAAACGGCTAAACCTTTTTAAGTCCCTTTTTTTGGACACTTAAGATGGTATATATATTAAAGACGGCGGATCAAATTAGGTAGTTGTATATGATAGAAAGAATATGTCCAAAGTGTAAAGTGCCCACGACGGGCGATAAGTGTGTAAAAACTGGTTGTGGATGCAATACGATAACTTCATCAACCATATATTGGTGTAATAAATGTAATGTTCCTGTATTTGAAAAAGAATGCCCGGAATGTGGTAATACTTGCGATTATGTAGCGACCGATATAAGACCAGTTTTCCCGGAAGAAGCAACTTTATTAGGATTAGCAATAAAAGATTCATATAATTATTTTTGGGGTAAGTCCGTTTGGTACGGAAGTAATGCATATATTGTTGATGGTGAGAAGTTCAAAGTATCTGTATCTAAGCTAAACAGTTTACCTATTGAATCAATAAGAGAACTAAAGGAAAAATACGATTCAATATCAAATAGCATTGATTATGACGCCTTTAATCAGATTATAGAGAAATTTATTAAGGCGAATGCCAATAGATATAATTACATCACAGAAGAAGCGGTTAATTATATTCAGAGCTATAAGTCTAGGTACAACATAGATGATATGTTTGTTTCCTTTAGTGGCGGTAAGGATTCTACAGTCACTTCTCATCTTGTAAATCGTGCACTTGGAACTAATAAGGTTTTACATATTTTTGGTGATACCACATTGGAATTTCCATATACTATAGAATACAGAAAGCGTTTTAGTTCCAACGAGGAATCAAAGGGAGTAAGGGTACTGACAGCAAAGAACCGAGAAAAGAATTTTGAGGATTTATGTGATATAGTTGGTCCCCCTAGTCGTGTTATGCGTTGGTGTTGCACAGTTTTTAAAACTGGTGCAATTCAAAAGACGATATCATCTGCATATAAAGATAAAACTAATATTTTGACGTTTCAGGGTATTCGAAGGAATGAGTCCGCCAGTAGAAGTAAGTACGAAAGAGAATCGGAGAGCCCTAAGATTTCCAAACAGACTGTTGCAGCACCTATAATTGATTGGATAGATTTTGATGTTTGGCTTTATATTTTAACAACTGGAATAGATTTTAACGAGGCTTATAGACTTGGATATACAAGAGTTGGCTGTTGGTGTTGCCCTAACAACGGAGGATGGTCTGAGTTTTTATCTAAAGTTCATATGCATGATCAATATATTCATTGGAGAGAAATACTTATTGAATTTGCAAAGAAAATAGGCAAACCGGATCCAGAAGAATATATTGATGGAGGTAATTGGAAAGCCAGACAAGGAGGAAATGGCTTAGAGGCTGCACAAACGTCTATAGTGAGCTTTGAACCATGCGCGACAGACGAGAATGCGTTTAATTATGAGCTTCAAAAACCGATTACAGACGAATTATACGAATTATTTAAGCCGTTTGGTTATATAAATAAAGAGCTCGGAAATAAGAGGTTAGGCGAAGTATATATTCTTGATAAAAAAGGAAATGTTGTTCTGATCCTCCAGGGAAGAATTGGAAAAAACAAACTAAAAGTGATTATTAAGAATATCCATATAGCGGGCGCAAAGAATATCGGTGTTGCTGAAGGAAAAATACAATGCCAGCTTACAAAATATCAAATGTGTTTGGGATGCAAAGCATGCGAGAGCGTTTGTAAGCATGATGCGATAAGCGTAAAGGATGACGGGTCAGGTAAAATAACTTATTACATTGATGATAATAAATGTGTAAGATGTACTGAATGTGTAGGACACTTTAATGCTGGATGTTATATGAGGAAAGTGTTAGGAATTAAAAGGAGCAACGATGGAAAATAAAGTTAAATACAGGCTTCAAGGTCATGAAAAATTCCCGTTAAGAGAAGGTTGGCTTAATAAAGGCTTGATAGAAGTTGATTCAAACGAATTGATTTTTCTTAGTAAAGATGCTCCAGACGAATTTGGTATAGGAAGTAACATGGTTAAATCACTTCGATACTGGATGCGAGCGCTTGGTTTGTTTGAATCAGATACCGCAAAAGGATCTGTTCTATCTAGTATAGGAAAATCAATTATTAAATATGATCCGTATTTAGAGGATACATTTTCACTCTGGGTTATGCACTCGTATATTGCAAAGAATAAGGAAGAGGCAACAGCGTGGTATCTTTACTTTAATCACTGTGATGCAGATGTGTTAACTAAGGACCAGGTTGAGCACATTTTAAGTAGAGAATTGACAAAGTATATAGGTAGTCCGGATTTTTCTGATAAATCTCTTAAGAACGATATTGATGTTTTGCTCAACATGTATAGCAAAGATAAAGGGATGACTGATCCGGAAGAAAAAAATGTTTCTCCTTTTGTTCAATTAGGATTGGTAAAAAAGATTGATAACCAGTATGTAAAATCGAATCCCGATATGAGAAATATGAATGAGTGGGTTGTATTGTATGAGTTAGCACAACTGATGGAAGGAAAAGAAGCAATTTCTATAGAGCAGGTTTCTTTGGGCGATGGAAGTCTTTCATCAATATATCATTTGGGAAATGTTGTTATTAACAATTTCCTTGATAGGTTAGATGCGCTGGGATATATCAGGGTGGATAGAACTGCAGGTTTGGATATGATCTACAGATTGAATGAGTTTTCTAAAGAAAGCGTTATTGAAGAATACTTTGAGAGATTAGACAGGTGATCAAAATGAAAAAGCTTAAGTCATTAAGGGATGTGATTCAGTTTAACAGTAGTTTCAAGACTGCGGTGAATCTGTACCTTAGTCTTAATAAAAAAGAGAAGATTCTTAGTTATATTCCGACAAAATCATCTTTGAGTTTTATAGATGATTATTTAAATGCGGTTATTGATAACAAAGAGCAGGCTACACTTCTTGTAGGCCCTTACGGAAAAGGAAAAAGCCATCTCCTTCTTGTTTTACTTGCAATTCTTTCGTTAGAGAGAAGTAAAGAAAACACAAAGGTCATAAATGAAGTTTGTCGCAAGTTTAAGCAGGTAGAAGACATTGGATCAAGAGTAGCTGAAAAGATTAATTACATTTGGAATCAGAAGGGTCGATTTTTACCTGTTGTAATCAATGACTCAAAAGGTGATTTAGATCAAGCATTTCTTATGGCACTCAACGATGCCTTGAAGAGAAGTGATTTAGTGGACATAGCCCCTGACACATATTTTTCGCTTGCCATAGATAGATTAAATGATTGGGAGAATAATTATCCAGACACATATAAGAAATTCAAACAAGAAGCAAAGACCTTTGGTAAAACAGTGGAGGATATTAAGTCAGGTCTTTCGCTGTATTCCAGAGAAATTCTAGATATATTTTCGGTGATATATCCTAGAATTACGGCTGGTTCAACTTTTAATCCCTTGGCAGTGTCGGATGTGTTGCCGTTATATAAGGGAATAAGTGAAAAATTAGTAGAAGAGTATGGATACAGTGGAATCTATATTGTTTTTGATGAGTTCACAAAATATATAGAATCCCAAGATGGAAAGGCTTCAGGAAATAATATGAAGCTTCTTCAAAGCATGTGCGAGCTTGCGACTGATTCAGAACAGTCACAGGTATTTATTACTATGGTCGCACATAAGAGCATTAAAGAATATGGAAATCATCTCTCGATAGAGACTATTAATTCCTTTACCGGAATAGAAGGTCGCCTAGTTGAGAAATTCTTTATTACCTCCTCAAAGAACAATTATGAACTAATCAAGAGCGCCATTATTAAGGATGAGGAGCTGATTGAAAGTATTCCTGGTAGCGATAGATTGTTTGGAAAGCCTGCGCTTGATAAGTTTCTTTCGCTTCCAGTATTTAGTTCGACATTCAACAAAAAGACATTCGAGAATACTGTTTTAAGAGGATGCTATCCGTTAAATCCAGTAGCGTCTTATTTGCTTTTAAATGTTAGCGAAAAAGTTGCACAGAATGAGAGAACTTTATTTACATTTATTTCTAATGATGAACCTAATAGTATGGCGCGTTATGTCTCTGAACATGAGATTGATGATCCTTGGTTTATCGGAGCGGACTTAATATATGACTATTTTAGTCCGTTGTTTAAGAAGGATGTAAATAACGAGTTTGTACATAATATATGGCTTAGTGCTGACTTTGCGTTAAAGAAGGCAGAAACCGATAACCAAAAGAGAATAATTAAGGCATTAGCGATTACTTTAATCGTAAATAAGGAAGAGGAAGTTCCAGCAGATGAGAAATACTTGCCTTTATCGATAGGTATAGATGAAGGTGGACTGGTTTTAGATGAGCTAGCTAAGAGTGATCTGATATACAAAAAATCTGCTACTAATACATATGTATTTAAAACCAAAGCAGGATCTGCATTAAAAACTGAAGTTAGAAATCGTCGAGAGATAAAAGGAGATAACGCAAATTACGCAAATATTTTAGAAGATATTACGGACGAGCACTTTATTATCCCAAGAAGATATAACAGTGATCATATGATGACAAGATATTTTCGCAACGAGTTTATGCTTGCGGATGATTTTCTTGCTATGAACAATGCTGATGTTTTGCTTGGAGAGGAAAAGACAGATGGAAAAGTAATCACCATTTTTTCTTTTACTGGAATCAAACAGGAAGAAATAAAAAAGCATGTTGCAAATTTAGGTTCTCAGAAGTTGGTTGTGGTATGTCCTAAAAGAGGAATAAAGGACATCAAAAAGCAATTAATAGATTATGAGATAATCCAAGAATTAAAAGAGAATCATACTTTTACAAACAATAATGAAATATTAACTAGTGAGTTGCCTCTTTTAGAAGAGGACATGGTAGTTGATGTTGAAAAAGCTTTTGGTGAGATATATCTTGATGATTCGGATACCAGAATTTTCTATTATGATGGGGAGAAGGTCAGAAAGAGTGGAAATGTAGAAGCAGCAGTTAATCTGATTTGTGAAACTGTTTATTATAAGAGTCCCCGAATTAATAATGAGATTATAAACAGACATATTTTGTCTTCTGCCCAAACAAAAAAGGCAAGATCAAATATTATTCAGGCGATTCTCCAAAATGAGGCAAGTGACATTGCGTTTTACGAGGGAACCAGTCAGGAAGCGACTCTGTATCGGTCGTTGTTTGTAAGAACCCGAATAGTAGGAAGTAGTGAAGAACCTGACTCAAATTTGAAAGAAATAATAGATAAGATCAATGGCTTTGTTGATTCATGTTCGGATAAAAAACAGTGTTTCTCTGATTTGATAAGGGAGTTAACCCGGGAACCATATGGTATGCGTGAAAGTGTAATTCCAGTATACCTAGCACATGTCCTTTCAAACAGACGAGAAGACATAGTAGTTTATTTTGATGAGTCGGAAATGCAAATTAATCAAGAGATAATAATAAACATTTGCGAGCATCCGGATGATTATGCGTTATTTGTTTCAAAAGAGGATTTACAAAAAGAAAAGTATATAGAAAGCCTTAACATTCTGTTTGAAGTAAATGAGAATAGAAATCTTACCACAAACAGAATTAAGAATATTTTGATCTGTATGCAGCGTTGGTACAGAGCCTTGCCTCAGGTTTCAAGAAATATTCCGTATCTTGAAGAATACGCAGACTCTAAAGAATCAAAGAGTTGCATGTTAGAGATAAAGAAGCAACTGCAAAAAATTGAAATAAATCCGTATGAAATTCTTTTTGTATTGATACCTGAGGCCTTCGGGACGAAAGACAACTATGAAATGACATACAAACTCATTGATAAGTGCAAGACAGAGTTTGATGATTATTTCCGTTGGTTGGAACAGAAGGCAGTAACAGCTATTTTATCTGTTTTTGATAAAAGGAAAAAACGGGACTTGTATCATGTTTTAAAGAACTGGTATGAGGAACAAAGCGATCAATCGAAAAAGGGATTATATAGCGGTAAGATAACTTCGTTTATGTCTTGCATAGATAAGCTTAATATCTATGATGACCCTGAAACGGCACATAAGATTGTAAAAGCGGTGTCGGACGTATATCTGGAGGACTGGAACGAAGGGGCATATGAATCTTTTGTAGAGGAATTAACTGCTATTAAATCTGATATCGAATCTATGAAAGATGGCCAGGAACTTGGTCAGATGAAGTTATCATTTACAGGGCGAAATGGTGATGAAATAGAAAGACTTTATGATTTCGCTGATGAAAGCCAAGGAAGTATTTTAAAAAATATACTTGAGGATGCATTGGATGAATACAGTGATCTTAGTGTAAATGATAGGGTAAGTATTCTTCTTGAGCTGATCGAAAAGATAGTTAGGTAGGAGGCTAGTGTTGATATATTTAGATAACGCTGCAACGACTTTTCCAAAACCAGAAGCAGTTTACGAAAAGATGGATGAAGTTAATAGGAAATATGCAGTGAATGCGGGAAGGGGCTCTTATAAACTAGCTCAAGAGGCGAGTAGTCTTATATCCGAAACGAAATCCCTGATTAGAAAACATATGCATTTAGATATAGATGCAAGTGTTGTGTTTTCTCCATCCATTACGATTGCACTAAATCAGATCATTAATGGATTAAGCTATCGAGAAGGAGCAAATATATATATTTCTCCGTATGAACATAACGCAGTAGCACGGACGCTCCATGGGATAGAACAAAGATGTAAGGTAAACATAAGGCTTTTACCGACAGATCCAGATTCGTATGAGATTGATATAGAGAAAACCAGGTATGAATTTGTTAAGAATAAACCGGATTACATTATTTTGAATCATGTGAGCAACGTTACAGGATATATTCTTCCCATCAGAGATATATTCAAGGAGGGAAAGAAATACGGTAGTATAAATGTTTTGGACTCAGCACAATCTTTTGGCTTGATTGATGTTAATCCTGTAATGGATGAAGTAGATATTGTTGCTTTTGCTGGCCATAAATGCTTATATGGTCCATTTGGGATAGGTGGATTTGTTTGTGTGAACAGTATCGGATTAAGTTCATTTATTATGGGCGGAACGGGAAGTGACTCCTTAAATTTGGACATGCCATCAGATAGTGTTACCAAGTTCGAACCGGCCAGTCCTAATATAGTGGCAATAGCTGGTTTAAATGCAGCATTAAAAGTATTAGATATTGAAGGCAATCGAGTTCATGAGAAGGAATTATCAGATTATTTGGTGAATAGGCTATCTAATAATAAAAAGGTGAAAATGTATTTACCAGGGAACCCTGATAATCATATTGGAATTGTATCTCTTATAGTGGAAGGTTATGATTCGAATGATGTAGGTACGATTCTTGATGAAGATTTTGAAATATGTGTAAGAACAGGATACCATTGTGCACCATATATCCACGCTATACTTAAGGATGAGAAGCATAAAGGAACAGTAAGAATTGGATTGAGTCGTTTTAATACTAAAGAAGATGTAGATAAACTGGTAGATGCACTAATCGAGTTATAGGAGAAAGCATGAATAACGAAATACTAAAAAAATACATGATGAATCTCTCTGTTTCACAGCTAAAAGCAATCCTTGGTCAAGAACTAATTGATTCTCTATTGGAGTGGAATAACGGCGTCGAAGGTTTTTTGTCTAAAAGCAGATTATCTGAAATGGTTCTGAGTATCTATGGACCAGGATTCCTTAAAGATAAGGGGGTAAGAGAAAAACTACTTGCCTCAATGCCAAGAGAAGCTGTAGATAGTTTTAATGTGTTTTTTCCTAGTGTAGAAAAAGGTAATCTTGAAGATTTAGCGGTTCATGTATCAAATACCAGTTGGAAGAAAAATGATGTTAATGATCATTTACTTCGTTTGCTTGGATACCAGTCAGATGATGTCTTTGAGAAGAAAGAAGAGGTTGGAGAAAGTATTGAAACAGTCGATTCTTTTGATAAGTTTTATGAGTTACTGGATTATCAATATATTATAAGACAGAGAGCGTTAAATATATTAACATCGCCATATGGATTAAGAAGATTCTTGATCCACATGCCTACCGGTACTGGAAAAACAAAGACAGCGACTCATATTATAAGCCATCACTATAATTATAATTTGCATAAAAAAGGGTTAGTAATATGGATTGCACATACTTCCGAATTGTTACAACAAGCTTATGATACGTTTAAAGGCGTATGGAAGAATATAGGTAATGGTTCTATAAATATGTACAAACTGTGGGGCAATTACAACATCGATGAAACGGATGACGAATTAAATGGTTTCATGGTTTGTGGAATACAGAAGCTGCAATCAATTAACAATAATAACCCGGAATTATTGGAGAAATTAATTAGGAACGCAAGACTTATTGTATATGACGAAGCACATAAAGCGTCAGCTCCTGAAACGAGACAAGTTGTTGAAAAATTCATGGTTCGCGCTGAGGGAAATGAAGATAGAGCATTAATGGGACTCTCAGCGACCCCTGGTAAAACAACAGAAGATAGTTTCGATAATCAACTTTTAGTTTCAATGTTTGGAAATAAGATAATTGAGATTGATACGAAACTTATGAATGCGGTTAATCTATCTGCCCAGGAAGCATTAAATACTCCGGCGGAGAGAGATGTAATAAGGTATTTTCAGAACAGGGGAGTTTTGTCAAAAATAAAAAAAGAAGAACTTACATATGAAGATGGACTTACAGAAGAGGAAATAAACCGAATTCGTATAGTTGCAACAGCAAATGGGTATGAGGATTTTTCAAAAGCCTTACTGGAAAAGATCGGAAAGAATAAAAGCCGTAACCTTAGAATCATGCAGAGGCTACGAGAATTAAATAGGGATAAAAAGCCAACAATAGTTTTCGCGTGTTCTGTTCAACATGGTCAATTGTTATCGGCAATGCTTACCCTTGAGGATATCCCGAATGCATTGGTAGTAGGTAATATGCCCTCTAAAGAAAGAGCGGATTCGATTAAGCGGTTCAAGGACAGGAATGATGAGCTGAATATTATAATAAACTACGAAGTTTTAACTACAGGATTTGATGCTACAAATATAGAATGTGTTTTTATAGCAAGACCGACACAATCGGTTGTGTTATATAGTCAGATGTTGGGAAGAGGATTAAGAGGACCACAGATGGGTGGTAACGAGGAATGCCTTTTGATCGATGTAAAGGATAACCTTAATCAGTTTAACGAGAATATGGCGTTTTCGCATTTTGCAAATTATTGGAATCAATAGGAGGAAAGTAAACAATGGCTCAGGACATCTTTGAAATTAAAACGATGGGGGATGCACTCAGAAATACTGGGTATAAAAACATTGAATGCGCGATGTCTGAAATAATAGACAACTCTGTGCAAGCAGACGCTAAGAATGTTTTTGTTATAGTATCGGAAGAATATAACAGTAAAACTGGTAGAAATAACATCTCAGAAGTTTGTTTTTTAGATAATGGTACTGGAATGACATTAAGTGAGCTCGAGGGATGTTTAGGAATCGGTGTATCCACAAGATCAGACCGAAAGGGGATGGGACGATTTGGTGTAGGTCTTCCACAAGCATCGTTATATGCCTGTCCTTCAGTTGAAGTATATTCATGGCAGAATGGATATGAGAATTGCAAGAAAGTATATTTGAATATAAATCTGGTAAAGGATGGGGAGCAAACAGTTATTGAGGATCCTGTTGAGGCTCCTATTCCGGATAAATATGTAGGGTATTTAAATTACAATATATTAAACGAAGATGGTACAACAACAAATGTAAATTTTAAAGAACATGGAACTTTTGTCATTTGGAAAGAATGCGATCGAGTAATCCCTAAAACAGTAAATTTCCTTTTTAACAGATTAGATTTTACACTTGGACAAAAGTTTAGATATTTCATTAGTGAAGGAACAAGTTCAATCAGGCTGATTCATCATGAAAACCCTGAATTTTCATATGATGTAATTCAAAATGATCCCTTGATGCTTTTAAAGAATAACTACGTTCTTGGCAATCCCAATGATCCGGGTAAGATTTCACCAAGAAAGAATATTAATTGTACCGAACCTATTTTTGAGCCATATGGTGATGAGGATCATCCAGATGGCGTATTTACCATTCCTATAAAGTATCTTGATCCAGAAACTAAGGAAATAAAAGAGCATGATGTTGTTGTGAAATTTTCAAAAGTAAGAAATATTTTCTATGATAAGACAGCTATTGCGGGTAATCCGGGTAATACGCCACTTGGAAAGCATGTGAAAAGATTAGAGGGCATTTCCATTGTAAGAGCGAATCGAGAGATAGACTTTGGCCAATTTGATTTTTATGAGAACATCGACAAACCCGAGCATAGATGGTGGGGTTGTGAAATAAGGTTTGATCCCATTTTAGATGAGGCTTTTGGTGTTGCCAATAACAAACAGCATGTAGAGCTATTTAGAGTAGATGCTGAAGATTTCATTGATGAAGAAGTAAAACCTGTTTGGATTCAGCTATATAATTTTATACACTCAACGATAGATTCAATGTATAGCGCAAATAAAGCGACCCGTGAAGGCGCTCGTACAGTAATAGAAGTTGTTTCTCCTGCATCTGAAATCATAAATATTGCAGAGGAGAATGATGAACCGGTTGTTGATAGTTCTACTGAATCTGCAAAACAGAATACACCCAAAGAAAAACTTGCTGAGAAAAATAGAGAAGAATTAATTGACCAGGGTGTTGAGAATCCGTCAGAAGATGAAGTCGCATCTTATATGAACAACAAGGTCAATATTAGACATAAAAACCTTGGAAAAACGACGGGATTGTTTGATTACAGCTTTGAGTTTGGAAACTGTAAGGTAGTCTTAAATATGGATCATATTTTTTATAAGACTACACTGGAGCATATATTCGATAATAACGAAACAAAGGTGGCATTTGAGTTGCTAATTTCTTCTTTGGTTAAGGCTATCGATGATACAAATGGCTCACAGTCAGAAGAGAATGATAATTTGATTGCCGTTTGGAATGAAAAATTGCGTAGATATATTAATGCGCAGCAGAGCTTTGCAAAGAAGGAGTAGACAGATATGCCGATTCTATTGACAAACGAGATTCTTGAAGCACTTATTTCTGAACTCCAAAATGCAACAGATTCTGTTCAGATTATTACTGCTTATTGCAAAATCAAGACATTAGAATACCTAGATAATGCTATTTCCGATAATGTTGAAATCAAGAAATTAATGGTAAGATTCCGTTTAGATGATTTGATTAAGGGTAGCACGGATTTTGAAATCTTGAAATTTGCAATTGGGCACGGTTGGCAGGTATATATAAGATTTGACCTACATGCAAAGACATATATTGTTGATGATAAGAGAATGATAACTTCTAGCGCCAATGCAACAGGGAGTGGATTAGGCCTTGGAAGAAACGAGAATCTTGAAATGGGTTCGTTAGAGGAAATAGAAGAAGCAGATTTGGACAAAATAAGAGGGATTTATCGTGATGCCATAATGGTGGATGACAATCTCTTGGAAAATTTGAGGCAACAATACGAGAATGCAAAAGGAAAGACTACCCAAGGAGTAGATATTTCGTGGGATTCCACGATAATGGATTTATTTAAAAGAGAAGTAGATTGCTTGTTTTCAAATGAACTTCCTGCTTCCAGTCATTTTGAAATCGGAGAATATATCCAATTTCTGGACTATCAATATGATGGAGATATAGAAGCGTTTAAATCCTTGTTTAGAAGATCAAATGTGTATATTTGGTTGACGCAGGTCCTTAAAAGAAAAGGAGAGGGCATGTTCTTTGGGGAATTGTCTAAGGAGTTGCACTCCATTTTGATTGCTGATCCTAAACCTTATAGGAAAGATGTAAAAATATATTTGGCAAATATATTTTCCATTATAAAAGAATACAAGTTTGAAGAGCTGGAAATAGATGTTCCTAATTATTCTGAGCGCTTAACACTTAAGTGACGTCAAAATGACGTCAGGTTGAGCAGGGAGTTGACGCCTAAATGACGCCAGCTCTCTTTTTTTGTGATTTTTATGTTTCAGAAGGTGTACTTTTTGATACGCCGGGGTTGTAGGGTGCACCCTATTCCAGATGCCATAGGCAGATGGTTTGCGTAAAGTTGACCTGCAACTTTAGGCGTATCCTGTTATTCTTTTTTTCTGTTTTTTCAATTTTTTGTTCGGGGGCGAACAATGTAGTGTTTTAAAGGGTTTCAGCCATGTTCGGCCCCGATAATTTCCAAAAACCAAATTTACAATTGAAAATTGCCGTATTTTATGATTATCGCGGGGTCGAACAATCCAGTAAATATGCGGGTTTGAGCCATGTTCGGGGTCGAATAATCGCTGTTTTTGGAGCCAGATTATAATCGGGCCCGATTAATCGTCTTTTTAAAAAATATTATGTGCTCTGTGACGGATTAGCAAGTTTGATATCCCACATTACTTGTGAATGGCAAGAAAGGAGGAAAAAGTTGCTATGAATACAGACAAATTGAAACAGGCGATAGATTACAGCGATGTCTATTATCTGATCGCCGCAGGAGCAGAGGAATTGGAAAAGCTGGATGAAGGGTTAAGAGAGCGGGCAGCAAATCCGTCAGCACTACAGAGGAGGAGAAAGTGGTTAATGGAATCACCTGCCTACCTGAGCATTGAGGATGGTACGGTCACGCTAGATGTTGAAACATTGTCCGGAGACATTGATGAACTCAGGGCACTTGTTATCCCGGAATGGTATGACCAGCTACAGGAAAAAAAGAAGCATGAAAACTTTGAAGAGATACTTGAACAGAATAAAAAGCTCTCTTCGCTGAATTCTTCTTATGAGAGCACTATTTCAGAACAGAAAGAAAGGATCAGTAAGCTTGAATCTGAGATCAAGACATTGAAGGAGCAGCTTCTTAATAAGGAGATGAGCAGAAAGGTACTGGTATCATCAAGCATCAAGGTAGGCCCTAAGAAGGAGTCGATGGATGATATATTCCTTAATGATGTGGAAAGGCTTCTTGATGTAGAAAAGTGCGTGGTCAAGTACGGAGGAGAGCTTGATTCTTTTTATGAGGAGATCCAGACGGATAATAAGGATGATAAAGGATTTGAGCCTGGTCATGAGCTTACCCATAGGAATCACTGTCTCAGGATCATGAAGAGGATCGGAACAAAAGAGTTCTTTAAGAAGCGTGTAAAGGATAATCAGGAAGCAAAGAAGATCGAGGAGAGGGTAGGACAGCTCTTCCCGAATCATGGAGGTAAAAAGACAGAATGGCAGAAAGAGCGTGACCGTATCTTAAGGAACAGGTTCATGTCTGTGAACAGTATCCTGCAGAATTCAGACCTTACCAACCAGGAAAAGCTGATCATGTACGCGATGAATGGTGAATATCATAACACCAATATTGAGCGCCTTCTTGTATTTGCAGCCCAGCACTGTATACATGCGGACTTCCTTATATACATATTGGAAGATCCGGATGTCTGCACGACTTATGAGAATACAGTAGGATTCTTGGATCAGTTTGCTAATGCAAGCGAGTTCAGGATGAAGCTTAACTTGGCAAGAGAGCTTATTGATGGTAAGTGGTATATCACTGCCGACTATAACGGTAAGGATACAAAGTTTCAGCTTGTTCCTATTGATGAGTTTAATGAGCTTAGGAGAGCTGCAGGACTTCCCGAGAGTAAATTTACTTATAAGAATAAGGATGATAAGAAGGAAGAGTCTAAGGAGGAAGTTAAGAAGGAGGAAGAGGAACCTGTTGAAAAGCCTGAGTTTGTTGAGCGTAGCCAAGTATCATCTCAGAAAGTAGATATCCCCGATGATGGTTTTGAACCGTATAAGGATAAGGAAAATACCGAAGAGGAAGTACCTGAAGAACCGGATCTTCCATTTAATTGATAGGAGGCGTGTATGAGCAGGTTATTTTTGTCGGTCCCGGAGAAGGAACTGGAGAGGTTTGACTTGATGTGTGCAAAGACCGGTATGACAAGGAGCCAGTATTTTTCGTTTCTATTGAGTAAGCGGCATGACGTCAGACCACCGGTTCTTCAGTACAGGGAATTGATACATGAGCTGGACAGGATAGACAGGGATCTTAAGGTGATAGCGATGAAAGAAGAACTTTCTGATGAGGACAGACTTCTTGTTATGACTAAGCTTTCTGATCTTAAGGATATCCTGTCAGGCAGATTTCACAAGGAGGACTTAAATGGAAATTGAGGATAAGGACTATACAATGGAAGAGATCGTAGAGCTTGTAAATGAGCAGGCAGGGGAGTTTATCATAAATATCAGATTGGAGGAGGTAAAAGATGGCGAGCGTAAAGGAAGTGTATAAGACCCAGCTTGAAATGGCCTCCGTAAGGCTTGTTAAGGATGCACCTTTAATGAGTAAGAATCCGATAAAGACACCGGAGGATGCAGTAAAGGTATTGGGAAAATACCTTTGCCAGATGGATAGGGAGGTCATATGTGTCATAAACCTCAGGACTGATGGCTGCCCGATCAATTGCAGCGTCTGCAGCATGGGAGCCATAGATCAGGCTGTCACGCATCCGAGGGAGATTCTTAAGACAGCTATCCTTTCAAATGCTACGAGCATGGTCTTAATGCATAATCATCCGAGTTCAAATCTAACACCGAGTAAGGATGATACGATGCTGACGGATAGACTTGTGACAGTATGTGAGATAATCGGGATTCCGCTGGTAGACCATATCATAGTGGGAGGAGATAACAGCGAGTACTTCAGCTTTAGGGAAAAAGGTGTCCTTCCCATGAAAGCATTGAAGCTCAAGGGCGATTTCAAGGAGCTAGAAATGGAAGGAGTCCATGTCGCGGAAGATCACGTAAGTTCCGAAAATACAGATATAGCTGAAGCAAGACCAAGACGAAGATCTAGATAAAAAAGAGGCCTCAGTCCAATCAGGGACTGAGGCTTATTAGTACGATTATCTTTGGGGTCTGTATAGGAATAAGATTCCCTCTTTCCTGATTTTGTGTAAAAGAAAACACCGATCATTTCTGACCGATGCTTCTCAAAAATATATGTTGTTATTCTTCTTACTTCATTGCCTGGATCTTGTCATTCATCTTCTTTGCTTCTGCACGATAATATCTCATGAAAAGGAACCAGATAAGAAATGCAACTGCCAGCTGAATCGCCGCAATTATAATCCCCTGACCAATGGTGGCGGATCCGCCTATCCATCCGACTGCATAAGCAACAATTGTGTAAATCGCGCAACCAATACCCATGTGTATCAATACTCTAATCGGCATAGGAAGTTTTTCCTTCCGATATACAATGGTCGGAGCTCCAAAGCCAAGACCAACCAAAACGCAACCGACGACCATCTTTGTAAATCGGTAATTCTCAAGACTGAAATTTCCTTTGTACCCTATATCAAATACAATTCCAACCAGGCAAAAAATAGCCATTGCCATTCCAATACTGATTACTGTGCTCTTTGCTAAATCTTTTATTGTCTCTTTCATTGCTTTCGCCTCCTATAATC
>CAMUYA010000003.1 GCA_947164865.1 uncultured Lachnospiraceae bacterium
GTCGCTCGCTCCGGCGATGGGCACGTAGAATGAGAAAAAAGGCTCGATTGCGTGTCCGAACAGGATGCTACGGACACGAAGTAAGATGAAAGATGCTGGTTTGCGTGTCCAACGTTGGATGCTGCGGACACGCGGAATGAGGAAAACCACTCGATTGCGTGTTCTAACAGGATGCTGCGGACACGCGGAGCGGCCGGAAGCTTAAATTAACGTGTCGCTCGCTCCGGCGATGGGCACGTAGAATGAGAAAAAAGGCTCGATTGCGTGTCCGAACAGGATGCTACGGACACGAAGTAAGATGAAAGATGCTGGTTTGCGTGTCCAACGTTGGATGCTGCGGACACGCGGAATGAGGAAAACCACTCGATTGCGTGTTCTAACAGGATGCTGCGGACACGCGGAGCGGCCGGAAGCTTAAATTAACGTGTCGCTCGCTCCGGCGATGGGCACGTAGAATGAGAAAAAAGGCTCGATTGCGTGTTCGAACAGGATACTGCGGACACGCAGGAAGATGAAAGATGCTGATTCGCGTGTCCAACGTTGGATGCTGCGGACACGCGGAGCGGCCGGAAGCTTAAAAAAACGTGTCGTTCGCCCTGGCGATGGACACG
Source organism: uncultured Lachnospiraceae bacterium (assembly GCA_947164865.1). Classification (GTDB taxonomy): domain Bacteria; phylum Bacillota; class Clostridia; order Lachnospirales; family Lachnospiraceae; genus AC2028. The sequence continues at coordinate 612 of CAMUYA010000003.1, forward strand.
CAGAATGGGAAAAATCGCTCGATTGCGTGTCCGTATTGAGTGCTGCAGACACGAAAGATGATAAAAGTTGCTTGAATTCGTGTCTGGCTGAAGTAATGCGGACACGCGGAGCGGCCGGAAGCTAAAATTAACGTGTCGCTCGTTTCTGCGATGGACACGTAGTATGGGAAAAGCGCTCGGTTTCGTGTCCGAACAGGATGCTGCGGGCACGTAGAATGAGAAAAAAGGCTCGATTGCGTGTTCGAACAGGATACTGCGGACACGCAGTAAGATGAAAGATACTGGTTTGCGTGTCCTCATTGAGTGCTGCGGGCACGTAACATAGTAATATCGCTCAATCAAATAACATATTCTTTCAACTTCTTTTCTATCTGTTTTATATCCAACGGAATGTCCGTGGATTCAACTGAAAACAGAATATCTTTACCAACGTATAGCCCGTTTTTATCGTATATTTCAAGCTTTTTAAGTGATTTCGAAGCATATTCACCGTCATTGACAAGCCCAAAGTGTTCCCAGTAGATGGTTTTTCGGTTTTTTATGCATAAAAGGGCAAAATCCGGGTATAGTTTCTTTCCATTATCAGTTTCAAGTTTGGGTTCATAATAATACGGAATGTCTAATCTTTTGAATAAATCTGCCAGTATTTTTTCTGATTTAGATCGCACCAGTTCTCCATTATCTGTTAAATATGGATTTTCGATTGGATGGGAATTTATATTTCCTGCAAATTTCTTTTTCCACTCGGTAATATACTCCTCATCAGGCAAATAAACGGGAGTTATCATAGTTTTTCTTGCATCGGACAGTTTTTCGTATACAGTTTTTATAGCAGGATAATTGTAGTGCTTGAGAAAGTGTTCCAATAACGAACGCTCTCGAAGCAATGCTTTTCTGGCTTCCAGATAATACTGTCGCTGAAATATCCGTCTGACTACATCAAGATTCTTTTTAGCGATATATTCTCGATGGTTGTTTGGCCTGACGAAATAGTATTGATACCCTTTTTTTCGTTTTGAGTAGGAAATATTCTCGATGTTTGTAGTATCGTTCTTAAGCCGTATGTCTATCTTTTTGATCAGCTCATTTATTTGTTTTTCTTGCTCCGACAAATACACTGTAAAATCTTTCAATATGATACCCCCTGTTCTTATTTAGTCTGGAATAATTGTAAAAGGATAGTGCTGTTTTTTTACCCCGAAATAATTGTAAATGCTGTAAAGTAAAAAGAATGAATCAAAAGGTGGATAATACAGTTCCGCTATCTTTATATTCTTTTACGTTATTGGGAATAAATAAGATCTCTAATATGATCATAAAACCGATCATAAACAGATCTAAAATCGAAATGACTTAAAATGTGAATTGGTAAACTACCGTCTATTTAGAGAATACTAAAAAGATAAGTCATGGATTTCGATAGCAGGATCAACTGCATATCGAAGTAAAAAAAATATAACGCGTAAAAAGAAAAAAATCAAGTGAAAAATAATAAATGGAAGTTCTCTACCAAATTTCTACCACATTCTACCTCCGGTAAATTGGCAAATCCCGGTTGATGAAGTACTATAGAATCACAGGTTGGCCAATCTGAATGCAACTTAATGGGAGGTAACTAAAAATGAACCAATCAAACATCGGTTTGTTTATACAGACATTGAGGAAGGAAAAGGGCCTTACGCAGAGAGAACTGGCAGACAGGCTTGGTATAAGCGATAAGGCGGTCTCAAAGTGGGAGACCGCAAGAAGCATGCCGGATACATCTCTGCTGGAGCCCCTATGTTCGGAACTGGGGATAAGCATAAACGAATTGCTTATCGGAGAAAAGCTGCCTCCCGAGGATTATGCCAAAAAAGCGGAGGTAACTATTATGAATCTATATACAGAAAACCAGGAAAACAGGAAGATAACGCCGGGGCAGACGGTTTTGCTTATTGTGGGAGCATTACTCGCGCTGCTTGCAGCTTTCTTCCTGTTATTATCCGTGGCGGGAATGAATTCCCGGTTTTATATGATGTTTTTGGATCTGCCGTCATTTATTATTCTTCTTGTCGGCTGCATAGCTGCCGTATTCCTGTCACGGGCTAAAAGCCTAAAAAGCATTTTAAGCAGTGTCAGATCGGTGGTTATGCCAATAAGTATTTTGGAAACCATTGTCGGACTTATGGCAATATGGAATCAGGCAATTGATTTATTGGATAACCCTGAAAATGTAAACGCTGTTTTGAATTACATGATGACATCCCATGTTTCATACGAAGTAGCAGCATTGCCCCTGGTTTATGGGTTTGTGATATATATTATTGCTACAGTGTGGCTACTTGCCCTGAAAAAGGATAAGTAAAATCAGACATCATACTTTTTTAGAAGCATATCCAGCGCTTCCCGTAAGAGGATCGCTTCGCCGATGCCTTCGAGCTTGGAAAGCTTGCCGAGGCGCTGGAGCTGTTCCTGAGTGTAATGGCTTGTCTTGGGGATCATTTTTTCTTCCCTTGCCATTGTGACTTTATTGCGGCCGCTGGTCTTTGCACGGAAGAGCGCACTGTCGGCTTTTCTTACAAGTTCTGCATAGCGGGATGCATCGGTGCCGGCGGTCGCCATTCCTATCGTCATTGTCTGAAGTACACCATCGGGTGTCTTAACATCAAATCCATTCTTAAGATCGTTCAGGAAAAGGAATATATCTTCCCGTTCGGATTCACCTTTGAAAATAATACCGAATTCATCCCCGCCGATGCGGTATACAGTGGCGTCCTTAGGAAGCTTGCTCTTGATATAAAGCCCGGTGTCAATAAGAACCCTATCCCCGACTTCTATGCTGAAATCCTTATTGATGTGCATAAAGCAGTCGAGGTCAGTGAATGCGATCACTACAGTTTCGCCTTTTTCCTCATAATCGCTGTTTAGAATATCAGAAAGATCTTTTTCAAAATCGTCTCCGGTAGGGAATTTTAAAGCCTCATTAACGGCGTTTATATTTCTTTTTGCATGCGCTTTTGCCAACTCCCTGTGATCGTCAACAGATATCGGGCGGTTAATTTCGGTGTCGGTTTTCTTTCTGGCCATATTTGCCTCCTTGTGTTTTGAAATGTGTTTTACAGATATTATTTCTGAAATAATATCGCGACTGATTATTATATAACACTTATGAGATAATATGTCAACATATGATTGGAAAATATTATGCTCAACAGTCAATTGCGGAAACACGGCAATATATAAACCATTAACAAAGCAAAGTACGGCAAAACTAAGCAAGACAAAAAAGAACAAGGAAAACAAGAAAGAACAAGGAAAGACAAGGAAAGACAAGGAAAGACAAGGAAAGACAAGGAAAGACAAGGAAGAACAAGTCAAATAAGGAAGAACAAGTCAAATAAGGAAGAACAAGTCAAATAAGGAAGAACAAGCATATATGAATGTATAAAACATTCCTAAAAAATACGCACAAAGCCCTGATTACAGAAGTTTTATGCGTATTAACAGTTATCTTGTAAGGTAACAACAATCTGCAGTTTAGGAACTACTGGTCGGTTTTGAATTACAATCTGAATAGCCGTAACTGTGAGTCGGTTTTGTTTCACAACCTGCAGTGCCAGAACTGGGAGCCTATCTCGATCACAATCTCACCCTCGGATGATATCCTGTCACTAAAATATGCCTTGATCTTTTCCGATTTCTCATCAAACAGTTTTATCTGATCGGGATAAAGCTCTTTCATTCTATCGAGAAGCTCATTCGCAGAATCGTAGTGCCAGCGGTTTTTAAGGATCACCGATTCCACCTGCTTGAAGTGCCTCTCAAGCATTTCGCGGCATGCCATGTTTTTCTTTGTCTGCGTTGCCAGAATAGAGTCTATAAAATCTGTTTTGATCCCAATCTCGTTTAACACTTCCTTGAAATAATAATTCCAGCTACTTACAGCCTCCCCGTTAAATGAAAACATTCCATTTTCGTCCAAAACCTCGGATGCACGCTCCACCAGTGCCTCGGGGTCTTTGAGCATATAATTGATATAATGTGCAACGATCAGGCTATATTTTTTACCAGCGTCGATCTTTTTCCAAGTTGAAGCTTTTTCCAGATCATCAAAATCCACTGAAATATCTACATCAGCGGGAAGCGTAGCACGATTATCCTTGATAAACTCAGCGAAATTGTCCGCCCAGCTTCCGTGGATGTCATACCCGTATACTTTGGTACCTACAGGGATTTCGCTCCAGTTGTTTCTCCAGAGCTTTGCAAATCCGCATCCAAGGTCGAGTACCTTTTCATTTTCTTTTATATTAAGTGATTTAAAGATCTTAACATACCAGTCTTCTTCACCTTCAGTGTGCTTAAGTGCATTCCAGTGGCGCTCGTCGGCCTTCTGATCAAGGCTGACACTCTGTACGATGAGAGCCACGTCATCCCAGTCAAGTTTTTTCTCCCTGTTACCCAAGCTGCCTTCACCACTTCCGGAAACGGTCTTTCTCTCAAGTGTGCGGTTTATTGCATCGATCACCTTCTGAATCTGATAACGTTTCTCCTCCATGTTTTTAAGCTGGATCCTGAGTGCTTCCTCGATGTCAACCGCATCACCCGCTATTAGATTGTCCCTTATCTCCTCAAGCGAGAAACCAATCTGCTTTAACGCTACGATCTTTTCCAGCACCTGGAGCGCCGCCTCATCATACAGGCGGTAGTTACCCTCGGAATAATCCGTGGGTTTTAGCAGCCCTTTTTCATCGTAAAGACGTACTGCCTTCTGAGATACACCTGCTGCTTTTGCAATTTCACCGGATGTCATTTTTTTGTCCATGATCGGAACCTCCTTTTTTTATTATAAATCAACCTTAAGGGGTTCCCCAAGGGGAGAGTCAAGGAATATTATTAAATTTTTTTTCGCTTAGTAAAACAGTTGTGTCAGATACAGGCAAAGCCATATTTTGTAAGGATCCGGAGGATGAAAACCGGTGGCGCCGGCAATAGTTCAAACCTATATCGAACTATAATTCCTTAGTATTGGACAATACCTGGACCCGATGATAGCATAAGAATATAAGAACGCGAAATAATAAAAAACAGAACAAGATAATAAGAGCAGAATAGAACAGCAAAATAGGATAAGATTACAAGAATATGTGGATGGAGCTATAATATGAGAAACCTGCTTGCATTTGGCGATTCGAATACATGGGGACTCGTTCCCGGAAGAAATCTTAACAACAGGTATCCCAAAAACAAAAGATGGACAGGGATCCTCGAGAGCAGACTCAACAACGTGAAGATAGAGGAGGAAGGGCTTTGTGGCAGAACCACTGTGTTCGATGACAGAACAAGACCCGGAAGGAACGGAGCAAAGGAGCTGCCGGGCTTGCTGGAAAATCACGATCCCTTCGATGGCGCAATACTGATGCTTGGAACGAATGACTGTAAAACTTATTACAATGCTTCGGCGGAAGATATCGGTGCAGGCGTCGACAAGTGTCTGACAGAGATTGAAAAATATATTAGGCCGGAAAACATCCTGCTGATATCGCCCATTTATCTGGGAGAAGAAGTGTGGTCGCCCGAGAAAGACCCCGAGTTTGACAGAGCGTCCATAAAGACCAGCAAGGCTCTTAAGAAGGTGTACAGCGATATAGCAAAGCGCAGGGGAATAAAGTTTATTGCGGCTTCCGACTATGCCGCTCCAAGCGAGGTCGATGATGAGCACCTGAGCGAAGAGGGGCATGAAAGGCTGGCTGAAGCAATTTACTCGGTTTTGACACTTTAACCTCCGATATTGTATAATGACTGCCGTAGGGCAGTCATTTTGTATCACGGGAAAGTATTCGACCTTTCCTGTAATGCAAAGCTTTCCGCGGGGATGCGGCGCTTTGTTTCATGATTTACCGGGGGTGAAAAATGGTAAAGATTATTTCGGACAGCACATGTGATCTGTCAAAAGAACTGATCGGAAAATATGGGATAAGAATCATTCCTCTATATGTGAGGCTTGGAGAGGAAGAGTACAAGGACGGAGTAAATATCACTCCCGACGAACTCTATAAATGGTCCGATGCTCATGGGGAGACGCCCAAGACCGCCGCATCAAGCGTAGCGGATATAGAGGAGTATATTGACAAAGAAGGGGATGACGAATATATCATATTCACCATCTCATCTCAGATGTCCGCAAACTTCAACAACTGTAAGCTGGCTGCGGAGGACCTTGAGATGGAAGACCGCATCTTTGTTATCGATTCCGCCAACCTTTCAACCGGTATAGGACTGCAGGTGCTGTGTGCGGCTGAGCTTGCAGCGGAAGGAAAGAAGGCTGCAGAGATCGTTTCTTACATCGAAAGCATAAAGGGCAAGGTAAGAGCAAGCTTCGTGATAGATACTCTTGTATATCTTCACAGAGGAGGAAGATGTTCCGGGCTTGCGGCATTTTTCGGATCTGCGTTAAAGCTGCATCCGCGTATCTCGGTGGATAACGGAGCCATGCATCCCGAGAAAAAGTACCGCGGTAAGATTGACAGATGCGTGCTTGATTATGTGAAAGATATGGAACCTGCGCTCCTTAAAGCTGAAAAAGCCAGAGTGTTTATTACACACTCCGGCTGTGACAGTGCTATAGTTGATTCCGTAAGGGCTTATCTTGAAAGCCTTAACCACTTTGATGAGATCCTCGAGACCAGAGCGGGAGCGGTTATTTCGTCACACTGCGGCCCAGGTACACTCGGAGTGCTCTTTATAAGCGGAGAATAAAATCTTAAACATTTTTTATTCATCAAACTCGGGATGGATAGGAGTTCCGTCGAGATCGCAGTCTCCGCGGAAGTATTCATCGATCGACCGGATGATGTTCTTTTCCACCAACACCTCAGCCATGGCTTTGCTGAGGATCTTCTGAATATAATTGATCTTGTTACGAAGCAGTATGTGAGGTGCTACTTCGTATTTTATTCCGTTATCAACCTCGGGGTCTCTCTCTCAATATCCCCCCAACTTGAGTCTTGTCATGTCAAAGCGGTGAGAAATGACATTGTCGGGAGTAGTGTTCATAAAGTTATCCAGGGTGATACCGCTGTTTACAACATCATCTACCACAAACTGATACTCGGTGACCGTTGACTCCTCCGTACCGAAGTCATACACCTGGATGATCAAAGCCTTTTCATAATCATCCGAGTCGACCCAGCTATAGTATTCATCCTTATAAACAGTATATATCTTCATACCGTCGACCTTTACTATGCTGAATCCGTTGCCCCTGTAATAATCTGTGTCATCACAGAATGTATATAACGACATGTCGTTTCTGGAGACGTAAACGTCAAGGTATGCATCTTTTGAGTCGATGCAGTAGTGGGAGCCGAGCACATTTCTGTAATAGAGAGCATCATCAAGTGACAGCGAGTAGTCCGCAGCGGTTACAGGTTTGCTGTAATATGAGTAAATGAGATTGTCCTCATCGGAAGAAACTACGCTGTAGTGACAGTTAAGATACCAGTTGCTTACCATGTTCAGCTTGGTGTAGCCGCTCGCTTTATACCATTGATAAACTATGTTCCCGTCGCGGAAATATCTGTAATAATCGCCTCCGTAACTGCCGCTCTGGTAGTTAAAACAGTCGATGGCGTTGTCTTCATTTTCAAATATATATTTTGTCTTTTTCCATCCCACTATACATCCGTTTTCATCATAGGAAGAAAGGTCATAGGACTCACATGCGAAAGACTGATTGCCGTTGTACATGCTGGCGGCTTTTTTGTACTCGACGATAAAATCATCGGTTTCCGCATAGAAGTAATCGGAATCGAGTGGGTCTTTTCTTGAGAATTTTCCATATTGATCGGCATCTTTGTAGCCCGAGGGAGCAGTGTGGTAGCCATCACCGTATTTGTAGAAGACGATCCAGGTATACTCATCTCCTCCGCAGGGAATTTTTCCGTCATAAGTGATATAGCAGTCATCGGGTTCCTTGGTATATCTGATCTCTGCATTGGAATCATTCTCGAGAGACGCGGTTATGTAAGTGCCGTAGGAATAGGAGGCTTCGTCATAATCGGTTTCTCTGCCGGTGATGGTTTCGGACTTATCCCCGTAAGTAAATGTAAACTGCAGATCTCCGGAGGATGTGGGTTCGACGGTAAGCGTTCCGTTGAAATCGTTGTATTCATCGGAAAGCCATATACCTTCCCATTCGGCGGTATAGTTTTTTTGTGAGGGAGCAGTTGGCTGAGGTGCGTCATCATTTCCACCTTCATTCAAAGGCGCAAGATCGGCCGGCGTGGGGAGCGCTTCGGGTCTTTCGGTATCGCCATCTCCATCTTTATCGTTATCTTCTTCAACCACGTCACTATCGTGATCTTTGCCGTTTATGGGTCCGCTGTAACCCTGCTGACATCCCGCCAGTGAAAATATCATGCATGAAGCAAGGATAAGTGATAATACCTTGGAATTTTTCATTTATTTTCTCCTTCCGGCCTGATAAATGACTGTTAACAAAGTCATTATACTATAATTTTCCGCTTTAAGGAAACGGAAAGGTAAGGGAAAGGAATTGATAACGACAAACACAGTGAAAAGTGATAAAATATAAGTGTTTTGAAAGTACATGATGTCGATTGGTAAGAGGAAACAATTCGACACCAAATACGTGTCGAATTGCGCAATGACTGCGTCTTCGACTGCGAATTGAAGCGTTTCGCAGTCGATCGACATCATAAAGTACATGATGTCGATTGGTAAGAGGAAACAATTCGACACCAAATACGTGTCGAATTGCGCAATGACTGCGTCTTCGACTGCGAATTGAAGCGTTTCGCAGTCGATCGACATCATAAAGTACATGATGTCGATTGCTTAGAGGAAACAATATGGAAATATGCCTTTTAAATGATTCGTTTCCGCCGCTTATCGACGGAGTCGCAAATACGGTAATGAATTATGCCCGGATACTGACTGAGGATATGGGTGCAAATGTGCTTGTGGGGACACCAAGGTACCCCGGTGCGGATTATACTTCGTATCCATACAGAGTGGTCGATTATCCGAGCCTCGATACAGCGCGGATTACGGCGGGCTATCGCACGGGGTATCTGCTCTCGGTGCGTGAGATCGCTGAGATGGCGGATTTCGGACCCGATATAATACATACCCACTGCCCTGCCATGTCAACGCTCATGGCCAGAGTGCTTCAATATGAAACCGGAGCACCGGTGGTATTTACCTATCACACCAAATTTGATGTTGATATCACCAAAGCCCTGGGAAACGGCTTTCTCAAGAAAGAAACCCTCAAAGCTCTTGTAAACAATATCTCCGCATGCGATGAGGTGTGGGTGGTTTCCGAGGGTGCGGGCGAGAATCTTAAAAGCCTGGGCTATGAGGGTGATTACCGCGTTATGGTAAACGGTGTGGACTTTGCCCGGGGAAGAGCCGCAGAGGAAGAAGTCAGAGCCTTTTCCAAGGAATATGATCTACCCGGGGATGTACCGGTTTTCCTTTTTGTCGGAAGGCTCATGGAATACAAAGGCCTGCCCATTATCATAGATGCCATGAAAAAGCTGCATGACGGGGGCATGGATTACAGAATGGTATTTGTGGGAAGCGGTGATTACGAGAATGAGCTTCGTGAAAAGACGGAAAAGTACGGGCTTGAAGGAAAGGTGATACTTACCGGCCCCATCAGAGACAGGGAACAGCTGCGCGCTATATACACAAGGTGTGATCTGTTCCTGTTCCCTTCGACCTACGACACCAACGGGATAGTGGTGAGGGAAGCGGCGGCCTGCGGCCTTGGATCGGTGCTCATAAAGGGCTCCTGCGCTGCGGAAGGTATCACTCATGCAAGGAACGGATATCTTATAGATGAAAATGCCGATTCCATGGCTGCGCTGCTCGGGCAGGTGTGCGGGGATATGAATGCAGTGCATGCTGTCGGTGAAAATGCCATGAATGAGATATATATTTCATGGGAGGACAGCGTCAGAAACGCGTATGCCCGTTATGAGGAGATAAGGGAGCAGGCAAGGGACGGAAGCCTTAAGAAAAAGAGAAGACAGAAGTCGGATCTGTTTATTGAGACGGCGGCCGAAGTGACCGAGAGATTCAAGAAAATAATGGATCTGCCCGAGAAGATAAGAGAGGATCTTTTCGGGGAGGATGAATGGATAATAAGAAGGAAACAAAACTGAAAAGAGGCGTATTTTAAGTGAAAAAAGCAGACAGGGACTGGTATAAAACAGCTGTGTTTTACCAGATATGGGTCCGGAGCTTTGCGGACGGAAACCATGACGGGATAGGCGATCTGTACGGAGTGTATGACAAGCTGGAATACATCAGGTCACTTGGGGCGACAGCCATCTGGTTTAACCCGTTATATCCTTCGCCAAATGCCGATTTCGGATATGACATTTCGGACTACTGCGACATTCACCCGGATTACGGGGACCTTAAACAGTTCAAAAAGGTGCTTGATAAGGCACATGAGCTGGGCATGAAAGTGATAATGGACCTTGTGATCAATCACACTTCCGACGAGCACAGATGGTTTAAAGAGAGCAGAAAGGGAAAGGACAATCCCTACAGCGATTATTATATCTGGCGCGATAAGCCCAACAACTGGGACTCCATCATCGAGGGGACGGCGTGGGAATACGATAAGACGAGAGGGCAGTATTATCTCCATCTTTTCGCAAAAAAACAGCCGGATCTTAACATGGACAATCCCAAGGTAAGGGAGGAAGTTAAAAACATCCTGCGCTTTTGGCTCGAGATGGGAGTTGACGGCTTCAGAGAAGATGTGATCAATTTCATCTCCAAGAGAGAAGGCCTTCCCAACGGAATAGGCTTCCTGCCCATAATCGGAAGCATGATGCATTACAAGGACGGGCCGCATATTCACGAATACATGAAGGAATTCCGAGAGGTGTGCGATGAGTACGGCGCGGTACAGATAGGCGAAGGCCCTATGACAACAGTGGGGAATGCGCTAAAGTATCTGAGCGGAAAAACCAAGTCGCTTGATATGATGTTTTCCTTCGATCACATGACCGCAGACTGCCTGTTTACAGAGTATATTCACAGGCCGTTCAAGCTTATAAGGCTTAAGAAAGCACTCTCAAAATGGCAGTATAAGCTGCAGGGAAGGGCGTGGAATTCACTCTACCTTGAAAACCATGATCATCCCCGTGTGATCAGCCGCTACGGAAGCGAGAAATATCACCGCGAGAGCGGCACGGCGCTTGCATTTTCCTATCTGTTCCTGAGAGGAACACCTTTTATCTATCAGGGGCAGGAGATCGGGATGACGAATATAAGGCTTTCGTCCATCCACAAATATATTGATGTATCATCTATAAATAATTATTTCAAATATCATCTAAAGGATGATGAGAAGAGCAGGCTTCACCGCATACATGTATCGAGCCGCGACTCTTCAAGGACTCCGGTCCAGTGGAACGACGGTAAATACGCAGGCTTTTCGGATGTAAAGCCCTGGTTTTATGTCAATCCCAACTACCGGAGCATCAATGTCGAAGCAGAGGAAAAGGACGAAAACAGCATTCTGAATTACTACCGCAGATGCCTTTCGATACGTCAAAAGAGTAAGACTTTGCTCTTCGGAAGCTATCGCGAGTACGAAGCAGGGCATCCTTACGTGTACATGTACGAGAGAAAGCTGGGGAGCAACGGATATATTGTGATCTGTTCCTTTGCACAGGAAAAGATCCCCTTCGTCCTTCCGAAGCAGTTCAGAGGGAAGAATGCAAAGATCGCACTGTCGAATTATCCGGGCAAGAACCCCGAAGGAGTGTATCTGCACCTGCCCGAGACGTGCCTTATACTGGAGCCTTACGAGGCGCTGCTTCTAAAGGTGAGATACAGACAAAGCAAATGATAAAGAGCGCCTGATCCGTCCGGATCGCTGAGAACAAAAGAGGTTGCCATGTCAAAAAAGGGAAAATCCAAGAAGGAAATCAATTTCAGAAAGCTTACCAGAAACACATCATGGATCAGTATAGTGGTGATCGTGTTTGTGTCTATGTGCGTGTACGGGATAATAAGTATCGCGGCAGCATCTTTTGCGGGATATATAGTAACAGAAAAGCTCGACAGTGAAATAGACAGCGCAGAGAAGATGGCCGATCTGTACCGCAGCAGTGACCTGACGGAGGAAAGAAAATACATGCTCCTCAATATGGAGGGGAGAGATTATTACATCCTTGATACCGTCACCGATGAAGTGGTTCACAGCCGCGGCACGGTGGAGCGCTTTACGGATCATGACATAATAAAGGCGGAAGTGATAAGCCCTGACGGATTTCAGCTATACAGCCACGCAGAGTACGCCTTTTTCTCGATGGATGAGGATAATTCGCTTGAAGTGGACCCGCTGGCCTTTTTCCGATATCTGCTGAAGCAGGCCCGGAGTATCAATAATAAGCAGGACCTCAGGGCCGAGGTTATAAATATTCCGGTGTGGATGCGAAAAACCATAGGCGAAAACAGGGACCTTTTTTGCAGAATGAACCTTTCGCTTAACCTGAATGACTTCCTTTATGGCGCAGCGTTTCTCACCGCTCTTATGGCGATCATGCTGGCAGCGCAGGGTATAGTTATCGCTAATGCCATAGCAAGTGCGATACGCAGGAGACGTTCTCTGAACATGCTCTTTAAGGATATGGTGACCGACGGAAAGAACAGCCTGTGGTTCACTTTCAAGGGCAACCGCATCATCCGCAAGAGGAAAAACAGAGAGAGAAAGTATGCGGTGGTATCGCTTGAACTGTTGAATTATGCAAATTTCTGTCTGTGCCATTCCCTTGCGGAAGGCGAGGACATGCTCAGGATGGTATCGGATAAGATATCGGAAAATATCATGAAAAACGAGATATGTGCCCGCTACTCATCGGCAACATTCGCACTCCTTCTTAAGTATACCGACGAGGAGAGGATGAAAAAGAGAGTATCGCATATCATAGCTCAGCTCGAGGAGATAAATTCCGATCACAGATTCAGCTATCATGCGGGTATTGCCATCGTCGATGTATCTAAGATAGAGGATGTGGATACAAAGGGACGAAAGGTTATAGATATCGATAAAGAATACAATTATGCCGGTGCGGCAAGAGAGACTCTCTCGGGAAGTGACGAGAGCGGTGTGGCATTTCTGAGCGATGCCCTTGTGGAGGAGCGCAAGTGGATCGATACCGTCGTTGAAAAACAGCAGGCAGCCCTGGATAATGAGGAATTTGTGGTGTATTACCAGCCCAAATATAACCCTCGGACGGATGAGCTTTCAGGCGCGGAGGCTCTTATCAGATGGGAGTCTCCGGAGTACGGATTCGTCACTCCGAACAGGATAATCCCCATCTTTGAGCAGAACGGATTTATCACCGAGATCGATCACTACATGATCACTCATGTGGCAAGAGACCAGAAGCGCTGGCTCGATATGGGGCTTAAATGCGTGCCTGTATCAGTCAATGTGTCACGCGCTCACTTTATCGAGGAGACGCTTGCGGAGCAGATAAGAGACATGGTTGATGCGGAAGGCTGCCCTCACGAGTATGTCGAGATAGAGCTTACGGAAAGCGCCTTCTTTGACGACAAAAAAGCCATGCTGAGCACCATAGGCAGGCTTAAGAGCTACGGCTTTGCCGTATCCATGGATGATTTCGGATCGGGATATTCTTCACTTAACTCGCTCAAGGATATGCCTCTGGATGTGCTTAAGCTCGACGCGGAATTCTTCCGCGGAGAACAGGGCGGTGACAGGGGGCAGATCGTTGTTTCCGAGGCCATAAAACTTGCCAAATGCTTAAATATGCGCACCGTGGCCGAGGGAGTCGAAATAAAAGAACAGGTTGATTTTCTTGCCTCGCAGGGATGCGATATGATCCAGGGTTATTATTACGCTAAGCCCGAACCGGGTAAAGCATTTGAAGAGAGGATGATGGCGTGAAGGCTCAGGCATTAAATATATCGCAGCGGAACCGGACTCTGGATCTGCTTAAAGGTATACTCATCATATTTGTCATTACACTTCATTTTCCCTTTGCGGGGGGATTTAAGGAGCGGGCGCTCTTTCCCTTCTGGATCGATTTTGCGGTACCCGCATTTCTCTTTATCTCGGGATATGTTTCGTCATTATCCGCAGGCAGAGCAGGAGGTGAACTGAAAGACCTTTATAATCCGGGAAGGCTCCTGGCCAAGTGCGTAAGATTCCTTGTTCCATACACGGTTTATTTTGTATTTATGCAGGTCATATTCAGGGTAACCGGGCTTTATAAGGTCGGTATAGTCGAGTACGGTCTGAAGGCCCTTTTCTTTGATTATCTGAGAGGCACCGCGGGACCGGGATCATATTATGTTCCGTTGATGATAGAGTTTGTTTTTGTATTTCCGCTCATCTATCTGCTTGTAAACGCAAAAGGGTTTAAAGGCGTGCTTTACTCCTTCGGCATAAATGTGGCATACGAGATCGTAAAGGAAGCCTTCGAAATGGGAGAGACGGAATACAGGCTTCTTGTCTTCAGGTATTTATTCATCATCGCCTGTGGTGCTTATGCTTGCATTCACGGGAGGAAACCTCAGGCTGCGGTGGAAAGCAAGGCCGCGGAAAGCCGGGACAGATCCTCCGGAAAGACCTTCGGAATCCTAAATACAGTGCTGATGGTAATGTGCACGGCAGCAGGCGCTGCATTTGTTTATTTATTCTCATACACTTCCTATGAGTCAAAGATCATCACCTACTGGAGACCGACATCGGTGTTTGCGGTGCTGTTTATCGTGCCGGTGATGTTCCTTATCGTCACCAGGGTGAATATAAGATTCGCACCGCTTGAGCTGGTAGGAAAAGCTTCTTTTAACATATTTCTGGTGCAGATGATCTTTTATATCTACTACGAAAGGCTGAAGGTGGGAAGCCTCCCTGTGGGGGCGGCTTACGCCGTGAGCGTCTGCGGATGTGTGGCAGCGGGCATATTATTCTATCTGGCGGAGAACAGGCCCACAAAGGCCCTGGCAAAGCTTATTGAAAAAAGGTCCTGATCATAAGGTATTCGGATCAGGGACATAGACGGATTTTGATGGATTTGGATACGGATTCTTAAGCAAAAATAATTTGTATCCAAGTCCATTTTTTGATAAAATATCCTAAGCATAATAAAAAGACAGAAAGGTTTACATAAATCAGATGTGCGGAATAGTAGGATATGTAGGTAAGAAACAGGCAGCCCCCATTCTGTTAGAGGGGCTTTCTAAGCTTGAATACAGAGGATACGACTCTGCAGGGCTTGCGGTGCGCGATGGGGATTCCCAGGCGGTGGTCGTAAAGGCTGTCGGCAAGCTGATAAATCTGGCAAACAAGACGGATAACGGAAAGGCGCTTTCCGGAAATTGCGGTATCGGTCACACCCGCTGGGCGACACACGGAGCACCCAGCCAGACCAACGCTCATCCCCATGTGTCGGGGAACTGCACCGGCTCGGGATCGGGCCCCGTTCAGTCGGATGTTGTGGGCGTTCACAATGGTATCATCGAGAATTTCAGCGAATTAAAAGACAAGCTGTTAAGACACGGATATACCTTCTACAGCCAGACAGATACGGAAGTGCTGATAAAGCTGGTAGATTATTATTATAAAAAGTACAAGGTTGGTCCCATCGACGCTATCGCAAAGACTCTTGTGCGTGTGAGAGGGTCTTATGCGCTCGAGGTGATGTTCAAGGATTACCCCGGTGAGATTTATGTCGCGAGAAAAGACAGCCCGATGATCATCGGAACCGCAAAGGGAGAGTCCTTCATAGCATCGGATGTTCCGGCGATCCTCAAGCACACCAGAAGCGTATACTACATCGGCAACCTTGAGATGGCGCGCATCAAGGCAGGGGAAGTTACCTTCTTCAATCTCGACGGTGATGAGATAAACAAGGATCTGACCGAGATCAATTTCTCCGCCGAGTCGGCCGAGAAGGGCGGTTTCGAGCACTTCATGATGAAGGAGATCCACGAGCAGCCCAAGGCTGTAGCGGACACTCTTAACAAGTATATCAAAAACGGAAAGATAGATCTGTCGGAAGTGGGTCTGACAGCAGATGATATAAAGAAAGTATCGCAGATATATATCGTGGCCTGCGGCTCCGCGTGGCATGTCGGAATGGAGGCGCAGTATGTCATAGAGGATCTTGCGGGTGTTCCCGTAAGATGCGAGCTCGCTTCCGAATTCAGATACAGAAAGATGAAGCTGGACAAAAACGCACTTGTCATCGTGATCTCCCAGTCGGGAGAGACCGCGGATTCACTTGCGGCGCTCCGCCTTGCCAAGGATGAAGGGCTTAAGACTCTTGCCATAGTAAATGTGGTCGGAAGCTCCATCGCAAGAGAGTCGGATCATGTGATGTACACTCTTGCCGGGCCCGAGATATCGGTGGCCACCACCAAGGCATACAGCTGCCAGCTTGTGTGCGGATTCATCCTGGCGGTGAGATTTGCGGATGTACTGGGCACTCTCGGTGGAGAGGAAAAGCTTAATTATTATATCGAGGAGCTTTTATCGCTTCCTCCCAAGATTGAAAGATGCCTTGAGGATAAGGAGAGGATCCAGTGGTTTGCTTCCAAATACGCAAGCGCAAAGGACATATTCTTCATCGGACGCGCCATCGATTACGCCATCAGTCTTGAGGGCTCCCTTAAGATGAAGGAGATAAGCTATATTCACTCCGAGGCTTATGCAGCGGGCGAACTAAAGCATGGAACCATTTCGCTCATCGAGAACGGAACACTTGTTATCGGATCCCTCACTCAGGGTGATCTGTACGAAAAGACCATCTCCAACATGGTTGAGTGCAAGAGCCGCGGAGCATACCTGATGGGTGTTACGGAATACGGGAAATATGATGTTGAGGATCAGTGCGACTTTGTGGTATACATCCCCAAGGTTGACGATCACTTTATCGGAAGCTTGGCGATCATCCCGCTTCAGCTGTTGGGATACTACACATCCGTCGCAAAAGGACTGGATGTGGATAAACCGCGAAACCTCGCAAAGAGTGTAACGGTAGAGTAGAAGCAATCGCTGGCGAAGCCATTGCGACAGTCGTGTTGTACTGTAGCACGACTGGAAATATTTGTGAATAAGAAAAAAGTATAAAAAGGGGTACAAAAACATGAGAGTGGTAATTCAGGACGATTACAACAAAATGTGCAAATGGGCAGCGAACTATATCGCTTCCAAGATCAAGGCTCACAAGGAAGACAGACCTTTTGTGCTGGGACTTCCCACAGGCTCTTCACCCATCGGTGTTTACAAGGAGCTGATCGCGAAGAATAAAGCAGGGGAGATCTCCTTCGCAAACGTGGTGACCTTCAATATGGACGAATATCTGGGGCTCCCTCATGAGCACGATCAGAGCTACTGGTATTTCATGCATGATAATTTCTTTGATCATCTTGTGGACATGAAGCCTGAAAATATCAATATCTTAAACGGCATGACGGACGATCCCGAAGGTGAGTGCGCACGCTATGAAGAAAAGATCGCTTCATACGGCGGAATAGATCTTTTCATGGGCGGCATCGGTGTTGACGGACACCTTGCTTTCAACGAGCCCTACACTTCGCTTTCATCAAGGACCGGAGTGCGGGATCTTACAACCGATACACGCATCGTAAACAGCCCCTTTTTCGGAAACGATCCCGAGAAGGTTCCCGCCAAGGCTCTCTCGGTAGGGATCGGAACCGTAACCGATTCTAAGGAAGTGCTGGTTCTTATCAGCGGACACAACAAGGCTCGTGCCCTTGCCGCTACGGTAGAGGGAGGCGTCAGCCAGAAGTGGACCTGCAGCGCGCTTCAGCTGCACAACGCAGCCATCATAGCATGCGACGAGGAAGCCTGCGGAGAGCTCATGGTGGACACTTATAAATATTTCCTCGATATTGAGAAAAAAGAGAGATTATAAAACCGGTGTATATGTCAACCGAAAAATCGGTCAATGACCTAAATTTAAGTTAGCACATACAACCGGAAAGTATCCGGGACCGGACATAATAGATTCACTAAGGAGAAATAAAATGTACACAATCAAAGACCTGTATGACCTCGATCATACGCTTGCAAAGGATTACCTCCTGCAGTTTACCTATCCCTGGGAGGCGCTTAAAGGGATCAAGGACCTGATCATCGAGCTGGGAAAGAATCTCGGCGATGATTACACCGAGGTATCCGAAAATGTGTGGGTACACAAGGACGCCAAGGTATTCCCGTCGGCTTACCTCGGCGCGCCCTGCATAATCGGAGCACGCACGGAAGTGCGCCACGGGGCATTCATCAGAGGATCGGCTCTTGTGGGTGAGGACTGCGTTGTAGGTAACTCCGTGGAGCTCAAGAATGTTATTCTTTTCGACCATGTTCAGACTCCGCATTACAATTATGTGGGCGACAGTATCCTGGGATATTACAGCCATATGGGTGCGGGATCGATCACATCCAATGTGAAGTCGGACAAGAAGCTTGTTGTGGTTCATAACGGCACTGAGAATATCGAGACAGGTCTCAAGAAGTTTGGAGCAATGCTGGGCGATCATGTTGAGGTCGGATGCAACAGCGTATGCAATCCCGGAACGGTTATCGGCCGGAACAGCAATGTTTATCCCACATCCTGCGTAAGAGGCGTTGTTCCCGAGAACAGCATCTTCAAGAACAGTGGCGATATTGTGGAGAAAACAGAAATCTGATCTTAAAGGCTAAGCTGTCACTGAAGGTGACTGATGAGGTATATTACAGAAATCATACATAAGAAGGAAAAGCAAATGGGCAAATATTTCGGAACAGACGGCTTCAGAGGTGAAGCAAACAAGGATCTTAATTACGAGCACGCCATCAAGATCGGAAGATATCTGGGATGGTATTACGGAGAGAGGCTCGGAAAGAAAGCCAAGATCGTTATCGGTAAAGACACCAGGCGTTCAAGCTATATGTTTGAGTATGCGCTCTGCACCGGGCTTATGGCATCGGGAGCAGATGCATATATCATGCATGTTACCACCACTCCTTCCGTTTCATACATCGCAAGGGTGGATGATTTTGACTGCGGTATCATGATCTCCGCATCACACAATCCTTACTACGACAACGGGATAAAGATCGTCAACAACAACGGCGAGAAGATGGATGAGGAGACACTGCTCAAGATAGAGCAGTATATAGATGGAGAGATCGAGGTCCCGGTGGCCGAGAGAGAAAAGATCGGTCGCACGGTGGATTATGTGGCAGGACGTAACAGATATATCGGTTATCTTATCTCACTTTCAAAGTTCAGCTTTAAGGATAAGAGAGTCGGACTTGATGTGGCTAACGGCGCTGCATGGTCCATCGCAAAGGGCGTGTTCGAGGCTCTCGGCGCCAAGGTGTTTGTGATGAACGACGAGCCCGACGGCTACAATATCAATACCGACTGCGGAAGCACACATATTGAGCATCTGCAGAAGTTTGTGCAGGAAAAGAATCTGGATGTGGGATTTGCTTACGACGGAGATGCCGACAGATGTCTCTGTGTGGATGAGAAGGGAAATGTGATCACGGGAGACCACATCCTCTACATCTACGGCCTTTACATGAAAGAGCGCGGAAAGCTTGTAAACAATAAGGTGGTAACCACCATCATGTCCAACTTCGGTCTTTACAAGGCTCTTGATAAAGTCGGCATCGAGTATGACAAGACAAAGGTCGGCGACAAGTATGTATACGAGAACATGGTTCAGACCGGAAACCGTATCGGCGGTGAGCAGTCGGGACACATAATCTTCACCAAGTATGCCACCACCGGAGACGGTATCCTTACCAGCCTTAAGATGATGGAAGTAATGCTTGCGAAAGAAAAGCCGATGAGTGAACTGGCAAAGCCGGTTGTGTTCTATCCTCAGGTGCTTAAAAATGTGCGCGTAAAGAGCAAGCCCGATGCGCAGAACGATCCCGATGTAAAAGCTGCTGTCGAGAAAGTTTCGAAAGAGCTGGGAGACAGCGGACGCATCCTTGTGCGCGAAAGCGGAACCGAGCCTGTTATCCGCGTCATGGTTGAGGCAGGAACGGAAGAAGTATGCGAAAAGTATGTTGACTCAGTGATCGAAGTCATAAAGAGCAAGGGTCATATCGCAGAATAAACAAATGGTATCAGCAGTGTATCAGCCATCCGGGGAGTTTACGGATGGCTGTTTGTAACGGAGGAGATCAGTATGCCACGTCCGGGTGAGATCAATAAAGAGAGAAAGAGCCTGAATGAGATAAACACAAGTCAGGATCAGAAGGATATCTTTGAGGAAGATAAGCTGAATCAGAGCTTTGATGAATCCATGATGCGTAAGATGAATCTGGAGCCATTGGAGGAAGCGGAGGAGAGTGTGGATCTCTCCAAAATGAAGAATCTCTTTACCTCGATCTTTACGGATGAAAATGGTGAAAATCAGGCTCCGGACCGGGAGCAGAACCTTGAAAAGACACGCGAGGAAGTAAAGACCAACATGCCCCCCAAGTATGTGCAGTTAAACCGTGCTTTCGACAGGGAGAGGACTGAGGATTTCCTGAGCGAGAATATCACTGCCGGATACGATATGGAAAAGGCCGGGGAGTCCTATGCCGCTCAGTTTAAAAGCATTCAGAAGGCTGAGGGGGATGTGGCTGAAATATCCGTACTTCTTAGAAATGTCGAGCTGGACAGATATGAGCCGGTCGAAAAGGATGTAAAGAAGGCTAAGCTTGCGGCCGTTCAGGGCAGGAAGCTGTCCCACCTGATGCTGAATGACCAGAAGCTCACCGGTGACAGTGAGCTGATGGATAAGGTAAAGGACACGCTCACCGACGTAGAGACTTTAATGACTGCCAAGCAGCGGCGTCCCCTTTCCGTCCGTGACGTGGATAAGATAGGAGGCTATTACAGGTCAGCCATTGAAGCCTGTCAGACATACTGCGCGAAGAAAAACCCATGGTTTTCCACAGGTAAGAGACGTAAGGCAAAGGTGGAAGCAACCTTAAAGCGCCTTATGGCGGAATATGATGCAGTACAGCTTGCCCGCTTTACCATAGAGGAGGGAGGATCCGAGGCAGAGCAGGTAATGACGGGGATTCAGTTGCTTTCCCTTACCGCTTCCCAGAAGCTTGCCGACTCCATACATGCGAAAAGAATCGAAGAGGATAATGCTGAAAGGAAAGAGGGCTACAGGCGGGAAAAGATAATGCTGGAGAGCGAGCTCAAAGCCAGAAATGATGAGCTTGAGGCTGCTGAGCAGGTAAATGAAGCTACACAGCTGTCTCTGCAGGAAAAGAAAGCTGAGATCCCGGGATACACAGAGCTTAGTAAAGAATGTGATGAACTTAAGGCGGAATTTGATAAGCTATACGAGAAAGTGGGCTTTGCCGGCCTTAATATGCCCTCGTTCCTTGGGGGTAACGACGAGATCAAAGCGCTTGATAAAAAGCTGAAGGAAAAGAAAGAAAAGCTTGAGGAGATGGAAGATACCCTCTCCGATGATGAAGAGTATATAAAACTGGAAAGCCTCGCGAATGCAAATCAGAAAGAAGTGGACAGGCTGCGGGCGGATATAAAGGATATCGAGTTCAGAGTAATAAAGGCCGAGAACAGTTACAACAATGTAGATATACAGGAAGCGGGCCGTCTGCGCAAGGAAAAGGAAGATCTGGAATCGTCAAAGCGTGCGACAGCCGATGAAAGAAAAGAGAAGATCAGGGAAAATGATAATAAAATAGCCGGTCTTCCTAAAATGCTCGAGCCTGTGACCAAGATCCTGGCAAGCGGGGCTGAGCCGACCACATTCATAAAAAACAAAAAGAAGATAAGTGATAAGGAAAGAGCCGCCTTAAGCACACTTCTTGAAGTGCGAAAGGTTCTCAGCACATTTAGGGATAAAGCACCTGCCGTGCAGTCGTTACAGCTTGACGGTGGTATGATAAGTCTCATTCAGGACAGGTTCGGGAACATTACCGTAAAATATAACGATGTGGAGATACCCATCTCCAATCAGGCAAAGCAAAGTGCGGGGACTATAGCGGATGACGTGATGCGAAATCAGTCAATCTACGGCGAAGATGCTGTTTATGATGTGATCGCGGATGCGGAGACTGATTTAAGCAGGATGTCAAGGGGTGATCTGCTTCGCACAAGGGAGCACTGTGCACAGGTATTATTCCAGCTTGCGGGACTTCCCAAGACGCTGGCAAACAATATTAAAGCAGAGGAGCTTCGGAGGATGGCTCTGGAGGCTCTCGAGAAGAAGAACGACAAGGAAGCCTTTGCTCAGTTTAAAGAGGAGCTCTCGAGACGGACAGAAACACTCAACAATATGAAAAAAACATCCTATGTCAACACAGTGCTCAATCAGGAGCTTCAGCAGACAGGTGAGCGGGTAGAAGAGGGTGTCATCATCAATATTGAGAAAAAATCCGACAAGGACGGCTGGGATAACAGAGAGCAGCCTGTCATTGACTTTATTGCGGATCTTATCTCTATGAAGGATACATGGAAGGCTGATGAGGTACAGGTCAAACGGGGCGAACGCATCAAGAGGGTGCTTCTCGATAACGCCGGGGCGATAGCGATCATCATAAGCGACCAGTTCAGAGATAAAGAGAAAAATCCCGATGGTCTTGTGGAGGGGATTATTGATAAGCTTCCTCTTTTTGCCTTGGGGGAAAGGGAGGTTTCCGCCCTTAAAAGAGGGGTTTCGGAGGCTCTTGAGGCTATCCGCGGGTTTACTGAGGTAAATCTGGGTGAGCTCGGGGATCAGAAAAAGACCGCAGAGTGGGCGTTAAAGAATATGCCGACCATGCTTGCTCCCATGATAAAAACCATGATAGAGCAGAAGCTGACACCCCAAAAGCTCAAGGCGTTGGGCAAAATAGAAGATCTGATGGATGAAGCTGTCTCAAAGTCGATGGAAGGTGTTCAGGAGGCTTTTGATAAAAGCATCAAAGACGTATTCGAAATAAAAGAGGAGAAAAAAGAGGAAGGACAGAAAAAAGAGGAAGGACAGAAAAAGGAAGAAAACAAGGAACTGACAGATGAGGAGAAAGCAGCCCGGGCGGAGAAGAAGCGTATTGAAAGCGCACGGAAACAGGTTGAGGTAAATACGGAAAAACTAAATGATACATTGCAGAAGATCAGTGATGCGGAGCTGGAAATAGCGAAGCTGACAAAGCTTTGTACAGATTTGGAAGCCTCGGATAAGCTTGAAGCCGGGGAGATAAAGACAAAGACTGCCGGAATAGAAAAGCTGATAGATAATCACAAGCAGAGTATTGAAAGGCTCAGAGTGCTCCTGCCGGGCTATGAAGACGAAATATCAAAGAATAAAAAGCTTGTGGAATCCGCGGCAAAAAATGAAAGAATGTCTGCTATCAGAAAGAGAATGGCACACAGAAACGAACCGCTGAATATGTACAGAAATGCCATCAAGAGATATGAGGAGGAGATATCAAAATACAAGTATAAGATACATCTCAGCGAGCAGGAAAGGAACAAACTGAATGGGCAAAAGGCCGGATTAACCATAACACAGAACGCCTTAAATGAAGAGATCAAGAAGACGGCATCAGAGCTGAACAAGGTGATAGAGGATTCCGTAAAGGGCGGAAAATCCGGTCAAAGCCTGTTTATGAAGAATGTGCTGATGACTTATTTTAAGAGCATGCCGGTCATTGATCAAAGATCCATGCTCGCCGGCGCGATCAGAAACAGCAGACCGATACCCGGGCTGACTGATCAGCAAAAAAACAACCTTACCGATGACCAGAAGATGGAAATGATGTCAGATATGATCGGTGGTATGTTCAAAGGAGCCGGCCCGCTGTTTCAGAAGATGCTACAGGGACTACCGATCAAAAGCCTTCCCAAAGGTCTCAGGAAAGCCGTAGAGGACACTCAGGATTCCCTCGCACCTATTCCGGAAGAGGTGGTAAGGGCTCATATGGAGAGCATCCGTGAACGCAGCAACGGAAAGATCGAAAAGATAGAGGTCAACCAGTCCCTCGGTGCAGCTTCGGTGGGGCAGGCATTTCTGTGCAAAGTATACGGTCCCGAAATGAAGGAGGGAAAAAATGTAGTCGTTAAGATCCTCCGTCCCGATGCGAGAAACCGTATGATGCGTGAGAAGGAGATCATGCTCGAGGCAGCCAGAAAGACGGATGAAGCGGGCATGCATCCCTTTGAGATCGCTCAGAAGCGAAAAAATAAAGTCATGGGGGGAATGGAAGCCACATATACAGGCAATCTGCAGAGGATAGAGGAGGAACTTGACCTTAACATCGAGGCTCAAAACTGCCGTGAGGGACAGGTTTATGATGAACAGATCTACGATAAGGACACGAAGAAGTACAAAGAAAATGTCTCAGATTCCATGAAGCTGTCCAACCTTGTAGATCCTACCAGTGATACCTGTGTGATGGAAATAGCCGGCAGCAAAACCGTAAAGCGCTACATGAGCGACGTTAATGAAGAGGTGGAAAAGCTTCTCTGGAAATTCTGTGATAAGAAAAAGGAAATAGACAGTGAAGGAAGAGAAACGGGAAAAGAAGTACTGGAAAGAAACGAGGATGGAAGCTACAAGATCCGCCTCAATCTGAAGGATGATGAGAAGCTTGAGTTCGAGGCGATCCAGAGCAGAATGAAGGAGCTGCTTTCCGATATGGAGAAGCGGCAGGCAGCGTTGGCCCAGCTCTCGGAAAAGTGGGTAACACAGGGAATATTTGAAAAAGGATATTACCATGGCGATCTGCATGCCGGAAACATCATGATAAGCGATACGGGAGTGACTGTTATCGACTTTGGTAACGCAACCATATTGAAGCCTGAGGAACAAAAACAGATTATCAGAATGATGGTAGCTGCCATCAGAGGCGATGTGGATAAGTTCCGTCACGGCTTCCATATGTTGCTCAAAAACACTCCCGAGGAAGTATATCAGGAAAAGCGCGATGAGCTGACACTGATGCTTGAGGATATCATGCAGACCGGAAATGAGAAATCCGCTGCGGAACGCATTGCTGCCGCACTTGTGAGAGCTCAGGAGATAGGTCTGGAGCTTCCGCCCACCATTGCCAACTTTTCATCCTGCCAGATGCGACTGCAAAATACTCTCAATGACATGAACAATAACCTTAAGATCCTCAGGCTCAACACCGAAAAGGTGCTGGATACCAACTCATCCACAGAGGATCAGAGACAGCTTGATCCTATCAGGACCGTTAAGTTTGAGAACAGATCCGCCACTGCAGAAACACTGAAGAAGAATATAAGCGCGGAGCTGAGGATCACTGACTCAAAGGCATTTCAGGAAGAGGAGCAGAATATCAGACAAATGCTCCGCGATAAGACAAGGAGAAATGATCTCCGGACCGAATTCAAGCTTAAAAAGGTGGATAATGCATCGATAGCAGCTCTTGATGCCGAGCTTAAGAAGCTGGACGATATGCTTTCGGGCAGAGTTGAACCTGAACCTCTCACAGAAGAACTGAAGCAGAAGTTTGCCGATGACGACAATGCCTTTGAAGAGATGTATCCCGCGCTGACAGCCTTGCGTGATGCAGAGCAGGATGCTGACAAAAAACAATTTATCAGTACCTTTATGAGAGAAATGGAGAGGATGTTCTATGATGTTGACAATGATGAAGCGGTTCATGACGAGGTGATAAAGAACGATCCGATCCTTAAGAATGCCAATTCACTTGAAAGTGTCATTACAGCATTAAAAACAAATGTAAAAAAGTATGCGGACTTCAGCCTTTCGATCGAAGCGACAGAGACCGAGAAGAAGCTTCAGAGATTCTATGACGCCCAGGATAACAGGAAGGTGACAAAGGAGGAACTCGACCGGCTGGAAAATGAGGTATGGCTCGCCCTCAAAGATGATAACGAAAAGGAAGTGGAAAAAACCAAGAATAAACGAAAAAATGCCATGCTTTGGAAGCTGCCGCTGGAAAAAGATCTTGTGATGGATCTGAAAAAGCAGAATTTCTCATTTGTAAAGCTTGCGGTCGAATCCTGCATAAAGGGTATGGAGGACAGCACGCAGCTCAGGGAAAAGTCAGATAAGCTGTTTGCGCTCTGTGGTGAGGTCATGGAGGACGCAGATAAAACGGAAGAGAAACAGCAGGAGATCAAAATGGTGTTTGATGAGGTGTTTGAGCTCGTCTGGGAGGCGCGCAAGAAGATACTGCGCAAAATGAGGGACGAAGCGAAGGACGCATACGTCATAAACAAAAGTGCTCCCGATGAATTCCTTGATATAATGGGAAATGTATTGATCGACAGAAAGGGAAGCGTGACAATGATGCTGGATCCTGTGACTTCCGTAAAGATCATATGGGAAGGACTCAAGGAGAAACTATTTGGAGACTGAGGCAAATGAAGATCATTAATTTAACAAGCGTAAAAAGAGCATACTTTGCCGGACTGGATCCGCTTGAAATGCTGGAGGAGACGCAGGGTAAAGTTGATTTTTGCCTGGGAGCTGCGAAGGATACCGAAGAGGGCGATGTCCCGACAGGACTCATCATATGTTCGCAGCACGGCAGCGAAGTGATAATCAGGTGGCTGTATGTGGAGCCTGCAGAAAGGGGTAAGGGCTACGGAGACGCGCTCCTGTCAAAGGTGTGGGAGGTTGCTTCCCGGGCCGGCTGCAGGTATTTATGTGCCTATCTGCCCCGCAGATACGGATGGGACTATGTCTGCCCGGAGGGAGAAGGCTACCTGAGGAATCAGGGATTTGATAAATGCATTGAAGGATCTTCCGGTGGCGGAAGGCTCTTTGTGCTGGATATGGAAGATGAGAGCGGAAGTCTTCCGATGAGCAATGAGTTTACGGAGGCGTTTGAAGCTGAGATGCCGGCAGATACCGCCGACGGGCTTGAGAAGCTTCTGATCCGTCTGGAGAGGGAAGAACCTTTAAGAATAGACGCGGGGGCCGCACAGCGTGCCGATTCCGAACCCTCCTCAACGGAGAGGGTAAGCCTTACAGAGCTTACTCTTTCCCGGCTTGGAAGATGTATTGAAAAATACCTTGAGGAACACCCGGAGGATGCGCCCGAAAATGCATACGAATTTCCGCCGACATGGTTTGATCTAGAGAAATCAACCTGCGTTATCGAAGACGGTGAGGCCACGGATGTGAAGATAAAGAAGCCGGGAAAATAACGGAAAAAACAGAGATTTTTTTGAAACTGGTATAAAGTCCCGGGTTAAAGTATCCGATATATTTCTTAGAAATCTAATCTTATCTGAATATGCACGCTGAAGAAAGACGGGATTTCAAACAGTATAAACGGAAACGGCCGATCTGTTTATCGGTAACTAAAGGCATGGTACAACGCAAAACGGATTTTGCGTAAAGCTACAAGGAGGTAATGCTATGAGTACTAATGTTTCAGGCATCGGCGGCAGCTACCCTAACACATGGGAGACTGTTAAAACTGATGATGCTTCCGTAAAGGGAGCAAAAGCCGAAAGCTCGCCCGTAAAAGGCACTAAAGCGGATTACGGCAGGACTATCGGTAAACCGCAGCTTTCGGAAAAAGCGGAAAGCTATTACAAAGAGCTCAAGGAAAAATTCGGCAATATGGATTTTATCCTTGTGAGCAAGGATCAGAAGGAAAATGCCAAAGCGATGGCAGGGAACTTCGCAAATCCTTACAGAATGGTGGTCCTTATCGATGAAGAAAAGATCGAGAGGATGGCCGAGGATGAGAATTTCCGTGCGAAATACGAAGGCATGATCGCGAATGCCGCATCGGGATTAAAGCAGCTCAAGGCACAGGTCGAGAGCTCGGGACAGGGAGATAATGTCAAGGGCTACGGGCTTGTGATGAATGACGGCGGAACAGCTACTTTCTTCGCAGCGCTCAAGAAGACTTCCGAGGCTCAGAAGGCCCGGATAGAAGCAAAGATCGAGCAGAACAGGGAAGATAAGAAGGCTGAGGCAAAGAAGGCCGAAAAAGAAGCTGCCGAAGAAAAGCTTAAGAGCGGCAAAACAAATGAGAGAGACGACCTTGAGGAAGTCGATGACGATACGGTTATAATCACCGCCAACAGTGTCGAGGAGCTCATGAAAAAGATCGATGAGTATTACCAGAATGACCGTATGAACTCGGTTAGGACGCAGGAAGAGCTGATGGTGGGGCAGCACATCGATTTTAAAGGATAAAAAACAGCTCAAACAAACAACTATCATACCGCGGCGACTTGATATATGCAGGTTGCCGCGGTATTATGTTAATACAAGAGTCAGAATAAAAAAGCGAATCGTGCTTGCACGAATGAGGTTTTTTATTATTGACTCTCACAAACATGAGCAAGTAGCAATTTCCTTGCATGCAAGGAAATCAGCGGATTGCGAATGGTTGTAGGATTGCGTAGCAATCTGTGTATTAACAGAGGTTAGAGGAATACACTATGGACATTTCGGGAATTCTTGAAGCAGAAGATAAATTATTTGAGCAAAATCGTGCGGAGGAAGTGGAAGAACTTCTTATCGGGGCCATAAGCGTAGCGGCGGACGAGGGCGATGGCGGAGCTTTATTGCAGCTTTTAAACGAACTGATAGGATACTACAGAGAATCATCCCGCTTTGAGGATGCTTATAAGGTGGCGGATGAGATATATTCCGTGGCATCGCGGATCCTTCCGGAAGAATCGGTTCCCTTTGCTACCTCTCTTTTAAACATAGCCACGGCATACAGGACCGGAGGCAGGCTCGAGGATGCCGGGAATATCTATAAAAGGGTTGAAAATATCTATGCCAAGGTGCTTAAGCCCGATGATCCCCTGATGGCAAGCCTGTACAATAACGAGTCGCTCCTTTATCAGGAGGCGGGGGATTTCGAGAGCGCGGCTGTTCTTCTAAAAAAAGCGATAGAGATAGTATCAAAAAGCGGAAGAAAGTATGAGGAAGCCGTATCCCGCGCCAATCTTGCGGCCACTTGCATGCGCATAGACAGGCTCGAGGAGGGCTATAAGAACGCGGAAAAGGCGATAGAGATATTCCGGGATCTCGAGGTTTATGACGGACACTTCGCTGCTGCACTTTCCGCCATTGGAAGCTATCATTACATCAGAAAAGAATATGCACTCGCAGCTGATGCTTTTAAGGATGCAATGAATGTAATGGAAAGCTCCCTTGGAAAAAATGCGTATTATGAGAGGATAAAGAGCAATTATGACGAGTGCCTTGCGGCGCTTTCAGAGGAAGAAGGGGCACAAAGCCGGGCGGATATTGATGCGGAGACAGACAGCCGCCGCTTATCCGGCGAAGGACGTAATGAAGATGAAGATAACGGAAGAGAAGCAGTAAAGGGAATAGATATCTGCAGGGGATATTATGAGGATATCGTGCTCCCTGCGCTGAAGGAGGCTTTCCCCGAATGGCTGGATAAGCTTGCCGTGGGACTTGCAGGAGAGGGCTCGGACTGCTACGGATATGATGATGAGATATCCCGTGATCACGACTGGGGGCCTGAAGTGTGCATCTGGGTGACGGATGACACCTATGAAAAGATCGGTGAAAAGCTGGAGGAGTTTTACGGAAAGCTTCCCCGGGAATATGCAGGATACAGACGTGCGCAGGATGTAAGCGGAGTCGGCAGGCGAGGAATAATAAAGATATCCGATTTTTGCAGAAAGCATCTGGGAGCGTGGAAGAAGGAATACGAAGAGATCGCATTGCCTAAGGATGCTAAGCTTGAAACCGGTTCGGACAGCGAACTTCCGTGTGAGAGTATGAACCCGTTCAGAAATGATATAGACTGGACTGCTGTATCAGACGCATCTCTTTCCGCATTTGTAAACGGAGAAGTCTGGAGTGACCCGCAGGGTATCATAACCGCACTCAGAGGCGAAGTGGCAAAGGGTTACCCCGAGAGTATTCTTTACAGAAAGCTGGCTCAGGCCTGCGCGGAGTTTTCTCAGGCCGGGCAGTATAATTACCTCAGATGTGCAAAGCGGGGGGATTATCTGACATCCCTTATAATGAAAGGTGATGCACTTCGTGCGGCGGCAAAGATCGTATATTACGCACAGAATGCCTTCCCGCCTCACGATAAGTGGCTGTTTAAGGGTATTTCGGATCTGAGAGGTAAAGACGCCTTCCTCGAAGAGATGATAGAACTTTTATCTATTTCCAAAGCCGGTACCGGTGCGGCGGAAGAGATGATGAGCACCGCCAATATATTTGAGGGCGCGGGAGCAAATCTTGCCATGCTTCTATATGCCTCCGATATCATAAGTGATACGGATCCCTATCTGGATCATCATACGGAAGAGCTTATGATGAAGAGTCTCTTTAGCGCAGAGAGTAACGAAGAGCTCACAATGGTGATAGCCAAAGCAGAATTTGCGGCGTTTGACAAGGTACAGAATGAGGGCGGCAGAGCATCATGTCAGAACGACTGGCCCACATTCGGAATAATGAGAAGAAGCCAGTATCTCACATGGAACCGCACGATGCTACTTCAGTATCTGTACGACTTTGAAAGAGAAACGAAGCTGGGGCACAATCTCATCACCGAGAAGTACGGCCGCATGATGGAGAGCACCGCGCCTGAAAGGTATGAGGAGATCAAGGATAATTTTCCGCCACATACTGAGGAGCAGAAGGCTATCATCGAGGAAATATGCCGCATTCAGGTGGGCTGGATGGAGGAATTCTGCGAGCAGTATCCGCATCTTGCAGGCAAGGCAAGGAGTGTCCACACCTATGATGACAGCAGCTACAATACATCATACGAGACTTATCTGCGCGGTGAGATCGGGACATACTCTGATAAAATGCTGCAGCTCTATACCAAATTTATCATAGAGCTGGCGCAGGAGGGGAAGAATCTGGCGAGGATGACCATGGAGAACAGCTGCAGGCTCTACGGGTATGAGAGCCTTGAGGCTGCGGAAAAACATATATGATCCTAAACGAGTCTCAATCGACAATAGTTCCGCCGCGCACACGGCTCGCGCCTCATACCGCGACACGCAGCGGTACTAGGCGCAAACTGCGCTTCGCTTGTTTTCGCCAAGTGCCGGCGGCGCTACATGGTGCGCTCACGGAAGCTATTGTCGGTAGAGACTCGAATATAGATAAAAAAAGTATAAGTGCATATATAAACGAGGGAAAAATATATGGATAATTCTTCCGGGAGGAAAACGGCTCTCGTCACGGGAGCCTCAAGGGGAATAGGGGAGGCTGTCGCACGCAGGCTTGCGCAGGCGGGATACGATCTGGTGCTGACATGCTCCGCATCCATGGATGCGCTTGAGAAATTAGCAGATGACATTAAGGGCAAATATGGTGTAAACTGTATTTGCAGGAGTTGTGATGCAGGTAACAGCGCAGATACGGCAAAGCTCTTTGAGGATGTGTTCGGAGACGGAAAAAGAGGCCTTGATCTTCTTGTAAATAACGCCGGAGTATCCTATGTCGGGCTCCTTCATGAAATGAGCGACGAAGATTGGGAAAAAGTTATGTCAACCAATCTTTTTGGCGTATTTTATAACTGCAGACAGGCTGTTCCCCTTATGCTTAAAAATGGGAGCGGAAGGATCATCAATATCTCATCGGTGTGGGGTAACGCCGGGGCTTCCATGGAGGCTGCGTACAGCGCCTCGAAGGGAGGCGTAAACAGCCTGACAAAAGCGCTGGCAAAGGAGCTCGCACCATCAAATATAGCGGTAAATGCCATTGCCTGCGGTATGATAGACACCGAAATGAACAGCTGCTTTTCCGAGGAAGAAAAAGCTGCGGTTATAAATGAGATACCCGCAGACAGGATCGGAACCCCCGGGGAAGTGGCGGATCTGGTGCTGAAGGTAGCGGAAGCACCTGTGTATATGACGGCGCAGGTGATCACTATAGATGGCGGATGGATATAGGGAGATTGGCAGAGTAAGTGTACGGTAAGATAGCTTTTACAATACTGAATATCATAGCTATTGTTGTTATGTTCTTTACGAACAGAGCAGTCAAAAAGGTTAAAGATGTCTATATGAGATGGCTTTCCAAGACTATGCTCTTTGCTACTGTTTCGATCATAGCCAATATTTTTATTGCATTCTCGGTTCATCCCGTGATGGCAGAGATCGCATACTGTTTCTACTTTTCATCCATCGACTGGACGATCATGTTCCTCGGAGGATTTGTAAGCATTTATACGGGACATGACAGGATCAGGGATACTATCGGCATCCCCATGCGGGTGATCCTGATCCTGGATACGCTGTCTATTTTTCTTAATATCGTATTCGGACATATGTTTGAGATCACAGAGCAATACAGCAAAACGGGCGTGGTATTTTATCTGACCAGCCCGCATCCTCTTTTCAATGTCCATCTTACGCTGGATTATCTTATGATAATCCTGATGTTTGTATTCCTGATCATGAAGATAGTAAAAAGCTACAGCTATTATCTGAACAGGTATATCTCGATTTTTTTCGTCGTTACGTTTATAGTTCTGCTTAATGTAATATACATGCTGTTTTCCCTTCCTCTTGATATATCGGTGCTGTTCTACCCCATTGGTGTCGTGCTTATCTACTATTTTGCCGAAAAGAGAGTGCCCCGTGCAATCCGAAGTTCCGTTATGCGAAATGCCGTGCAGGTAATGTCGGAAGGCCTTATCCTGTTTGATATTGAAGGGCATTGTCTCTATACCAACCATTTTGTATCGGATTATTTTGGATTTGATATGGAGAGTTTTGACCTCTCAAAGGAACCGCTGAACTCTATTCTCGGCGGACAAACGATCACTGAAGCGAAACCTTTCTCGACAGAATATGTGAGAGAGAAGGACGGGCATGAAGAGCATTTTGTTATCACACTCAACAAGTTCTTCGATAAGAAAAAGAGAATACTCGGAGCCTATGTTGTGATAGATGACACCACATCCGCACACAGGGTAATGGTAGAGCTTGAGAGAGCGCGAGAGGATGCCGATAAGGCCAGCAAGGCTAAGAGTGATTTCCTTGCAAATATGTCACACGAGATAAGGACTCCCCTCAATTCCCTTCTCGGAATGAATGAGATGGTATTCAGAGAATCGGATGACCCCAAAGTAAAGGAGTATTCCGAAAACATCAGAATGGCCGGGGACAGCCTTCTTTCGCTGATCAATGATATACTTGATTTTTCCAAGATCGAAGCGGGAAGAATGGAAATAATCCCTGATTCCTACAGCTTTCATAAGGTGCTCAGGGACTGCTACAACATGATGGCACCCACGGCAACAGAGAAGGGACTGTTTTTAAATATTGAATGTGACGAGAATCTTCCCGCCAAGCTTCAGGGCGACGAGGTGAGGATAAGACAGATCCTTTCAAATCTTCTTTCAAATGCCGTAAAGTATACCAGAGAAGGTGGCATAACCATATCGGTTTCTTTTGATGATTACGAGCCGGGAAGCATTAATATAAAGGTGGATGTGAAAGATACCGGCGTGGGTATCTCTGAAGAAAACCAGCAGGTTCTCTTTGATGCCTTCAGAAGAGTGGATGAATCCAAGAACAGAAATATAGAGGGTACGGGCCTTGGGCTTGCCATCACAAAGCAGCTTGTGGGACTGATGAAAGGAGAGCTCTCCGTCAGGAGCAAGCAGGGCGCAGGTTCCACCTTTACAGTTATCATTCCCCAGCTTGTGCTTGATGCGGCGCCTTCGGGCAAATTCAACACATCTGCGGTGAAAGCAGGCAAAAAGTATAAAGAGAAGTTCGTGGCACCTGATGCGAAGATACTTGTGGTGGATGATGTTCCGATGAATATCAAGGTGGTACAGGCACTTCTTTCCAAAAACCAGATGCAGGTAAAGACCGCAGGAGGCGGAAAAGAAGCGATAAATATATGTAAGACCGAGAAATTCGACCTTATACTGATGGATCATATGATGCCCGCACCGGACGGTGTCGAAGCTTTCAGGGAGATAAAAAAGGACAGTGCAAATATGGAAACTCCCGTCGTTGTGCTTACCGCAAATGCGATAAACGGAGCCGACAAGGAGTATCTTAAGATAGGATTTACGGATTATCTTTCCAAGCCCGTAAGAGGCACGGAACTGGAGGATATGCTGATCAAGCATCTTCCTTCCGGGAAGGTGGAAATGCATGACGGTGCGCAGACAGGATGACAGTGGGGATCATGATCCCCACAACCGCCCCTATGGTATCCAGCATTACGTCGGCGGCAGATCCGAATCTTCCGGGGACAAAGAGCTGATGGATCTCGTCGGAAGTGGCAAAGAGAATACACCATGCTATGGCCGCGATCAGAGGATAATAGGCTGAGCCCTTCCATTTGAATTTCATCCTCAGGTATCCGAAAAAGAGCCAGGAGGCATTTATTGTAAGAGCGCCCAACGCCGCATATTCGCAGAAGTGGGCGCTTTTTCTTACTATATGATCGATGGCTGCCGCGTATTCGTACTTTGCGGTTTCGGTCAGGTCGTCATATCCGTTGACGATCAGGTGGCAGACCAGCTTGCCTATTCTGATGGACTGCTCGGTGGATTCATAGTCCGGCCTGGAGGAAAACCATACGATAAAAAACATCAGCGCGATCCAGAGGATCACGAGGATGTAGCGCAGGTAGAGAAATATAAGGTTTTTCCAGATAGAAGAAGGCTTTTTGACTGAATCCATATTCTTATTTTCCAACCCTTGACAGTGTAAACGGATATGTAAGATCTTACCGGTCATCCATTTTCTAATATAATGTAATATTTACAAAAAAGGCAATAAAGATTAAGGGAATTTAATAAATCTGTCTGCTATACAACAGAATCGACTTATGTTATAATTTTTAGGATTGTGTGAACTGATAAATGGCAGATTATTTATGAATGTAACGGTTGTATTACCGTCCTTTAATCCGGACGAAAAACTGAATATGGTGGTGGACGGTCTTATCGATAAGGGCTTTACCGATATCGTGATCGTAAACGACGGCAGCAGACCCGAGAATCTGGCTCCTTTTGAGAAGGCAGCGCAGCATCCCGAGGTAACGGTGCTCACCCACGAAGTCAACAAAGGAAAGGGCAGGGGCCTGAAGACTGCTTTCGGATATGTACTGGAAAACCGCAAGGATGTCGCAGGCGTGATCACCGTGGACGGTGACAACCAGCATAAAGCCGATGATATATTAAAGTGCGCCGAGAGGATGATCCGCGAGAAGGATAAGGTGGTGCTCGGATGCAGGGACTTCAGCGGGAAAGATGTTCCGTGGAAGAGCAGCTTCGGTAACAACACCACCAGCAGAGTCTTTTCCATGTTCTGCGGGATGAAGATATCGGATACCCAGACAGGTCTCAGAGCTATACCTTTTCAGTATCTGGAGCTGATGACACAGATCAAGGGAGAAAGGTTCGAATATGAGACAGAGATGTTCTTTGCTCTCAGAAAGAACCATATAGAATGGGTAGAGGAAAAGATTGAGACCATCTATATCGAGGACAATTCGGAGACACATTTTAATCCTTTCCTCGATTCCATAAAGATATACCGGATCATTTTAAAGTTTATTTTCAGATATACGCTGAGCTCACTGATCTGCTGCGTGATAGATATAGGGCTGTTCAATCTGCTCAATATCCTGCTCGCACGGACGGGAATGCTGGATGATATCAAGATAGGGACGAGGATAGGAAGGCTCTTTGTGAGGATCTTTTCGGGAGGAAACGATTCCGTCGCACTCAAAGTGCTGATAGCGACCGTGGTCGCAAGGATCATCTCGTCCATAGTCAATTATTTCCTCAACAAGAATGCGGTATTCGAATCGAATACCACTCTCAAAAAGAGTATGTGGAAGTACTACCTGCTCTGCTTTGTGCAGATGATATGCGCAGCTGCCGGAGTGTTTGGAATGACGGCACTTTTCGGAAGCAACGACGTGATAGAGGGACTGGTTTACAAGCCCGTTGTGGATGTGATACTTTTCCTTGCAAGCTATCAGGTTCAGCAGCGCTGGGTATTTAAATAGGTTGTTGGTCTTTGTGCCCAGGCGCAGTAAGACCGGAGATTAAGGATAAAGGGATTTAGTATGAAGAGCAGATTTGGTTCCGATAACGGATCGGATGCAGGTTACGATTCCGACGGCGGGTATTACGACGAGTACGGCTATTACCATGATGCCACCGGCGGATACTATGACGAAAACGGGTATTATTATGATTCCGAGGGAGGATATTACGATCCCGACGGAAATTATTTTGATGCCGAAGGCGGATGCTATGACACGCAGGGCAATTATTATCCGCCAGAGACAGAGGAGGAAAGCAGCGAGAGCTTTTCAAAGAATTCGGGAGAACAGGATGACGGCCTGATGTTTGAGGATCTTAGTGCCGCTTACGAATCAAGAAATAAAAAGAGCGCATTTGCGGCGCCTTCTTCCGACAGAACCCGCTCGTCCTCAAAAAGCTCGAAGCCCGAAAAGCGCACGACGCACTACGGCAGAGAAGAGGGTTCCGAAGGCAAAAAGAAAAAGAAATTCAGATTCAAGGGTCTCACTGCTATATTTACTGTGTTTGGTGCTCTTGTGGGAGCAGGGTTCGGAGCGGCCATCGGAGCGGTTCTCGGCGCCATGTTCCTTATGCCACCTGCTGTTACGGGTGTGATCGGAGCGATAGTGCTGGCGGCACTTCTCGGAATGGCA
This sequence comes from uncultured Lachnospiraceae bacterium, assembly GCA_947164865.1. Lineage (GTDB taxonomy): Bacteria > Bacillota > Clostridia > Lachnospirales > Lachnospiraceae > AC2028. Next base: position 37,275 of record CAMUYA010000003.1, read on the forward strand.
GCAGGCGGATCGGTCGACTTTGTGGGCGGAAGGATAGCGCTTGTGGTGCTTACATTCCTTCTTATCAGCGTGACCGGGCTCTACTTTGTGCTTCACAATATCTACAACGGCCCCGATGCGGCCAGAAACCTCATGGCTTCCACCATACAGGAGACAGGTCAGCTCAAGTTTGTAAACAAGATCTTCCTCTCAACCGAAGAGATAGAGGAGATCACCAACAAAAACAGCATGGGTACTCTTGATGCCGAAGTTGACCTTGGGATGATCAAGGTGGGCGGAGATGCGGAAAGCGTTGAAGCCGGAACCGAGGGAGAACCCGCTGAGGAGTTTGATATCAACGGATTTGAGCTTGTCGAGATATCGGGACGTACGTATCTTGCCAAGATGATGATAGTAAATGACCCTTCGAGGGTTAAGCTCACCACGATCTTTGACGGATCATGGAAGGAATACGGAAAGACTCTGGATGAACTGGTAGAGGGCGGAAATTACCTCGGCGGTATCAACGGAGGAGAGTATCAGTCCGACAGCAACAAGGGCGGACAGCCTAAGGGACTTGTTGTGTGCGATGGGGAGATCCAGTATAACAATCCTCAGCAGGGTGATGTAATGGTCGGATTTAACCGCGATAACATCCTTATCATCAGAGATGTGGGAGGAATGAGCGCGGCTTCTCTTAAGGACCTTGTGACAGAGCTTGATATCCGCGATGCGGTTACATTTAAGGATATTGCGGACGGTGACGACAACCACTTCACCAAGCTCATAATAAACGGCGAATCCATCGCTTTAAGCGGTAACGGAAGCGGTGCAAACCCCCGTACCGTTATCGGACAGAAAGCTGACGGAACAGTACTCCTTCTTACCACCGACGGACGAGGAGCAGGCGGACATCTTGGCGCAACGGCGGCGGACATCATCTCCATAATGCAGGAATACGGTGCCGTTAACGTGGCAAACCTTGACGGCGGAAGCTCATCCTGTATGTATGTTGACGGAGAGTGGGAACAGACCTCTGTTACACTGTATTACTCAAATGCTTCATGGAGACTTCCTCTTGCATTTGTAGTGGAAAGGAGGGACTAAGCCATGCGTATCAAGAAAAGTACCCTCAGGTTTTTAATCGTTTACGTATTGCTGGCAGCAGCATTCATAGGTTTCTGGATATTCCTTATAAACGGTGTTATAAGGAAGGATATGGATAACTTCGAGGCAGCACAGCCTGCCCATAAGATGGACGAATTCGTCAAAGTTATCGAAAGCGGCGATATCAGCTCAATGGACTTTGCTCAGGGCTCCTCCAGATTTGAGGCTCCCGACATTTATAAGAATACCTTTGCGGAAGCGATCAGCGGAAAGAAGATCACTTACAAAGAGAGCGAGACAAGCTATGATGCTCTTGCTCCGGTATACGAGCTCTACGCAGGTGAAGGGGACAGCGAGCTCCACATCGCAACGGTTCAGCTTCAGGCTGTAAATGTTAAGCCTCTCATGTATATCCTCACCACCCAGGACTGGGAAGTGGGTTCGGTAACCCCGATATACGAAGCCGGGACCGGTCAGGAGGTGAGAATTGAGATACCGGATACTTACACAGCCTATGTTAACGGTATCCAGCTTGAGGCAGGCGAGCTCGACGGCGAGCCCGAGAACTATAAAGAATTTGAGATAGTCGCACAGTATGTGGACGTACCGAAGAAGGTAAAGTACAAGGTATCGGGCCTTCTTATGGATCCGACGGTCGAAATAAGGGATGCATCGGGAACACCGGTTGCTTATGAGGTAAACGGAAATGTGTATTCCGCAAGCTTTACCGGAAGCGAGGTGCCTGAGGATATAGCGCAGAGCGCCATCAAGAATGCAAAGGATATCTCGGCGATATATGCCGGCGACAGAACCCTTAATTCCATGAGGGAAGTATTCCCGGAGGATTCTTACCTGATCCCTCTTTTCCAGAGCTACATAGATCATGACCTCTGGATGTACAGCGGACATGCCGAGCCCAAGTATTCGGACGAGGCAACTTCGGATTACATCAGATACAATGACAACTTCTATTCCGTTGTGGTATATTTCAACAAGACCATGTATCTACCCAAGAGGGATATGACTGTTACGGTTACCACACATAATACGTATTATTACATCTATCAGAATGAGAAGTGGATCATAGCTGATATGATCAGTATTAATGAAGAATAAGCCAAGGAAACCGGGCGTGCCAAAGAACGGCACGCCCGTCGCAATGGCTTCGCCACATTACTGCGCGTTGATGCATCGCGCAGTAACGTCACATTTCAAAGGACGAAATGTGATTGCTAATAAGCACTCATGAGTAGTTTCATGGGTGCTTTTGACATTTTGCACAAAGTTTTTTGAAAGAATGAATTGTACGAAATCGTTTACGTAAAAAGTTATCCACATAGACCCGGAAAAAAATACCGAAAATAGACATTATTCACTTATTTATTCACAGTATCCACTTGATATTATGTAAATTCCGGAAAAAACTTTTGTAAACTCAGGAACGTATGTTTTGTATAATATGCACAATGTCAGTCTAATCGCTAAATAATCTGACAATTTATTCCGGCTATGGCCAGCTATAGATATAGGAAATAAAACACCGGCCAACAGACCCCGAGAGCGCTCAATAACCTTGCTAAAGATGCGGTTTTTATGGTAAAATAAAACGGATTTTTGGATTTGTTCTATGTGGGTGTTTTTCAGGGTGTTTTAAAGGGTTTCGGGTGATAAGATGACTATATCGGTTTGCATGATAGTAAAAAACGAGGAAGCCGTGCTTGCAAGGTGTCTGGACTGTCTTAAAGACATTGCGGATGAGATCATAATCGTTGATACCGGTTCGTCGGATACGACAAAGAAGATCGCCGCCGCCTACACGGACAGGATCTATGACTTTGAGTGGATAAACGATTTCGCTGCCGCAAGGAATTATGCTTTTTCGCTTGCGAGCATGGATTATATCTACTCGGCTGACGCGGACGAGATGATCGATGATCTGAACAGGCAGAAGTTTAAGATATTAAAGGCGAGCCTGATCCCGGAGATAGAGATCGTGCAGATGAAGTACGGAAACCAGCTGGAGAACGGCACTGTATACAACTTCGATGAAGAATACCGCCCCAAGCTTTTTAAAAGATTGAGGCAGTTTACATGGATCGAACCCGTGCATGAGCAGGTAAGGCTTGATCCGGTGGTGTTTGACAGTGATATAGTGATCACCCATAAGCCCCATGATGTGCATGCGGGGAGAGATATTGCGATATTCAGGGAGAAGCTGGAAAAGGGACAGGAGCTTTCTCCGAGGCTGTGGGACATGTTCGCAAAGGAGCTTTTTATAGCAGGAACGGATGAAGAGCTGGTAAGCTGCTGTGGGCTGTTCAAGGATTATGAATTAAATCCCATGGATGAGAACCTTCACATGGTGGTGTGTACTGTTGCGGCAAGGGCATCAAGGATCGCGGGAAATCAGACCGACTTTTTCAAATACGCGGTCAAGGTGCTGGCAGGCAGTGAGGGGTGTTCCGAGATATGTTATGAGATGGGGCTTTTCCATGAGAAGGCCGGGGATTACGCAGAAGCTCAGATATGGTTTTACAATGCGGCATATGAGACCGAGCCGGTGATAAAGCTTCAGTCCCATACGACGGACCCTCTTGAACATCTGATCAGGGTATGCAAAGCGAGCGGTGATCCGGCACAGGCCGCATTTTATAAAAATGAACTCGAGGCGAGGAAAAATGTGGGAAGATAATGTTAGAAAGGTTGTGCCCTATGTGGCAGGGGAGCAGCCTCAGAGAAGAGACATAATCAAGCTTAACACCAATGAGTGCCCTTATCCGCCGGCACCGGAGGTGTCAAAGCTTATGGAGAACATGGACAGCAGTCTTTTCAGACTGTATCCGGACCAGAATGCCACATCTTTGGTGGATGTGCTTGCGGAGTATTACAAGGTTAAGCCCGAGCAGGTGTTTGTGGGAGTGGGATCGGATGATGTGCTTTGCTTATCATTTCTGACCTTCTTCAATTCCGGCAAGCCTATTTTGTTTCCGAATGTCACCTATTCTTTTTATGATGTGTGGGCCGACCTTTACCGGATCCCTTACAAAACGGTTCCGCTTAAGAGCGACTGGTCTCTGGACGTTGACGGATTTAAGCAGGAAAACGGCGGGATCATCATTGCCAATCCCAACGCCCCCACGGGACTGTATGCGCCGCTCTCAGTGATAGAGGAGATAATTCAGGCTAACAGGGATGTGCTTGTCATTGTGGATGAGGCGTATATCGATTTCGGCGCAGAGAGCGCGCTGCCGCTTCTCGAGAAATATGACAATCTTATGATCGTTCAGACTTTCTCCAAATCGCGCGCGATGGCGGGAATGAGGATTGGTTTTGCCATAGGAAGCGAAGCACAGATAAAGTACCTGAGAGACGTTAAGTTCTCGTTCAATTCCTACACGATGAATCTGCCTTCACTGGTGCTGGGTACCGCAGCGGTCAGAAACGATAAGTACTTTAAGGAGATCACCGGAAAGATCATCGAGACCAGAGAATGGACCAAGAAAGAGCTCACAAGGCTGGGATTCAGTTTCCCGGATTCCATGACGAATTTTATTTTTGCGGAGCATGAAAAAGTGCCGGCAAAGGATATATTCGGATATCTGAGAGCCAATAATATTTTTGTAAGATACTGGGATAAGCCGCTGATAAACAATCATTTGAGGATCACGATCGGAACGGACGATCAGATGAAGGTGCTTATCTCCACTCTGGAGGCATATCTGGGGTAAAAAAATAAAAACGAAACGGAAAGATAGAAAATGAAAAACAATACAATATCAATAACCATCAAAAGCGCTGCCATGATACTTATGACTCTTGTAGTTCTTACGGTATCATTTCTGGCATCTCCGGGAATGACCGGTATGAGGAGTGTGGCAGCGCAGAGTGAGGAGAGCGTCACCGCAGCCTCAGAGGAGCCCGAGGAGAAGCTTTCATTCACCGAAAGGATCGCGGCAGGATTTGCCGAATCTCTCGGAAAGTACATTCCCGCCGAGCTGGTGGTTGTGTTTGTATCGATGCTTCCGATACTGGAGCTCAGAGCCGGGCTGTTTGTGGCCAAGTTCTTGAATCTTCCTCTCATCAAGGCAATACCTCTTTGTATATTGGGAAATATTATCCCGATCCCGCTTATTCTTCTGTTTATCAAAAAGATATTCAAGTGGCTGGGTAAGACAAAGCTGTTCCACAAGCTGGTAGAAAAGCTTGAGGCACGTGCGATGAAGAAGAGCACGGCTATCGCAAACGGGGAGTTTGTGGGACTTATGCTTTTTGTGGGAATTCCGATCCCGGGAACGGGAGCGTGGATGGGATCGCTGATAGCGGCGCTTCTGGAGGTGGATTTTAAGAAGGCGATAATTGCGGAGCTTGTGGGGATCGCGATAGCGACGGTGATCGTGTCGATACTTTCGTATGGACTCTTGGGGATATTTATCTGATGAAAGCTGACTTAGTGATGTAGATGCATTTATATAATTTAAGAAACTTAGTGATGTAGCTGCATTTATATAATTTAAGAAACTTAGTGACGCAGCTGCAGCTTGTATATGACTACGCGGACTACGCTATCGCCGGTGTCCTCGCGTAACGGTACTAAACTCGAACTGCGTTCTCGTTAAGTGCCGACGCTGCGGACGGTCCGCTTAAGTCATATACAAGCTACACCCGCTGGTTAGTAAGAAAACAGAAGATAAAAAGATAACATATATAAAAGCAAAAGACCAAGAACAAAAGTAAAAGACTAAGAACAAAAGTAAAAGACCAAGAACAAAAGCAAAAGACCAAGTAAAAGAGAAAAGATAAAGATAAAGGCAAAAATGCCATATAAAAGCAAAGATAAAGCAAAAAGATAAAGATAAAAATGGGTGAGAGTTATACTGGATTCGCAGAAGTATATGATGAGCTTATGGATGATGTTCCGTATGAAAAGTGGTGCGAGAGGATATGTGCATCAATAGATAGGTATGGGATATCAAAACGGGTTAGCAGAGTGCCGAAAAAGTCGGAGGAGTTCGCTGAGGCAGAAGCGGATGGGACGTCCTCAGAGAAAACGGAGATGAATGGTGTATCCGGGGATGAAGCGGATGAGAGTGCAAGGCTGGAGTCGGAGCGGAATCTTGTGGTGGATCTGGGATGCGGAACGGGTACTCTCACGGAAATGCTCTACGATAGTGGCTTCGATATGATAGGGATCGACAATTCGGAGGATATGCTCGGGATCGCAATGGAAAAGAGGCAGGAGAGCGGTTCGGAGATATTGTATCTGAATCAGGACATGCGTGAACTTGAGTTGTACAGTACTGTAGGGACTGTGGTGAGTGTGTGTGATTCGCTCAATTATATTCTCGAGGATGAGGAGCTTGAGCAGGTATTCGGGCTGGTTCACAATTATTTATATCCCGGGGGGCTTTTCATTTTTGATTTCAACACGGATTATAAATACCGCGAGATCATAGGTGACGGTACGATAGCGGAAAACCGCGAGGATTGCAGTTTCATCTGGGAAAACGAATACGACGAAGAGAGTGGGATAAATGAGTATGATCTGACTTTTTATGTGCGGGATGAGTCGGGAAAGTATGAAAGATTCGAGGAAACTCATTATCAGAAGGGATACACTCCCGAGGTGATAGGAAAAATGCTTTCCGAAACGGGCTTTGAACTGATAAAAATGACCGATTCCGAAACGGAAGGGGAGATCGAAGAAGCAAGCCAGAGGATATATGTTGTGGCAAAGTGTCTTAAGGAAACAGGCGGCCGCGCATAGTCGGGAAAGGTAAAGAAGGATTTATGGAAGATCATATAGTAAGCGCCCTGGCAGCAGGGCAGCAGATAAGAGCCTTCGGATGTACCAGCAGAGAAATGGTTGAAGAGGCAAGAAGTTTACATAACACAAGCCCCGTGATGAGTGCAGCTCTCGGAAGGACGCTTACAGCTGCGGCAATGATGGGATCGATGATGAAAGGCGATAAGGATATTCTCACGATCCAGATAAAGAGCGCAGGCCCCGCAAAGGGGATAACGGTTACGGCGGATTCAAGGGCTAATGTTAAAGGATATGCCATCGATCCGGGCGTGGTGATACCGGCCAAGCCGAACGGAAAGCTGGATGTATCGGGAGCAGTCGGGCCGGGTACGTTGAGGGTTATCAAGGACCTTGGCCTGAAGGAACCATACGTGGGAGAAGTAGACCTGCAGACGGGGGAGATAGCGGAGGATATCACTTATTATTTTGCGGCATCTGAGCAGATCCCTTCATCGGTGGGGCTGGGAGTGCTGATGAACCGTGATAACACGGTGCGAAGAGCCGGCGGCTTTATCATACAGCTGATGCCGGATGCAAGTGATGAGTGTATTGAAAAGCTGGAGGAAAACATAAAGAGCATCCCATCGGTGACGGAGATGCTTGAGAGCGGCGATACACCGGAGGATATGTTAAAGAGAGTGCTTGCAGGGTTTGATGTGGAGATCACGGGCAGGATGCCTTGCGCATACAGATGTGATTGCAGCAGGGAAAGGCTTGAAAGAGTGCTTTTAAGCCTCGGAAGAAAAGATCTGGACGAAATGATCGCGGAGGGTAAACCCGTGGAGACATGCTGCAGTTTCTGCAATTCGAAATATGTTTTTACTCCTGAGGAGCTGACACAGCTTCTTAAGGATGCGGGGAAGTAAAATGTCAGGCAGCTGAGTGGCGGACAGTGATAAATACCGGCGACGGCGAAAGGATGAAGGACAAGATGAACAATTACACGATGGAAGATGTATTAAGACTCCTTGAAGATGAAGATGTAGAATTTGTAAAGCTGCAGTTTACGGACATCCACGGCACTCTTAAGAATATTGCCGTGACTGCCGGTAAGATCGCAAGTGTGCTTGAAAACGGGTGCAGATTTGATCTGTCAAGGGCTGATGGAATATCGAGGATCACGGACTCCGAGAGAATACTTGTCCCGGATTATTCAACCTTTGAGATACTTCCATGGAGACCGCAGCAGGGCAAAGTAGCCAGACTCCTTTGCGATATCTGCATGCCGGACGGAAAGCCCGCAACGGGCAGTCCCAGATATATCCTCAAAAAGACGGCGGAGGCCGCTGCCGAAAAGGGATATGAATTCGAGGTGGGACCGGAGTGTGAGTTTTTCCTTTTTGAGACGGACGAAAACGGAAACCCCACGGTAGTGACTCATGAGCAGGCGGGATACTATGATGTGGGACCTCTTGATGAGGGAGAGAACGCCCGCAGGGATATCGTAATGAACCTTGAAGATATGGGCTTCGAGATAGATGCTTCCCATCACGAGGCTGCTCCGGCGCAGCATGAGATAGACCTGAGCTATGAAAATGTCATGACCGCCGCAGACAGCATTCAGACCTTCAAGCTTGCAGTGCGTGCCATAGCCAAGCGTCACGGCCTTCACGCCACCTTTATGCCCAAGCCCAAGAACGGCGTTAACGGATCGGGCATGCATATCAATATGTCACTTAAGAAGGACGGAAAAAACCTGTTTTCGGATCCTTCGGATAAATACGGCCTCTCAAAGGAAGCATATATGTTCATCGGGGGACTGATGGAGCATCTTCGCGGAATGAGCGTGTTTACCAATCCCCTTGTCAATTCATACAAGAGGCTTCTTCCTGAATTTGAGGCACCTGTTTACATTGCATGGAGTGCAAGGAACAGAAATCAGATGATCAGGATCGCAAGAGCGCTCAGCGCCGACAAGATCAGGATAGAGCTCAGAAGCGCCGATGCCGCATCCAATCCTTACCTTGCTCTGGCACTCTGCCTTGCTGCAGGGCTTGACGGCATTGAGAAAAAGATCATGCCGCCCGAGGCTGTGGACGGAAACATCGCCTCCTTCAGCCCTGAGGAGAGAAGCAAAGCGGGGATAAAGAGGCTTCCGGAGAATCTCAGCGAAGCGATAAAGGCAGCGGAGGAAGATCCTTTTATAAGACAGGTGCTCGGCGATGACGCCTTTGATAAGTATATCTGGCTGAAAAAGAAAGAATGGGACGATTATAATACATTCGTTTCGGAATGGGAGCTTTCGGAATATCTTAACAGATATTGAGAGGTTACTAAGTGGTAGGCATAATAATAGCGCTCTCCAAACCGGAAGAATCCGCCGGGATAAAAACTATCCTGACAAGGAGCGGCTACAGGAAATTCTTTGTGTGCGCAAACGGCGCCCAGACGATAACCCAAGCCGACTCGCTTGATTACGGGATAGTCATATGCGGTTACAAGCTGCAGGATATGATGTATTCACAGCTGCGCGAAAACCTTCACTCCGGCTTTGAAATGCTGGTGCTCGTGTCGATGAAAAACTCCGACGACTGTTACGGAAACGGCATATCAAAGCTGACCATGCCGCTTCAGACATCGGAGCTGATCAAAAAGATCGGGCTCATGACAGATGATATCCTGAGGCGAAAGAAGCGTTCACCGGTCCCTCCGAGAAAGAGAAGCGAAGAAGATCTTAAGATAATAAACGAGGCGAAGAATCTTCTGATGAAGAAGAATAATCTCACGGAAGAAGAAGCCCACAGATATATCCAGAGAGTGAGCATGGAAAGCGGCTCCGACCTTGTGGAGACCGCGGGGAAAGTGCTGACCCTTATAGGATGATGGGAGCAATGATCATGAAATTTACTAAAATGCACGGCTGCGGAAATGATTATGTATATGTTAACGGAGCAGAGGAGATCATTCCTTCGGATAAAAAGGAGGAACTGATCAGAAAGCTGAGTGACAGACATTTCGGAATCGGCGGGGACGGAGTGATCTTTATAAATCCCTCGGATGAAGCCGATTTTGAGATGGAGATGCATAATGCCGACGGAAGCTACTCCGAAATGTGCGGAAACGGCATAAGATGTGTGGCGAAGTATGTTTATGACAAGGGGCTTACTTCGTCAAAAAAGGTGAGTATCATAAGCGGAGGCAAGGTCAGATACCTGGACCTGTTCACGCGAGAGAACAAAAGCTTTCCCAACGGGGAAGAGGTTGAAAGAGTGCGCGTGAATATGGGAGCTCCCGTTTTAAAGCCGGAGGAGATACCGGTGAAAGCCGGAAACGGTGAGACGGCGATAGATGTTCCCATAAATGTGTGCGGTACGGATTACAGGATGACCTGTGTATCCATGGGAAATCCCCATGCAGTGGTGTTCATGAGCGGGGTTAAGGAACTCGGGATCGAAAAGATCGGGCCTTATTTTGAGAATCATGAAATGTTTCCCCGAAGGACCAATACCGAGTTTGCAGAGGTGTTAAACCGCGGGGAAGTAAATATGAGAGTGTGGGAGAGAGGCACGGGAGAAACCCTTGCATGCGGAACCGGAGCATGCGCCACAGCCGTGGCCTGCATCCTGAACGGGCTTACCGATGACAAGGTGATCGTACATCTTTTGGGAGGAGATCTGGAAATAGAGTGGGATCGCAAAGAAAACCTCGTTTACATGACCGGACCCGCCACAACCGTGTTTGAGGGCGAAATAACCGCGGTGTAAACTGAATTATGGAAACCGGAACAGGAATATTTGAATTATGTTAACTATATTATGTAAACCGAAGAAATGAAATAAGCATTTAAGTTATGTAAACCAACAGGAGAACACAGACATCATGGTTAAGGCAAATGACAATTACTTGAAACTTCCCGGAAGCTATCTTTTTTCCACCATCGGAAAAAAGGTACGCGAATACAGTGAGGCACATCCCGAAGCAAAGATAATAAGGCTTGGAATAGGGGATGTCACCCAGCCTCTGGCACCGGCCATCATAGATGCGCTTCACAAAGCCGTGGACGAGATGGGAGTGCGAGAGACCTTTAAAGGGTATGCACCCGATCTGGGATATGAATTCTTAAGAAACACCATAGCGGAAAATGATTACAGATCGAGGGGATGCGATATCAGAACGGACGAGATCTTTGTATCGGACGGAGCTAAGAGCGACTGCGCCAACATCCAGGAAATATTCAGCCTCGATAATAAGATCGCGGTGTGCGATCCGGTTTATCCTGTGTACGTGGACTCAAACGTTATGGCGGGAAGATGCGGAGATTATGATGCTGCCAGCGGAGTGTGGAGCAATGTGATCTACATGCCCTGTACCGCTGATAACGGATTTGCGCCGGAGCTTCCGGGGGAAACGCCGGATCTTATCTATCTGTGCTTTCCCAACAACCCTACAGGATCGGCGATAACAAAGCCTCAGCTGCAGGAGTGGGTGGATTATGCCAATAAAATCGGAGCCATCATCCTGTATGATGCTGCCTATGAGGCGTATATTTCGGAAGATAATATTCCTCACAGCATCTTTGAATGTGAAGGGGCAAGAACCTGTGCGATAGAGTTCAGATCCTTCTCCAAAAATGCCGGATTTACGGGAGTGAGACTTGGATTTACCGTTATCCCCAAGGAACTCAAAGCCGGGGATGTGCAGCTTCATCCGCTTTGGGCAAGGAGACACGGGACCAAATACAACGGTGCTCCGTATATCATACAGCGAGCGGGTGAAGCGGTTTATTCCGAAGAGGGAAAGAAGCAGCTAAAGGCTCAGGTCGCATACTATATGGATAATGCGAGATATATATACAACGGATTAAAGGAAGCCGGATACACCGTATCCGGAGGTGTGAATGCACCTTATATCTGGCTGAAGGCTCCGAATAACATGACCAGCTGGGAGTTCTTCGATCATCTGCTTGAGAAGGTAAATGTGGTAGGAACACCCGGATCGGGATTCGGTCCTTCCGGAGAGACTTATTTCAGACTTACGGCATTCGGAACAAAGGAAGCCACCATTGAAGCTGTAGACAGAATCAAGAAAATGTGATAAAAAGCGGCAACGCCGCGAAAAGTAAGGATCAGGAGAAAGAATGAACACGTCCTGGCTGGTAATATGGCTGATAATGCTCATAATATTTGTTGTGATCGAGATAATCACGACAGGGATCACCTCGGTCTGGATGGCTGTGGCATCCGGGGCTGCGGCGGTCTGCGCTGCGCTGAACGCTCCCGTGTGGCTTCAGTTTATAGTATTTGCGGGTATGAGCTTCATTCTTTTTGCACTTGTAAGACCCCGGGTAAAGCGAAGTTATGATATTAAAAGACGCAGGAACCGGGAGCAGACTCTTGTGGGTGAGAGGGGACTTGTCATAAGTGAGGTTGATAATCTCAAAAGAATAGGTCTGGTGAGAATAAGAGGCCGTGAGTGGAATGCCAGATGCAACGAAAACGGGGTTGTGCTGCCCGAAGGAACGGTTGTGAGGATCACCGAAGTTATAGAGGATATGGTGATCGTAAGGCCCGACGATTCAATAGTGAACATGGATATCAGAGACTCAGAAGCGAGACTGGATCCCGAGAAATTCTAATAATACGATCCGGAAAAGGAGAAAAAAATGGATTTAAAAGGACGCGACTTCTTAAAACTGCTTGACTATACGCCGGAGGAAATAGAATATCTGCTTGAGCTTGCGGCGGATCTTAAGGAAAAAAAGAAAAAAGGCATACCCGTGGATCATCACAGAGGCAAGAATATCGCCCTGATATTTGAAAAGACCAGCACCAGAACGAGATGCTCGTTTGAGGTGGCAGCCCATGACCTCGGGATGGGTGCGACGTATCTTGACCCTTCGGGATCACAGATAGGCAAGAAGGAATCGATCGCAGACACCGCACGCGTTCTTTCGAGTATGTTTGACGGTATAGAATACCGCGGATACGGTCAGGAGATAGTGGAAGAGCTTGCCAAATACTCAAAAGTACCTGTATGGAACGGCCTTACAAACGAGTTTCATCCCACTCAGATGCTGGCGGATATGCTGACCATAAAGGAAGAATTCGGTCATCTTAAGGGCATAAAGCTGGCTTATATGGGGGATGCCCGTTATAATACCGGCAACTCGCTTATGATCGCCTGTGCAAAGATGGGAATGCACTTTAACGGCTGTGCTCCAAAGAAGTACTGGCCCGTGCAGGAGCTGATAGATACCGCAAAGAAGATAGCAGAGCAGACCGGAGGAAGCATCACCCTCACCGAGAATGCAATGGAGGGAACCAAAGACGCCGACGTGGTCTGCACCGATGTGTGGGTGTCAATGGGCGAGCCCGATGAGATCTGGGCCGAGAGGATCGCTGATCTTAGGGATTATCAGGTGAATTCCGCCATCATGAAGAATGCTTCGGATAAAGCCATCTTTATGCACTGCCTGCCCGCATTCCACGATCTTAAGACCAAGATCGGCGCTGAAGTGGGAAAGAAATTCGGGATCACCGAGATGGAAGTAACCGACGAAGTATTCGAATCGTCTCAGAGCCGCGTGTTTGAAGAGGCTGAGAACAGGATGCATACTATAAAAGCCGTAATAGATGCAACAGTATAATTAATTTATGAAATCGGATATTCTGAACCTACTTAGAAATACAAATGAATATATATCGGGACAGGAGCTGTGCGAGCGCTTCGGCGTGTCCAGAAATGCCGTATGGAAGGCAATCGAGTCCCTCAAAAAGGACGGGTATGAGATAGAAGCTGTCAGAAACCGCGGATACAGGCTGGTTGCCTGCAATAAGGACATCTTTATCAAAAGAGAGATAGAGGCTCTGCTTCTCGGCAGTGAATTATCTCACAAGGTGGTGTTTTACTCCGAGACAGGTTCCACCAACAGCGACGCAAAGCTTATGGCGGAAGAGGGAGAGCAGGATGGCCTGCTGGTGGTAGCGGATTCACAGAATTCCGGGCGCGGCAGGCGCGGTCGGAGCTGGGTCAGCCCTCCCGGAAAGAATGCTTACTTTTCGCTTATGTTAAAGCCTGATATCTCTCCGGCCAAGGGACCGATGGTCACTTTGCTGATGGCGCTTTCCGTTGCGCTTGGAGTGAAAGGCCTTATGCCGAAAAAAGAGAGTGAAGAGCTGCCGGACGTGGGGATCAAATGGCCCAATGATGTGGTGATAAACGGAAAGAAGATATGCGGGATACTCACTGAGATGAGCATGGAAGACAGCTTCATTCACTATATTGTGATTGGTGTCGGTATAAATGTAAAGAAGCAGGAGTTTGAGGGTGAGATATCAAAGATCGCTTCCAGTATCGACAACGAGTGGAACACCAACACCTACAGAAGTGCGCTGGTTGCGAATATAATCAGGTATTTTGACGGATTTTACAAGGAATACCTGGAAAAAGGGAATCTGTCGGGAATAAAGGACAGATACGAGGAGCTGCTTGTAAATAAGGGGAGAGAAGTGAGAGTACTCGATCCGAAGGGGGAGTACACGGCGAAGGCGCTGGGGATCGATGAGAACGGGCAGCTGATGGTGGAAAGAACGGATGGAAAGCTCGAAGCAATTTACGCCGGGGAGGTTTCTGTTCGTGGAATTTATGGGTATATTTAATTATGGAAAATACCGGATGTACGGTGAGTGTGTATGTATCCGGCACCGCCTGAATCTATAATAATAAGAGTATTTATGAATATTAGGATATACTACTATGGACGAAAACAGGATCGTGCTGTGCGGCGCAAATGCGTACGAGCAGAAGTATTATTTTAATGAGAAGTTTGAGAAGCTGCCTCAGTCGATAAAGGATGAGCTGCACATTATCTGTGTGCTGTTCACGGAAGAGGTTGGGGGATTGTTTTATATTGTGTTTGAGGACGACGGAAGCATCAGTCTGGTGACAAATGCGGACGAGGATGATATTTATTATGATGAGGTATCGTCGGGGCTGCTGGTGAGCGAGATAAGAAGGTCCAGGCAGGAGCTTTTTGAGTCGCTGAGCATTTATTACCGGATGGTGATACTCGGGGAAAAGCCGGAGAGTCTTCTTTCCGAGATAGAGGAGTGACCTGCCGGTGTATGAGACTGCCGCAAGTAAGCAGTGTCCGTCCGGCGTAAAGGAATATGACTAAACTGAGGATCGGCTCGCTGGAGCTGCCAAATAATGTGATACTTGCACCTATGGCAGGGGTAACGGACCTGCCTTTTCGCATTCTGTGCAGGGAGATGGGTGCAGGTATGGTGTGCATGGAAATGGTGAGTGCAAAGGCACTCTCATACCACAACAAAAAGACCGCTGATCTTTTGAGGATAGAGGAATCGGAGCATCCCGCATCGCTGCAGCTTTTCGGCTCGGAACCGGAGCTTATCGGTGAAGTGGTTGAGCAGATAAACGACAATCCTCATGATGTGCTTGATTTTAACATGGGATGTCCTGTACCGAAGGTGGTAAACAACGGAGAAGGCTCCGCACTTATGAAGGATACGGATCTGGCTTTCAGGATAATGGAGCAGCTGGTCAGGCACTCCGCAAAACCTGTGACTGTCAAATTCCGAAAGGGGTTTGATGCGGAGCATGTAAATGCCGTTGAGATAGCAAAGGCTGCCCAGGCAGCAGGGGTAAATGCGGTAGCTGTTCACGGAAGGACGCGCTCGCAGTATTACAGCGGCGAGGCGGATTGGGATATCATCAGAAAGGTAAAGGAAGCCGTAAGTATTCCCGTCATCGGGAACGGAGATATCACATCGCCACTCAAAGCAAAGCGGATGATGGAAGAAACCGGATGTGACGGAATAATGATAGGACGCGGAGCCGAAGGAAATCCGTGGATATTCAGGCAGACGGTCCACTATCTCGAAACGGGTGAGGAACTCCCGCCCCCG
Organism: uncultured Lachnospiraceae bacterium; assembly: GCA_947164865.1. Taxonomy (GTDB): domain Bacteria; phylum Bacillota; class Clostridia; order Lachnospirales; family Lachnospiraceae; genus AC2028. Next base: position 53,031 of record CAMUYA010000003.1, read on the forward strand.
ACAAGAGAGGAAAAGCGGGCTGTGGCAATAAGGCATGCACAGCTCATGCAGCAGTACAAGGGTGAACACATAGCGGTGCAGGAGATGAGGAAGCATCTTGCGTGGTATACCGCAGGTATGCCGAATTCATCAAAGTTCCGCGGAAAGATAAACGCCATGGAGACCATGGAAGAGCTCCTTAAGGGAGTGGATGAGATATTCGGCGTGAGATAACAAGTGCCGAGGTGGGAGAATAAAAGGACTTGAGGTTTGTGATCGATGAGAAATATGTATGCTGTGATCATTTTGACGCTTGCTCTGTTTACGGAAAGCTGTTCATTTGATCAGAATCTGTTCTATCACGAAGACAGTGAATACGGTCAGCCGACAGTGTCGGAAAAAGAACCGGGGCCCGGTCTTACGATCGAAAGTGCGGAGACAGAGATGTTTCCTTCCTTTGTTGTTCCCGAGAATCCGCTGGATTCGGTCCCTCCGGTAGTATCACCGGAGGAGAGCGAAGAGACCGGAGCGCAGCCGGCAGAAGAGGAAATCCGGAAAAACAGAGAAGAAAAAGTGGTGCCCAGAACGGAGAGAACCCCGGAAACAGTAGAGATTCTCGGTGAGGAATATGATGTTTACAACGCCTTTATCGATCTGTCGAGGATGAACCCCGAGGATGTTCCCGCTGTGTCGGAACAGCTCTCGCAGCTTAAAGGTTATTATAAGATAAACCTGATGAGAGAGGACGGAACGTCACCCCTTTCGGTTAAGGATGTGAAGGCTCTGCAGGAAGCTGCCCCCGAGATACATTTTGAATATGAATTTGACCTATTCGGACAGAGAGTGTCCACCACGGACAGAAGGATCGTTTATACCAATGTTCCCATAGGAAATGAGGGAGAAGAGGAGATCAGAGATGCCCTGTCCATCCTGTACAGGTGCGAGTATTTCTGTCTTGATGACTGCGGGCTCGATGACGAAGTGATGGACAGGATACGCAGCGATTTTCCTGATACCAAGGTGGTATGGAGGATCCATGTTGCAAATAAGAGTGCTCTCACCGACGATCAGGTGATCCGCATGACCCACGGTATTAATGATGCCGTTACGGGGCCCCTTCAGTACTGCAATGAAGTGGTTTATATGGATCTGGGGCATGATGCCGGGATCACTGACATTTTCTTCATAGAGCACATGCCTAAACTCGAGTGTATAATTCTTTCGGATGCCAAGATGAAGGACATCACACCGCTTTCATATTGCCCCAACCTTACATGGGTTGAGCTGGTTTACTGTGACAGGATGACTGATATAACACCCATCGCCGATATGGAATCGATCAGGTATCTCAACATCAGCTACAGCGGGATCAGGGACTTTACCGCGATAGACAGGATGAATCTGGAGAGATTCTGCGCGATATCGGTCGGATTTACCGATGAGATGCTGGAGGCTTATCAGCAGTCGCATCCGGATACTCTTGTGATAAATACAGGAAATCCTTACGGATACGCCTGGAGATATAACGATTACGGATACACCTTCTACTGGTATTACTGGGACATGAGAAAGGCCTTCAGATATACGGATCCCAGCCCGGGAGGATTCAAACTCCCCGAGGAACTTGTGGAAAAGCGTGAGAAACCCGGGCAGGATGAAGAAAGACGTATTTACGAAGAGTCAGGGAAGACGCCCTACTGATATGGCGTGACAGAGAAATGTGTTGGGCGGAAAGCCGATGATATGAGGAAAATGCCATGCTGACAGCTATTGCACCTCCAAGCCGTAGAATAAAAGATGTTTCGAGAGAGGACGACGCTCTTTTGCTCCGCTCCGAATACGGAATTCTTGAAATATCCTTCAAGGAAAAATCCATTGCAAGAGTGCGTTTTACCGTGAGCGGAAGTTTTTCCGAAAAGGAAAGACCCGGAGTTACGGGAAGGGATAACATCTCCGACTGGACATACAGAGAGTGTGACGGATTTATCGAGGCCGCCACTGAAAAGCTTACTGTAAAGATACGCAAAGATAGCGGCTCTGTCAGCTTTTTTGACAGTAAAGGCATTCAGATTTTTAAAGAAAGAGATTTCGAGGCAAAGCAGTTTGAAGAATTTGAAACTTTCAGGCTTGCCGATGCTCCGCAGAAAACAAGGACAATAGATACCGCCGACGGAAAGAAGGAAGTGCTCGAGGAAGCACTTAAGATATCCACCGGAAAAAGCTATCATATCCGTTTTTATTTTGAGCTCGGAGATGAAGCCCTTTACGGAATGGGACAGCAGGAAAAAGGATTTGCTTCCCTGCGGGGCCGGAGGCTGTATATTCACCAGGGGAATCGCAAGATAGCGGTTCCTATGTTTGTTTCTACCGCAGGATACGGAATACTTACGGATACATACAGTCCGCTCATCTTTAATGATGATGAGAACGGAACATACATATACACTGAGGCCGACCGGGAGTCGGATTATTATTTCTTTGCAGGGAACATGAATGAGGTCATTGCCGGATACAGGTTTATCACCGGAAAGGCGGCCCTTTTGCCGAAGTGGAGCCTCGGATATGTTCAGTCCCAGGAAAGATATGAGACGCAGAAAGAGATACTTGATACGGTTACGAAATCCAGAAGCCTCGGGATCGGAATGGACTGCATAGTGCTGGACTGGATCAGCTGGAAGGATAATGAGTGGGGACAGAAATCATACGACCCGGAGCGTTTTCCGGACCCTGTGGGAATGATGGAAAAACTCCATGAGGATCATGTGCATTTTATGATCTCTCTGTGGCCCACGATGGCAGGCAATACACCGGATCATAAGGAATTTGCCGAAAAGAAGCTGTTCCTTCCCGCTTGTTCGGTATACGACGCCTTCAAAAAAGAGGCACGGGAGCTGTATTTTGATCAGCTTAAGCGCACTCACTTTTCATACGGAACGGATGCCTGGTGGTGCGACAGCAGCGAACCGCTCACTCCGGAATGGAACCATTCCATGCGTATGGAGGAGAGTGAACTTTACTGCGATTACCTCAAGGAAGCAGGGCTTCGCATGCCCTATGAATACTGCAACAGCTATCCGCTCTATCATGCAATGGGAATATACGAGAACCAGCGCCGTGCGATGGAAGAAGCGGGATATGATAAGCGGGAAAAAAGAGTCTGCAACCTGACCAGGAGCGCCTACACAGGGCAGCAGCGCTACGGGACCGTGATGTGGTCGGGAGATACCGCCGCAAGCTGGGAGACCTACAGGGATCAGATTGCCATAGGGCTTCACTTTTCGGCTTCGGGACTCCCTTTCTGGACCATGGATATCGGTGCGTTCTTTGTTAAGAAGGCGGGAACATGGTATTGGGACGGAAAATATGAGGACACAACGGATAATCCGGGCTACTGCGAGCTCTATACCAGATGGTATCAGTTTGCTGCATTTCTTCCTATGTTCAGAGCTCACGGAACCGACTGCAGAAGAGAGCTCTGGAATTTTAAAGGCGAATTTTATGATGCAATGCTCAAGGCAAACAGATTAAGATACAGCCTGATGCCCTATATCTATTCGGAGATGGGGAAAGTGTGGCTGTATGACCGCTCGCTTATCCGCTTTCTTGCATTTGATTTTACAGAGGATAAAAAGACATGGGATATAACCGACCAGTACATGTTCGGAGAATCCCTGATGGTGTGCCTCGTCACGGAGCCGATGTATTATGACGACAACGGCGAAAGGCTTGAAAACGCTGATAAGATCAGAAAGGTTTATCTGCCCGAAGGCTGTGAGTGGTATGACTTTTACACGGGAAAGAAATATGAAGGCGGAACTGAAGTGACAGCGGATGCTCCTCTTGAGATGATCCCTGTATTTGTAAAAGAGGGAAGCATCATTCCCATGAGAGCTTCGGCACTTTCTACCGAGGAACAGAATGATGAAATAGAATTCAAGGTATTCTCCGATGGAGTGGCGAAGTATGAATACTATGAGGATGACGGTGACGGGTACGGCTACGAAAAAGGAGAGTATAAAGTAACTCTCCTTGAAAGATGAACGCTAAGTACGTTTTAATTATACTCTATGTCCCGAAGCCGCCTCAAAATTGTATTTGACGATACCGAGATCGACCTTTACGAAGGGGCCGTTTCCTTTGGCGGTTATCATCGGCTTATTGCCGCTTAGCGAAATGCGGAAGCTCTGCTGATTGATCGCCGTGGGAGCCATCAGGGCCGCTTCCACCCCTTCTTTAAACCATGCGGGCATATCGCTTTCGGGAACGTCGCAGAGCTTTTGGACCGGCTTTGAGCGGTGGACCGTTCCGGATTCTTCTCCGTAACCAATGGCGATCACAAGCACGATCTTTTCTCCGGCATCCCTGTCGGCCTTGCATTTTCCTTTTCCGTAGGTTCCGCCTACCCAGCAGGTGTTAAGCCCCATCATTTGAGCCTCCAGCACAAGCTTTTCGCCATAATACCCGCATTTTTCTTCGAGATCAAGGGTATCCTTATTTCCGACAAGGGCGATGTAATTGTTAACTCCTCTGAATCTTCCGTAACGGGCAATGAGTGTGTTGAAGCAGTCGGGGTCATCACAGATAAGCTGAATACTCAGCCCGCTTTCTCTGTTGCATTCATCTATGATCTCATTTAAGCGTTTTCTTTTTTCTTCCTCGATAGGTTTTGACAGATACTTTCTGACGCTGTGTCTTCCTTTTAAAGCTTCTTTGATGTCCATTTTTTCAGTCTCGCTTTCTTGTTTTTGATTTAAATGTTTTTAGATTTAATTGCTCTCAGATTAAATCTTTCTTTGTTTTCTTTTTCCCTATCTTTGCAAATAGCTTAACAAGCAGAGTGTATATAAAGCCGGCAAACACTATGACCGCAGCCAGCAGAATGATCCACCATACAGGGCCCATCCAGGGCGAATCCTTGGTAAAGCCTGCAGCTCCCGCAGGCGATCCCCAGTTTAAGAAAAAGTAAGGATAATTGAGCTCTTCCACAAAGTGCCAGTTGTTGATATAGCCTATCCCGGCAAATATGACATAATAAATGGGAGGAATGACGCAGTAGATGAAATCCGTCTTGTGCAGGTCCATCTTGTCGGCACAGACAAACAGATCGATCACCGCGCATAGAGGCACCACCACGTGGGTGAGGATATTGTTGGTTTTGTACGGATTCGGAAGAGTGGGCGCAAGTATGAACACAAACACTATTCCGGTGAGCGAAATAGCCACAGTGAACATCAGCTTAAGGATATTTGCGACCCTTGAATCATATTTTTTCTTTTTGAACATGAGCACGGCTTCATATACAAACCATCCGGCGATCCAAAGATTGGACTGGATCGTAAAGAATAAAAGTGCGTTCCAGTTGGACATAAAGCCGCTGTTGCCGAGAATTGAAAGGTATGTTCCATATAGGGCAGAAACAATAGTGACAAGTTTGAGCAATAAAGAGATGTATTTTTTCATTGTTTTCACCTATAATTATATTAAATATTGGCCGATATTTATATTGATGGTTTTTTCTACTGTCGGGATTCTATCATTAAACCGCGGAAGATTCCATGGGGTACAAGCAGAATTTATTGTTTTTTAATGATTTGCCAAGGCGAAAGCCTGCCCGTACTATGGTACGGATTGATTTCCCGGCAATGAATTTGAGTTATAGGAGGTACTTTGTATGGACTACTTTGATCCTTCGGATATAGCGGAAAAGATACTGGATGCGCTGCGCAAAGAGCGGAAGGAAATGAAGAATATGAATGTCATGCTTCTGGGAAAAACGGGAGTGGGTAAGAGCACTCTTATAAATAATCTGTTTAACGAGAGACTGGCCGAGACCGGAATAGGAAAGCCTGTCACTCAGAAGATCCAGCAGCACAGCAAGGAAAACTTCCCCCTCACCATATATGACACTCCCGGGCTCGAGCTGGGCGGGGACAATGCCATCGAGAGCCTTCTTAAAGAGATAAATGACCAGATAAGAAAAGGGATCAGATCCGGCGACATGGAAAAGGTGATCCACTGCATCCTTTACTGCGTGAGTGCGGGGTCTCACAGATTTGAGGAAGAGGAGAAGAAGTTCATCAGGCTTTTCCTCGATGAGAATAAAGATACCAACATTCCGGTCATAATCGTTATCACACAGGCTGTTTCGAAAAAGGACGCAAAAGAGCTCCAGAGCTGCATAGAGGCGGAAAACCTCGGCGTATCGCAGATAGTTCCTGTGCTGGCAGAGGATTATGAACTGGATGAGGATATGGTGGTGCGTGCCTATGGTCTGGACAGACTTTCCGAGATCATCTATGAGATAGTTCCGGATGCGATGAAAAAGACCTTTGTATCCGTTCAGAAGGCTAATATAAAGCTTAAGACTCAGAAGTCGCATGCTATCGTGGCAGCAACGGCAGCAGGCGCGGGAGCAACGGGGGCCATTCCCATTCCATTTGCCGATTCACTTGCGCTTATCCCCGAGCAGATAGCCATGCTTGCTTCCATAACGACGGTATTCGGTTTATCGCTCGAAAAGTCTGCTATAGCAGCCATCGTGAGCGGTACCCTCGGAACTGCAGGCGCTACCGTGGCAGGAAAAACCGCTGTATCGGGAATCTTAAAACTGATACCCGGAGCGGGCTCCGTGGCAGGAGGCGTTGTATCGGGCGGAGTGGCAGCAGCACTTACCGCTGCGCTGGGCGAGGCATATATCGCAGTAATGGTGGCTATCGCCAAGGGTGAGATGAAGGAAGGCGATCTCAAGACAGAGAAGGGCAGGAAGTTCCTGTCCGAGACCTTTAAGAACGCCCTGAAGCTCAAGAGAAACGAAAAGGGCGAGCGGATAGAGTAATACTTTCGTAAGCTATAAAATATAGTAACAATACGAAGAAAAGGAGAGCGCTATGTCAACACAGGAAAAGAAGACTAAAATATTATTCATCATAATACCGATAGCAGTAACGCTCTTACTTATTGCCGCAATGGGAGTCATGTTCGGGGTGCTTCTTAACAGGATAGAAAACACTTCCACCGTTATAGTGGAAAAAGAAGAAAAGATCATCACCGAGAAGGAAGTGCGCGTGAGCACCACCATCAGGTCCGGGATAGAGGAACTGGGCAGACTGATAACCGCAAGCTATTGGTACAAGCATGCGGAGTATTTTGAGGACTCCAAGAAGATCAAGGACTTCACCATACCATTTACCACCAGTTCATTTATACTTGAGTGCACCGGAGAAGTTACCGCGGGTGTGGACTTTTCAAAGGTAAAGGTACAGGAAACGGAAGATACCATCACCATAATCCTGCCGGCAGCGGAAGTTTTCTCAAATGATATCGATGCGGACAGCTTTGAGATAAAGGACGAAAAGAACAGCGTATTCAATAAGATATCCGTCGAGGATACCACAGAAACCTTTAAGAGGATAGAGGAAGACGAGCTTGCGAAAGCGCTTGAGAGGGGAATCCTCAAAGAGGCCCAGCAAAATGCCGAAAAGGCCATAAAGAGCTTTGCTAAGAGCCTCATCACAGGGAAGGATTATAAGATTATTGTGGAATTTGAGTAAGTTCAACAGAAAAGCAGCCTTAACCGGCTGCTTTTAGACTATACGTCAAAGTATCTATCTGTTTTTGCTTGATTTAAGTTCAGCGATTTCCTGAAGAGCTTTGTCTCTTTCAATTACAGCATTGTCGCGTTCGGCTAAAGCTTTATTCAACAAGGTAGTTGTTTCCTTGAGCTGCTGCTCCAGCTCTGCCGTTCTTTTCTTTCTATAATACTCACTGCGAAGATAGTCATCCCTGTCTTCGCAGAGTTTCTGAATATTTTCATCAGCATTTCTCCTAAAAATATCATTAGCCAATGCTTCCATAAGATGTTCCTCCTTCGCAAGTTTCTTTAATTCTTCATATGTGGATGCCTTAAGGAACCGGCACCACTTCTGTAAGCCTGATGCCTTGTCCGCATCGGTGGCATCATCTATCCTATTCAAGTTTATCACAAATAGTTCAAAATTTCTATTGAATCTGTAATGATTCTCTATATCACACATCTCATATGCAGAAAAGAATTTATCATTATCTTCGAACAGGGTAAAGTCCAGAAATCCTATTTGATACGCTGCGTGATCTTTCGAATAAATGTCTCCTCTCTGCATATTTTTATCAAATTCACGACATAGATAATGCAAGCCCCGATATTCCCAGTTGCCTTCGTCTCTTATCTGAAGCTCAATGTCGACATTCTTATTATCGTTGAAAAGTACCCGGATATCCATCCTGAACTCTTTGTCAGATGGAGACTGCCCCGGGATGATAGTATTCTTTACTTTAAGATTCCGTATAGCATCCGGGGATATATGCAGAACGGCGGCAATGATCTGCCGGAGAGCCTCCTTATTTTCCTGAAGCACGATCCTGAACATGTAGTCGTTCAGCATGTTGTAGGGGATCTTTCCCGTTGCATCCGCAAGTGAATTAAACTTGGTTTTCTTTTCTTTACTACTGTTTTTCTCCATATAGATTCTCCTCTCATAAGTTATAAAAATAGACACGTAGCCCTAAGGCAACGTACAAAAATAAGAAACACGATAAAATCGCATTTCACAGTTACCGATATTGCGGAATAAATAACCGGGTATTTAATCCTGCGGGCGATACGCCCTCAAATGTTCGAAGTCCTCAGAATTATGTTTCCCACAGTAACGTCGGGGAAGAACGATTGAATGATAGCACAGAAAACTAAGAATATAAAGATGGCAGAGTCAACAATTCTCTGCTTCTATTTTGTGCAAGTTGCTATCCGATAGTAGGTCTTATCGCTTGAATGTTATAACATCATTAGGGGTGCAATCCAAAATACAACATATCTTCTCAAGCGTAAGGAGAGTAATGTTTTTGCCCTTTTTTATACTATCCAAGGTTTTGTTATCTATACCTCGCTTTAACAACATATACTGAGATATTGATTTTTGCTTCATGGTTTCCCATAGCGGAGAATAATCAATAATAATACTCACCTCGTACTATCTTATATATGAATTATAAAGATATGGTGTGGAAATACACACCTGCCACATTTATGATTTAAGAGTTGACATTACATTCTTTTACATTTAGTATGAATGCAATGCGGTTTTTTCACTACTATATATAGAAGAAACAGCTTCAAAAACCACTATTTGTAATTTTCTACAAAATTTCTTAAAAAAGTTCTTGCAATATCCCCAAATAGATGTTATAGTATCACTTGCTGTGGCATGATAGCTATGAAGCGTGAGGTTGCTGTTATTGGGTGACCGATAACAGGTTTTCCGTGGAGCGAATGTCAAGAGGATTGCCGCAAGGCAGTCAAAACAATCTGACGACAAGTCACTGTACCGAATTTAAGTCTGCAATAGAGCAGAAACTACGTGTGAACGGAGAGATCCGGAACTAAGACAGATGTTGCTATGACTTAGGACACACACGGCACTGTGTACAGTCACCGCTTGTCGCATACGCAATGTGCGAAAAGGAGGCGACTTTTTTTATGGCAAATCAAATCATGAGAATCACTCTTAAGGCTTATGATCACAAGCTCATCGACAGCTCAGCTGCAAAGATCATCGACACCGTTAAGAAGAACGGCTCACAGGTCAGCGGACCGGTTCCTCTTCCTACTAAGAAGGAAGTAGTTACCATCCTCAGAGCTACTCATAAGTACAAGGATTCCAGAGAACAGTTCGAACAGAGAACTCACAAGAGACTCATCGACGTTATCTCTGCTACTCCCAAGACCGTTGAAGCACTTCAGCGCCTTGAGATGCCTGCCGGTGTTTACATCGACATCAAGATGATGACCAAGTGATCATCACAATAACAAAAGGAAACAATTAACCTCTACTAGACAAGAACGGAAATGCAACGATCCGGTCCGCTATGTAGAACCAAGGAGGTAAGTTTAGAAATGAAGAAAGCAATTCTAACTACGAAGGTCGGCATGACTCAGATCTTCGGCGAGAACGGGGTGCTTATCCCTGTTACCGTACTTGTAGCAGGCCCCTGCGTTGTTACCCAGGTTAAGACTGAGGAAAACGACGGCTATAAGGCAGTTCAGGTAGGCTTTGCAGATGCAAAGGACAGAGTCGTAAATAAGGACGGAAAGGGATCCAAGAAGGTTTACAACCGTCACGGTGTTAACAAGGCTGAACAGGGACATTTCAAGAAGGCCGGCACCGATTCCAAGAAGTACGTTAGAGAGTTCCGTTTTGAAAATGCGGAAGAATACAAGCTCGGAGACGAGATCAAGGCTGACATCTTCGCTGAAGGCGATAAGGTAGACGCTACTGCGATCTCCAAAGGTAAGGGCTTCCAGGGTGCGGTTAAGCGCCTCGGTCAGCACAGAGGACCCATGAAGCACGGTTCCAAGTTCCACCGTCATCAGGGTTCAAACGGTGCCTGCTCATCCCCCAGCCGCGTGTTCAAAGGAAAGGGAATGCCCGGACACATGGGTAGCGTAAAAGTTACCGTCCGCAACCTTGAAGTTGTACGCGTTGACAGTGAGAAGAACCTGCTCCTTGTTAAGGGTGCGGTTCCCGGATGCAAAAAGGCTCTTGTTACCATCAAAGAGACCACAAAGGCAGATTGCTGATTCGAGCGAAAGGAGGACCAATAAAAAATGGCTAATGTATCTTTATACAATATGAAAGGCAAGGAAGTTGGTACGATCGAGCTCAATGATGCAATCTTCGGTGTAGAAGTTAACGAGCATCTCGTTCACATGGCAGTCGTACAGCAGCTTGCAAATAACAGACAGGGTACCCAGAAGGCAAAGACCCGTTCAGAGGTATCCGGTGGCGGAAGAAAGCCCTGGAGACAGAAGGGCACCGGCCACGCAAGACAGGGCTCCATCAGAGCTCCTCAGTGGAAGGGCGGCGGAGTTGTTTTCGCTCCCATTCCGAGAGATTATTCCTTCAAGCTTAACAAGAAGGAAAAGAGAGCAGCATTAAAGTCTGCACTTACCGATAAGGTACAGTCAGGCAACATCGTTGTGGTAGACGAGCTCAAGTTTGATGAGATCAAGACAAAGAGCTTCGCAGAGGTTATGAAGAACCTCAAGGTTGAGAGCGGAATCGTTGTTATCGCAGAGAACGACAACAATGTAGTACTCAGCGCAAGAAACATGGCTGACGTAAACACCACTCTCGTGGGCACCATCAACGTATATGACATCTTAAACGCCAAGACCCTGGTACTTACCAAGGATGCGGTAGAAAAGATCGAGGAGGTGTACGCATAATGGCAGACATTAAATACTATGATGTTATTCTCAAGCCCGTACTTACAGAGAAGAGCATGAGCGGCTATGCCGAGAAGAGATACACTTTCCTTGTTCACACCGATGCGAACAAGAGCCAGATCAAGGAAGCAGTCGAGAAGATGTTCGACGGCGCTAAGGTTAAGAAAGTTAACACCATGAACCTTGACGGCAAGACCAGAAGACGCGGACAGGTTTTCGGAAAGACAGCGAAGACAAAGAAAGCTATCGTATGGCTTACCGAGGACAGCAAAGAGATCGAGATCTTTTCAGGTCTGTAAGCGATCAACATTGCGTACTTTGCAATGTTGACATTCGTCGCGATGAACCAACGCGCGAATGTGACGAAGTCACCGCGCAACTTGCGATGTTCTTGATCGCAAGTTGATACATCAAATGTATACAGCTTCTGAATAGGCTGTGCTAAAAAATCAAAGGAGATAAAACAATGGGAATCAAGACATATAATCCCTATACACCTTCGAGAAGAAACATGACCGGTTCTGACTTCTCCGAGATCACAAAGAAGACCCCGGAAAAGAGCCTGCTCGTTTCTAAGAAGAAGAATGCCGGACGTAACAATCAGGGCAAGATCACCGTCAGACATCAGGGTGGCGGAAACAGACAGAAATACCGTATCGTCGATTTCAAGAGAAATAAGGACGGTATCGTAGCAAAGGTTATCGGAATCGAGTACGATCCCAACAGAACAGCTAACATCGCTCTTATCTGCTATGCAGACGGCGAGAAAGCATACATCCTCGCTCCGGACGGACTTACCGACGGAATGAAGATCATGAACGGACCTGAGGCGGAAGTAAGAGTCGGCAACTGCCTTCCTCTTGAGAACATCCCCGTAGGTACCATGGTTCACAACATTGAGCTCTATCCCGGAAAGGGAGGCCAGATGGTAAGAAGCGCAGGAAACGGCGCACAGCTTATGGCTAAGGAAGGCAAGTATGCCACCTTAAGACTCCCTTCAGGCGAGATGAGAATGGTTCCCCTTAACTGCCGTGCAACAGTCGGCATCGTCGGCAATATCGATCACAACCTCGTTAAGCTCGGTAAAGCCGGCCGCAAGCGTCACATGGGCATCCGTCCTACCGTCCGCGGTTCAGTCATGAACCCCAATGACCATCCTCATGGCGGTGGTGAAGGAAAGACCGGTATCGGTCGTCCGGGTCCTTCGACTCCTTGGGGCAAGCCTGCTCTTGGTCTTAAGACCAGAAACAAGAAGAAGGCTTCCAACAAGCTCATCGTAAGAAGACGCGACGGCAAGGCTATTAAGTAAGGAGGAATCAAGATGTCAAGATCACTTAAAAAAGGACCTTTCGCAGACGCAGAGCTGCTTAAGAAGGTTGATGCAATGAACGCAGGGGGACAGAAGTCGGTCATCAAGACATGGTCGAGAAGATCCACCATCTTCCCTTCCTTCGTTGGACACACGATCGCTGTTCATGACGGTCGTAAGCACGTGCCTGTATACGTTACCGAGGATATGGTAGGTCACAAGCTCGGCGAGTTCGTAGCCACCAGAACCTACAGAGGACACGGCAAGGACGAGAAGAAGTCCAAAGTTAAGTAAGCATAAGCGATTCGTGAAAGGAGTGTAAATCTATGGCTAAGGGACATAGATCTCAAATTAAGAGAGAAAGAAATGCCGAGAAGGATACAAGACCTTCCGCAAAGTTATCTTACGCCAGAGTATCGGTACAGAAGGCATGCTTCGTACTTGATGCCATAAGAGGCAAGGATGTTACCACAGCTGCAGCTATCCTGGAGTACAACCCCAGATACGCTTCAAGCATAATCAAAAAGCTGCTTGCATCTGCTGTTGCAAATGCAGAGAACAACAACGGTATGAACCCCGACAATCTCTACATTGCAGAGTGCTACGCTAACCAGGGTCCCATCATGAAGAGAGTAAGACCCCGTGCACAGGGCAGAGCCTACAGAATCGAAAAGAGAATGAGCAATATTACAATCGTGCTCGATGAGAAGAAGTAAGGAAAGGAGCTTAAAAATTTATGGGACAGAAAGTTAATCCTCATGGCCTCAGAGTTGGCGTGATAAAGGATTGGGATTCCAGATGGTATGCAAACGATCAGGAATTCTCTGAATATCTTGTAGAAGACCAGAAGATCAGAAAGTTTCTCAAGAAGAAACTCGGCAATGCCGGCGTTTCAAAGATTGAGATAGAGAGAGCATCCGACAGAGTAAAGGTAGTCATCTACACTGCAAAGCCCGGCTTCATCATCGGCAAGGGCGGCACAGAGATCGAGGTTACCAAGAGCGAGATCGCGAAGCTCACAAACGGCAAGAAGGTACTCGTTGATATCAAGGAGATCAAGAAGCCGGATAAGGATGCACAGCTTGTTGCAGAGAATATCGCTCAGCAGCTCGAGAACCGTGTATCATTCAGAAGAGCAATGAAGTCCTGCATGGGCAGAACCATGAAGTCGGGAGCACTCGGAATCAAGTCAGCATGCAGCGGCCGTCTTGGCGGAGCTGATATCGCTCGTACCGAGTTCTACAGCGAGGGAACAATTCCTCTTCAGACTCTCAGAGCCGACATCGATTACGGTTTTGCAGAGGCAGACACCACCTACGGTAAGGTAGGAGTCAAGGTTTGGATTTATAAGGGTGAAGTTCTTCCTACCAAGAACACTCAGCCGGAAGGGAGCGACAAATAATGTTAATGCCTAAGAGAGTAAAGCGTCGTAAGCAGTTCCGTGGTTCTATGGCCGGAAAAGCTATGCGCGGCAACACTATCACATACGGCGAGTTCGGACTTGTAGCTACCGAGCCCTGCTGGATAAAGTCAAATCAGATCGAGGCAGCCCGTATCGCTCTTACCCGTTACACCAAGCGTGTAGGTAAGGTATGGATCAAGATCTTCCCCGATAAGCCCGTTACAGCAAAGCCTGCCGAGACCAGAATGGGTTCCGGAAAAGGTTCGCTTGAGTATTGGGTAGCAGTAGTTAAGCCCGGTCGCGTAATGTTCGAGATCGGCGGAGTTCCTGAGGATCAGGCAAGAGAAGCACTTCGTCTTGCAATGCACAAGCTTCCCTGCAAGTGCAAGGTTGTATCCAAGGAAGATTTGGAAGGCGGTGCAGTATAATGAAATCTAATAAATACATTGAAGAACTTAAGAGCAAATCCGCTGACGAGCTTCAGCAGGATCTGACCGCGGCTAAGAAAGAGCTTTTCAATCTGAGATTCCAGAATGCTACAAATCAGCTCGACAACACGGCAAGGATCAAGGAAGTAAGAAGAAACATCGCCAGGATCCAGACCGTGATCACTGAGAAAGCAAAAGCTTAAGGAGGAATGAACCGTGGAAGATAGAAATTTAAGAAAAACCCGTACCGGTAAGGTTATCAGTGACAAGATGGACAAGACCATAGTTGTTGCTATCGTAGAGCACGTTAAGCATCCTCTGTACGGCAAGGTTGTAAAGCGCACTTACAAGCTCAAGGCTCATGACGAGAACAATGAGTGCAAGAAGGGCGATACCGTTAAGGTTATGGAGACCAGACCTCTTTCCAAGGATAAGAGATGGAGACTGGTTGAGATCGTAGAGAGAGCAAAGTAATAGGTTTTTGAGCACAAGGAGGAATAAACATGGTTCAGCAGGAAACCAGACTGAAGGTTGCTGATAACACCGGTGCAAAAGAGCTTCTTTGCATCAGAGTTATGGGCGGCTCAACCAGAAGATATGCGCAGATCGGCGATATCATCGTTGCTTCCGTTAAAGACGCAACACCCGGCGGTGTTGTCAAAAAGGGAGACGTTGTAAAGGCCGTTGTCGTAAGAACAGTAAAGGGCGCTCGTCGTAAGGACGGATCATACATCAGATTCGACGAGAACGCAGCAGTCATCATCAAGGATGACAAGACGCCCCGTGGAACACGTATTTTTGGACCGGTAGCAAGAGAGCTTCGTGACAAGCAGTTCATGAAGATCGTATCTCTCGCTCCCGAAGTATTGTAAGGAGGTGCCCTATCATGCAGAAGATTAAAAAGGGCGATACCGTACAGATTATCGCAGGTAAGGACAAGGGACAGGAAGGAAAGGTTGTTTCCGTTAATCCCAAGACCGGCAGGGTCGTTGTAGAAGGTCTCAACATGGTGACCAAGCATACAAAGCCTTCTCAGGCTAATCCGAACGGCGGAATCGTAGAGAAGGAAGCTCCTATTGACATTTCAAACGTGATGCTCGTAGTTGGCGGCAAGACCACAAGAGTCGGCTTTGATTTTAAGGACGGCAAGAAGGTTCGTGTTGCAAAGGCTACCGGCAAGGTTATCGATTGATAGGAAGGAGACTAAAGTTGAGTAGGTTAAAAGATTTTTACAACGACGAGATCGTCCCCGCAATGACGAAAAAGTTCGGTTATAAGAATATCATGCAGGTTCCCAAGCTTGACAAGATCGTAGTCAACATGGGTGTCGGCGAAGCTAAAGAGAATCCGAAGGTCCTTGAGAACGCGGTAGCTGATATGGAAGCGATCACCGGTCAGAAGGCGGTTCTCACAAAGGCTAAGAATTCGGTTGCAAACTTCAAGATTCGTGAAGGACAGAATATCGGATGTAAGACCACCCTCCGCGGAGAGAAGATGTATGAGTTCCTTGACAGACTTGTCAATCTTGCACTTCCCCGTGTACGTGACTTCAGAGGCGTAAATCCCAATGCATTTGACGGCAGAGGAAACTATGCACTCGGAATCAAGGAGCAGTTCATTTTCCCCGAGATCGAGTTCGACAAGATCGACAAGACCAGAGGTATGGACATAATCTTTGTTACCACGGCAAAAACTGACGAAGAGGCAAGAGAGCTTCTCAGACTCTTCAACATGCCGTTCGCGAAGTAAGGAGGAATAAAATGGCTAAAACATCCATGAAAATCAAACAGCAGCGCAAGCCCAAGTTTTCAACACAGGCTTATACACGTTGCAAGCTTTGCGGCCGTCCTCACTCAGTTCTCAGAAAGTACGGCATCTGCAGAGTATGTTTCCGTGAGCTCGCATACAAGGGCGAGATTCCCGGAGTTAAGAAGGCAAGTTGGTAAGGAGGAAGAACAAAATGACTATGAGCGATCCTATTGCAGATATGCTTACAAGAATCCGTAATGCAAATACTGCAAAACATGATATTGTAGATGTTCCCAGCTCCAAGATGAAGCTTGCTATTGCTGATATCCTTGTAGATGAGGGATATATCGAAAAGTATGAGATGGTAGACAACGGAAGTCATCAGGACATCCGCATCACTCTCAAGTACAATGCTAATAAGACCGAGAGAGTAATCTCCGGCTTAAAGAGAATTTCCAAGCCCGGTCTGCGCGTATACGCAGGCAGCGAGGATATGCCCAAGGTTCTTGGCGGACTCGGCGTTGCTATCGTTTCCACCAACCAGGGCATCATCACCGACAAGAAGGCTCGCGAGCTCAATGTCGGCGGCGAAGTTCTTGCCTTCGTTTGGTAATTCAAAGGAAGGCAGCCGGCCCTGCCGCGAGTTGATGGAACAGATGACTCTGCTCCGGATTGTGGGAGGGTCTGAAACCTGAAAACATATAAGGTACATGCAGAATACCTGCATGGAAAACAAGGAGGAAAAAGGCTATGTCAAGAATTGGCAGATTGCCCGTTGCTATTCCCGCGGGAGTTACCGTGAGCTTAGCAGAAGGAAACAAGGTCACCGTTAAGGGACCCAAGGGTACTCTTGAGAGAGTATTACCCGCAGACATGGAGATCAAAGTCGAGGGTGCCGAAGTTACGGTTTCAAGACCTAACGACTTAAAGAGAAGCAAATCACTTCATGGACTCACCAGAACGCTCATCCACAACATGGTTGTAGGAGTTACCGAGGGCTACGAGAAGAAGCTCGAGGTTAACGGCGTCGGTTACAGAGCTGCAAAGCAGGGTAAGAAGCTTACCCTCAACCTCGGATATTCACATCCCGTTGAGATGGACGATCCCGAGGGAATCGAAACTGTAGTTGAAGGTCAGAATGTCATCATCGTTAAGGGCATCGACAAGGAGAAGGTCGGACAGTTCGCTGCCGAGATCCGCTCCAAGAGAGCTCCCGAACCTTATAAGGGCAAGGGAATCAAGTATGCTGACGAGACTATCCGCCGCAAGGTTGGTAAGACCGGTAAGAAGTAATCGATAAGGAGAGTATGAAGATATGGTTAATAAGGTATCAAGATCAGAAGTTCGTGCCAAGAAGCATATGAGAATACGTAACCGCTTCAGCGGCACTGCCGAGAGACCTCGTCTTGCGGTATTCAGAAGTAACAATCACATGTATGCTCAGATTATCGATGACGTTGAAGGAAAGACTCTTGTAGCAGCTTCCACCAACGAGAAGGAAGTTAAGGCTGAGCTTTCAAAGACAAACAATGTTGAAGCAGCAGCATACGTTGGCACTGTAATTGCAAAGCGTGCACTCGAGAAGGGAATCAAGACGGTTGTCTTCGACAGAGGCGGTTTTATCTACATGGGTAAAGTCGCAGCATTAGCTGAGGCAGCCAGAGAAGCTGGCCTGGAATTCTAGGAAAGGAAGAGGAAATTCATGAAACGTACAATCGTAGATGCAAGCCAGTTTGAAATGGAAGATAAGGTTGTTACTATCAAGCGCGTTACCAAGGTTGTAAAGGGCGGAAGCAATTCCCGCTTTACCGCGCTCGTAGTTGTAGGTGACAAGAACGGACATGTTGGAGTCGGACTCGGAAAGGCTAAGGAAGTTCCCGAAGCAATCCGCAAGGGCAAAGAGGATGCCATGAAGCATATCATCGAGATCGCCCTTGATGAGAACAGATCCATCGCTCATGATTATATCGGACAGTACGGTTCTTCAAACGTTCTCCTTAAGAGAGCTCCCGAAGGAACCGGTATCATCGCAGGCGGTCCCGCTCGTATCGTTTGTGAGCTTGCAGGTATAAACAACATCCGTACCAAGTCCCTCGGATCAAACAATAAGCAGAACGTCGTTCTCGCAACCCTGACCGGTCTCTCTGAGATCAAGCGTCCTGAAGAGGTTGCGTCAAAGCGCGGCAAGTCCGTTGCCGAAGTTCAGGCATAAGGAGGGATGGAAAGATGGCAAACAAGAAATCAGATAAGCAGCTGAAAGTAACTCTCGTAAAGTCTCTTATCGGTCAGGTACCGAAGAACAGAGCGATCGCAGAGTCCATGGGGCTGCGCAAAATCGGCAAGACGGTTATCCTTCCCGATAACGATGCGACGAAAGGCCAGATCCGTCTGATAAATCACTTAATCAAGGTTGAAGAAGTATAACAGGAGGTATTCTTATCATGGAATTATCCAACTTAAGACCTGCTGAGGGCTCAAAGCAGAGCGACAATTTCAGAAGAGGTCGCGGTCACGGATCCGGAAACGGAAAGACCGCAGGTAAGGGACACAAGGGCCAGAAGGCTCGTTCAGGCGCTCCCAGACCCGGATTTGAAGGCGGACAGATGCCCTTATACAGGCGTATTCCCAAGCGTGGCTTTAAGAACCGCAACTCACTCGAGATAGTAACAATCAATGTCAGCGAGCTTTCACGCTTCAGAGCAGGCAGCACCGTTGATGCGGCTGCACTCAAGAAGGCAGGACTTATCGAAGATGCATGTGACGGCATCAAGATCCTCGGATACGGGGAACTGTCAAAGAAACTCAATGTTAAGGTAAATGCATATTCTGCATCTGCCAAGGAAAAGATTGAAGCTGCAGGCGGAAGTGCTGAGGTGGTTTAATGCTGCAAACAATAAAGAACGCATTAAAAGTAAAAGAAATCCGTAAGAGACTTTTGTTTACGCTGGCTATGCTGGTAGTAATCCGTATCGGATCTCAGATTCCTCTTCCCGGGATAGATCAGGCTCAGTTGGAAGAGATACTGAACAAAACATTAGGTGCTGCGCGGGATTCCGGTGCGTTTGGCTTTTTTGACGCGATAACAGGTGGCTCGTTTACGAGCATGTCGATCCTGGCGCTCAACATCAACCCCTACATTACATCATCCATTATCATGCAGCTCCTCACGATAGCTATTCCAAAGCTTGAGGAGATGCAGAGAGATGGTGAAGAAGGCAGAAAGAAGATCGTTACTATCACCAGATACCTCACCGTAGGACTTGCACTTGTGCAGTCCATCGCAATGGTATTCGGATTCAGAGGGATCTTCACAGAGTTCAATGCATTCACCGTTATCACTTGCATTGCCGCACTCACGGCAGGAAGTGCATTCCTTATGTGGATCGGTGAGCAGATCACGGAGTACGGTGTAGGAAACGGTATATCCATAGTCCTGACAATAAACATTATTTCGAGACTGCCTCAGGATATCGGCGGTCTGTATGAGAAGTTCATCAAAGGCAAGGCTCCTGCAACAGCAATACTTGCCGCACTTATCATAATCGCTGTATTTATCGCGATGGTTGTTCTTGTAATCATTCTTAATGATGCTGTAAGGTCAATCCCCGTACAGTATGCAAAGAAGATGCAGGGACATAAGATGGTCGGTGGTTCTTCATCGAACATTCCCCTTAAGGTTAACACCTCGGGCGTTATTCCGATCATCTTTGCACAGTCACTGATCACGCTTCCTATTCTTATCACATCTTTTGTGAGCAAGAACGGAGCTACAGGCGTCTGGGCTGAGATCCTTAAGTATTTCAGTTCCAACAACTGGTGCAGATTTAATGCAGCACAGATCAGATACAGCGCAGGACTTCTTGTATACATCGCGCTTGTAATATTCTTTGCTTACTTCTACACTTCGATAACCTTCAATCCTTTGCTGGTATCGGACAACCTGAAGAGGCAGGGAGGCTTTATCCCCGGTATCCGTCCGGGCAAGCCCACAAGCGATTACCTTAACAATGTTCTGAATTACATCGTATTTATCGGTGCTATCGGACTTATTATCGTCTGTGTGCTTCCGTATATCTTCAGCGGTGTGTTCAATGCAGAAGTTTCGGTTACGGGTACGAGTCTTATCATTATCGTAAGCGTTGTGCTTGAGACTCTCAAGCAGATCGAGTCGATGATGCTCGTGCGCAATTACAAGGGATTCCTTGAGAACTAACACATAATTATAAAGCCACGTATATTATACGTGGCTTTCTGTGGTAATTATTGGACCTCGCGTCCGCTTGGTTAGAATAAACCTAAGGAGAACAGGGTATGAAAATTATTATGTTAGGTGCTCCCGGTGCGGGAAAAGGCACACAGGCTAAAATGATCGCCGAAAAGTATGGGATTCCTCATGTTTCGACAGGTGACATTTTCCGTGCAAACATAAAGAACGGAACAGAGCTTGGAAAGCAGGCTAAAGAGTATATGGACAAGGGACTTCTTGTTCCCGATGAGCTGACTGTTAAGATCCTTCTTGACAGGGTGGCACAGGATGACTGCAAGAACGGTTATGTGCTTGACGGTTTTCCGAGGACCATTCCCCAGGCTGAGGTGCTTGATGAGGCGCTCACAAAGCTTGGCGAGAAGATAGACTTTGCCGTAAACGTGGATGTTCCCGATGAGAACATCGTTAAGAGAATGTCGGGAAGACGTGCCTGCCTTAAGTGCGGTGCCACTTATCACATCGAGCACATTCCTCCGAAGAAAGAGGGAATCTGCGACACCTGTGGCAGCGAGCTCGTATTAAGAGATGACGATAAGCCCGAGACAGTGCTTAACCGCCTCAAGGTTTATCATGATCAGACTCAGCCCCTTATCGATTTCTACACAGCAAAGGGTGTCCTTAAGACAGTCGACGGAACCGTAGACATGAAGGATGTATTCAATGCTATCGTAGCTATCCTGGGCTAATGTAAGGAAGACAGGCCGGAATGATCACGATCAAAACGGAAGAAGAGATCGCGCTTATGCGTGAATCCTGCAGAAAGCTTGCGATATTGCACAAGGAGCTTGAGGAGTACTTAAAGCCGGGATTATCCACTAAGGATATAGATTCCTACGGCGAGGCACTTATCGAAAAGCTCGGCGGCGTGCCGAATTTCAAAAACTATCAGGGATATCCTGCAGCCATATGCGTATCCGTAAATGATGAAGTCGTGCACGGGATCCCCCGGGCAGACAGGATAATAAATGACGGAGATATCGTAAGCTTGGACTGCGGGCTTATATATAAAGGATTCCACTCAGATGCCGCCAGGACGCACGCGGTAGGCGATGTATCCCCAAAGGTCAAGGCACTGATAGAAGCCACAAAGCAGAGTTTTTTTGATGGGATCAAAATGGCAAAGGCAGGGAATCATCTGTATGATATATCAAATGCCATTGCGGGGAGCCTTGAAGCCGGAAACTACGGGATAGTTAAGGAGCTTACAGGGCACGGGATAGGAAGAAATCTCCATGAAGATCCATCGATCCCGAATTTCAGGATGAGAAGAAGAGGACCCAAACTAAAGGCGGGTATGACGCTGGCGATAGAGCCTATGGTAGCTTTGGGTGACGGAAGCGTCGAATGGCTTCCGGATGATTGGACGGTGGTTACCGCCGACGGAACATGGGCAGCTCATTACGAGAACACAGTGCTCATAACAGAAGGCGAACCCGAGATACTGACGATTTAACCTTCCACTTACGGAAGGTGGCGCTAAGCGCCGGATGAGGTGAAAAAGTTTATGTCAAAAAGTGATGTTATCGAAATCGAGGGAGTTGTAGTAGATAAGCTTCCCAACACAATGTTTAAGGTAGAGCTTGAAAACGGACATCAGGTACTCGCTACCATAAGCGGCAAGCTCCGCCAGAATTTCATCAGGATACTTCCCGGTGACAAAGTAACTATGGAACTTTCTCCTTACGATCTTACAAAAGGAAGGATCATATGGAGAGATAAGTAATCGCTATGCTTGCAAATCCGTGCAAAAAGCCGTCTGCAAGCTTGCTTGTAAGAGGCTCTTTGCACGGATTTGTAAATCCTGCGAAGCAGGATTGCAAGAACCATGAGCAAGAAGCGAAGCGGATTGCGAATGGGACTTGCAAGAGATTGTAAAGAAGTAGCTGCGAAGCAGGATTGCAAGAACCATGAGCAAGAAGCGAAGCGGATTGCGAATGGGACTTGCAAGCGATTATAAAAAAGTGCTTGCAATCCTGCAAGCGCTATGTTATTATGGACAATGGTCTTTTTTGAAAGGAGGGCTTTACGATGAAGGTTAGAAGTTCAGTAAAACCGATTTGCGACAAGTGCAAAGTCATCAAGAGAAAAGGACGCATAATGATTATCTGCGAGAATCCCAAACATAAGCAGAGACAGGGCTGATCTTACACCGTGGAAGTGATAAAGACTTCCATAAGATATGTAGGATTACTACCTGATATTCTCCCGCTCTTTGTGGGAGAAAAAGATCGGATATGCGTCCGATTGGACTTTAAAGCGCGAGATACAATAAGAAAACGCGCATCAGAGTCCCAATCATTTAGTAACCGTGTGATCTAACACACAAGTAGCGGCATCGCAAGTCGGTGCGTAACACAGGAGGAAAGAAACAAATGGCTCGTATCGAAGGTGTAGATTTACCCAGAGAGAAAAGAATCGAGATCGGTCTTACCTATATCTATGGTATCGGAAGATCGACATCTAACAAGATCCTTGCTGAGTGCGGAGTTAACCCCGACACAAGAGTAAGGGATATCACTGATGAAGAGGTTAAGAAGATCACAGAGGCGATCGACAAGCTCGGCATCATGGTAGAAGGTGATCTCAGAAGAGAGATCGCGATGAACATCAAGACTCTTCAGGAGATCGGATGCTATCGCGGAATACGTCACAGAAAGGGACTTCCCGTTCGTGGACAGAACACCAAGAACAACGCTCGTACCCGCAAGGGACCCAAGCGTACTGTTGCTAATAAGAAGAAGTAATTTGCATGATACAAAGGTCATAAATAAAAATGCGAGTTATGCTCGCATAAACGAGCATTTTTAATTAATGACCTGAACAAGCATGAGCAAGTAGCAATTTCCGCGAAGCATGGAAATTCGCGAATTGCGAATGGTTGTAGGATTGTGGGAGTTGCGTAGCAACGAAACAATCCGTAGTATCATTGTATATTGTAACTAAAAAATAAACGGTGCCCGTTGCAAAGTACACAACGCTTTAGGCTAGGTGGCACACAAATCGAAATGCGCAAGGCGCAGGAAAGTAGGTTAGTTTAAAATGGCAGGTAAACAGGCAGCACCTAAGAAGGGTGCAAAAAGACGTGTAAAAAAGAACGTTGAACACGGCCAGGCACATATCCAGGCTTCATTCAACAACACAATCGTAACTATCACAGACGCTCAGGGTAATGCCCTTAGCTGGGCAAGTGCAGGCGGACTCGGATTCAGAGGATCCAGAAAGTCCACTCCTTACGCAGCTCAGGTTGCAGCAGAGACAGCTACCAAGGCAGCTACCGTACATGGTCTTAAGACCGTTGATGTATTTGTAAAGGGACCCGGCTCAGGACGTGAAGCAGCTATCCGTGCTCTTGCAGCAGCAGGACTTCAGGTTCTCTCCATTGTGGATGTTACCCCCGTTCCTCACAACGGATGCAGACCTCCCAAGAGACGTCGCGTATAATAAGCGACGCTAGCCGCGTACTTTGCGGCAGCGTGAAATTGTGCGAACGAATCAACGCACAATTTCATACGGAGTATCGCGACGAACGCAGCGTACTTTGATGCGTTCGGTAAATTATGTTAAACCAAGTAACTAAGCAACTAATAACAAGGAACCAACTCGTTTTAAAACACAAAACGAGTTGCGCCGATGGCTTTGTACGTCGGCTTTTGTTGGAAGACGGTATCGCACAGCGCGGTATTGTAAACAACCATTGAAAGGAAAAGAAAAAATGGCAGTTAATCGTACACCAGTACTCAAGAGATGCAGAGCGCTCGGAATTGAGCCCGCTGTTCTCGGTTATGACAAGAAATCAAACAGACAGCCTCACAACGCCGGAAGAAAGGTAAGTGAGTACGGACTTCAGCTCCGCGAGAAGCAGAAGGCTAAATTCATCTACGGCGTGCTTGAGAAGCCTTTCCGTAACTATTACGACAAGGCTGATATGATGAAGGGAATGACCGGTGAAAACCTTATGGCCCTTCTCGAGACCAGACTTGACAATGTTGTTTTCCGTATGGGATTCGCAAGAACCCGCAGGGAGGCAAGACAGGTAGTTGATCATAAGCATGTACTTGTTAACGGAAAGAAGGTAAACATTCCTTCATACGCTGTAAAGGCAGGAGATGTTATCGAGATCAGCGAGAAGGCAAAGGAAATGAACCGCTACAAGGCAATCCTTGAGGTTACCGCCGGAAGACTTACTCCCGACTGGATGGATGTAGACGTCGAGGGACTTAAGGGTACTATCAAGAATATTCCTACCAGAGAGCAGATCGATGTTCCCGTAAACGAGATGCTTATCGTCGAGTTGTATTCAAAGTAATAAGTAACTTAAGAATGCCAAAGAAGCCTAATAGGAGGATATTAGCGTGTTTGATTTTGAAAGACCCAACGTTGAGATCGTGGAAATTTCGGAAGATAAAAAGTATGGCAGATTTGTCATCAAGCCTCTTGAGAGAGGATATGGTATCACTCTCGGAAATTCGCTTCGCAGGATAATGCTTTCATCTCTTCCCGGAGCTGCAGTAAGCCAGGTGAAGATTGACGGAGTTCAGCATGAGTTCTCGACAATTCCTGATGTTAAGGAAGATGTTACCGAGATCATCATGAATATTAAGAGTATCGCTATCAGGAATACAAGCGAGAGCCAGGAGCCTGTTACCATTACTCTTGATTATGAGGGAGAGGGCGTTGTTACCGCTGCTGACATCCAGCACGACAGTGACATCGAGATCCTTAATCCCGAGCAGCCTATCGCTACTCTTTGCGGTAAGCATGCAAAGCTCTACATCGAAATGATCGTAACATCCGGAAGAGGATACGTAGGTTCCGACAAGAACAAGAACGATTCACTTCCCATCGGAGTGATCGCGATCGATTCCATCTACACACCTGTTGAGCGTGTAAACATCTCAATAGAGAATACCCGTGTAGGTCAGAGCACCGATTTCGATAAGCTCACCATTGATGTATACACCAACGGAGCCCTTGCTCCCGATGAGGCAGTAAGCCTTGCTGCAAAGGTTCTCTCAGAGCACTTAAGCCTCTTTATCAATCTTTCGGAGAGCGCACAGAATGCATCATTTATGCAGATTCCTGCTGCAGACAATTCCGACAAGAAGATCGACATGAGCATCGAGGAACTTGAGCTTTCGGTTCGTTCCTTCAACTGCTTAAAGAGAGCAAACATCAATACCGTTCGTGAGCTCTGTGAGAAGACTCCCGATGAGATGATCAAGGTTCGTAACCTTGGAAGAAAGTCTCTTGAGGAAGTGCTTGCAAAGCTTGATGAACTCGGACTTTCACTTAAGACTTCCGAGGATTGATCGGATCAAAAGATTATGTTTTAACTGTTTCTGTGAGGGTAATTCCAAAGTGTTCCCCACAGAGAAATAAACCCCTGTCCGGTAAGTAAGTCCAAAGAGCGTGGCCGGATGCACCAGTAAAGGAGAAAAGAAATGGCAATGTACAGAAAGCTCGGCAGAACTTCCTCACAGAGAAAGGCTCTGCTCAGAAATCAGGTAACAGCACTTATCAACAACGGAAAGATCGTTACTACCGAAGCTAAGGCTAAGGAAGTAAAGAAGATCGCTGAGAGCCTTATCGCTCTTGCAGTTAAGGAGAAGGATAACTTCGAGACAGTAAAGGTTACCGCTAAGGTAGCTCGCAAGGATAAGGACGGGAAGAGAGTAAAGCAGATCGTTGACAAGGATGATCACTCAAAGGTTCTTTCCGATACTCACCGCGATAAGGACGGAAAGCTTATCCGCAAGGAGAACGGTGTGACCGTTACCGTATATGACGAAGTTGAGAAGGAGATCAAGAAGGATATGCCTTCAAGACTTCATGCAAGACGCCAGATGCTCAAGGTTCTTTACCCTGTAACTGCAGTTCCTGCAGAAGGAAAGGGAAAGAAGAAGGCTACAAAGGAGATCAATCTCGTAGATAAGCTCTTCGATGAGATCGCTCCCAAGTATGCTAACCGCAAGGGCGGCTACACCAGGATCATCAAGATCGGACAGAGAAAGGGCGACGGCGCTCTCGAAGTTGTTCTTGAGATGGTGTAAGATAAGAGCAAATTAAAGTAAGTTTTTTCAGGGCATCCCCCGAATGGGGGATGCTTTTTTTTGATACTTGAGGTAAAACAAAAGGAGTTGGTTATGTTAAAACAAAACCAAATTCAAAGGAGGCATTAAATGAGAAAAGGTATTTTGAAAAAGATCGCAGGCGGTATAGTCGCTGTAATGATCGCGGGACTTCTTGTGCCTGCAGCACCCGTAAGGGCGGAAGAAGAGCCTGAAGGGTGGCTGAAGAGAACTACTTTAGATGATGGTGAAAGAAGAACTAGCCTATTTGTAAATGAATATAATAAAGACAAAACACTGAAAAGTTACCGGGAATATGATTGTGATGGAGAAAATGAGGTTCTTTATTTATCTACAGATTATGAATATGATTCTTCCGGAAAGCTGATCAGGGAGACAGGTACAAATCCCGAAAGCGCAATAGATGAATACGTTTATAGTTATGATACAAATGGGAACCTAACACAGAGAGTTTATACACATCATGATTTAATTGATGAGACAAATAATGAAACCATTACAGCAGTATATGAATACAGTAACGGAAAAAAGTCGAAAGTAACATGGACATTTTCTGATAATACACAGGAAGTATTCGAATATACATATGATGGACAGGGACGACTTGTAAGGGAAAAGGACTATATTCCTGAAACCGGTTATGTATATTACGAAGATACATGGTCATTTAACGCTTGGGGTGGACTTGAGCGAAAAGTGTCCTGGGGTTCCATTTACGATTATGTGTATGACGAGAACCGGCGCTTAATAACGGTACAAATAACAAACCCTGATTCAGGCAGGGTTGAAAAAGAAGTGTATTCCTACGATGGAGACAGTAAACTATATGGGAGCATGACCCTATATGTAAAAGATTCCGGAGAAGAAGAGTTCATCCTTACTGACACCCACACATACACCTATGATGAATTCGGAAGAATGACAAAAAATGAGGGAGGTTCAGAAACTTTTGTGTACGAATATCCTGAGGTGGTTACAGACGAACCCGGCACGGGAGATGAGCCAGGATCAGGAGATGAACCCGGAAGTGGAGATGAACCCGGAAGTGGAGACGAGCCCGGAAGTGGAGACGAGCCCGGCACAGGAGATGAACCCGGAAGTGGAGATGAACCCGGAAGTGGAGATGAACCCGGAAGTGGAGATGAGCCCGGAAGTGGAGACGAGCCCGGCACAGGAGATGAAGCCAAGACCGTTACCATGTTAAGACTCTATAATCCGAACACAGGCGAGCATTTCTACACAAAGAGTGAAAGAGAGAAGAAAAAGCTCGTAGAGAGCGGATGGACATTCGAGGGAGATGGTTGGACCGCGCCCACAAGCGGAGATCCCGTTTACAGACTCTATAACTCGAACAACGGAGATCATCATTATACCACAAGTGAAAGAGAGAAAAACAAACTTGTAGAGGTCGGCTGGACCGATGAGGGAATAGGCTGGTATTCTGCACCGAAGGAAACCGGAAAACCTCTCTACAGACTGTACAATCCCAACTGCATTGGTGCAGGCTCACATCACTATACAACCAGTGAGAGAGAAAAGAAAAAGCTCATTGCAGCCGGCTGGCAGGATGAAGATGTTGCGTGGTATGCTATAGCTGATTGATCGATAGAACTGGAAAAGTTTAATAAGATATATTATACTGAAAGGGTGTCGGCGCTTGCTGCACCCTTTTTGTGTGCGGCTAATATAGCTGAATCTGACTGCAAGATATTACTAAACTAAAGAAGGAGTGAAAAGAAAATGCCAAAAAAAATGAAACAAGACTTATGGGTGGATGCAAAGCATAGCATAATCGGTATCGCAGCAGGTTTTTTGCTTGCTGTCTTTGTTATGGTCTTATTGCCTTTAAAGGTAAGTGCAACCAACATCATTGACACGGATTTTGTTGTCGGGCCGCTTGGTGATGTCAGCTTTACAGAGGACACAACGATAACAGGAGACCTAACTGTGTCGAGCCATACTCTAAACATTAATAATTGTTTGGTTACCGTTAAAGGAGATGTTTTAATTCACTATGGAGATCTGAATATTAATCAGTTATCAAATCTGAAAGTGGAAGGATCTGTATTGCTTGATGGTGGCGTCCTCGTGGTAGGTGCCGAAGCAACGCTTGATGTTAAAGGTTCACTTATTGTTCAAGCGGAAGATGCTAGCCATAACCCCAAAATTACAGACGGCGGAATAACACTGAATAGAACAGGCGTAATCAATGTTGACGGAGATTATCTCTATAACTGCAAAGAATCATGGGGCAGAGCTCGTGAAGGAATTCTTAACCTGAAGGGAGACTACTATTCTAACAAATGGTGGATAGGAACAGTTAATCTTGTAGGTGAAAATGTTCAGAAGATCACACTTGAAGAAGATCAAAAAATAAATGTGCTTAAGAGTAATAAGCCGGAAGTTAAATTTGATAAATATCTTAATGTAACTATGGATAATTCCATAGTTGCTACTACCGACAAGGATGCACTTTATGTAACAAAGCAGCTAGTGCTGAACGGAAAAAGTCTTGAAGTAAAGGGAAATCTGATAGTTAAGGGCGAAGTCAATACCGGTGATGGAGGAATACTCAAAACCACGGGAGATATTACAGTGGTAGATGATGGAGTGGTAGTAGTCGGAACTAATTCAACACTAGAGACAAACGGATCGCTTATTGTTCAGTCGAAAGACAATGATGGAAAAATAACAGCTTCAAGGGGCGGAATAACACTTAATGGTACAGGCGTAATCAATGTCGACGGAGATTATCTCTACAACTGCACAGAATCATGGGGACGAAGCCGTGAAGGAATTCTTAACCTGAAGGGAGACTACTATTCTAACAAATGGTGGATAGGAACAGTTAATCTTGTAGGTGAAAATGTTCAGAAGATCACACTTGAAGAAGATCAAAAAATAAATGTGCTTAAGAGTAATAAGCCGGAAGTTAAATTTGATAAATATCTTAATGTAACTATGGATAATTCCATAGTTGCTACTACCGACAAGGATGCACTTTATGTAACAAAGCAGCTAGTGCTGAACGGAAAAAGTCTTGAAGTAAAGGGAAATCTGATAGTTAAGGGCGAAGTCAATACCGGTGATGGAGGAATACTCAAAACCACGGGAGATATTACAGTGGTAGATGATGGAGTGGTAGTAGTCGGAACTAATTCAACACTAGAGACAAACGGATCGCTTATTGTTCAGTCGAAAGACAATGATGGAAAAATAACAGCTTCAAGGGGCGGAATAACACTTAATGGTACAGGCGTAATCAATGTCGACGGAGATTATCTCTACAACTGTACAGAATCATGGGGACGAAGCCGTGAAGGAACGCTTAACCTGAAGGGAAACTACTATTCTAACAAGGGATGGGCCGGGACGGTTAAAATGCTCAGTAATGCCGCTACTATAGAGACAGAGCAGGATATAAAGATATCAACCCTCGTATTGTCTGCAGGAAAGTCTCATTATACCTTCCCGCAGGGGGATTGCTATTATAATCTTATCGCAACTTCGCTGGTAACATTCGACCCTAATGGTGGGACGGTAGATCCCTCTACAAAGAATGTCACCACGAAGCAGACCTACGGAGATCTTCCGTTAGCGGTAAAGGAAGGCTGCAAACTTGTAGGATGGGTTGAGAATGGTTCGGAGATCTTTATTAGTGCAGATACTGTAGTGGAAGCAGTTGACGATCATACACTCTGTGCTGTCTGGGCAGAAGCAGATCCCTCTTCGGTTGTTATGTTAAGATTATACAATCCTAACAGCGGTGAGCATTTCTACACAAAGAGTGAAAGAGAGAAGAAAAAACTTGTAGAGAGCGGATGGACATTTGAAGGAGAAGGCTGGACCGCTCCAGTAAGCGGAGATCCCGTTTACAGGCTCTACAACAAGAACACCGGAGATCATCACTATACAACAAGCGAAAGAGAGAAAAACAAGCTCGTAAAGCTCGGCTGGAACGATGAGGGTATCGGCTGGTACTCAGCTCCCAAGGAAACAGGAAAGCCTCTTTTCAGACTATATAATCCGAACTGCACAGGCGCGGGTTCGCATCATTACACAACAAGTGAGAGAGAAAAAAATAAGCTTTTAAAACTTGGCTGGAACGATGAAGGCATCGCGTGGTATGCTATAGCTGATTGATCGATAGAACTGGAAAAGTTTAATAAGATATATTATACTGAAAGGGTGTCAGCGTTAGGCTGCACCCTTTCTTTTTTCTTTAGAATTACTAAATACAGGAGATGGAAAATGAGAACCGACAGATCAAGAGTAAGAAAAGTGACCGTTTGTTTTTCAGCATTCATTGCTGTGCTTGTGATGGCCTTTTTATTATCCGGGATAAAGGTGAATGCCGTAGAGGGTGATACCACGTGGCAAAAGGATTACTCTTATACTTTGGAAGATGAATTAAATTGGATAATAGTTGATGGATTTAAGGGTGAGGGAGAGGCTTATGATATTGTGATACCTGCGAAAGCGGTAATTAATGGAGTAGAATATGCAACGCATATCACCACTCGTGAAGGCTCTTTTTTTCCTAAGGATAATGTTGTTTCATTTTCTGTTGAAGAAGGGGTGACGGCTTATTGTACAATAACCGGTTTGTTTGCCTATGCAAATGAAGATTTTTCGGAAGAAGATTTATTTAATAATGGAGTTGATCTAATTCTCCCCGATGAAGTTGAGGGTGACGTCGATCTCGAAGTAACGGGTAGTATTGGTGATATAGGACAGTATCTGGACAGGGAAAAACTGCTGTCAGTCGATCTGAGAAATTTAGATGTTTCGGATGTTAATTTATTTAATTCTATGTTTGAAAAATGTATCAATCTGACAAGTGTTAATTTGGAAGATCTTGACACATCAAATATAACTATAATGACAGGGATGTTCCGAGGATGCAAGAATCTGAAATATCTAAACATTAAAGGCATTGACACAAGTAATGTATGGGATATGTCGAGCATGTTTGAGGGTTGTGGCAGTCTGACCGGTATTGATCTTAGCAGTTTTGACACGAGCAATGTATCAGAAATGACTTGCATGTTCGCCGGCTGCAGCAGTCTTGAGAGCCTTGATCTGAGTAGTTTTGACACAGGGAATGTGAGAACTATGGGCTCAATGTTCAATGGCTGCAGCAGTCTTGAAAGCCTTGATCTGAGTAGTTTTGATACCGGAAATACGGGGAATATGGGCTGGATGTTTAAAGACTGTGTAAACCTGAGAAGCCTTGATCTGCACAGCTTTAACACAAAAAACGTTGAATATATGGATGTTATGTTCTACCGCTGCAAGAATCTGGAAAGCTTGGACCTAAGCAGTTTTGATACGGAAAACGTTAATGATATGGCATGGATGTTCGGCAGATGCTATAACCTGAAAAGTCTTGACTTAAGTAAATTTAATACATCAAAAGTTGAAGATATGGGAGGGATGTTCAGAGGCTGCAGAACTTTGCCGAGTTTAGACCTTAGCAGTTTTGACACAAAATGTGTTACATATATGAATAAAATGTTTGCCGGTTGTGATAATCTGACAGATATCAACATAAGCAGTTTTAATACGGAAAAAGTAACTGACATGAGTGAAATGTTCCGAGATTGTATAAAAATGGAAGATCTAGATCTCACAAATTTTAATACAGGAAATGTCGGAGTCGCATCGTATATGTTTGGAGATTGCAAAAAACTGGCAAAGATAGACCTCAGTGGTCTGACATTTGAAAATGCATATAATATCTATGGAATGTTCATAGGATGTACGAACCTGAAAACTCTTGATATCAGCGACTTTGATGTGAGAATGACAACACCGGGAAATGCAGAAATATTTGGTGAATGGTTTGAGGATGAAAACAAGCTTATACTATCCCAAATCAAAACACCCGCAAGAATAAATAAGGATGTGAATATACCATTACCTTTTCCAATGAAAAAGGAAGGCAGTGATATAAAATATACTTACCTGGAAAACGCTCCTGCAAAAACATGGATTTATGCTGCTTCTGACAACTCAACCGACATATCAATTGATGGAAAGAATCATATTCCCGATAATGCAGGTGATGATGTTCCTGATGGTTATATCATGCTATTCCGTATGTATAATCCCAACAGCGGAGAACACTTTTATACCGAAAGCAAAAGAGAAGGCAATAAGCTTGTTGATGCGGGATGGAATTATGAAGGAAAGGGTTGGATAGCTCCTACATCGGGAGATCCCGTTTACAGGCTCTACAACAAGAACACCGGAGATCACCACTACACCACAAGTGAAAGAGAAAAAAACAAGCTTGTAAAGCTCGGCTGGAATTATGAGGGTATCGGCTGGTATTCTGCTCCCAAGGAAACAGGAACACCGCTTTACAGATTGTACAATCCCAATTGCACGGGTGCCGGCTCACACCACTACACAACAAGTGAGAGAGAAAAGAAGAAACTGTTAAGCCTTGGATGGAACGATGAAGGCATTGCATGGTATGCAAAGTGATATCGAAAAAACTAATTCGGATTTGAGGGTGCTTATGAACAGAAAAAGTAATGTATGGTCAAATAAGAGAGCTATAAAAAGGATCGTATCATCGGTATCTGTAATAATGATGATATTATCCTGCACGTGTTATGCATCAGCGGAAGATGAATACCCTGATCCTGATTATTCGGAAAATGTGAAAGAAGGGGGATATATTCATTATTCATATCCGGTCAGCATTCCTTTTTCCGAAAATAAATCGGATTCGGGATATCCGATAGTCCGTGAAAGCACCTATTATAACGCTTATGAGTACGGGTTATTACCATCGATAAGAAATCAGGGAGAGGAAGGCGCTTGTTGGGCGTTTGCCACTATAGGATCGATCGAGGCTGATCTTATTCATGACGGGTACAGCAAGGATATCGATCTTTCCGAACTTCAAACAGTGTATTATACGAGCCATCAATACGTGGATCCCTTAAACTGCCATAATATGGACGAAGTAACATTCAGTGGTTCAAAGACCCAATGGATTTCGAACGGAGGCTGTCAGCAGATGGCTTACAGGGCTATGATGGAAGGTATAGGCATAGTATCGGAAGAAGTAATGCCATACGATACAGACCCGGCGTCATTTTCGCCTGCCGATGAATATGCATATGGGCACAATGAATATCAGCTGAAGGGCGCTTATGCTATCAATATAAACGATCGTGCCGGTATAAAATCAGCGATCAGAGATCATGGGGGAGTTGCGGTTTCTTTTTATACAGATGACAGATACTATAATCCGACCGGGAACGCTTTTTATTGTAATCTAAGCAGTGCAGAGCCCAATCATGCTGTAATGATCGTCGGCTGGGATGACAATTTTTCAAGAACAAAATTCAAGGCAAAACCCAGACCTGAATCTGATGGCGCATGGCTTGTCAGAAACAGCTGGGGAGACGATTGCTATGGTTTTAACGGGTATTTCTGGATTTCCTATGAGGACGAGGGATTAATAAAGGGAGAGTATGCTTTGGCATATGATGCGGATACCGAAGTCTATGGCAAGACATACGCTTATTTCAGGAACTATTCGCCTATGGGATATGCAACCATTCCCGCGGGACAGACGGTATCCGTTGAATTTGATGCACAGGAAGGAGATTCAATAACCGCGATAGGCTTTGAGACTTTTGATGCGGATCTTTCCGTAGATGCTAAGGTTACTGCCGGAGGAAGAACTGTCACCGGAAAAGTGGATACGACTTTCGAGGGGTTCTATGTTATTGAACTCGCTGAGGATATTGTTCTGACAGAAGATACCACGGTAAAAGTTGAGTTGGACTTTTCAAATGAGGTGGATTTCGCTATTGAATTGCCGGGGACATGCGAATATAACAGGATCAATATGGTGAATGTATGTGAGAAAGGCTTCGATGTCGGATTTCAGCATATGCCATACGATCCTGTGATAATGATGTATACAGCACCGGAAAATGAAAGAGAGGTCGGTGTTGAAGGTGTTGCACTGGACAAAAAAACAGTCGAGCTTGAGATAGGAAAAACTGACAAGCTAACGGCCTTGATCAGTCCGGCAAATGCTTCAAAGAAAAGAGCAATGTGGAGTAGCAATGACCCTGACACAGTAAGTGTTACCGAGGACGGTGAGATATCGGCTCTCAAGGTGGGACAGGCTGTAATAACTGTTACGACGGCAGATGGCGGGTATACCGACAGTTGTACGGTCACAGTAAAAGAGTCCAGCACGGGAGATGAACCCGGAACAGGAGACAACCCGGGAACAAATGAAAAACCAGAGACCGTGACAATGCTCAGGCTCTACAATCCTAACAGCGGAGAGCATTTCTACACAAAGAGTGAAAGAGAGAAGAACAGTCTCGTAAAACAGGGATGGACATTTGAGGGAGATGGTTGGACCGCGCCCACAAGCGGAGATCCCGTTTACAGACTCTATAATTCCAACAACGGAGATCATCATTATACCACAAGCGAAAGAGAGAAAAACAAACTTGTAAAGCTAGGCTGGAACGATGAGGGTATCGGTTGGTACTCAGCTCCCAAGGAAACAGGAAAGCCTCTCTACAGATTATACAATCCTAACTGCACAGGCGCAGGTTCACATCACTACACAACAAGTGAAAGAGAAAAGAAAAAGCTCATTGCAGCCGGATGGCAGGATGAAGACATTGCGTGGTATGCGATAGCTGATTGATTTTAACATATATACAGACTTTATTCGTCAGTATACAAATCAAGAGAATTATATTATACTGAAAGGGTGTCAGCGTTAGGCTGCACCCTTTTTGTGTAGGGGTAAACAAAGCAGAGAACAAACAGATAATTTGACAATAGGGAAGGTATTATGAATATTCGGAAAAAAACATTAAAGAGTATATTATCGATCCTTATATGCGCAGTGTCTGTCGGATATTTCTGCCCTGTATATTCATTTGCAGAGCAGGAGGATATCCAAGAGGAAGAGCAGCAGACAGAAGAGCAGCAGACAGAAGAACAGCAGACGGAAGAACAGCAGCCGGAAGAGCCCCGGGCAGAAGAACAGGATACAGAAGAACCGGAAACGATAGACGGGCACGGACTCGGATATATCGCGCAGCCTTATCCTGCTGAGATCCCGATCGTCGGTGCATCGGAGCCTGACAGCGAATATCCTCTTCTGCGCGAATCGGCGAGCTATAATTCATACACAATCGGAAAGCTGCCGGAAGTAAGAAACCAGGGAAGCGAAGGAGCCTGCTGGGCGTTTGCATCCCTCGGAGCCGTCGAGGCAGATCTTATACACGACGGAGCATCCACGGACGTCGATACTTCCGAACTTCAGCTCGCTTATTTTACATGCCATAAATATATCGATCCCAAGGGCTGTCACAACAGGGATAATGTTTACTATGCGGGTTATGGAAGCTGGCTCTCAAACGGCGGATGCCAGCAGATGGCGTACCGCGCGATGATGGAAGGCGTGGGAATTGTCTCCGAGTCTGATATGCCCTACAGGGAAGGCTATGAGCTGAACGGGTTTGCACCTTCAGATGAATATGCTTACGGATACAATACATATCAGTTAAAGGGCGCTTATGTCATAAACATTGATGACAGAGAGGGGATCAAATCCGCCATAAGAGAACACGGTGGTGTTGCAGTTTCGTTCTATGCCAACAGCACATATTATAATTCTTATTATAATTCTTATTACTGTAACGGATCCGGGATCAATCACGCAGTTATGCTTGTGGGATGGGATGACAACTTCTCAAAGGACAACTTCGGATCATATTCAAAGCCGTCTTCAAACGGAGCCTGGCTTGTGAGAAACAGCTGGGGTGATGATGGCTATGGATTCTACGGATATTTCTGGATATCCTATGAGGATGCCAGCCTCAGGTCGGGACAATACGCTGTGGCTTTTGATGCCGACACGGATGTGTACGACAATACATATGCCTATTTCAGAAATTTCAGTCAGGTCGGACCGGCTACGGTCTATGCGGGGCAGAAGGTAAAGGTCTCATTTAATGCTGATGAGGGAGAATCTGTTACTGCTGTGGGATTTGAGACTGCAGATGCGGATTTTACCGCTTATGCTACCGTGACTGCGGACGGCCAGCAGGCAACGGGAAGTGTCAGCACGCACTATGCAGGGTTTTACGTCATAGAACTGACGACGGATATCATTCTTACCGAGGATTCAGAGGTTAATATTGAACTGTCATTCTCAAAGAATGTAAGGCTGATAGTAGAGTATCCCGGAAATCTCTATTACGGAAGTATTTATCTTTCGAATGCCCCTGACGGAGAATTCTATGTGGGTAATACGCATTATTCTTACGACCCTATGGTTATGCTCTACACAAATGACGAAGCAGGCGAGGTCATAGATGTAGAAAGCGTATCCCTTGACAGGAATTCGCTCAATCTTGAAGTGGGGGACACAGGTGCGCTTTCGGCGACCGTCACTCCGGGTAATGCCACAAAGAAAGTGCTTGTCTGGAGAAGCAGCAATACCGGAGTGGCAGAGGTGGATTCCAACGGAAATGTAAAGGCAGTCGGAGCAGGTGATGCAGTGATAACTGTCTCTTCCAAAAACGGAAAGAGCGCCACATGCAGCGTTCACGTCACGGGCAGGCCGGTAACAGGAGTATCTCTTGATAAGGAAAACTATTCCCTTTCAATAGGCCAGACAGGAGTATTAAATGCCACAGTCTATCCCGAGAATGCCGGAAACAAGACTGTTCACTTTTCAAGTTCCGATCCTGCAACAGTGAGCGTGGATGATGAAGGAACACTCACCGCGGTTAAAAGCGGCACGGTGACCATAACTGTAACGACTGACGAAGGAGGATTTACCGACACTTGTACCGTCAATGTCAAAAAAGGGAATAAAAAGATCACAGGTCTGTCAGTCTCTTACGGTTCGATGACAGGTATGACAGTGGGTGAGACCAGGTATGTTGATATCAAGGTCTATCCCGAGGGCGCCAGTGCGCAGGATCTTTTTATCCAGAGCAGCGACCCTGCCGTGGCCACAATGGACTACACCGGAGCAGTCAAAGCCCTGGGGCTGGGATATACTATCATCTCGATCTCTACTCCGGACGGTTTTTCCAAGGTAAGCATATATGCTGAAGTCAGTTACGAAGGAGACGGCGGAAACGGCGACGGCGGTAATGGCGACCCGGATTATGACCCGGAAACCAGTGTCCTGATGTACAGGCTGTACAATCCCAACAGCGGAGAGCATTTTTACACGGATAGCAAAAAAGAGAAAAACCAGCTGGTAAAGGCGGGATGGAACTACGAGGATATCGGCTGGATAGCGCCAAAGACGGGAGATCCGGTATACAGGCTGTATAACGAAAACGCCGGTGATCACCACTATACAATGAGCGGAAAGGAACGAGACAACCTTATCCGCGAGGGATGGAAGTATGAAGGCGTTGGATGGTATTCTGCGCCGGCAGATACAGGTACGCCTCTTTACCGTTTATATAATCCCAATGCTGTAGCGGGATCACATCATTACACGCAGAGCCTTCATGAGGTCAACTCGCTTATAGGGGTTGGCTGGAATTATGAAGGCATAGCATGGTATGCATTTTGACCTTTACGCACTTAAACATGTAAGTTTTGGAAGCATTTACTGATGAACAATCAATATGACTGGAAAAAGATCATAAAGATGGTGGCTGTGATAGGCGTTTTGTGCCTGTTTGTGGGTATCGCGACACGGCTGATGCAAAAGAGCCAGACCAGTCTTAACGACTACGCACGGAAGAATCCGGAGGTGGCATTTGCGAAGCCTGAGGCCGCTGAAGACAGGACCGAGAAGTCGGAGCCCCGGGATAATGCGGATAACAGCTCCGAAAAAGAAACGAAAGATACCGGCGAAGATACCGGGAAAGATGCGGCAGGCGAGACAGTCGGCGGAGTTTCCGAGAAGGAGATATATGACAACTTCTATTACACGGACGAGAAGGAAGGATACAGCTTCCGTGTAATGTATTTTGATAAGGATCATAAGGTATGCAAGGCGGAGCTTAAGGGCGATGTTGATGACCCGCAGGACACACTTCAGTACTTCTACGATCTTTTCAAGGCGGAGCATGAATTCGAAAGCTATGCTCAGCTAAAAGAGTTTTTTGACAGGTTTAAGGTCACGGACGAATAAGAGGTAAATAGAATTCAAACCGGAGTGCAGCGTGCGCCGGATGAGGAATTATGGATATAATCAAAACAGAGGATGTTTTATACGAATATATAAGGCGTGATGACGAAGGCGAAGTAACCGGGATCACCACCGCGCTTGATCATATCTCCCTTGGGATCAAAAAGGGAGATTTTATTGCGATTCTCGGACAGAACGGGTCGGGGAAGTCGACTCTTGCAAAACATTTCAACGCGATCCTCACACCCGAGGAGGGGACGGTCTGGGTGGATGGAATGGACACTAATGATGTGGACAAGATCTGGGATATCAGGCAGAGTGCCGGAATGGTCTTCCAGAATCCGGATAACCAGATCATAGGCCAGGTGGTGGAAGAGGATGTGGGATTTGGCCCGGAAAACATGGGTGTACCCACAGAGGAGATCTGGACGAGAGTGGAGGAGAGCCTTAAGGCTGTGGGAATGTACGAATACAGAAAGCATTCGCCTAACAAGCTCTCCGGCGGACAGAAGCAGCGAGTATCAATAGCGGGTGTGCTGGCCATGAAGCCAAAGTGCATAGTGCTGGATGAGCCGACTGCCATGCTTGATCCCCAAGGGCGCCGCGAGGTTATAGAAGCAGCCCGCGAGCTCAATAAAAAAGAGGGTGTCACTGTCATACTCATCACTCATTACATGGAAGAGGTCGTTAATGCGGACAAAGTGTTTGTGATGGACAGCGGAAAGATCGCGATGAAGGGAACCCCCAAGCAGATCTTCTCGCTGGTTGACGATCTAAAAGCACTGAGGCTGGATGTCCCGCAGGTTACGCTGCTTGCGTATGAGCTTAAGAAAAAGGGGCTGGATCTTCCGGATGGGATCCTTACCGTGGATGAATTTGTAAACCTCGTCAGTCAGCAACGTGGTTGATGACAGCTTCCTGTCAAGGGGAAGCCAAGGGAGAAGAATCAGTGTCGATAATAATTGATCATGTCAACTACATATTCGGAAAAGGCACGGAAATGGAGCATAAAGCACTCAGGGATATAT
Organism: uncultured Lachnospiraceae bacterium; assembly: GCA_947164865.1. Taxonomy (GTDB): domain Bacteria; phylum Bacillota; class Clostridia; order Lachnospirales; family Lachnospiraceae; genus AC2028. The sequence continues at coordinate 92,708 of CAMUYA010000003.1, forward strand.
GCCTTTCCATCCCGGACGGACAGTTTATCGGGATCATCGGGCATACAGGCTCAGGCAAATCCACTCTGATGCAGCACCTTAACGGACTTCTTAAGGCAAGCGAGGGCACGATCTACTACAACGGAGAGGACATCTACGAAAAGGGATATGACCTTAAAAAGCTGCGCAGCAAGGTCGGGCTGGTCTTTCAATACCCCGAGCATCAGCTTTTTGCGGAGACAGTGCTTGCGGATGTATGCTACGGACCAAGGAATCAGGGATTGGATAAGAAAGAATGTGAACTGAGGGCATACGATGCACTGAAAAAGGTAGGTTTTCCCGAGGATTATATTTATTCTTCTCCTTTTGATCTGTCCGGAGGGCAAAAAAGGCGCGTGGCAATAGCAGGAGTGCTGGCCATGAAGCCTGAGGTACTCATTCTGGATGAGCCCACCGCGGGTCTTGACCCCAAGGGCCGGGATGAGATCCTGGGTCTTATCAAGGAGCTTCAGAAAAAGGAGAATATTACGATCCTGCTGGTATCACACTCGATGGAAGATGTGGCGGAATATGTGGACAGGATAGTAGTTATGAATAAAGGTGAGATATTGCTGGACAATACCCCCAAGAAAGTGTTTTCGCATTATAAAGAACTCGAAGCTATCGGGCTTTCCGCTCCGCAGGTGACATATATAATGCATGCGCTGAGAGAAAACGGAATGAATGTCAGCGAGGATGCCACCACTATAAGCGAAGCGGCCGAGGAGATACTGAGGGCTCTTGGAAGAACCGGCAGCTGATAAAAACAGATATAAATCGGTACAGCTCGGCAAAGACAGATCTGCAAGTGCAGATCGGCAAGGATATATATTTAAAACAGGATGTTAAGAGATATTACATTAGGACAATACTATCAGACAGAGAGTGTGATACACAGGCTTGACCCCAGGGTTAAGCTGCTTGGAACCATACTCTTTTTTGTGTCGCTTTTTTTGTTTAATAATCCTGTGGGATATGTCATAGCAATAGTTTTTCTCGCTGCGGTCATAATAATGTCGAAGGTACCTTTTTCATTTATGGTTAAGGGTATGAGAACCATAGTCGTGCTGATGCTTATAACGGTTCTGATAAACCTGTTTGTCACTCAGGGAGATGTGGTAGTATCATTCTGGAAGCTCAGGATCACAAAGCAGGGAATAATTCTTGCGGCACAGCTCGCTCTGCGCATCAGCCTGCTTATCATCGGATCTTCCATAATGACACTTACCACCACCCCAAATCATCTGACGGACGGGCTCGAAAAGGGGCTTCGTTTCTTAAAGGTGATCAAGGTTCCGGTTCACGAGATCGCTATGATGATGTCCATCGCCTTAAGATTTATACCCATCCTTCTGGAGGAGACTGACAGGATAATGAAGGCACAGCTTGCAAGGGGAGCGGACCTTGAAAGCGGGAACGTGTTTAAGAGGATAAAGGCTATGGTTCCTATCCTTGTGCCTCTGTTTATATCGGCTTTCAGAAGGGCAGGAGATCTGGCAAATGCCATGGAGGCAAGATGCTATCACGGCGGCGACGGAAGGACTAAGATGAAGCCGCTGAAATATAAGAGCGGGGACGCAATAGCATACCTCATTCTGGCAGCATATATGGTGTTAAGTATCTATCTCGGACGCCTGAGTCTGTTCAAAATTATGTAAACCAAGTAGATTTATGTAAACTGATATACAATTCGAGATTATGTAAACTAAAATCGTTCATGATGAGAAGATGAGAAGGAATTATCAAATTTATGTAGACCAAAATGCACAATTACAGACTTATGTAAATTTGATGATCGGAATTATGTAAACTGAAATTGATAACAGAGTAACAATTTAAAATCCACTTAATACGGGCTTTATTTGAAACAAGGTGCTCATATATTAACATAAACAGGCAAAATCAGCCCTTATGTTAACAATCAGCGTGAAAATTAGAATCAATTATTTAAACAAATCGGAAAATTATGACAAAAAGGATCAGATTGACTGTCGCCTATGACGGAACAGGTTATCACGGCTGGCAGATACAGAACAATCCAAATAAAGAGATAGAGACTATCGAGTCGGAACTTGTAAAGGCCATAAGCGACCTTCTGGGAAGGGAGACCATGGTCATAGGGGCGAGCAGGACCGACGCCGGTGTGCACTCACTGGGAAATATCGCTGTTTTTGATACCGACAGTCCCATACCGCCCGAGAAATTTGCAGGTGCATTAAATGCCCGGCTTCCCGAGGATATCAGGATAGTAGGATCCGATGAAGTTGCGCAGGACTGGCACCCCAGAAAGCAAAGCTGCCGAAAGACATACGAATACAGGATCACATCCGGAAATGTGCAGATGCCCACAAAGCGGCTTTATGCTCATTTTATGCGCCATGAGCTTGACGTGGATAAAATGAACGAAGCCTGCGGTGCATTTTTGGGCGAGCATGATTTTGCAGCCTTCTGCGCAGCAGATTCCCAGGCTGAGAGCACCGTAAGGACAATTTATGATCTTAAGGTCACAAAGGAGGGGGATGATGTGGTGATAAGTGTCACCGGAAACGGCTTTCTTTACAATATGGTGCGCATTATCGCCGGCACTCTTTCCGATGTGGGAACGGGAAAGAAAAACCCCTCGGATATCGAGGGGATAATAGCTTCATGCGACAGGACCAAAGCCGGTCCCACACTTCCGGCGAGAGGTCTTACCCTTGTCGGATACTGTTTTGACGCTTGATATATTCTATAAACTCATTCTGAGGAATGGGCTTTGAGAAGAAAAAGCCCTGTATATAATCACACTGAAGATCGGCAAACCGCTGCAATATCTCTGCGGATTCCACACCTTCAACCACGATCTTCATGCCCAGTTCTTTTATCATGTTAACGGTGTTGTCCAGCACTATATCACGCTTTTCGTTTCGCTGAACATTTACAAAGGATTTATCCAGTTTGATAATGCGGAAGTTCATGGAGGATACGCGGTCCATATTGGAGTATCCTGTTCCGTAATCATCCAGGGAGAAGGTGAGCCCCTTCGATTCCAGCTTGCGCATGTTTTCTTCGAGTGCTTCCTGAGAGGCGGAAGCAGCCGTCTCGGTGATCTCCAGATTGACCCTGCTGTGATCGATGCCATAAAGGCGCATGATCTTAAGCACCTCTTTGTGCAGATCGTTTCTCATGCACTGTGCTGCAGAGAGGTTCACTTCTATGTAATCAACTCCCAGCCCGTCAAATTCCGGGCTTCCGATAAATTTGCACACCTCCTCCAGAACGAAGGCACCGATACGGTGGATGGCTCCGCTCTTTTCCGCAGCGGGAATAAAGTATTCCGGAGAAATAAATCCGTAAGTCTCATCCTTAAGCCTTATCAGTGCTTCGGCAGAGTTGAACTTATCTTCGCGGATGGAGTAAATGGGCTGATAATAAACCTCAAACAGCTTGTTTGCAAGGGCGTTTTCTATGATGGAATCTATCTGTCTCATAAGGCTGTAATGGTAACCGGAGTAGATCTCGGAGGCGAAAAGCACATTGCCGTTGTAAAAACCGGAGGTCAGATCCTCCTGAAATGCTATGATGGACTCGGCGTCATGAATATCTTCGGGACAACGAGTCACACAAATAACAGCATTAAGACTGAGTTCCATGGAAGCATAGCTTATGGGAATACTGAGTATCTCATTAAGATAGTGAGCCATGTATGTCGTTTTATCAAATTTGCGTGAACTCATCTCAAAGCAGAATCTGCCGTCCCCAAGATAGAAAAGCTCGGAAAACACGTGGTGAATACGGTTTATGCCCAGAATGCGGTTGGAGACCTTGCGTGTGATCTTGAGCATGCCTTCGTAGCCTACGATCCCTTCGACGAATTTATAATTTGTGATATTCAGAAGGATGAGCTCGAGGGGCTTGCGGTTTTTGATGCATCTTTTGAGAGTGTCGGTACAGGCCTTTCTGTTACTGAGACCGGATTCGGTATCGAGAATGTCCTCGGGACGATTGACCAGTGTCGACACCAGGAGCATTGAAAGGGAGTTGGCGAACATCTCAAAAAGGAGATCCGGTCTGAGGAACTGTACCATGGTGGCAATAGCCATCATTGGAACTATGCCCGCGATGGCGGCAAAGCTCAGACGACCCAGAGAACGACCGAATCTTATCATAAGCACAAGGATGTGCAGTACATAAAGCCCGGCTGTTATGTACAGGACGGGAAAAAGGATCCCTCTGGTGTATCTGAGGTTATCATCAAAGTTGAAGAGCCATCCTGTAAAGATGCTTAGCAGAGAGATAAATACTACCACAGAGAATGGGATAATGAACAAAACACGCCTAAATCCGTTCATCTGATAGTCGGTATCCGTGAGTATCATAATATAGAGCACATACAGAGCAGGCATCAGACTGTGACTGACAAGATAAACGGTGTGGGTGATATACCTTACCGCCAGCGGAGCGTCCGCGTGGATGTCAAAGTATACCGACAGAATATCGGCCACAACGCTAACAAGGGACAAAGCAAGAAGCTCCATAAAGCACTTGTTAAGCCTCCCCTTGGTCAGTCCCCGGAAGATACTTGAAAAAAGAAGTATTGCCAATATGAATAATGAACAATAGTCATAATAAAGCAGTTTCATAGGACCTTAAGTATAGCATATTCGGGCAATATTAACAATGAGGCTCTGTCATTTCGGAGATTTTTGTGCATATTTATTATGCAATTCATATATTTTAGTTGATAATTCCGGTTTTCTTTTGTAAAATATACATGAATTGCTGCAAAGCAGCGGAGGCGGATTTATGCTACTTACCGATCTGATAAAAGAGAATAAGGGTGTATTTGTCCTTTACTGGTATAACAGTGAGGATAACCTGGAATCCGAGGTATGCACTCCCAAGGTCATCGATTACAGGATGATACAGCTGAAGGATGATATAATCCCTTCAATGGCCAGTAAGAATCTATATTGCCTTGTTTACGAAGATGTAGAATCCGACACAGTCTATATTTTTAACAAAGGCGTGCTTGTCAATGTTGAAGGTGTATTTATAGAGAGTGATGATTTTCTGGTGGACACGGGAGATAAAAGGATGTTCTTCCGGTACGAACTCTCTTCCGATCTGATGCTGATGAACAGAAAGCGTCACGAGAGAGTACATATGAACAACATCTCTTACACCGGAGTAAACATCACTACGACGATCCCCCTTGATATGGGTGAAGAAGTGATGCTTTACGATCCATCCGAGATCATCCCGGTTTACATACCGGGAGAGGTAGTGTATAAGGGAGATGACAATACCTACGGCGTGATGATAAGCGGGAATTTCGATCACATCAACAGAGTGGTGATCCCCAAGATCATGTGACGGGCGGAGCTGTATGCTTACCGCAGGATCTGGTCTTAGGAAAGATCGAATAGTATAGCGGTGATATCAATATAATTAAGGGCAGCCTGTAAAGGCTGCCCTTATAGTTTATACATGCCATGTTCCAAAGATGATCGGAACGTATTTCGATCATCTTACCTTAAAGAACTCAACATTGCTCTTAAGCTGCGAAGATATCTGACCGAGGCCGTCCGCCTGATCCACAACCGCTCCCATATTGGATGAAAGCTGTGTGATGGATGCGCTGGTTTCCTGAGTGGAAGCGGCATATTCCTCGGAAAGGCTTGAGAGCGAATCGACAGAAGCCATTATCTTGTCCTTGCCTTCGGTCATGCTGTTTACAAGGGCAGAAATATCTTTGTTGCCCTGCTCCGTTTCCTTAAGGAGAGTGAGCATTTCATCAAAGGAAGCTGTCATGTCATCAAGTGCCGAGGCCTCATTTGAAGTGGCCTGCTTGATGTCTGAAGTGAGATTCTTGTTCTCGTTTGAATACTGGGTGATGGTACTGAGCATCCTTGTGATCTCACCTGCCATCTGGTTGGACTCTTCCGCAAGACCTTTGATATTGTCGGCAACTACAGCAAATCCTTTTCCTGCCTCACCTGCTCTTGCTGCCTCGATGGAGGCATTGAGAGCCAGAAGGTTGGTCTGGCTTGCGATGGAGATTATGCCTTCGGCAGCCTTGCTTATCTCGTCAACCACCTGAGCCGTCTTTTCGACAGACTCGGCAACCTGTCCGGCTTTGGCATCTGTTTCCTGGTCTGCCTTACGGATATCTTCGAGCATACCCTTGAGTTTGAGTGAATCTTCATAAAGAGCGCTGACCTTTTCAAGGTTGCCTGCGGAAGCTTCCTGCACTCTGTCTATACTGTCGCCGATGGATATGGTGATGTCGGCGGTGGTCTGCACATCCTCGGCCATCGTCATGGCACCCTGAGCAAGCTCGCCTACGGCGGTGTTGATGTTACTTGTGTTTTCCTCGGAATCGCTGATGCTGTGCTTGGCATTTTCAGCCTTATCATTGACAGAATCAGCACAGTCCGCCACTGCGATAAGGGAATCCTGAAGCTTAGCTCTCATGGACTCCATGGAGTATTCCACGTTGTAGAATTCGTTGAACTTGCTTTCGGTTTCGATCGTTGTCACAAAGTCTCCGGTGGACATCGTATCTACTGCGCCTACCATGTACTTCAGGCTCTTTCTCATCATCCTGATAACGATCACGGCTACTGCAAGAGCTGAAATAGCAATGATGGCGAAGACAAGAACAATCAGATTGATGTTGCGCTTCATCTGAGCCTCATGATGCTGCTTCTCGGCAACTGCCCATTTTTCGGTGATATCTGTCATGTCCGAGATGGATCCTCTTGCGGTTCCGAAGAGGGAATTGAAGCTGTTCCAGTCACCGCGGTTGTTTCTTACATCATAGGATGATTCCCACTGTTCCAGGTCTGACAGGAATTTTTCATGCAGCGAAGCAAGTGTTGTTCCGTCGTCAAGCGCTGTACCGGTATAAAGGGAGGGAATTCCGGCGGCAATGGAGAATGCATTCTCAACCCTTTCCACGACCTGATCCCTGTTATCGGAGTAATCCTGAATGGCCTCTTCGCGAAGTGAAGTGCGGAGCTCGGGTTCAACATAAGCAAATCCGTTTGAGAGGTTATAATACTGAGTCGCCGCCATCATAGACTGATAGAAATCGCGGTCTGCGTTTATCAGATCCGAACTGATGGTATAGAGCCTTTCAAAGTACAGTTCCTCATCTTGCCTGGAATTGGAAAGGAGCTGACTGCTGAATACCGCTACACTGGCTATAATGATAGCTATAAGCATTCCGCCGATAAGCATAATAGCCGCCACGATACTTGGTTTCTTTTTCTTTTCCATATGTTGTTCCTTCTTTCTGTAGATTCAGAGTTCCCACCAAGACAGGGCGGGCACCCCTTATTGGGTAAATGTCGGAACAAAGAGTCGTTCGCGACTCTTTGCGCGCCGGTGCATTCCCGGCAACATTATTAAGATAATTATAAACTTGAACAACCCAGGCCGCAACAAAGATATTCCTCAAATAACAATTTTTGTGAATTATTGTTTAATTATTCGGGTAATTTTGGTATAATTGTAGGACACTGACGCAAGAGGTTTCACCTATCCGCGGGAAAGCGGAAATGCCGGTGTAAAGGAGATTTAATCGAAAATGCTTGTTTTGCCGATCATACTTAGCGTAATCATTCTTATCGCGGGATTTGCCGCACTTATTAAAGGGGCGGACTTTTTTGTGGACGGAAGTGCGGCTCTTGCAAGAAATCTTAAGGTGCCGGGGCTTATCATCGGGCTGACGGTGGTCGCGATGGGAACAAGTGCCCCTGAGCTTGCGGTATCCACGTCCGCTGCCATAGCCGGATCCAACGAGATCGCGCTCAGCAACGTGGTTGGTTCAAATATATTCAATCTCATGGTGGTGCTGGGAGCCTGCGCGCTTTTCTGTCCCGTTCCCGTTGAGAGCATCGTGCTCAGGAGAGACTTCCCGGTATCCGTGGCCGTTACGGTATTTGTACTGCTTGCCTCATGCTGGAAAGCGATCTTTAAGGGAACGGTATTCAGATCTCAGATGAGTGACAATATCGGGCTTGTAAGCAGATGGACAGGTATAGTGCTGATGGTAGTGTTCGTAGGATATCTGGTGTATCTTATCATAGATGCGAAAAAGCATCCGGAACCTGAGACGGACGAGCCGAAAAAGCCCTACTGGAAGTGCATACTGTTTATACTCCTCGGGCTTGCGCTTATAGTGGCCGGAGGTCAGGCGGTAGTCCAGAGCGCCAAGTATATTGCGAGAGTGGCCGGTATGACTGAAACCCTTATAGGGCTTACCGTTGTCGCACTTGGAACATCCCTTCCCGAGCTTGTCACTTCCATTGTGGCAGCAAGAAAGGGAGAGACGGGCTTAGCCGTCGGAAATGTTGTGGGATCAAACATTTTCAACATAATGCTGATCCTCGGAATATCATCAACGATACATCCCGTTGCGGTTAATACCGCATCGGTATATGACATGGCGATACTTTTGTTTGTGAGCCTGCTTGTATTTTTGTTTTCATTCAGCAAGAAAAAGATCGTCAGGGCGGAGGGCATTATAATGCTGCTTCTGTATGCGGCTGATGTGGCCTTTGCCATCATCAGATAGATCAGGAGGAAAGAGCTATGAGAGTAAGAGAGTATCAACACCGCGACATTGCTGCTATGACTGATATCTGGAACGAAGCGGTAGATGAAGGAGATGCATTTGAGAACGAGGAAAAGCTCGAGGCACTTGGAGCCGAAAAGTTTTTCTCGGAGCTGGTCTACTGCGGCGTAGCGGTGGATTTTGGCGGGAATCTTCACGGGCTTTACATACTTAAAAAGACGGAAACAGAAGGTCTGGCGGAGGCGGAATTTGCCGTAAAGAGCCCCAGCAGGAATATGAAGGCCGGTGCGGATCTCGTAAACGACTGCATCAAAAACGCCAAGGCCAAGGGTTTTACAGGCGTGGTGCTCTGCGCTGTAGTGGAGAAGAATCCCGTTGTGAGCCACCTTTGTGAAAAGTTCGGATTTAAGAAGCAGGAAGCGGACGGAAGATTTTTATTAAACCTTCAGTAAATATGTCAGCAGGGATCGACGGTTTAGAGAGTAATCCTGTATCAGAATAAATCTAAGGTCAGAAGATGAAAAAGAGATTAACGGCGGCAGCGGTCGCATTGCTTATTGCACTTGTGAGTGCAGGCTGCAAAAAAGAATCGGACCAGGCTCACGATCCCAGGCTTTTGCTCGGCTTTAGCCAGATCGGCACAGAGAGCGCATGGAGGATCGGCAACACGGTGGATATAGAGGAACAGGCCGAAAACTACGGCGTGAGCCTTATGCTGGAAAATGCGAACCAGAAGCAGGAAAACCAGATCGCGGCTATCCGGCGTTTTATCGCATATAAGGTGGATGTGATAGCTTTTTCTCCCATAGTTGAGGACGGCTGGGACAATGTGCTGGCGGAGGCTGAAAACGCCGGGATCCCTGTGGTGCTTGTGGACAGGGATATAAATACCGACAATCCGGAACTTATCACATGCAAGATAGGAGCCGACTTTTACAGCGAGGGAGTCATGGCCGGGGAATATCTCATCCGTAAGGCCGACAGCCTTGGGCTGGATCATATCAATATAGTGGAGATAACGGGAACCGCCAATTCCACGCCCATGATGCAGAGGCAGGCAGGTTTTTTTGACACCATTTCCGGCGATGAGAGAATGAATGTGCTTGAGAGCATAGACGGGGATTTTCTCAAAAGCCGAGGAGCGGAGTGCATGCGGTATCTGCTGGATACCTACGGTGATTCCATCGATGCGGTGTTTTCACACAATGACGAAATGACTATAGGGGCCATCCCCGAGATAGAAGAAGCCGGCTATAAACCGGGCAGTGATATCATAATCATCTCAATTGACGGCGGACAGGACGCCATCGACATTCTGAAAGAAGGCAGGATCAACTGCGTGGTGGAGTGCACTCCCAAGCTGGGGAAAGCGCTTATGGAGACCGCGCTCAAGCTCAAATCCGGAGAGACGGTGGATGAAGTGATCCACCCGCAGGAGCAGGTGTTTTCGGATGAGCAGGATACTTCCCTGATCGCACCCAGAGGGTATTGACAAGACATATGGAGAAGGTCAAAAAAGAAAAGAGTATTCTGGGGCAGATAAGCGATCTGAGCCACAGACTTGTGCTTGTGCTGGTGATTCCCATAATCATCAGCCTTATTTTGATGCTCTTTTATGCGTGGAAATATCACAGCTCGATCTTCAGGATGGATACAATAGCAAGCCTTAAGGACACTGTGGTAGAAGTGATCCCGGGAACCGCGTGGAATATTGTGAGCGGGAGGGAATCCTTCGAGAACAGCAAGCTCTATGCCACCATTCACGAAGTGGAGGATACGATAGAGAGCGTCACCGACAAGACAGGTGAGGAAAACAGGCTTTCGCTTATAGTCGCACACCGCACCATGCAGACACTTGAAAACTATGTGGACACCATAAGGGATAATATAAATGCTCAGGCACCGGTGGTGGAAAGCGAGGCAGTGGTCAGCGAGATCAGAGATGTGGCAAGCCTTGTTGACAGCATGCTGAACGAGTATATCGCGGGAGAGATCAGATCTACCGCCCATATGAGTATCAGCATGGGAATAGTCATAATCGTCACGGCCGTGGCAGAGCTTGTCATCGTCATCGTGGCATGGATATTCAGAAACCGTTCGGTTAAGCGGACGGCACTTTCCGTAAGGCAGCCCATAGAGCGACTGGAGGAGGCGGCGGAGCGCATTGCGGAGGGGTCCCTGGACGAGCGTATTGCCGACACGGATATATCGGAGCTGAGAAACCTTACGGCCCAGGTAAATATAATGGCTGACCGCCTGAAATCCATGATGGACAAAAGCACACAGGACGCAAGGAATCTGAGAAAAGCAGAGCTTCGTACCCTTCAGGCCCAGATAAATCCGCATTTTTTGTATAACACTCTGGATGCCATAGTATGGAAGGCCGAAGCGGGAAACAAGGAAGAGGTCATACAGCTGACGGATGCATTGAGCAATTTCTTCCGGATCAGCCTTTCTTCCGGCGCCGACTGGATCCCCATTAGTCAGGAAAAGAAGCATATAGAAGGATATCTCAGGATACAGCAGACCAGGTACCGTGACATCATGAAATACGAGATAGATATCCCCGATGAGCTGGGAGATGTCTATATATTAAAGCTCCTGCTGCAGCCTCTTGTGGAGAATGCTCTTTATCACGGATTGAAGATAAAAAGAGGCGGCGGGATCATAAGCGTGACCGGCAGACGCGAGGGAGATGAGCTTGTGTTTTCCGTAAAGGATACCGGCCTGGGAATGACTGCAGACCAGCTTAAGGAACTGAACGAGCGAATGAAGAACGGGCAGCCTTCCGTCAGTGAGGGAGGCGGAGGCTTCGGCCTTGTTAACGTCAACCTGCGCATCAGGCTGTATTACAATCAGACGGAAGGCCTGAAGATCGAAAGCAGTGAGAACGGCACGACAGTATCCTTCAGAGTACCTTGCAGGAGCAGAGAGGAGATCAGCGAAAATGAAAGTGTTTCTGGCTGATGATGAGATAGTGGTCAGAGAGGGAATAAGAGAATCTTTTCCCTGGGATGACACCCCGTATGTGCTGGTGGGAGAAGCACCGGACGGAGAGATGGCTCTTCCTATGATAAGAGATACAAACCCCGATATAGTGATAACCGATATCAAAATGCCCTTTATGGACGGGATAGAGCTCTGTCGCACTCTGCGCACCCAGATGCCATGGATCGGGATCATAGTGCTGAGCGGCTATGACGAGTTTGAATACGCAAGGCAGTGCCTCGCCCTGGGAGTAAAGGAATACCTTTTAAAGCCCATTAACGCCGAGGAACTCCGCGGAGTTCTCGATAAGGTGAGCAGACAGATACAGGATGAGAGAAAGGCCATTGAGCACGCCGCAAGCCTGAGGGCGAGGATGGATGCGGGAGGAAAACTGGTAAAGGAAAAACTCACAGGTTCGCTCTTTTCGGATGAAGCGGCAGAGGAGGACGCAAAGAGCGTGCTTGCTCAGCTTTCAACAATGGGATGCTCCGTTCCGGCACCTTTCTATGCGGTGATAGACGGCCTGTTTTCTCCAAAATCGGAAGGTCAGTCGGCAGCGGAAGCTCTGGCGGAAAAGAACGGAGGAAGCATCACTGCCTCCCCCGGAAGGACGGGTACGAGATTTCTTGTATCCGGGGACAGCGCCGATGAAGTGGAAGAGAGGGCCTATTCCTTTGCAGCATCCCTTCTTCGCGAGCTCGAGAGGATGGGGGCCGAAGCGGTGAAGGTGGGGATAGGCGATATAGTGGATAAGCCCGAGGATATATTCCGCAGCTTCAAAACCGCCCGCCATATAAGGCATCTTCTCACTGACAGACAGGAAGAAAAATTCCTGATACTCGGCGCCAGAGAGATGGGCGAAAGATCCGACGAATCCACACCCGAAGTGATAAGCGAAGCAAAGCTTTATATGTCGAGAAACTTTTCCAATCCCAATCTTATGCTGCAGGATGTGGCAAAGGCGGTGGGAATGAGCAACAGCCGTTTCTCCACCGTGTTTTCACAGCAGAGCGGACAGACATTTACGGAGTATCTTATGTATCTGCGGCTGGGAAAAGCAAAGGAAATGCTGCGTACCACCGGCCTACGGAGCTCACAGATAGCCGGGGAGGTGGGATACAACGATTCCCACTATTTCAGTTATATATTTAAGAAAAACACCGGAATCACGCCATCTGAGTATAGAGCGCAAAATCAAAATCAACCCGGATAAAAAAATAATCTACCGTTATTTTTAAAATCAGTAAAATTTCAAACCGAATCGAAACCAGCCTGCATTTACCAAAAATGCAGGCTGAGTTATTCTCTATATGTAAATGCCGCAGATGCGGCGACAAAAATAAGGAGGATAGCAAATAATGAAGAAGTATTTATCATTGTTACTTGTCGGAGTACTCGCAGTAGCATGCATGTTCACCGGTTGCGCAGGCGGCGGTGGAAAGAAAGGCGGAGCGATCAAGGTCGGAGTTGTTAACAACCCCCCTTCAGAGTCCGGATACCGTGAAGCAAACGTTAAGGACATGGAAGCAGTTTTCTCAGCTGAGAACGGCTACGAATTAAAGACCGCATACAGCCTTAAGAACGATGAGCAGCTTCAGGCAGCTCAGGGATTCATCACAGAAGGCGTTGACTACCTGCTCATTTCTGCAGCAGAGACCACAGGATGGGACGAAGTATTAAAGAAGGCAAAAGAAGCAGGAATCAAGGTTTATCTCTTTGACCGTATGATAGATGTTGATACAAGTCTCTATGAGGCAGCAGTTGTATCAGATATGGCTAAGGAAGGCGACACCGCAGTTCAGTGGCTCCTTTCACAGAACCTTCCCGAGTACAACGTAATCCATATTCAGGGTGCTATGGGTTCAGACGCTCAGATCGGACGTACAGGTGCTCTTGATGCTCAGTTTGCAGCAGGAACAATGAACAAGGTTGTTCAGCAGACAGCTACATGGGACGAGGCAGAAGCAAAGAAGATCGTTGAGACCGTTATCAACAGCGGCGAGAGCTTCAACGTAATCTACGCAGAGAACGACGGTATGGCTAAGGGCGCTGTAGCAGCACTTGACGAAGCAGGCATCACCCACGGCGTTGACGGCGATGTAATCGTTATGGGATTTGACTGCAACAAGTGGGCACTCAGAGAGCTCCTTGCAGGCAACTGGAACTATGATGGACAGTGCAGCCCCTTCCAGGCTCAGATCATCAGCGACCTGATCAAGGGCAACAAGACCACTTCCGAGAAGAAGATCATCAACGAGGAGAAGGGCTTTGATGCAAAGACTCTTACCCAGAGTGATATCGACACCTACGGATTAGGCGAGTAATATTAAGGCTTAAAACAATTAGCGCAGCGAAGCTGTAGATATATGGCAGCCCGCTGCGCTTTTTTAAGGGCAGAGCCGGCAAAAGCTCTGCCGTGAACACAGATCAAGTCGGTAAACTGATCTGATTGCGGGAGGTACAAATCACATGCAGGAAAATGTATTACTGCAGATGCGTCAGATAGAAAAGAGCTTTCCGGGTGTGCGTGCCCTGGGCGGAGTCGATTTCACTCTGAGAAAAGGTGAGATCCATGCTCTGATGGGAGAAAACGGAGCCGGAAAGTCTACTCTGATCAAGATACTTACGGGTGTTTATCATATGGACTCCGGTGAGGTCAGAGTAGAGGGCGAAAAGGTGTCGATCCATTCACCTCAGGATGCCCAGAATAAAGGAATCAGCACGGTTTATCAGGAGATAACGCTCTGTCCGAACATCACCGTTGCGGAAAACATGTTCATCGGCAGAGAAAAAGGAATATGGATCAATCATAAAGAAAGAGAAAAACGTGCGGACGAGATCCTCGGAAAGCTGGGGATCCCTGCCAGAGCAAAACAGCAGCTGGGCAGCTGCTCGCTGGCGGTTCAGCAGATGGTGGCCATAGCCCGCGCGGTAGACATGCAATGTAAGGTTCTGATCCTTGATGAGCCCACTTCATCCCTTGATGACAAGGAAGTAAAAATGCTCTTTGACCTTATGAGAGATCTGAAGAGCCGGGGCGTAGGGATCATATTCGTAACTCACTTCCTGGAACAGGTGTATGAGGTAAGCGACAGGATCACCGTTCTCCGTAACGGCGAGCTTGTGGGAGAATATCTGACAGAGGAACTCCCTCAGGTAGAGCTTGTCTCCAAGATGATAGGAAAGGAACTCGAAGAGCTCTCCTCAATGGGTGAAGGCGATGATAAAAATGCCGAAGCCGGAGAGATTTTCTATGAAGCCGAAGGCCTTTCAAGCAGCGAGACCTATCCTTTCAATTTCAATATCCGAAAAGGAGAAGTAAACGGCTTTACCGGGCTTCTCGGATCGGGCAGAAGTGAGAGTGTCAGGGCAATTTTCGGTGCCGACAAAGTTGGTGGCGGCAGCGTTAAGATAAAGGGTAAACCCGTCAAGATAACAAAGCCCATAGATGCCATGAAAAACGGTATCGGGTATCTGGCGGAGGACAGAAAGCGCGACGGAATAATCGCCGAGCTCAGCGTGCGTGAGAACATCATTCTGGCGCTGCAGGTTATGAACGGAATGTTCAAGCCCATAAGCAGAAGCGAGGCCGAAGCCTTTGCAGATGAGTACATCAAGGTGCTCAATATTAAGACTGCCAGCAGGGAGACTCCGGTAGGATCACTCAGCGGCGGTAACCAGCAGAAGGTGATACTTGCAAGATGGCTCCTCACTCATCCCGATTATCTTATCCTCGATGAGCCCACAAGGGGTATCGATGTCGGCACAAAGCTTGAGATACAGAAGCTTGTGCTTAAGCTTGCGGAAGAGGGAGTGAGCGTAACGTTCATATCCTCAGAAGTTGAAGAAATGCTCCGTACCTGCAGCCGCCTCATAGTAATGAGAGACAAACATATCGTGGGTGAGCTGAAGGGCAGTGACCTGAATCAGACACAGGTTATGAAAACTATTGCGGGAGGAGAGGCTTAAATGAAAAACGGTAAAAGAAACATTTTCAAAGGAGGCCTGGGACAGCTCACAATTCCTATAGTATCGATCTGTCTGCTTCTTCTGTTCAATCTGATAAAAGGACTTATAACAAAGGACCTTTCCTTCTTCAGTATTGAACTGGTCAGGAATAATTTCGGAAACATGGTTCTTTCGGGCAACCTTATCAGTATCATTAACGGCGCGAGCGAACTTGCGGTCCTGGCGATGGGCATGACCCTTGTTACGGCAGCCTGCGGCGGACAGGATATCTCCGTCGGAGCGGCAGCAGCCATAGCCGGAAGCATGTTCGTAAAAGTGGTTAAGACAGGATCTTCCATTTCGGGAATGAAGGTTCTGCTGGCATTCCTTGCGGCATGTATGATCGCCTGCCTGTTTGCTGCATTTAACGGCACGCTGGTAGCGGTTTTCAAGATACAGCCCATGATAGCGACGCTGATCCTGTACACTTGCGGACGTTCGATAGCATACTGGATAAACGGCGGTGCAACCCCCACCGTTTCCAGTCCCATCATCTCGGGAATAGGAAGCTTTATCCCGGGTGTGCCTATCCCCACACCGGTCATAATCGTAGTGGTGATGGCTATAATCTTTAAGCTGGTATTTCACTTTACATCGATCGAGCTGTTCACACAGTCGGTCGGAATAAACGGAAGTGCGGCAAGACTCAACGGAATCAATTCCACATTTATAAAGCTTCTGTCATTCATCATCCTGGGCGTGTGCGTGGCTGTTGCGGGAACCATCGGCGTGAGCAGGCTTGGCCTTATCAACCATGAGACACTTCTTCTGGATGTGGAAATGGATACGATCCTTGCGGTTGCCATCGGCGGAAACAGCCTTGGCGGAGGTAAGTTCAAGATAAGCGGAAGTATCATAGGCGCTTACGTTATCCAGACACTTACCATCACCCTTTATGCAATGAAGGTTTCATCCACCGACGTTAAGGCGTTCAAAGCGATCGTCATAATCATACTTGTAGTAATAGGCTCACCTGTTGTAAAGACCTGGTTTGGCAAGTTTGTCGGTAAATATTTTAAAAAGAATAAGCAGTTAGCTGTGAAAGGAGCGGAATGATCATGGAGAATTCTAAGATTAGAAAAAGAGAGCCGCTCACGGATACACAGCTTCTTATGACCATCACCATAGGTATCTTTATCACTATGTATGCGGTGGCAATGATAGCTCTTCAGGGCGGATTCCTTCACGCACAGCAGATATTCGATATGCTCAACGATAATGCGCCGCTCATCATCGTATCCTGTGCGCTCACCATAGTAATGATCGGCGGCGGTATCGATATCAGTGTAGGTGCAGTGACATCGCTCACCGTAATGGCATGCGTGCTTTATCTTAACAATGGCGGAAACATTCTTGTATCTGTTCTGCTTGCGATCGGTATCGGACTTGCCTTCGGTCTTGTGCAGGGGTTCCTTATCAGTTATCTCGAGATACAACCCTTTATCGTCACTCTGGCGGGACTTTTCTTTGCAAGAGGAATGACCACCATCCTTTCGGTCAATCCACAGAAGGCAGAGCATGCGGCATTTAATAAGCTCAGGGAAGTGCAGTTTGTAATACCCTGGCTCGGATATACCGCCAGGAACGGAAACGTGGTTCCAGCCAGGATCGAGCTTGGCGTGCTTGTGGCGATTCTATGCGTGGTGCTTGTGTTTATCATGCTCAGATACATGAAGCTCGGACGTAACTTCTACGCTCTGGGCGGAAACCAGCAGAGCGCACTCATGCTTGGTATCAATGTAAAGCGTACACGCTTTATGAGCTATATATTGAGCGGACTTTTGAGCGGAATATCGGGATACGTATTCATGCTCCATACCGGCGCCGGAAATGCGACAAACGCAGCCGGAATGGAAATGAACGCCATAGCTTCTTCCATCATCGGTGGTACCCTCCTTACCGGTGGTGTGGGAAATGTTATCGGGACCTTCTTCGGAACCCTGACCCTTACCACCATCAAAAAGATCGTTGTATCCAGCGGACTTAACGATCCCTGGTGGCAAAGCATCACAACAGGCGGAATGCTCTGCTTCTTTATCATCCTGCAGAGCGTGGTACTGAGCCGCAGAGCAAAGAAGAAAAGCGCTTAGACAAAGCAAAAACAAAAATTAAACAAAACAGATTTCAGGCCGGGCTGACAGAAACAGGACGATCCTCGTACGCATACTTTTGTGTACACGAAATCGTCCTTTTCTGTTGTTTTTTTATATGTTATTATATGATAATAGGGTCACAAGGTTAAAAATGCGAATTATGCTTGCATAAATGAGCATTTTGACCTTGTGATCCGGACAAAATAAGAAAAGGAAGAAAAAATGGCAAGATTTACAGATCTGGAAGAGACAAGAAAGTACTTCAGCAATGACAGATTCGCTACCGATAACGGAATGGTGATAGATGATGTAAGCGAGGAATATGCGGTATGCAGCGTGGTCCTGGGACCGGGACACAAGAACGCAAACGGTGGGATAATGGGAGGAGTGATCTTTACACTTTCGGATTTTGCCTTTGCGGTGCTTGCAAACAGCATTCATCTTCCCACGGTGGCTCAGCAGGTAAGTGTGAATTTCCTGAGCGCACCGAAGGGTGAGAAGCTCATAGCAAAAGCCACATGCAGAAGGTCAGGCCACAGCTCGACGGTGATAAACGTGGATGTAAGCGACGAAACAGGAAGAGATATCGCACAGTTTGTCGGAACGGGATTTAAAATATACAGCGGGAAGTAAGAAAGAGCAAAATGCAGATAAGAAGCGCAACAAAAGAAGACGCAGAAAGGCTTCTTGAAATATATTCTCATTACGTTGAAAACACGGCAGTCTCTTTTGAATACGACGTGCCGACTGTCGAAGAATTCAGGGGCAGGGTGACAGCCACCCTGAAAAAGTATCCATATCTGGTTGCGGAAGATGAAGGTAAGATAGTCGGATATTCCTACGCAGGGGTGTTCAAAGGAAGGGCAGCCTACGATCACTGCTGTGAAATGACTATATATCTTGACCGTGAATGTGTGGGAAAGGGCTATGGCAGGGCGTTGTATGAGGCGCTGGAAAAGGAACTTCGCAGCAGAGGGATAGTCAATCTTTATGCATGCATTGCGGACCCGATAACAGAGGATGAATACCTTACCAAAAACAGTGAGAGATTTCACAGGGCAATGGGATATGTGAAGGTGGGAGACTTTCACAAGTGCGGTTATAAATTCGGGCGGCTCTACAATATGATCTGGATGGAAAAGATTATAGGAACGGTGGAAAAATGAAATCAGTCACACTCGGAAGAACAAATATAACAGTGCCCCAGAACGGATTCGGAGCTCTTCCGATCCAGAGGATACCGTTGGATGATGCGGTGCGCATCCTGCGCAAGGCATATGACGGCGGAATGCGGTTTTTCGATACCGCAAGAGCCTACAGTGACAGCGAGATAAAGCTGGGTGCGGCATTCGGCGACGGATACGTGGACCGCGACAGGATCGTCATTGCCACCAAGACCGCCGCAAAGAAACCGGAGGATTTCTGGACCGATCTTGAGACATCACTTAAAAATCTCAGGACGGATCATATAGATATTTATCAGTTTCATATGATGAACGAGTGCTGGAAGCCCGGAGACGGAAGCGGCATGTACGAATGCATGATCGAGGCCAAAAAGCAGGGAAAGATCAGGCACATAAGCGGTACCGCCCACAAGATAGGGGTGGCAAGGGAGATAATCGGATCGGGCCTCTATGACACTTTGCAGTACCCCATCAGCTATCTGGCGGACGATAAAGAGATAGAACTCATAAAGATGTGCAACGAGCATAATGTGGGACTCATCTGCATGAAAGGCCTGGCAGGTGGGCTCATAACCGATTCCCGCGCCGCTATGGCCTTTATCTCACAGTTTGACGGAGCCGTGCCCATCTGGGGAGTGCAGCGCGAAAAAGAGATAGACGAGTGGCTGTCATATATGGACGACACACCGCAGTATGACGGAGAGATAAAGGAATTTGTCGAGAGGGAGAAGGAATCTCTTTCCGGGGACTTCTGCAGGGGATGCGGGTATTGTCTGCCCTGCACAGCCGGAATCCAGATAAACCAGTGCAACCGTATGAGCCTTATGCTAAGGCGCGCACCCAGCGCAGGATGGCTCAGCGAATACTGGCAGGCAGAGATGGAGAAGGTGGAAAACTGCATAAACTGCGGGGCGTGTCTGCCCAGATGTCCCTACGGGCTGAACATTCCGGAGCTGCTTAAGAAAAATCTGGAAGATTATCGAAAGGTCCTTTCGGGAGAGGAAAGCGTTTAGCTTAAAAGCAATAAGCGTGAGGAGATAAACTGATGAAGAAGTGGAAAATCTGGCAGATAGTTCTGTTTACGTCCCTTTGTGTGGGATTGAATGTCGGGGGCAAGCTTTTTGCCGCACGGCTGCAACTTCCCTTTTGGGCCGATTCTTTCGGTACAGCGCTCTGTGCCTATATAGGAG
The DNA here is from genome assembly GCA_947164865.1 of uncultured Lachnospiraceae bacterium. Classification (GTDB taxonomy): domain Bacteria; phylum Bacillota; class Clostridia; order Lachnospirales; family Lachnospiraceae; genus AC2028. The sequence goes on from CAMUYA010000003.1 coordinate 112,752, forward strand.
GGCCGGTATGCGGAGCTGTTGTCGGTTTAACGGGCAACCTTGCATACAGCGTGGTGAACAATCTCTCCGCTGCCTACTCCATCACGAGCATCGCACTTGGCATCATTGTCGGGATTGCCGCAAAACGGAAACAGTTCAATCAATTCTACGGTTTTATGAAGACCGCTTCTTTAGTCATGCTTACGGCCCTTATCGTATCGGTGCCGTTAAATTTCATTTTTCACGGAGGATATACAGGCAACAGATGGGGTGACGGGGTTATCGATTTCCTGCTGAGAAGAAACTGGCCCTTTTTTATCTGCGGCTTTTTGGGGCAGCTTGCGCTGGAATTTCTGGATAAGATCCTGACTATCGCAGCTGTGTATATTGTCATCCTGATACGCAGGGAGAGCAAGGACAATAAAATAGTCAGCCATGTGGGGAACGCAGGAGCGGCATTCCTGCTTTGTCTGCTTCTTGGCCTTTCATTCCATACTACAGTCAGAGCCGATGACAGCGCTGCGTCATATACCACCGATTATAATGATTATGTTCAGAGCGTATACAGCAGCAATAACGGCCTGCCCTGCGGAGAGGCAAACGATATCGTACAGACCAACGACGGCGTGATCTGGATCGGTACATATGCCGGACTGTACAGATATAACGGGCGCGAATTCCACTGGGTTGACGATTACGAATCCGTAAGGAATGTCAACTGTCTCTATGTGGATGAAGAGGGCCGACTGTGGATAGGTACAAACGATAACGGACTCTCTATAGTCATCAGGGAGAAAGTCGTTAACGTGCTTGATGAGACCAGCGGACTCCCCTCCAATTCCGTGCGCTGCATTATCCGTGCCGAGGACGGATACTACTATGTGGGCACTACCACCAGCATGCAGATACTGATGATGAATAACGGACTAAAGGCAGCCAATACTCTTGAGGAGGTGTATAACGCCGACAGTATCACGGCGGACGAATCCGGACACGTGGCCACCATAGGCGGTGACGGAAGGCTTTTCCTCATAAAGAACGGTGATATTCTCTCCAGCCTGCAGTCACCGAATGAACAGGATGCATTTAACTGCTGCGCATTTGCACCCGACGGAAAGCTGATGGTGGGAACCACTACCAATCACATCTATTACTACGAGATAGTGAACAACGGCTTTGAACTTCAGGGTGTACAAACCTGCGAAGATGTGGCCGGGATCAACAATATCAACTACATCGACGACGGTACGCTTTTTATCTCCACCGACAGCGGAGTATCCTATATCGATGACAGCGGATATCATCGCATTAACACCAACGATTTTAACAATTCAATAGATAACATGCTCTACGATTATCAGGGCAATCTGTGGTTCACTTCTTCAAGGCTCGGACTGCTCAGACTGGCCAAATCCCCCTTTAAGGACATATATGGCTCGATCGGAATGGACCGAAGAGTTGTAAACGCCATTGTTTACTGGCAGAACTGCTATTATATAGGCACGGATAAGGGGCTTGATATAGTGGACAGATCCTGCAGAAGGCATGTAAACAATACTCTTTCCGGAGAGCTGGAGGGTAAGCGTATCCGCTGTATGTACACGGATGATGTCAATCATCTCTGGGTATGTACATACGGGAACGGCCTGATGGAGTTTTCGCCGGGAGGTGAATCCTGGGTATATAATGCCGAAACAGGGAGTTTTGGAAATCGTGCACGTATCATAACCGAGCTTTCGGATGGGACCATCCTTGCCGCAGGAGACACAGGTATCAGTTATATCAAGGATCATAAGATCACCCGCACCATACGAAATGATGACGGCCCTATCAATTCCATGATCCTGACACTTACAGAGCTCAGTGACGGAACTGTCCTTGCGGGAACCGACGGCGACGGCATCGCTGTGCTTAAAGACGGCAAAGTGACAGAGATGATCACACGTGAAAATGGGCTCAGCAGCAATGTTATCCTGCGCACGGTAAAAGATCCCAAGACGGACGGTATATTTATCGTTACCAGTAACGGACTCTGCTACCTTGATGTTGACGGCTCTGTCCGCATACTGGAAAACTTCCCTTACTTTAACAATTACGACATCTGGGTCAAAGATGAAGACACACTTTTTGTAATGTCCAGTGCCGGAATATACGTGGTGGATCGTGACAGTCTGGTATCGGACAAAGATATGGGATGGGAACTCCTGGATGCAAGGCGCGGCCTGGGTACATCGCTTACAGCCAACTCATGGAATTACTACAACGGAAAGGGTGAGTTATTCCTTCCCTGTGACACCGGTGTATATGTAATAGATGTTGAGAAATACAACAGTGACGTCCGCTCATACAGAATGCAGCTGGCAACGGTAAGGCTTGACGGAGTGCTGCAGCCTATTTCAAGGACGGGAGCCATCACCGTCGGGCAGGATGTCAGCAGAGTGGAGCTCGGCCCCGAGATACTCAACTATACCATTCAGGAACCCAATGTGGGTTATTTTCTTGAAGGGTTTGATCCTCAGTGGACTATAGTCCCTCAGAACAGCCTCAACAATATCATATACCCCAATCTTCCTGCGGGAGAATATACTTTTCATCTTGCGATTTTTGACAGTTCCGGAGAGAGGCCGCTTGAAGAGCGCAAATTCGATCTGATAAAAGAGGGCGGATTCTATGAGAAACGCGGATTCCTCTTCTATATGTTCATGCTGCTTTCGATGATACTTGTGTGGTTTACCTGGCTGATAGTCCAGCGCCAGCTTCATCAACAGCAGGTTAAGATAAACATGGCAAATGAGACAGTCATGGCTATCGCAAATGCAGTCGATGCCAAGGATGTCCGCACGCATCAGCACTCAACGCGAGTGGCGCAGTATTCCATGCTGATAGCGGAGGAGATGAACTGCTTTAAGTGGTGGCAGCGAAGGAAGGCTATTTCCAATCTGGGAAAAGCCGCGCAGATGCACGACATAGGAAAGATCGCCATACCCGACAGGGTGCTCAACAAGGTGGGAAGGCTGGATGATGAAGAGTATGCTATGATGAAATCCCATGTTACCCGCGGTGCCGAGATACTTAAGGATTTCACTCTTGTGGACAATGTTCAGGAAGGAACTCTTTATCATCATGAGCGATACGACGGAAAGGGATACCCTAAGGGCTTAAAAGGCGAAGAGATCCCGCTTTTTGCAAGGATCATCAGCGTGGCCGACACCTTCGATGCCATGACATCCAATCGTGTATACCGTCATCACATGGACACCGATTATGTTATGAATGAGATGAAGAGGGGAAGGGGGACGCAGTTTGATCCCGATGCGCTGGATGCTTTCCTGAGGCTTGTGGACAAGAAAGTGATCAACATCGACGAGCTTTATGCACAGAAGCGGGCGGATGTGGATCAGGCCGATCAGGAGGCTCAGGAAGAGCTTAAACGCCGTGCCGAGGAAGACAAAAAGATTCAGGAAAAAGAGATGAAGGGAGAAGAGGAAAAGAAGGAAAATGAAGAAGAGGAGGACGCAATGATATGAAACGGGTTTATATCACGACTATCCTGACCTGTGTGATCATACTGGGTGCTATTGTCGGCGTCCTTCATCTTTTGAACCTTTCCGGCGGAAGAGATCATATAAAGGTCGGGTTCATCTATGACAATGATGAGAGCACACCCTACACCTATAATTTTTCTCTTGCTAAAGACGCTGTGGAAAAGAAATACGGCGAAAAGGTCGAGATAATGACCTGCAGCAATGTACTCGACGACGAGATGGAGGAGCCTCTCAGGGAGATGGCCGATTCAGGATGTGACATTATCTTCTTTAACGGGTACAGCGAGCTTGTGCCAAAGCTTGCTACGGATTACCCGGATGTGCAGTTCTGCCAGACATCGTACATGGATATGTACGGGAAAGAGGTGCCGGCCAATTATCATACGTTTAAGGGCGAAGCCTATCAGGGAAGATATGTGAGCGGCATAGCTGCGGGAATGAAGATATCCCAGATGATCTCGGATGGTATCATTTCGGAAGACCGGGCGACGGTTGGATTTGTTGCGGCGTTCCCCACTTCGGAAGTAATATCCGGATACACTGCTTTCCTGCTGGGTGTGCGTTCCGTCGTGCCTTCGGCAAAGATGTATGTATGTTACACCGGCACCTGGAGCAGCTATGCTCAGGAAAAGAGCGCAGCACAGAAGCTTATAGATAACGGATGCGTAGTGATATCTCAGCACACAGACACTATAGGCCCGGCCATAGCCTGCGAGGAAGCTTCGGTTGAAGTACCCGTCTACTTTGTCGGCTGGGGGCAGAGCATGTCGGAGGTGGCACCGGGTTCATCCCTCGTCACCGCCAGGATCTGCTGGGAACCATATGTGCTGTCGGCAGTCGAAGCGGTCCTGATGAACAAGAGGATCGAAAAGATCGTCATCGGTAATGTACACGGGTCCGATATATCTGCCGGCTTTGAGAGGGGATGGGTTGAAATGGTCGACCTTAACCTTCAGGTCGCGGCTCCCGGAACCCAGGAGGCAATGGACAGTGCGATAGATAAATTTATTAAGGGGAATGATGATTTTGTTTTCCGCGGTGATTATAAGGGCGTAAGCTCCTCCGATCCGTCGCAGACTATCGACCTTACCAACGGATATATCGAGAACGAAAACACTTCTTACCCTCTGTTTGATTACATCCTCACAGATGTGATCACTGTCCTGGAATGACCCTCGTCAGATCGCCCATGGGAAGGTTTCAGACACTTTTCGCATCGGGAAAAAGCTGCTCAATCCGCCAAGGCTTGAGGAAGTGCAGAAGCTGATCTGTGCAAGGTAACAAAGACAACAAGGAATAATACTCTGACAATGCTTAATCAGTTTTCAAGAACAGAATTATTATATGGTGAAGAAGCAATGGGAAGGCTTAAGTCTTCCCATGTTGCTGTATTTGGAATAGGCGGTGTGGGCGGATATGTGGTAGAAGCCCTTGCCAGAAGCGGGATAGGTGCCCTTGACCTAATAGATGACGACAAGGTCTGCCTGACAAATATAAACCGACAGATCATAGCTACAAGAAAGACCATCGGAAAATATAAGGTGGATGTGGCGGAAGAACGTGTACACGATATAAATCCCGACTGTGAGGTCAGGGCTTACAGGACATTCTTTTTGCCGGAAACGGAAGATCAGTTTGATTTTAACGAATATGATTATGTGGTGGACGCCATTGATACGGTTACCGGAAAGCTGGCGATCATAGAAAAGGCGAAGAGAGCAGGAGTGCCCGTGATCTCATCCATGGGAGCGGGAAACAAGATCAACCCTTCAATGTTTGAGGTGGCGGATATCTATCAGACCTCAGTTTGTCCACTTGCCAAGGTAATGCGGCATGAGTGCAAAAAGAGAGGGATCGATTCCCTGAAGGTGGTATATTCAAAGGAAAAACCCATAAGACCCTTGGAAGATATGTCAATAAGCTGCCGGACAAATTGCATCTGCCCTCCGGGAACGGCCAGAAAATGCACGCAGCGAAGGGATATACCGGGGTCTAATGCCTTCGTGCCCTCGGTTGTGGGACTTATAATAGCAGGTGAAGTGATAAACGATATTACAGGGAGGAAATAAAGTTTAAACTCTGGCTTTGCGATAACAGCCGGGACGGAAGGCCGATGGAATTTTGACTGGAGTGACGAATTCCGCAGGATGATAAGCTTTAAGTGAATCGAGGAGGAACGATGTTATGGAATTTGCAAAAGTGGGAAATGCCCAGATGGGACTTATGGTCCTCGGAGTACTGATCTTTTTGTTTGTACCGGTTATCATAGCCATAATCTGGACTGTGAAGAAAAAAGAAAGATTCACCACCGTACTCATCGGAGCGGCAACCTTTCTTTTATTCGCCATCATACTCGAAAAGCCCCTGCAGAATATTCTGGTTTTCCCGGGGCAGATGGGCCTGCCAGAGCATGCGGCAGCCAAGTTCATAAATGCAAGGCCTGTTTTGTGGGCATTGATCGTAGGATTGTTCCCCGGGGTATTTGAAGAGACCGGGCGCCTGGTGGCATTTAAGACCGTACTCAGAAACCGGAAGAACCGTGAAACGGGAATATCACACGGCATCGGACACGGCGGATTTGAAGTTATGTTCGTGCTGGGGGTTACTTATATCACAAATATCTCCTATGCTGTAATGATCAATACCGGAGCATTCGGAAACCTTATAGCGCAGATGGCGGCGCAGGCACCTGATCAGGTAGAGCAGGGTTATGCAGTAGCAGCGCAGCTGGCGGCTTTCTCGGTGGGAGATCTTGCTCTGGGTGTTCTGGAGCGCATATTTGCCGTTATGTTTCATATTGGTGCTTCGATGCTGGTATTCTATGCGTGCAAAGACAAAAAGAAATTCTGGCTGTATCCCGTGGCGATACTGATCCATACAGCGATGGACGGAATGATGGGACTAAATATGGCGGGAGTGATAGCGCTGACACCGGTGATGACAGAAATCATCGTCGCAGTCTTTGGCTTCGCGGTATTCTTCGGAGCATATTTCCTTTTATACAGGAAGGATAAGAAGTGAAAAATCGGCGGGATACGGATACGATTAAAATACAGTTATGATCATGAGAGGACCTGTTATGGAATACAGGTCCTCTTTTGTATCACCGAATAAACGTTAAAAACGACTGAATAGACAGCAGTATGATATTTTCTGTTCCTACCTTGTTATAATAAATTGATTTATTATGGCAAAAAATAGATGTCGGAGGAAATTCAATGAGCAGACAAAACAGCAGGATAAAGGACAGACTTGCTATAAAAGTCCTGAGTGGTGCCCTGATCGGTATAGCGATCAGCTTGGTGTTATCACTTGGTGCATATGATACGCAGATTATCGGAAATAAGGCCGAATTTATCGCGCAGATCCTGGGAAGTGCACTTTTGGGAGTGATCTGTAACGGCGGTTCCATCGTATATGAGATCGATTCATGGGGTGTGACCAAAGCAACTCTTATTCACTATGTAGCTTCGTTGGGGGCATTTATACTTTCATCCGTCCTGCTGCACTGGTTCCCGACCCGATATCTGCCGCCGGTAATTGCCATTTTCACAATTGTATATGCGATTATATGGCTTATCAACTTTATCACATGGAGAAAAGTGATCCGCCAGATGAATGCTGATCTGAAGCAGATGATCCGAAACGAGAAAGAAGGAGGAGAACGTCTATGAACAAGATGGTAGATGTGGATGTGATCCTCGATGAACGATATGCGGATCCTAAGGTTACCATTCAGACCAGAGAGCGTACTGCGCAGGTGGAAAACATAATTTCAGCTATTGAAAACGCTTCCGAAAACGAATTTCCGCTTTTGCCGGGATATGACAACGATAAAGTTGTGCTTATATCTCAGAGAGATATTATTCGTGTATATACGGAAAACCGAAGGATCATCATACAGACAGCGGACAGATCATATTATACGAATAAAACATTGTCTGCAGTGGAAGATATGTTAAATCCGCAAAGGTTTTTCAGGATATCACAGTCTGAACTGATCAACTTATATAAAGTCAAGAGTTTTGAATTCACTATAACCGGAACAATAGGTGTTGAACTTGAGAACAACGCGAAAACATGGGTTGCCAGGAGCAGAGTAAAAGCCATTAAAACAATGATCAAGGGAGAAAAATGATGGGATTGAAAGCGCTTGTGACAGGAAGAAACCGAAAAGTGGCCAGCGATATATGTGCGCATCTGGAATCGGACAGGGGTTATGTGACAGTTAAGTGCGACCCTGTAAAGACAAAATTGTTTGACATCATTCTGGCTGAGCTGCCCAAGGTTGTGATCATATGTCTCGGAGATGAGACCGTGGAAACCGTTCAGGCATATAATGTCTTGAAAAGTGCGGCAAAACAGAGGAGTTGCACTGTCATTGTCATTGCCAATGAAGAGGAAGAGAAATTATTCATGAAATATACCGAACTATCCAGAGTACTCTTTCTGTCCAGGCCGGTTTCTCTTTTTGCACTGTATGAAAAAATGGAGCAGATAGAAGAAGAACTGAAGAAGAACAGGGAAAACAATATTTCGTTGTTCAGGGAGTACGAAACCGATGATAAGAGTTCCCGCAGAAAACAGATCCTTATAGTTGATGATGATACCGAGCAGTTGATACATATCAAGGAGCAATTGGAGGAATTCTACGATGTGACACCCGTAAAATCAGGAGATGCGGCGTTTAAATTCCTTTTGATCCGAAAGCCTGATCTGATCCTGCTTGATTATATTATGCCCGATAAGGATGGTCCCACTGTCCTCAGGGAATTGCGGACCATAAACGAATACGCCGATATCCCTGTAATATTCCTGACCGGTATGACAGAAAAGGAAACGGTAATACAGACGTTGACACAGCTCAGACCGCAGGGATACATAGTAAAACCGTCTAAAAAGTCGGAAATTGTTGCAAAAATAATAGATGTATTGGGGTGAGAATATGAATTCAGATATTACATGGCTTGCTGAGGCAGGATTGGATATAAAGTCCGGAATAGGTTATACCGGCGAGGAGGATAAATACTTGTCCGCCATTCGCCGTTTTTATTCTAATTATGAAAAAAACAGAGAAAAGATCATGGAATACTATTCCGCAAAGGATTATGAAAGCTACATGATCACAGTTCATGCTTTAAAGAGCAATGCCAGGATGATCGGTGCATCGGAGCTTAGCAGTGCTTTTGAAAGGCTTGAAAAAGCAGCACGCGATGGTGATGTTGCAGCAATAGATACGCTGACGGAAAGCACATTGGACTCGTATAGATCACTTATAGACAGGCTTAAACCCATCGAGGAACCGGGTGAAGTGCGTGCAACAGATGAGATATCCGGCGAGGTTGCAAAACAGACAGCGGATAAACTGCTGGAAGCCCTCGATGACTTTGATGATGATCTGTCCAAAGAATTGGCAGGCAAGCTTTCGGGTTATCCGTTCAGACTCACTCAGAAGGAAATGCTTAAGAAAGCATCGGCATATATTGATGACTTCATGTATGATGAAGCAGCGGAAATTATAAAGGAGATCTACGCCGCTATAGAGTAGTTAAGTAGCTATGTGAATACGGAGAATACGGATTGAAATACATTAAAACCATATTGTCTATAATTCTAATACTGGTGTTTGGTTACGTCTTTATCGGGCAGATCGCTTTTCCTCATGATGTTCCCATGAACGGCAACATTTGCGAGGAACTGCCGGGAGATAACTGGGTTAAAGTGAATCCTGACGGTACCAGGGAGCCGTTTATGGTCCCCGGTAAAACCGACGGAGATATAGTGCTCGAAACAATGCTTCCTGCTGTTATTGACAGGGAGTGTACCGCTATGTGCTTCCGAGGTGAGGATATGTCTATATATGTGGACGGAAACCTCCGCACGGAGCTTAAGACTGTTGATTACGGATGGTTCGGAGACAGGTCGGCAGAATGCTATGTATATGCCTCTTTATATCCGGAGGATGCCGGGAAGCAGCTGAGAGTATGCTATGAATATAATTCCGGTATGGTGTATGAGGTATACATAGGTACCAGGCTGGGTATACTCACTCACCTGATCCATCTGTACGGAGTGGAAGTGCTCGTGGGCATTTCTATTCTGATACTCGGAATAATCTGCCTGATAGCCGCCGTGGGTTATAAGATCATTCACAAAAAGTATCTGGAGATGGAGCACCTGTCTATCGGCGTAATACTCGGAGCCTGCTGGGTATTGTCCAACTCGGTGTTCAGACAGTTGTATACCTCCAATCTTGCTGTTATGGGCGATATTCCGTACCTGATGGTAATGGTCATGCCTTTGCCTTTCATCATCTTTGTAAACTCGCTTCAGCAGGGGCGATATGTGAAGATACTTATGATACCGGGGATCATAGAAATACTTAATTTCGTCATAGCCGGCACTTTGTTTGTAACAGGCATAACAGAACTGTCGAAAAGCTTTGTCTTTTCTGCTTTGTGTGCAACCATCACGATCCTCGTCATCATGGGAACCATCATTGCAGACAAAAAGAGAAAACTTTCGTATTCGTACAAGTATGTTATTACGGGATTTATCGTGTTTGCTACAGCTGCGGTCGGTCAGATGGGAATGTTTCAGTTTGCGCATAACGGTGTATTCTCCGGATTGTTCATGTCAATAGGACTTTTCGGATTCATGATATGTTCCATCCTCCATACGATAAAGCAGCTGATAGGTATCAGATTGGAAGCAAATGAACTGGCTCATATTAACAAGGCCAAGGACGATTTTCTTGCGAATATGTCTCATGAGATCCGGACACCTCTAAACGGCATACTCGGCATGGATGAAATGATCCTGCGGGATGCCAAAGAGAGCAGGATAAGGAATTACGCCCTTGAGATCAAAAGCGCCGGGAATACGCTTCTGTCGATAATAAACGACATACTGGATCTGAGCAAGATTGAATCAGGGAACTTTGATATCATTCCTGTGGAATATGAAGTGGCGTCCGTTCTTAACGACGTCCTTAATATGACAAGGCCGAGAGCCGTAAAGAAAGGACTTGAGTACAATTATACCGTTTCGGAAACCATTCCTTCAGTCCTTTACGGAGATGAGATCCGCATTCGTCAGGTAATGCTTAATATCATAAATAATGCGATCAAATACACAAATGAGGGCTGTGTCGATGTGAGTATCTCATCCCAGTCCAAGATGCAGGGAAACTATGCGGACCTGATAATAAAGGTTTCCGATACCGGAATGGGTATAAAGGATGAAGACAAAGATAAACTCTTTAAAAGCTTTCAGCGCCTTGATGAAAAGAAAAACCGTAACATAGAGGGAACGGGGCTGGGTTTGCATATTACCGGCATTCTCGTGGAGATGATGGAGGGAAGCATATCCTTTGACAGCGAGTATGGCAAAGGAACCACATTCATCATAAGTATTCCGCAAAAGATTGTCAGAGTCGCTGCAATAGGTGATTTCAGCAGAGCCGTAAAGGATTATCTGAGCAATATAGAGACAGATGAGGTCGGATTGTATGCCCCGAAAGCGCGACTTCTTGTCGTGGATGATAACGAGATGAACCTTGAAGTAATGGAAGGACTGCTGCGAGATACAAAGATTCAGTCGGATTTTGTAACCTCAGGAGCGGAATGTATAGAAAAGGTTCGGGAAAACAGTTATGACTGCATTCTGTTAGACCAGATGATGCCGGGATTAAACGGCGAAGAGACACTAAACGAGTTAAAAAGACTTGATATCATTAACGGCATACCGGTCTTGGCGCTTACTGCGGATGCGATAATAGGTGCCAAGGAAAGCTATCTGGAAAAGGGATTTACGGATTATATATCAAAGCCGGTCAAATATGAGGTGCTTGAGGCCGCTTTAAAAATGTATCTGCCCAAGGAAAAACAGTTATCACCGAGCGGAGCCGATGAATTGCCCGTAGCGCTTATATGGGGAGATGATCCCGATAAACTCAAAGGAGAAAAAGACAGGCTGGACGGGATATACAAGTGTGTGTGCGTGACAGGCCAAAAGGCACGGGATAAATATCTGGAAAAACATACGCCCGACGTGGTTATGACCGTTTGTAACGTTGACTCAGAATAACACCAAGAGGAGGATTTTATGAAAAAGACAGTAATGAGTATTATGGCGGTATTGATGATCGTACTGTTATTGGCCGCTTGCGGAAAAGCGCCGGATCAGGTGATCACGGATAATCCGGTAAACCCGGAAGACAATACTTCTGTCAGCGAAAGTTCCGATCTGCAGGATGACAAGGAGCCCGATGAGGAACCGGAGGGCGATTCTTTTCATATAGGTATCGTTACGGGGTCATTTTCGCAGTCAGAGGATGACCGGCGCGGGGCAGAGGCTTTTCAGGATAAGTACGGAGCCGATAATGTTACATTGGCTATTTATCCCGATAATTTTATAGAGGATCTGGAAACAACCGTAAATATCATTGTGGGACTTGCCGACGATCCCGATATGAAGGCGATCATTGTCAATCAGGCAGTTGACGGAACAACAGAGGCATTCCGCCGGATCCATGAGAAGCGCCCGGATATTCTTTGCTTCGCCGGTGAGGCATATGAGGATTTTGAGGATATCGGAGAGACTGCCGATCTTGTTGTAAATTACGATTTTATCAGCCGGGGATATCTTATAGTGCATACAGCGCATGAACTCGGATGCGATACTTTTGTACATATTTCTTTTCCAAGACATCTGTCATATGAATCCGTATCCCGTCAGGTTGCTGTTATGAAAGCAGCCTGCAGTGAGTTTGGCATGGAATTTGTCATGGAGGAGGCACCGGATCCCGTAACGGAAGTGGGCGTTCCGGGAGCACAGGCCTATATTTCGGAGCATGTTCCCGGGTGGATAGATAAGTATGGGCAGAATTCCGCATATTTTTGTACAAATGACGCTCATACGGAGCCTCTTATCAAAGGATTGATGGAATACGGCGGATACTTTATAGAAGCCGATCTTCCCTCGCCGCTCATGGGTTACCCCGGGGCTCTTGATCTGGATCTTACAGGTTCATCCGAAGATTTTGAGAATATAATGAGAACAGTTGAAACCGCTGTAGTTGCTGCCGGCGGTGAGGGGCGGTTCGGTACCTGGTCATATTCATACGGATACAGCGTATCGGCCGGCCTTGCGGAGCACGCAAGAAATGTCATTATGGGAGAAAGTGATATCCACAGCGTAGATGATCTGGCAAAGGCTTATGGAGTATTCTCCTCAGGTGCGCAGTGGAACGGATCAAACTATACTGATGCGGAAAACGGGGACAGATCCGATAATATAATCCTTATCTATCAGGACACATATATATTCGGCGATCCCGGGCATTATATGGGAGTCACAGATATAGCCGTACCCGAAGAATACTTTACGATCAGGTAATCTGCGTGAATGCGAGGTAGCATGAGATGGCAAAACCGTCAAAAGAAATCGCAAAAAACATCATAAAAAAGAAGGGCATGATCATTCCGCTTATATTTGTGTTTATATTTATGACGGTTATGGTGGTATATGTTTCATCTCTGACATACAAAGTAGCCGTATCCAACACAAATGCCGTGATGGAAGACCGTATACTGAGCGTGTCTGCAATGATCGGTAATCATCTGAATACGGCCGAAAACGTTCTGCAGGTTGCGGGTGATTCCGTGCATCATATGCTTATATCAGGCACAACTTCTGCAAGAATACATGAGTTCCTGGTGGATGAAACAGTAAATGTCGCTGAGCAGTTTGATGAGAATTATACAGGGATCTACGGATATATAATGGGTAAATATTTAGACGGTCTAAACTGGGTTCCGCCGGAGGATTACGACCCCAAGAGCAGGGATTGGTTTATCGAAGCAAAGGGGGCCGGCGGACATGTCGTCTTTTCGCCGCCATACATTGATGCGCAGACCGGTAATCTCATAATATCTGTTTGCAGAATGCTTCCCGATAAGCAAAGTGTCATCGCGCTTGATGTCCAGCTTAAAGGGATACAGTCAATGATGAGCGAACTTACGATATCGGGTAAAGGCTACGGATTTGTCGTTGATAAAAACGGACTTATCATATCCCATGGGGATGAAGAAAAAAAAGGCTCGTATATTTATGATATGCCCGGAGGCGATGCTTTCCTGGACGCGATCAAAACAGCGGATTTTGGAAGCTTTTCATATAAATGGGACGGCGAAGACAACACAATATACGTGAACAGTATAGCCAATGACTGGTATGTTGTTATGGTCGTAAGTGACAGAGAGCTGTATTCCGAGGTCAGAAATCAGCGTATCGTTATCGTGATCATATGTATCCTGATCTTTTTCATGATTTCTGCTATTTACTATATGGGTTACAGAAATGAGCAGAAGTATACAAAGCAGATGGAAGAGATGAGGCTTGAGGAGCAAAAAGCTGCTTATGATCGGAGGGTGCTGGAACTGGAAAAGGATGCGGCCAATGCTTCCAATAAGGCCAAGAGTGATTTCCTGGCCAATATGTCCCATGAAATAAGAACTCCGATGAATGCCATAATCGGAATGGATGAGATGATACTCAGGACTTCACCCGGCGAGCCTGTAAGAAAGTACGCTTTGGATATACAAAGTGCGGGAAAGACGCTGTTATCCATCATCAATGATATTCTGGATTTTTCCAAAATAGAATCAGGAAAAATGGAGCTTGTTCCGGTGAAGTACAGCTTTGCCTCTGTCATGAATGACGTGGTAAACATGACCATGAAAAAAGCGCAGGATAAGGCTTTGGATTACAGGCTCGATGTATCCGAAGCAATCCCTTCGGTAATGTATGGCGATGAGATCAGGGTCAGACAGATCATGCTCAATCTCATCAATAATGCGATCAAATACACTCACGAGGGAAGCGTATCTGTCGGAGTGTCATTTGATCTGCCCTCGCAAATGCTTGTATTATCAGTTTCGGATACGGGAATCGGGATCAGGGATGAAGATATCGGGAAGCTTTTCGGTTCATTCCAGCGTCTGGATGAGAATAAGAACAGGAATATAGAGGGAACGGGACTGGGCCTTAACATTACCATGCGTCTGGTTAAAATGATGGATGGAACCATCGATGTAAACAGCAAATACGGTGAGGGTACGACATTCACAGCTCGGATAAAGCAGACGGTGGTCGACGGCACACCGGTGGGAAATTTCGCTCAGAATCTTTTAAGAGTACAGGAACATCAAAATGAATACAGCCCGTCACTTTTTGCACCTTCCGCAAAAGTGCTTATTGTCGATGATAACGATATGAATCTGGAAGTAATAGATGGTCTGCTTAAGGATACCGGAATGAATATAACTACAGCAGGATCGGGAGCAGAGTGCATCAGTATTCTGCAGGAGAAAAGCTTTGATCTGGTATTTCTTGATCAGATGATGCCCGGAATGTCCGGAACTCAGACGCTTGCTGAGATAAAGAAAGACCGGCTCGCAGAGGGAATTCCGATAATAGCGCTCACTGCCGACGCCATAGTGGGAGCGAAGGATAATTATATAAAAGAAGGCTTTACCGACTATCTGAGCAAGCCTGTTATGTATGAGGCGCTTGAGACGCTGCTTCTTAAGTATCTGGATAAGAGCCTGATCCTCAGTAAGGAACCGGCGGCTGCTTTGGAGGCAGAAAATCCGGATGATGGATCAGATGATGAAAAACCGCTTGTCATTGCAGTAAGCTCCTCATCGGATAAACTAAAAGCTCTGAAAGCATTGCTGAAGGACGGATATAAGGGCGTGTTTGTAAAGGATGAGGAAAGTGCCGCCAGATATCTGGCAAAAAACAGATCGGAATAGGCAGACTTGATCGTTCAAGTTCCGGCAGTGGAAAAAATAAAGCAGTTTTTTAAAGATTTTACTTGAAAAGAATATTAGTTTCGATTAGCCTTTTCTTAGGACGTCCGAATCTTATCCAAGAGGAACTTCCGGATAAGTATAACAGGAGAATAGGGATGGGTATACTCAGACTTGAAGAGGAAGGTTTGATCGCCTTGGGATGCTTCCGCCACGGATTATAATTTACGGAGGTTAAGATGGATATCGCATATAAAAAACTGTCGGAGAATGAATTAAGCAGAGTAATAAAAATGAGAATAGACCAGCTGACGGAGGAATACACATCAGTGGGCAAAACGGTTCCTGAAGGTGTAGACCTTGAAGCTGCTCTGTCGAATTTTTATAAAAAGAACATGGCTGCAGGTACCTATGTTTCATGGCTTGCATTTGACGGGGATAAGATAATCGGAACAAGTGGCATGTCCTTTGCGGAAAAACCGCCATATTTCACGTGTCCTTCGGGAAAAGTTGGTATCTTGTCCAGCATGTATACCGATCCGAACTATAGACGGCTTGGAATCGCAACGCAGCTGCTTGACAGAGTAGTAAAAGAGGCAAAGGACTACGGCTGCGGAACTATCTATATCACAGCTTCGGATATGGGCGTAAAGCTGTATGAATCATACGGATTTAAGCATAACGGTAATTTCATGCAGTACAATTTCTGAAGTTGATCTTTAAGCTTTGAACAAAAGACCTTTACGGATCACCAGATACTTATCCTGTCCTCTTCGGCAAGGTACATCCCGTCGCCTTCGCTGATCCCATAGGTTTCGTAGAATTCGGGGAACTGCTGGCATGTCGCATTGATCCTCAGGTAATTCAGCGGATGATCGTTGAATATATCTCCCTGCTCAACTATAAGCGTTGACTGCTTTGCCCAAAGCTGTGAATGGCATCTGAAATACAAATCGTAGTCAAAGCCTTCATAATTTGAAGCCATCTTAAGGCCGATCCGCATACCCGCGATATCTGCCGCGGCTTCTCCTCTGTAGATATTTCCGTCGCATCTGTTATAGGGATAGGGCGTAAATGTGCTGAAATAATCGGAGAGTCTCTGTGCTCTTTCGGTATATGCCTTGTAATCTTCTTCGGGCATCCATCCGAAAGGATTCTCCTCCGACACGACCATATTTCCGTCCTTGTCGTACTGTATGCCGTTGGGGTCAAAGCCGTGAGTGAGCTCGTGGCCTATTACCTCTCCGAGTCGTCCGAGCTTTTCCTCATAGCTCATATCGAGCCTGTATGTATAGTCATTTATAAATCCGTCAAGGATAAAGAACTGATTGAATGCTCCGTAGTAGAAGCAGTTATCGACTGTGGTCGTAACCTCCGTCTGGATATCATAGCGCCAGTCTCCCCGGATGCGCTCGCTTCCCACAAGCCCGCCCATATGCTTTCTTGTGTTTACAGTGAGAGCAGCATAAGCATCAAGATAATTCAGTCCCGGATCTACGCCGAGATACGAACTGTCGATAAAGGCATCGGGCTTAAGAATGTTGAACTCCATTTTGTCGAGCTTTTCTGTGCAGGCCTTCTTTCCCTCTTTCGACATCCACTCCTGACTCTCTATTATCTCACGAAATGTATCTTTGATATCATTGGCAATCTTTGTGATATCGGCTCTTTCTTCATCATCCACAAAATATGTCATGTAGGCATTTTCAATAGCAACGCCCATAATGCCTCTGCCGGAGAGTAATTCTGCCTCATATAGATCGTTCAGATCCTCCTTTGAATAACTTTCCATTCCGGTTTTGGTATAATAAGCATTCTTGGCCTCAAGATCGAGATATGAGCCTGCTTCGTATGCCGTATGCACGATGCAGTATGATTTAAGCTTTGAAAGATTTTCTTCGGTATAGAGTGAATCGAGAGTCCTTATATACCGCGGATAGTCGGCGTTGATACAGCCCTGCTTTACTCCGTACGCCTCAAGTATCCTTCCGATAGGGAAGTTCTCGCATTTAGCGTCTATTTCTGCCAAAGGCATCGGAGTGAGAAGTTCGTCGTTTTCGTCATCATCTTCGCTCGGCCAGCAGGTTTCAAGGAGCGCGTTCTCAATCTCGTAGCACTCACTGAGTATCCTGTCCGCATCTGCCGAAGAATATCCCGATCGCTCGAGGATCTCTCTTACGACGGCATCGTACTCGCCGCGAAGGTCTTCAAGCTCGCTTTCCTCCGAATGGTTGTATATCCTTGGAAGTATTGAAAAATTATCTCCCTGGACAGTTGCGATCCAGTGGGAGGTATCAGTAAGATCAAGAGTCGTGCGGAAGGTGAAAAAGATACTGAAGGGATCCTTTGACGGATCTGCGAGATAATCGCTGAGCGCACTTATCGAGCCGATATTTTCTATAGCGTCAAGATATTTTTTTACCGGTGTAACGCCTTCTTCCTCACGCTTGTCCCAGTTTGTCGCAATATCATAATATGTGCGGACCCGCTCAATGTCATCGCCCTTGTAGGAATCGCGGTCCCTGAACATTTTTTTCATGTCTTCCGAAATGGAATTTCCGCTGAAAGCAAAGGAGATGCAGTCACCCTGATTACTGACCGAAGCGTTTTGAAGATTCTCATAGTTTGTTGAGATATAAAAGTCATTCTTTACTCCAGGATCCTCCATTTGTCCGGCAACTCCGTAAATGTCTCCGTCGGCCCACTGCGAGGAATCGACCCAGATAGTGCTTTCATCACCTGTAACCGCTTCGATCTCACTGTCAAATTTATCGGATTTTACAGCAAGGTCGGCGGTCTCATCATAGGCATAGGCAGATACGGCATCACCGTCCCTGATAAAAAGCTCAGAGACCATATCACCGTCCAGATCCTTCAGCGTATATGAGGTTCCGGGATGCTCCGCAAGATACCGGACACCCGAGATGAACATTATCTCCTCGGGAACGAACGCATAGCCTGCGTTCTTAACTATATCAATGACTTCCAAGGAATTGTCTCCTGCACTGACATCGACGATTATCTCAGCCGCTCCGGTATCTGTTTCTTCGACTGTTTCGGGCTTAGGCTTTCCGGAACATCCGCATACCGCGCCTGCAAGGAGCGCGCAGCTCAAAATAATACTGAATATCTTTATGTTCTGCTTTCTCATCTGATCTCCTTATTTCTTAGGCACGGCGGATCCGGCATCGTACATCATATGACGATCCGTGCGGCCATCAGCGTTTTTACCCCCGGCTCAATATCCTCCTGAAATTATAAAACACTGTTTTCATATTTTCCATCTTTCCGGCGAAAAATGTTATCATATTTCAAAGTAAACAGATCAGCGATAACGATATGGTGGATGTGAAACAGACAAGTATATAAACTGATAAAGGTTTGCAACTTGATAAAATGGGATAATTATGGTATTATTAGGACATAATTGAAAGGAGGACTAATATGCCGCAGATTATTCCTATCAAAGATTTAAAAGATACATCTAATATTTCTGATATGTGCCATAAAGCGGATGAGCCTATATATGTAACTAAGAATGGATACGGAGATATGGTTTTAATGAGTATTGAGTACTATGAGGCCACGCAAAAACAGTTGCAGATTTATAAAGATATAGAACTCTCTGAGAAACAGATAAAGGAAGGGAAAACAAAGGATGCTAGAAAAGCGCTTGCATCGGTAAGGGAGAAAAAAAGTTGTTGAATAAAACGACAAATATTGTTTTAGCGCCTAAGGGCGGCTATGAGATTTTAAGAGTCTTGTAGCCGTCTTTTTTTGTTCGCAAAAAGGAGGAGAAAATGCGGTACTACAGATTTGAGAATTATGATAACAAGCTTGGAAAGGATAAAACAGCAAAAAGAAATAAAACGTAAAAGATAAGGCGTTGCCGGCAGGTGACGCTTTTTTCGTGGAATAAAACAGTATTTATGTTAAAATATATGAGAATGGTATCTGTGAGTTTTGTATTATGTGACGATAACAAAGATAAGGATGTTTATTTACAGTTACAAGGGAGACCCCTGCATATGAAGATCAGCAAATCATCGTTTTTGGCGCAGCAGACATATACGGACTATGAAAAGGACACCGCGAAGGCAGAAAAAGAGCTGGAAAGCCTTGTAAGAAAAGGCAGAAAGCAAGGGGATTCTGTTCTTATAGGCGCGGCATATTTTTATCTCGGTGCCTGCCGCTATGACATTGGGGACTGGGAAGGCATGTATTCATACGCCTATAAGGCAGTCGCTTATTTAAGGGACACAAACGATTACATGATGGTCACAAGGGCTTATGATCTTCTTGGATATGCCTACGAGCAGCAGGAAAACTTCAAAATGCAGCTGGATGTCTATAAGACAGTCGACAACCTTATAAAAAAACACAGGCTGGGTAAAATTCCTTACAGGACCACCCTAAATAATCTGGCCAGCTGCTACCATCATATGGGAGATTGCAAGAATGCCATTAAAGTCCAGGTAGAGTGTCTGGATCTACACAAAAAGATCTCTGTAGATGATCATACCAGGACAATGATGTATTCCATTAATCTTGCCGAGTACTATTACGATAACGACGAACCGGAGAAAGCACTAGAGGTATTAAAGAACGTAGAAAACCTGATAGATAAGACCGACTACAGACCATATATTTTAGACTATTACTTAAAGCTCGGCATCTGTGCTTTTAAACTAAATAAGCCAAAGGATCTGGCAAAATACGCAAAAAAGGCTCTGACGTACAGTGAACCAGGCGTATACCCTCACCAGATGTACGACGATCTTCGAAAGGTTTCTCATTATATTCTGGAAATCGGGAGGATGGACGTAGCCAACAGCATTGCGGAACTGATGAAAGTATATGCTGCTGAAAAGACCGGCGTTACAGAGCAGCTTATAGCATGCCGTACCCTTGCAGAGTATTATGCAAAGAAGGGCGATGGAAAACAGGCCATCAGCTACTATGAAAAGCTTGAGATACTCCATGAAAAATACAGAAACGAATTAAACCGTGTTCAGTTAAGTTCGCATATCAGAGAAGCGGGAACGGAAGCCGAGATCCAAAGACTCAAGAAAAAGCTGTCAAAAACCGAGGAACTGGCTTTTCTTGATCCTCTTTCAAAGCTGCTTAACCGTTCGGCGCTTTTGCGAGTTGCCTCAGACTTCATAGATGCGGCTGCAAAGAAGAAAGAAAGGATCGGCGCTATATTTATTGATATCGATTTCTTTAAACAGTGCAACGATACATACGGTCATGCAAAGGGCGATGAGATAATATGCGAAGTAGCCCGTGCCTGCAAAAAGGAGGAGTCGCAGTTTATCCGTTTTGCAAGGTACGGCGGAGATGAGCTTTTTGGCATCACAAAAGGCCTTGATGACGATAAGGTACTGGAGATTGCAAAGCGTATCTGTGACAGGATCCGTAAGGCCGACATACCTAACATCGGTAACCCGAACGGACAAAGGGTTACTCTTTCGGTTGGCGTTGCAAACGTACCCATAACAGGTCAGGTGGACACCATAATCGAGATCGCAAACTATGCCGACAAGGCTCTTTACTACGCAAAAAACACAGGCAAGAACAGGATATGTGTCATTGAACACGGGCGAAAAGATGAAAATGTGAAGGAATCTATGATTGTGACGCATTTAGTTGAGTGATTATAGAAAATTAAAAGGGGGCACCGGTAATGTTTCATGACAAGAGGGACTACCCCAGGACACCGGTCTCAGTTCCCGCGATCTTACATGACAGCATTCAGAACGGAGAGATATGCTGCTATGTGAAGGCTTTCGGGGATTTTATCCGTATCGGATGCTATGTGGTAGCAGAGGATTTTCAGAAGTACGCGATCCGCAGGGAAGTCGTAAACGGGTATAGGAAAGCCGCAACAGCATAAAAATATTATTCGCAGATGGCACGGAAAGTGTTATCTGCTATTTTATTGTGGTAAAGCAGTAAAGTCTGCTTTACTTTATCTTTTATTATGTTAGAATGGGCTTATAGGGAAAAACTATAAAAGCGGGGGTAACGCGCAATGATTTACTTCGAAGACCTGCCACTTGATGAGGACATATTGAAAGCACTCGGGGAGCTTTCGATAAACTATGTCTTCCAGTCAATCTTTTATCCTGATGGTAAGACGATATTTGCAAGGGAAGCACTTATGCGTCCCTTAAATATGACTGTAACGGAACTGATCGATAAGTATACGAAGGAAGATAAGCTCCATGTCTTAGAGGTGGCAACTTTCTTTGGCGCCATGCAGGAGTATCAGCTTCGCGGATATACGGACAGGGTATGCTTTAATTCGTTTCCGTCAGAGGCATTCACGCCGGAAGAATCCAGGGTATTTTCAGATTATTACGGAGATCAGACAGGCCTGGGCATAATCGAGATTCTTGAATACCCGAGGATCGAGAAGGAACTTGCTGAATATAAATCTAAAGTTATCCGCAGCCAGGATCTATGGATAGCGGTAGATGATTTCGGTGCAGGGCTTAATGATTACGATGTCGTTGAGATGTATGATCCGCATATGGTAAAGATCGACAGGGAACTATTATGTAATGTTGATTCAGATGAGGAAAAGCAGGAGAATCTGAAGGAGATAATCGAAAGACTCCATGAAAAGGGGATCAAAGTCGTAGCAGAAGGGGTCGAAACAAAGGAAGAGTTTGATTGGCTTGTAAATGCCGCGGCTGATTTTTTTCAGGGATTTTACCTTCATATGCCGGAATAGGAGAAGCGTATGATATGGGATTTTGAGGATTTATATACAGCAGGGACAGAGAATAAATACAGGTTTTTCTTTATATTTACCAGCATTTGTGCTAATATGTGGTAAAGAAATAGGGGATGTGCTCCGGAAAGGAGGCTTATCATGAGTAACTTTAACATATCGCCGCTTTTTGGCGGAAATAATCAGAATAATATCTTCAGCAGCTTTAACTACGGCGATTATTCACTTATCAAGAGCGGAAGCTATAAGAAGATGATGAAGGCTTACTATAATGACCAGAAGCCTTCAAATACGGAAAAAGTGCAGAATGCAGATTCCCGTACAAAGGAATTTACCTCTAAGATCTCAGCAGATGATAAGTCCTTGAGCAAGGTAAAGGGTGAAGCCGATTCACTTAAAGCTGCGGCTAAAGAGCTTTCTTCTGAAGATCTCTGGAAGCGGACCGACGGAAAGTATGACTCTGATAAGGCATCAGCCATCGCATCCGCAGCTTCTCTTAATAACGGACTTTATGGTAGTAACGGAAATTATTATAATTCGTACTCGAACCTGTTTGATACAGGGATCTAGTGTATATTAGGAAAACTTCAAATGATTATTATTCCGCCTGGGTAAATGCTCAGGCGGTTTTTGTAATACTTTTACAGAGGTTAAAACTTACGGGATGATTTCCGATAAATACTCTTCGCCAAGAACATCAATCAGATGTGACTTGTCTTCAGCGTCCGGCTCATATCCGGCTTTAAGCGCTTCTTTGTACCATTTCTCTGCTTGTTTTATATCTTTTTCCACTCCGTTGCCAAGATAATAACAGTCTCCAACCGCAAATATTGCGACCGGGAGTCCCTGGTCAGCAGCTTTTCTATAATATTCTATAGCCGTGTCATAGTCCTGTTCCACGCCTCTTCCCGTGTAATACATAAAGCCTATATTAAATATCGAATTGGGATAATCCTGATCGGCAGACATCCGGTAATATTTCAGAGCCTGGTCGAAATCCTGCTCTACATATGCACCAACTTCATAGAAATACGCCAGGTCATGCTGCGCAATTTTATCCCCGGCATCGGCTCCCTTTTGATAGTATTCCAGCATTTTATCAAGATCAGCTTCAACGCCAAGACCGTTTTGGTAACAGTAACCGACAGCTCCATATGCCTGTGCCATGCCTTTGTCTGCAGCTTTGGTGAAGTACTCAAAGGCCTTGTCGTAATCGATCTCAACACCGTCTCCGATCAGATAAATGTAACCCACATCATACATCGCATCTATATCACCCTGAGCTGCTTTCTGTTCAAGATCTTTTAGATCAGGGCTGGTGGTTGCGGAGGATACACCGCAGGCTGTCAGTGAATTAACGATCATTATCGCAATGATGATCAGGGCTGATATCTTTGTTTTTCTGTTTTTCATAACGTTCCTCGTATAAATATGCAATTAATAGAGTGTGCTC
>CAMUYA010000004.1 GCA_947164865.1 uncultured Lachnospiraceae bacterium
AATTGAAAACACTTAAAAATAAGCCGTTTCGCTATTGACATTTGTTAGCAGGTTTTTATGCCGGATTCCGTTCTTCGAAGAGTTTTTGGATCATTTCTTCCTGCTCCTGATCAGAGATGCGTTCTTCAACCTCCTCACGTATGGCTTCGCGGACATATTCCTGCTTCTTATCAAAACCCTCTATGAGCTCATCCCATTCGCTTACAGATAGTTCCCGGCTCCCAATCTGTATTTTTGCTTCAGTTTCGCCATGAAGAAGCTTATAATATAGTTCTGTTTTATAAGCATTTATCTGGGAAATGGTCGAATACTCCTCGATTTTTGGCTGATCTTCCATATTTGGAGTTTCGTTTTCTTTTGCCGCATCTTCTACAGTCTCGGATTCTTCTTCCTCAATCTCATTCAGCTTTCTTGTACAATGATTGTACTCATGGATAGCTCTCATGATTGCCTTCAGATCTTCAGGCGTGAACATGCCGGCGGCTTTTGAGATATCTCCAAGGTTATCAACATTAATATGAAGACCTCCCCCGCTGGGAAGATTGATCTTTAGAACTCTCTTCTGATCGGACATATCACCAAGGGTTATTGCATTTTTCTTGTAATCGCAGTTGAAAACAACGCCATTATACTCGATGATGCCGTTTTTTGCCATATAATCATACGGGCATTTCTTTTCTGAAGCTGAACGAAGTGTTTGGCAGAACTCTTCCATAGCTTTTTCTGTTTTAGCAGCGTATTCTTTTCGTGCTTCTGTTACAGCCTTGTTACCATACAGAGCAAAGAATCCTGCGTTTTGTGGAATGGTTTCTGTACTCATCTTAAGTTTTCTCCTTTATCCGAAAATAAAAAGGGTACAATGGCTCTTTTCTCATCCGTGAGTCCTTGTACCAAAAACAGATATCCTTATCCACTTTATATATCGGATGAAAAACAAAAAGGTTTATATGCTTCAAATGGCATTATGATTCTCCATTCACAACAAAAAAGTGCGTTCCACGTAAATGGAATCTATATTTATTCAGACCAGCCGATAAATTATATGTAGTATGCCTTTTGAAAGGCGACCATATGAACGAGATTTTTGTTATGTAGGATTAAAATGGGCAATTCTACCACTGGTATACCCGATTCTACTGAAAAACACTTGCATAGATACTTCAGAAATGTATTATGGAATTATGACGGAGTACGCGAAATAACAGAACAAGGAGTGGAGATGATAAGGCTTATTGGATCAGAGCTGTACAAGCTAAGGAAAACATTTTACAAGCGTTTCATAATCGCATATATTATTTTCTATCTGGCTTACATCTTTCATTTTTGGTTATTTGGCCGCATTTTTGCGGAATTAGCTTTTGAAAGCGCAAATGGGCTTGATTTCTTTATTTCTATGCCAAGCTATCTTGAGTATGCATGGATATGGCTTCCAATATTAGCAATACAGTTTCTTACCACAAACAATACAAATTGTTCATATCAAACTCTTATCGCATATAACCGGGCACAAGTATTTTTTTCAAAGGTTATTTCCTACTATCTGTTATGCATTCCACTCCTTATTATTCGTGCTTTGGTATTTCCAATGGAATGGGCGCTTTTATTCAAGAGAGGGATTGGTATAACTCTGGGTGAATCGCTTCAGACAGTAAGGTACATCAGATTCTTTGGTGTTGCTGTGAATGAGTTTTCATTACCTTTACCTGAAATAATACTGAAAGCTATCATTTATCATGTTGTTTCATTTTCTATAATGGCAGCCATTATATTCGCGTGTACAGTGTTTTCAAAAAATAAAATTATAACTGCAATGCTGTGCGTTGCGCTGACGTTAGTTATTTATGTTATTAGACAAGTTATCTGTAGATATGTTGCTCCCAACGATCTATCTGCACAAAGCAAGAAAACAGGAATAGTATATTACAATTATTTTACAAAAAACTTTTACCTTATGGATTGGATGAAGATAGGATTTATTTGTTTATTGTCAATGGTGATACTTGGTGTGGGTTTTTACCTGATGTACCGTATCTATTCAAGGAAAGATATGAGCTGATTCAGTTATAAAGGGGAACAATAGAAATGTCTGATAATATCATTAAAATTGAAAACCTCATAAAACAGTACGGAAAAGGATCTAATAGAAGAGAAGTCATCAGGGGACTGAATATGCAGCTTGCCAAAGGGGATATTTTCGGCCTTGTTGGCAGGAACGGAGCAGGAAAGACTACTCTACTAAAATGTATCGCCGGAATAGTTCTTCCAAACAGTGGAAGCATTGAGCTGTTTGGCGAAAACAATCCCCAAAAGCTGTATATCAGCAGAGGAAAAATAGGAGGGATTATCGAAAAACCGCCTATCGATGAGGATATGTCTGCATGGGACAATCTAAAGATGTGCGCCATACGGATGGGCATAACTGATGAAAGAATAAAAGAGGTTCTGGCTACAGTAGGCCTGACAAGGCATGGGGATGCTGCATTGAAAAGGGAACGTGTAAAAACCTACTCGCTTGGAATGAAGCAAAGGCTGGGAATAGCGATAGCCCTACTTGGAAAACCTGAGCTTATGATTCTTGATGAGCCACTTAATGGACTTGATCCTGAAGGGATTATGTGGTTCAGAGAGTTGGTGCTTGATTTGAACAAACAGGGTGTGTCATTTATTATTTCAAGTCATCTTTTGAGGGAACTGGATGAAGTTGCTACTTGTTATGGAATAATGAAGTATGGAAAAATTATCGGAAATGTGACATCGGAGGAACTACACAATTCCGGAGAGAGTTTTGAAGAATACTATAAAAAGATAGTCGGTGTACAGTAAGACCCTATGAAAAGACTGATTAAAGCAGATTTTTATAAGTTAATAAGGAGAAGAGAAAGCTATCTTTTGCTATTAATTCTTTGCATTGAAAGTTCAGTATCCGCAACCATTCCCAAAACCGGGCATGCCATTTTAACAGACAGATGTAGTATATCTTTGGCACTTGTTTTGGAAATGGCATTTTTAGCAGTTATTTTAGTGGCGGAAAAATACGCTAAGGGGACCTGGTACGCGGAGTTCCTGAGTGGTCATATGCGGAGAGATATTCTTATCTCAAAACTAATCGTTTACGGGATATCAGCGCTTTTCGTATCCGGCTTTAATATTGGCATTCCTGTAATAATCTCATCGCAAATGAATGGTGGAGAGTTTCCAAATGGCTGGTATATGGTCCTGCCGGTCTTTTTTTCAAAGCTTCTTTTCATCCATTCTGTCATGACACTAACAGCTATAATCATAAGAAAAAGGGTGATCACCCTTGCAGTCGGATCAGCGATCTGCTTTTCGATAACAAAAGTATCGGAATACCTTTTGGAATCTTTAATCCCGTATATATGTATTCCGATATTGTTTATAGCTGGTTCAGTTCTGTGTTTGCTGTTATCTTTTATGGTTTTTAAACGAGCTTAGTTTCTATGCGCTGGAAAGCGCTCTTATAGATCAGCTATATTAGATCTTAAAGAATTTCAGAAAAAGAGGGATATTTCTTTATAAAAATACCCGGATGACGATATATAAAGGCAATCTTGATACAACGCACAGAAAACTGTACAATATTAAGTGCAGAAAGGGGTGATCGTATGGTAGCAGCAAATTATACGACCGTAAGAAATAATCTCAAAGACTATTGTGATAAGGCTACAGAAGAAAACGAGATAGTGGTTGTTACGAGAAAAGATGATAAAAATGTATGCATCATCAGTCTCGATATGTATAACCAGCTTGAAAGAGACTTGAAGAATGCCTTATATATGGCAAAACTTGAGAAAGGATTTACTCAGATCAAAGAGGGTAAAGGAACTGTTCACGAGCTTATAGAGGATTAACTGATGGAGAAAATCTGGTCGGATGATGCGTGGAACGAGTATCTTTACTGGCAGACTCAGGATAAAAAAACATTAAAAAAGATAAATGAACTGATCAAATCCATTAAAGATCATTATGAGTAATATATAATACGGTATTTGCGCATCTTAGCGGCTATGAGATTTAAAGTCTTATAGCCATTTTTTATTGCACTTATGGATAAAGCTGAAAAATGGGCTGACAGTGTAGGAATGCAGGAAGAAGATATTTCTGATGCGATAAAAACCGTACGCAGCCGGAGCGATAAAGGAAAACAATCATAGTTATATGAAGGAGCAGATGTTGATGCACTTCAGGATGAAAAGAAGCGACTCATAGATAAGATAAAATGATATAAAACATTTTAGTATGTACGAAACGACCAAAACCATGCGATTTTGGTCGTTTTTATATGTCAATTTTTGATTCTATAGAGATATACTATAGATAAGATGGTTTTATTATATTCTGAAAGGTTCGCGTAAATATGCGTATTTTGATCTGCGATGATGACAAGCTGATAATAGAAAAGATCCGTTCCTTTATTCAGGGATATTTCGATACTATTCACTTAAAATGCCCTGAAATTGCCGAGTTTTACAGCGGAGAAGCTCTTTTGGAAGATAAAGGAGAGAAGGATATTCTGTTTCTTGATGTGGAAATGCCCGGAATAAGCGGGATTGAGGCGGGGAACAGATTAAAGGAAGTAAACAAGGATATCATCATATTCATTGTGACTTCCTATTCGGAGTACCTTGACGAAGCGATGAGGTTTCATGTTTTCCGGTATCTTTCAAAACCTCTGGATGAGCAGAGATTTATCCGTAATTTCTCGGAGGCGATTGAACTTTACAATAAAATGACCACCATTATCCCGATTGAGGACAAGCAGGGGATTCATACCATTCCCGCATCTCAGATCATAGCGGTAGAGGCACAGGGAAGGAAGGTGATCGTTCATACGCTTTCCGGAGATATTCAATCCGTCCACAATATTCAGTACTGGGCAGAGAAGCTTCCCTCAAACATGTTTTTTCAGACACACAGGAGCTTCATAATCAACTTTGAGCACGTGAATGATTTTGATCATATGCTTATCCATATGGCAGGCGGCAGAGTTGATGCATACCTGACTCGCCGGAAATACAGCGAGTTTAAAGAGCACTATCTTCTTTATCTGGAAAGCACGAGGTAGGATATGGATAAACTGATAGTTTTCTTTCTTGTATTCATTGTCGAGGCAGTCATCCTGATTCTGTATGGATCGAGTATGTTTTTACCCAAAAGGAGCATTAAAAGCAGAATCATAATGATAAGCATTGAGTATTTTCTGCTTTTTGCCATATCGTGCCTTGACATCCGGGTTCTGAATATATCTGCGTATTTTATCGCCAATTTCATTTTCTTATGGCAGCAATATGATCTTAAACTGCGCGGTGCATTGTTCCATTCGGCGATCATCTCGGTGATAATGGCAGCCAGTGAGCTCGCGGTATACGGCATTGTGGGCCAGTTTGTGCCTGAGTTTTCTGCCGGTGCAGTCGATACCTATGGCTCATTCCTGTTTATTATATGCAGCAAGGCCCTGTTCTTTCTGGTTGTGTTTTTCATATCGCTGCTGTTTCGAAAACGGAAGAATACTCAGATAAATGACAAGAGCAGATTCCTTCTGATGATCGTTCCTCTTACCACGGTCTTTATTCTGGTCTCATTCTCGAGCATATGTGATGATTATCATTTCCGCGGAGGGACTTATTGGCTTTTGTTCGTGATCTCTATGCTGCTTCTCGGGGTAAATATGTTTATCTTCGGGATCGATCAGTATAATCAGAAAAAAGCGCAGGACTATACTGATATGAAGCTTCTCCTCCAAAAAGAGAGCGACCTTACCGAGTATTACAAAATGGTCTTATCTCAGAATGAAAACCAGAGGATCCTTATCCATGATCTGAAAAAACACCTGCGGTCGATAGAGGTGCTAAATGAAAAGGGAAGCCGGGAGGAAATAAAGGAATATATCGATCAGATACTGGGATCCGAGGAGATGAAGAAGGATGGACGGTTCTGCGACAGGGAACTCTTAAATGCCATACTTTTAAGATATTACAGAAGCTGTGATGAAAAAGGGATCAGGTTTTCCGCAGAAATACGTACCGGAACGACAGACAGTTTAGAGGACAGTGATATAACCGCACTTTTCTGTAACCTGCTTGATAACGCAGTAGAGGCATCGGAAGGAATAAAGAGCTCATTTATTGAACTGTTTGTAAGAAAAAGGGAAAACAGTCCATTCATTTTGATCAACCTTATCAATTCATGTAATGCAGATCCGTTTACCGGTCCTGATAGGAAACTTCTTACAACCAAGTCTGATAAACAGTTCCATGGACTTGGGTTAAAGAGCATCGAAAAGGTCGTTCGGAAATATAACGGAGATACAAGGATGTACTATGACGAGAATACGGGTACATTCCATACAGTAATAACTATAAGAAACAGTCAGACATAGGGTACATTGTGTTTTTGAGTAGGAGCATGCTATGAAAGGTAAGAAACTCGTATTACTACTGGTTTTGTTATTACTTTCTATATGCGGTTGTAAACAATCCATATCTTCCTCTGGTGATGATACGGAGATTGTAACAGATGAGGATGAGAAAGACAGGATTGCTGCATTCATATACTTTTTCACTGACAAACCGGTGCTGTATTCTTTTGATCAGGAAGATACGAGTGCGGCACTAAGGTTTTCTTTATATAAGCTTGAAATAATGAATGATGTAAATCTAGCATATGATGAAACGTATGACAGATATTATGTCCCTGTAGATTATGTAAAAGAATTCATGGCAGAATACTTTGACATTGAGGAGCTGGGATATTACTCTGATCATGATATAAGGTACAGGGAGAATAAGGATACGATTTCTTTTGTAAAATACTGGCAGCAGCAAGGCACTTATCCTATTATTGACACTGCTGAAAAAAGAGATGATAGGTATTTCATAAAAGGTCACCTTGATGTACCCAAACCGGTATCAGGATATGAAGGCGATATAGCTCCGGGAGTTTTTGAAGCTGAAATTTCTGAAAACGCTGAGGGAAAACTAAGAATGTACGCGTTTGAGATACATTATTAGATCCGAAAGAACTAGACCTATCCGAGGATATTTATTATGTTACAAACTTGTATACGGATTGCTGTCGACGCAGAGTAAGACGAATAGATCAGATTGTGTTTTTGAGTAGGAGAATGCCATGAAAGGAAAGAGATTTGTTGTTTTATTGGTTTTGATAGCGCTGTCCTTATGTGGGTGTAGCCGTCTAAAGAAGGGGCAGACCTATAATCTGAATGACTGGTGGGTAAACCGTTATGGAGACTCTTTGAGCATTTCCGTAAAAGAAGTATCTCCGTCGGAAGGGATTTTTGTTATTAAGAATAATACAGACAGGGTGATGATGTACGGAAATGATTTCTATATACAGGAGTACCGTGATGACAAATGGTATTTCCGGGATTATATGCCTGATGATTCGGATCCCTACCATGGCTATGTTATCGATGCCATGGGTCACTCAATTATGCCGGGAGAAGAGGCGGAAATAGAACATAATTGGGTGAAAATACATATGTACGATCCATTGCCTCCAGGAAAGTATCGTCTTGTAAAATATTTCTTAGATGAGGGAACACCGGACACATACTGGGAAGACAGTTTTCCCGATCCGGAATACTATATCGCATGTGAATTTGAAATCAACAAATAGGAGCAGAGATATAATAAGTATATGAGTAGAGACTATTCACTGTTATTGATCAAAAAACGTATATGTTCCTTGCTGATCATGTTGCTGGCTGTGAACTGTTTTTCGGGATGTGGTAAGTCTGAAAAAGATCCCGACATAGATGAGGAAAGTAGTTTTGCAGTATCCGAAGAATATGTTTTCGAGGGTCTGAATCTGGAATATGGAGCTCTCGCGGGCCTCACAAATAAGGGGATGTATCAGATTATCGGGGAACGGGAAAAAGAACTGGTTTTCAGATCCTTTTCCGAAAATGACAAAGAAAAGCTTCTTTATAAATTTGCGGAAGGAGAGAACCCTTCATACCTGCAATCGAGACCGGATGGAAAACTTATCATAGGAGTAAATGCCTTTAATATAGACGATGATACCTATGATTCAAAAGTATTATTAATGGAAGATGAAAACAGCGACATAACCGATTTTGTAGTATCAACAGGGAAGGACAAGTTAATCCTAAAGGCATTTATCCTCTCAGACGGAAGGCTTGCAGCGCTTTTGTTGAACTATGATGTGATATTCTTCTCTCAAAGTGGAGATAAACTTGGCAGTGTTTCCTTGGAAAATAAGGTTCCGGGAACAATTGTAGCTACCGATGACGGAGGGGTTCTTGTTCAGTGCTCTTCCACTAATCGGGGTGAGATTATATCTTTTTCAAAAGATTATTCCCGTGGCGATGTGATAAATGCGGAAAAAATGTTTAAGGGCGGCTGCGATGAAATCTATTATGCAGAATCGGATGATCTATTCCGGTTTAAGTATAATGATAAGTCAGTTAAAATCCTTTCCTTTACTGAGACAGGAATAATATCTGATGCGATGAGGATATTAACTGATGAAAAAGAATGTATATTGATCGGATGTAATGATAACGAGAACTTTCATGTATTTGTTCTTACCGATAACAGCAGTATAAATGATTCTCCAGATGCCGCAGATGAAGATAAACGTATAAAGATAAGTTTTATCGGGGTAAATACAAGCTCTTATCAGGGGACAATAGTCGAATATAATAAGATAAGCACTGATTACCAAATAAGCATCCGAAGAACTGTTGGATTTGATGAGATAAATGACAAATACGGCGCTTATCTTCTTGATGAAAAACCAGAGATCTTTGAAGTGTGGGATTATAATGATATGATGCAGAACGGGTATATGAAAAATATTCTGCCTTATCTGGAGCCCGGAAGTGGCATCAGCACAGATGATTATTTCGACTGGGTTATAGAAGATCAGATATTAGATGGTGAAATATATTCAATCCCCAAGACCATGTATCTTGGTGTAATTGGGATATCAAAGGAATTTCTTGGCAATAAAAGGGAATGGGATATATGGGGATTCCTGGATTTTCTCGAAGAACATCCGGATGCAGTTTCATACAACGGGCGCAACCCCGATGAAGTAAAATTAAATATACTCCGTATTTCGATATGTAATGCGTTGGATGAATTTGTTGATTTTGATAATGGAACAGCTTACCTGGAGGGGGAAGAGTTTAAAGAATATCTTAGCAGAATAAACAAACTTCAGATCCCGATAGTATCGCAGGGAGCTAAGGAACGCTTAAACAATGGGGATGAAGTAATAGTTGAGCTGTACATAAATGATACACCTTCCTTTGCTGATTATGAATCGGAGTGCGGAAGGGAATTGGCTTTAATTGGCTATCCCTCTGCATCAGGCGGAACACCTGCATCTATAATCGGATATCAATACAGACTGGGAATATCACCGGAATCGGAATACCCGGATGAAGGCTGGAAATTTATAGAATACTATCTGAATGCTCCTCTCGGCCAGTACTCAATGGGATATCCGACAAAAAAGGATGATTTTGAAGATGCCATTGTTGAGGGAACAGACAGACCTGTTTTGAATATAGAAGGAGTGGAATATAAAACAGTAACACAGGAAGACGTCAATGAGATCAGGCAGGCCTTTGAGAATACTTTCCAAAATGACAATCGGATGGATATCTGGTGGATTATTTATGAAGAAGCTTCGCTATATTTTAAAGGGAATAAAGAACTTGATGAAACCTGCAATGTGATCCAAAGCCGTGTGCAGTTATATTTGGATGAGAAAAAGTGATAGTATTAAGATGAAATATAAATTTCATTGTGTTTTTTGAGTAGGAGAATGCCATGAAAGGAAAGAGATTTGTTATTTTATTGGTTTTGATAGCTCTGTCTTTATGTGGGTGTAATCGTCTTAAGAAGGGGCAGACCTATAATCTGAATGACTGGTGGGTAAACCGTTATGGAGACTCTTTGAGCATTTCCGTAAAAGAAGTATCTCCGTCGGAAGGGATTTTTGTTATTAAGAATAATACAGACAGGGTGATGATGTACGGAAATACTTACTATATACAGGAGTACCGTGATGATAAATGGTATTTCCGTGATTACATGCCGGACGATTCAGATCCCTATCATGCGTATACTGTCACGGACGAAGGTTACTTAGTTATGCCGGGAGAAGAGGCGGAAATAGAGTGTAACTGGGTGGAAAGGCATAAATACGATCCATTACCTCCAGGAAAGTATCGTCTTGTAAAAAATTTCTTTGATGAGGGAACACCGGACACATACTGGGAAAACAATTTTCCTGATCCGGAATACTATATTGCATGTGAATTTGAAATTACAAAATAGTAGTGGAGAATCATTACGAAAATGAGAGGTTGTAGGTCTTTTAAACAAATAATCACATCGGTAGTTGTAACAGCTTGTCTGGTTATTTGCGGCTGCAGCAGAGAAACCGGAACAGAAACCACGGAAAATACGCAGCCGGGTTTTAATATTAACTCTACAGTTGATTACAATTGGAAAGAAAAGGGTTTTAACTTTTCGGCGGATATAGATTTCCAGCAGCTATACTGGCCGAAGGAATATATTTCTGACACATATGAATCTGTTGTTTCAACTGATATTTATGATTTTGACAAGAGCGATGAAAACCATACGGTCTTGACCTCGACCTGTGAGGGAAACCTAATATATTTTTATCTTGAGAGAAATGATGATCTTCCTACCCAGTCCTTGTATATGGAAAATAAGGACGGAGATCGGCTTGGGGAGTATCATTGTACAGGGGGAGAATATATAGGCTCCTTTTTTCAAATGGACACCGGTGAACTTGTTTTCCGGATAAGTGATTCCTCAACGAGAAAGAGCAAGCTGGTCTATTTTGAACCTGATAATTTCGAAGAGAAGATTCTTTTGAAGGATGCTGATCTGGACATACTGTATTCTACATTTGTATCACATGGTAATTACATTTATTATCAGAATTCCGATGGTATTGTCTGCTGGAATATAGTTTCTGGTGAAAGAGCGGTTATTTATCCGATCACGGGAGATTTCACTTTTTCAGATTTAGTTTTTGACGAAAGTGAATTATCAGAGCTGAAAATGTACAATACTGATGGCTATTGGAGAATACCGCTTTCAAATGAGGAAGTTTTTAAAAACAATACCGTAACCATAGCCGCCTTGACTGTGGAATTGCCGAAGGTTGTAAGCCAGGGTATATCCAACCTAAATATCTATGATCCCGAAACGGAATACAAGCTTGTTTCTACGAAAGGTGTTACACCTGAGAATTTTAGGATCAACGTTATCAATGAGATAACTGCCGGAGGAGGCCCGGATATTCTTTATGCTGATGCGGATTCGCTTGAAGGGCTTAAGAGCGCCGGAATGATAAAGGAGCTGGATGAACTGATTCCTAAAGACCTGAGAGATTCCGTTCTGAAAGGTGTGATCGAAAGCGGAACAATCGACGGAAGCTTTGTCGGTATGGCGCCTGAAATGAACTATGAAGTGGAATACACATGCAATGATATATGGGACAAAGATACATGGACAACGGAAGAATTTCTTGATGTGATAGAAAATGGCTGCTATCAGGGCTTGTTTTGTGAGGATCTTTATGGAATGTGTCTTCCATTTTCTCCGCTGGCTAATATAGTTGTTTTAACAACATCCTCCTTTACCGATGAAAAACTTATTGATCTTGATGGCAGAGCCTGTCATTTTGACGGCGATCATTTCAAAAGAATGCTCGAATTTTCACTGAATTACGGGTATAAACTTACTGGAAATCAATCCAAAGAATCTGATTCTATAGGTTTTTTAGGTAAAGACGGCTGGGCATTATGCCTGAATTATGGATTAAAAGACGCTCCCGCTATGTATGAAAAATACGGAGAGGATTTGGTCTTTGTGGGATATCCGTGCAATACCGGAAGCGGGAATTATATTCGCTGTGAGGGATTTATGGTAGTTAACATGAATTCAACCCAGAATGAGAGTATTAGGAAATTCTTTGAAGAATTGTTAAGTGATCGTGTTCAGTATATGAAGCATGTCCCTTTGAGTTTTCATGAAGCTGATAATTCCGTTCTGATCCCCAGGGAAGAAGACATTTATACATTTGTTGACGGTGATGGAAAAACATATACATACTGGCATCAAATACCACTATATATAAAAGAAAACGGGGATACAAACCTTTCGGATCATATAAAAATACTTGAAAGCTGCGAACCATACCCCAAGGGCTGGGAAACCATAATAGATATCATACGCGAAGAAACGCCGGCATATTTCGAGGGTGGTAAGTCGGTCGAAGAGACTGCCGAGGTCATACAAAGCCGAATATATCTTTATCTGAGTGAAAACGAGTGGAAGCTGTATTAAAAGTGAGTAAAACAAGGAAGTGCAGGTTATCCCCGTACTTCTCTATCATTTCTTTCTGATAATCCTCAAATATCGTCATAAGAGTCTCAACTGGTGGATGTCCATCCTCTACTGAGCCAATCTGAAATATTGCCTCTTCGGGGCAGGTGTTTTTGCTGTTAAGAAGATCATCGATAGATTTGTTGCGTTCCGGGTGTCTTGCAGCTTACAGAAGATTTCCATTTGTCGAATGAGATTATCCGCTCAACAAGTAAGTGGGACGAAAATAGCGCTAATCCGAGAAAGGCTAAGGTCCTTCTTTTTTTTTGTTGCCTAGATAATGAATTAATACATCTCAAAAGAATCAACCACAGGTTTAAAAATGTAAAATTTAAATCAATTGAAATCAACCAATGGTTTTGCTAAAATCAAACCAACAGTTGATATATCGATTTATTAATATTTTTACGAGGATAAGTTTATGGGAATTGGAAATACTATAGCTTCTTTGAGGAAAAAGAGGGGGATGACCCAGGAACAGCTGGGACAAGCTGTCGGAGTTTCAGCACAAGCAGTATGCAAATGGGAAAAAGGTGGTACTCCGGATACCGAGATGCTTCCTATAATCGCAGAGAAATTGGGTGTTACGATTGATTCTCTATTTGGTAAAACAGAAGAGCCTGTAGAAAATATGCGAGATACTCTTCTAAGATGGATTGGCACAATCCCTAGGGAAAAGAAGATGTTTGAGCTGTTTAAGCTACTGTGTGCAACGTATGAGATAGAAGAATTAGTACAACTACCTGCAAAGACAACGATTTCTACTGAATTTGCTGAAAACGATAAGGAACCTGTGTTGCTTCGTTCTGCACTGATAAAGTCTTCGGGAATTCAAATGGGAATATCCGCAGAAGATTTTCCGGTCTATTTGCTTATGCCTGAGCCCAAGGAAGGATACAGAGCATTCTTTGCTGACAGTGAAAAATACAGAAAGCTTTTTAGAGCACTGTCTCTTACCGGAGCTATAGAGGTATTGTGCTTTTTATATTCAAAGGATAAAGGGTTTTATTCTGTAGATGCAATATCAAAAGTGACCGGAATAAAGAAACAGACTTTAGAGGAAACGCTTGATGCAATGGTGAAAAGCCACCTTGTGCGCAAAAAGACTGTGGAAACCGGTGCTGAGCCACTTGAAATATATGAGCATGCTTCAAATGAAGTGTTTGTTCCATTTATGGTGTTTGCAAGATGGCTATGTGAAAATGATCAATACTATTTGAATTGCCATATTGATCGTAATGAGCCGTTATTGAGGAAGGTAGATACGAATGAAAAGAGCGAAAAACAGTAATCGCAGACTATTGATCAATTCTATGTATAGAGGAAATAAATTCATCTTCGTGATTGCAGTAATATTTT
The DNA here is from genome assembly GCA_947164865.1 of uncultured Lachnospiraceae bacterium. Taxonomy (GTDB): domain Bacteria; phylum Bacillota; class Clostridia; order Lachnospirales; family Lachnospiraceae; genus AC2028. The sequence continues at coordinate 13,800 of CAMUYA010000004.1, forward strand.
CCATATTATCTGCCGGGGGAAACTTGTTTTTTTCATGGCTTTTAGGAGAAGTCATTGACACTATAGGCAATGGGAATATGGAGAATCTCAAAAGAATAGGGATTATTACGCTTTGCACAATACCTACCTATTTTGCCATTGAAGCCATAAGGTGGACCGCCCTTTCCAAATTCCAGTCAAATGGAATGAGAAGGTATAAGGAATGGGCATTTCAAGCTATATCAAAGAAGTCGATATCTGCATTTACAAACGAGAAGACCGCAACATATCTTTCTTGTTTTACAAATGATATCACGTCAATCTCAAGCGATTATCTATGGGGAACGGTTCATATCATTTATAACATAGTGATGTTTTTTGCCGCTCTTGCTATGATGCTGAAGAGTAGCCCTGTTATGACAGGAATAGTTATAGCTCTTTGCGTGATTCCTATCTTAGTATCTGTCACAATGGGGAATGGATTGGCAAAAAGAGAAAAACAGGTTTCCGATATGAATGGCTTATTCACTGCAAGACTAAAGGATCTTTTAGGCGGATTTGCTGTAATAAAGAGTTTCAAGGCAGAGAAAAGATGTGAGGAAGTTTTTGCTGCTGAGAACAGACAACTGGAGAACGCAAAGGAAAAGAGAAGAATATTCTCCGGACTGTTAAGCTCCGCGTCTGAAACATCGGGAATAACAGTACAGCTTGGGATATTTTTTGTGGGTGCAGTAATGGCTTTAAATGGACATATAACAGCCGGAACCGTGCTTGTATTTGTGAACTTGGTAAACTCACTGACAAGTCCAATTCAGTATTTGCCTGAACTTTTTGCAAACAGGAAGGCGGCAGACGGTCTAATCAACAAAATGGTAGATTTGCTGGATGCTAATACGGAAAGTGATGGACTGAGTCCTATTGAAGATATTTCTAAAGGAATTACTATGAATGATGTAACCTTTGGTTATGAAGACGATAAGCATGTGATAAAAAAGCTTACTTGTAATTTTGAAAAAGGAAAGAGCTATGCGATTGTAGGTTCCTCGGGATGTGGAAAATCTACGCTTCTTAACTTGATCTTAGGGGCACATAATAAATATCAAGGCTCAATAAAGATTGATGATCGGGAAATCAGCACGGTATCATCTGACAGCATTTTTGATTCGATAAGCATGATTGGGCAGAACGTTTTTATATTTGATGATACGATACGTAACAATATTACTATGTATTCGCCATTTTCGGATGAGGAAGTGAATAAGGCTGTTACTTTGGCGGGATTGGATGAAGTTATTAATGCCCGAGGAGAGGATTATCTCTGCGGGGAAAACGGAGTGAACTTATCTGGTGGGGAGAGACAGCGTATTTCTATTGCAAGAAGTTTGCTGAAAGGAAGTAAGGTCCTTTTGGTAGATGAAGCTACATCGGCCTTGGATAACGAAACCGCCAGACATGTTGGTAATTCTTTACTTGACTTAAAGGAACTCACGCGAATTGTTGTTACACATCGTATGGATGAGGTGCTTCTTAAAAAATATGATGAAATTGTAATGATGAAAAACGGAGCCGTTTGTGAACAGGGAGATTTCGATTCATTAATGAGCAGAAAAGGCAATTTCTATGCACTTTATACCGTAGAAAACGGGTGATGAAAAAGATAGATTGATCGATACTTAAATAGTAAGGTAGTGCTTGCGTTTATAATAACTCTGTTAGTGGGATTTATGGGAGGGTATTTTGTTGCGTCTAAGACATCTTTTTCTTTTAACAGAGGTAATAAGCTTGCTGGAGTTTGGTCCAGCGGGAATAATTACATGGTAGTGAAAGAAGATGGTATTTTTTATATGCTGAGCATTGGCACTGTTTATGTGGATTATGATATGAATATCTGATTAAAATATATTTGCGTATTGATTAAGATTTGTTTATGTAGGTTTTTCATACATGTTTTCCTGTAGTATTATTAAATAATAAGATATTAATTTCTGATGTAATATACTCCGGAGGCTCTTTGTATGAAGAAGATAGCTATATTCTTTATAACGGTATTAACCATTTTCCTTATTGGATGCAGCGGAAATAATAAGACAGATATAGAAGAAAACACCCCTAAAGAGGTAATACAGAAAACAGATATCCTCACTGAAAAATGGGAAGCTCCATCGAACGAGATTATCAAGGCCGAGGGCTGGGAAATTGTTTCATATAAACCCGGAATTACATCGGAAGAATATACGGATGGAGAATGCTTTGTAGAAAGTCTGGATGCATATGAAGATAAGCTTTATATGCTTTTCTGTATAGATAATTTAAGATTGATAGATCCTGATAATATTGAGGAATACCATCAGCAGATCATGTTTAAAGAATTCGATACCGTAACTATGGAAAGCAGGATTTTCCATATTGATCCAGAATTGCCGGATGAAGTCTCGGTAATGCCGTTTTCTATAGATGCAGCCTCAGATCATGTAAATGTGTTTCTGAAAAAATATGAAGATGGACAAATATCCGGATACTCTATGCTGACCTTTGATTTGGATGGAAATCTTATCAATACAAAGGAATACTCAAGTGTTGATGCAGAAGCTGAAAAAAGAGGTCTTTGTGATATTTTGGGAGCGGTAATCGGATGTGACGGAGAGAGTTTTTTATACGACACTGTCAACGGGGATATTTATGTTTCGGGAGAAGATAGCGATAGTTACATTAAAACGGAAATGCCGGAAGGCATTAAAGCTGCCACATTAGATTATGCCGGAAAAAGCATCGGCGGCGTTCCCGTTTTTTATGCAGAAATCAACGGAGGGCGTAAACTTCTTTTTACTGTTTCGGACGGACAGCCGGTCAAGCTTTATGAAGGAGAGCTTGAAGCGGATAAAGTAAAACTTGATGATTACGGAAATGCCTTGATTCTATATGGACAGCGGTTGGGCATGTGGAATACGGACAATGGAAAACAGGAAGAATTATATCATTTTTCAGGTTTCAGCGCGCTTGATTGTCTCGAGATGATGAGAAATACTGAGGGAGACATTATTGCGGTTTATCACAGTGGAAATAACAGTTATATATACAAGCTTAAAGACGATCCTGATTTTGAAATTACGGAGATTGTTCTTTTGTCCAATATGACAGACCAATACCTTTCAGACTGTGCTGCGGAATATATGAGAACACATCCCGGTGTGAAGATAGAATTGAAGGATATGGAAAAACGCGATGGCCTGGAGTGGAATATCCTTGCCGAAGATATAAAGGCAGGAAAGGGGCCGGACTTAATCTATCTGAACAGAAGGCAGCTTACAGTTCTTAAGGAAGCACAGATTCTGGAACCGTTGGATACGCTTATTTCCGATGATGTCAAAAAGAATATGTTTGAGGGAGCATATAAGTTTGGAGAATATGGAGACGAACATTATGCTTTACCGATCAGTGCTTCTTTGAGTGCATATAAAGTAAACAGCAAGTTTGTTGACAGGCACAGCATGAAGCTTGGAGACTTGCTTGATTCCTTTGAAAGAGCACAGACAGGTTCCTCTGAAATAATGAGAGTAGAATCTATTTCCTATAATGCGGATGAAAGCCAGCTTTTATGGGATCTGTGCCTTGGAAATATTGAGGACAGTGAATTTGTTGATATCGAAAATGGAAAATGTTACTTTGAATCGGAAGGTTTTTACAGGCTGCTCAGGTTCTGTCGTGAGCACGCAGAAGTATCTTACGGAAAAGAATTGTCCGAAGATGAAATGATAGAGCAGGTACATGACGGTGAGGCTTTTCTTATGGCCGTAAACGGAATGGGGGACATTGCAGCATATTCAAGAATAAGCAGCAAGTTAGGTGAAGATTATACATATGTCATGCCTTCCGAAAATGGAAAGGAGGCAAGAATACAGGTTTATTGGGGCCTTGCACTCAATAAAGAATCAAAGAACAAGGAGATAGCCACTGATTTTATAAATGCATTGTTAAGTGAAAGATACCAGCTTAATTACGGATCATGCTATGTAAGACGAGATGTCATATTAAATAACCTTTACGAAAAATATGGTTCGTTTGAAAAGCCCGGAATATTGACTGAAAAAGGATTTATTCTCCTTGATAGCAAAAAGGACGGCTCATCATACGCGGATGAATTTATCACACTGATGGATAATGCGTCCCCGATTTCTCCTTACATTGAAATCCAGGATATTGTGATGGAGGAGGCAGGTGCATACTTCTCCGGAGCAAAAGATGAGTATACAACCGCAAAGGTGATACAGAGCAGGGTGCAACTGTACCTGGATGAAAACAGATGATGGTTAAGTAAAGTACTTTGGCGGCGTAGTATGAAAAAGATGGTCAGCATAACGAATTCACTCAGACTATTTTTTGAAACTGTGATTATATTTATCTCCATCTCAGGAAAAAATGTAGGGAATGTTTTGCCTTTTCGTATGGAATATGCTATCATTGAGAAGAACTGATGTTCGAAATGACGCATTGAGGAGTATTATGCTTAGAAAGGCGGACTTATTATGACAAATGAAATTACTGTAAGTATGGAGAGTTTGTTTCAAAAAGCTGGTACTCTTATAGAAAAATCCAGAAATGCAATCGGATCTATTGCAAATATGCTAACTGTCTATACTAGCTTCCAAATAGGTAAATATATTGTGGAAGAAGAACAAAAGGGTGATGATAGAGCATCTTATGGTTCAAAGGTTCTTGACTCTTTGTCACAGTATTTGACGCAAAAGTATGGAAAAGGCTTTTCAAGAACAAACATAGCAAGTATGCGGAAATTCTATTTAGTATACAAAGAAAGGGATTCTTTAATTGTGCAATCAGGAATTGCACAATTACCGGATTTGCAAGACAGTGGAATTGTGCAGTCGGAAATCGCACAATTTACAATTAAGAATAATTGGCCCTTTAAACTAAGCTGGACACATTATCAAGTACTTATGAGAATTGAAAACGAGGAAGAACGGGCTTTTTATGAAGAAGAAGCTTTTCGCTCCGCATGGAATGTTAAAAATTTGAAACGACAGTATAATTCAAGCTTGTATGAACGCTTAGCACTCAGTAGAGATAAAGAAGATGTAATGCGTTTAGCTAATGAAGGTAATGTTCCATATGAGCCTAAAGATATATTGCATACACCTTATGTTCTTGAATTTTCAGGTCTTGAAGACAAGGATGTATATCACGAGAGTGATTTGGAAAACGCTGTTCTGAGTAAGATGCAAGATTTTATGTTAGAGTTAGGGAAAGGCTTTTTGTTTGAAAAAAGACAGCGTAGATTTGTATTCAATGAAAAGAATTATTACTTGGATTTGGTTTTGTACAATAGATATTTACAGTGCTATGTTCTTATAGATTTTAAGATTGATGAGCTAACTCATCAAGATTTAGGGCAAATGCAAATGTATGTAAATTACTATGACAGATATGAAAGGACAGAGAAAGAACGGCCAACCATTGGAATCTTAATGTGTAAGGAAAGTGATCAAGAGTTAGTGGAGTTGACGCTTCCTGAAAATAGCAATATATATGCTCAGGAATATAAGCTATATTTACCTGATAAAAAATTGCTTCAACAAAAGCTCCGGGAATGGGTTGACGAAGTAGATAATAAAGGGAATTAATGTACGTTTTGTCTATTTTGAACTATTACAAGGAAATTGGAGGGGGCTAGCTGTTTTTTCGGGTACCCCTCAGGTACCCCGGAGGTATGTTGGTGCTGCAACCTCCTTTTTATCAGCATTTCCGGGGGCGGAAATTCGTTCAAGTCCCTTCTTTCAACTTGGCTCCAATGCGTCGGTTCCTCTTATGGGCCGAAAGGATGGAACATCATATATTGATGAATTTATAAAGCTTATGGACAACGCAGTTCCAAGTTCGGTGTATTATGAGATCCAGGATATTGTTTTGGAAGAAACCGGTGCCTGTTTCTCGGGGGATAAAACCGAACAGGAAGTAGCCCATATCATCCAGAGCCGCGTGCAGCTGTATCTGGATGAGAATGGGCAGTAAACCTTAACTCTACCGATAGTATACCAATCTCTACCAAAGATACTTTGTGCTTGCAATCAAAAGGATTTAATATATTGTTGAATTCCGTAATAATTAATTGCAACGCTAAATCAAGTCGGAGGTAAAAAGAGTATGGATCAAGTAAAAATCGGACAGTTTATCCAGACATTAAGAAAAGAAAAAGGACTTACGCAAAAGGATCTTGCAGACAGAATAGGAGTAAGCGATAAAGCAGTATCCAAATGGGAAAATGGGCGGGGAATGCCGGATACCGCACTTTTAACGCCTATATGCAGAGAACTGGATGTCAGTATTAATGAATTATTAACAGCTGAAAGTATATCTTCAGAAGACTTTTCCGATAATGCCGAAAAGACCATCCTGGAACTGTATAAAAGGAATAACGACAAGAAAGGCTATGTTATACCGATAATAGTCGGATCAGTTTTGGCGGTACTGTCGATCATATATCTTACAAGTATCGTTTCTACAGGAATTATAGAGGCTGTTCACAGATTATTGTCGCTGAATTCAATGATTTTTCTTCTTCTTATTTGTACGGCTACAGTCTTTATCTCGCATGCCCGTGGAATAAGGCAAGTCCTAAGAGCCATAAAAAGATCAGTGATCCCGGCAGGGATTTTACGAGCACTTGCGGGATTCATACATATATTGAAAGAAATTGATGTATATAAATCGGAAAGCATTTCGGATTTATCATGGAATTGGCAAGTGGTAAATGCCAGCAGTGCAAGTAACATTATCGTACTTATATACGCATTCGCTATTTATCTTATAGTTGCCGTGTGGATTACGGCGCTTGATAATAAAAGGGAAAAGTAAAGAAGAAAAGGCTTCGACTCCATAATGGAGAAGAAGCCTTGATTTTTAATGAAAAAGAAGAATTTAGTATTGATTGCGATTAGATCTTGCTATGTCTATTCTGGCGAACATTCATAAAGCGCCTTACTTCCATAGTCTTTTTACCATTATCGTTAAGAACAACGTAGTATATGATGTAGTTCTTGACATAAATTCGGTAGTATAGAAGATCACGATCGTATGCTGAAGGAACAGGTTCAAATGAATCCGGTACATCTTCAAGCCTACGGTTAATCGCGGCCTCTACTTCATCAAGAAGGTTATTTGCCGCATCAGGATTCTGCAGCTTAAATGCGATGTAAGATATTTCGTGATCGAGTTCTTCGTAAAATAAAGGAAGAAAGGAAAGGGCATATTTTGTTTAGCCATTTATTTTTCTCCTTAGTGAACCAAATACCTGATCTGAAGTAAGGCGGACATCTGTTGAGGCGGCTGCCTTATCGGCTTCGTCCATAATACGTTCTTCCGGATTGATCAGTTCTGAGTAGGAGTCGATACTCATCACCACCATTGTTCCGTAACCGTTTTTGGTAAGGTAAACAGGATTTCCACTCTGAACAGTTTTTTCAATATCTGCGAAGTTGTTTCTTAAATCTGAAACCGGTCGTATCTGAATTGTGCTCATAATAATATCCCTTTCCGTATTAATATCATAATTTTATCATAATTTGTTCATTAATATGATAATAGCAGAGAATAAAGGGAAAATCAAGTATGCCTTAAAAAGGATGTATCAGATGCTTCGCCTTTTTCTTATATCTATAATACTTCCAACTTGTTGATTATCGCTCATTCAACATAAGCTGAACCCTGCTCTGGATTATCTTCGCGACATCTCCTTCAGACTTAAACCCGGAAAAATAGCTCTCACTTTCCTCTTCTATGATCCGGGTTACAGTCGGGTAATACTCGTATTTACTATCCGCTTCCCCAACAAGTGATCTTATCACGTCACAATCCTCCGATGAGGCAGCATAAACCACGGTGGACGTCCCACTGTCATAATAATAGTTTTTTGGTATTTTGCTTTCCATACCATCCTCGTCGGTAATATATGTATCCAATTGTGCCTCTGAAAGCTGTTTCTCAAATAAATCTTTAACCACTGAAAAACCTCTTTCATCTGAGTAGTTAACCAGATAGAATTTAAGAAAGTCACCAGCCACATCCTTTACATCTGATTTGGCTGTTATCGCCAATCTTGCACCCATTGATCCCACTGCAACTCCCGTTCCGTGACTTGTCGGATAACCTATAAAGCATATATCTTCTCCGAACAGTTCTTTCTGAATCTGGTAATCAGAGACATTGCCAATACGTACACAGCTTGCAATTATCTCTCCTTCGGTAATTCTTTGAAGCAATCCCTTATCACCTGTATTCTCCATCTCTCTGTATGCTTTTACGAACCGTAATAATTCTTTGAACTCTCTATCATTAAAATCACACTTCATTTTATTCCAGTCAATAAAATCATCCATAAGCTGGTTGCTTAATCTGATTATGTCGGGTTCATCTGCAAAAGAAAGATTATATATCGCTTCAGGCCCTACATTATTCTCTGAAAGAATGCGACTGTATTCGTCAAATGATAATCCATTTTGAGTCCCCATCTTTGAACCTTTTGCCACAACCGTGTATATTGCAAATTCCGGTGCTACTGAATAAAGGCATCCATCTATTTCATATGGTTCAATGGCAGATCCTATCAGTTTATCTTTTGAAAACTCATCAGTATCCATCAAGCTGTACAAATCACATATAATGCCTTTATCAGCATATACCATCTCGTCTTCAACGGTATTTACCATAATAATATCCGGTATATTACCACTAATAAGTTCAAGTGAAAAACGTTTTTTTGCGTCTTCGTAATCGTTTCCTTCTATCAGATAATCTATTGTCTTTATATAATAATCTTCGTTGCTTCCATTATACGCTGCAATCAGCCTTTGAAGTTCCGGGTCAAAATCAAAGCCTGCACCGGCAAGATAAACCACCTTTTTATTACTTTTCCCTTGAATTATGTGATAATACTTTTCGGATGTGATTATATCAATGCAATTCTCTGAATATTCCACCTGCACTATTTCTTCCTGGAAAATACCAAAATCAGACAATGCAGCGAGCTTGTCACAAATACCATGCTTCAAATTATATGAAAGAATATAGCCATCCTTCACATAGTATATATCATCATTGATAATTCTCGAACAATAATTCAAAGCAGAATATAAGGGAGTGATTTCTGAAAGCTCCTCTCGTTCAATCACTTTACCGTTACGATCCATAACCTCTTTATACCAGCCGGTTTCGCCCGAAGCAATAAGGACCAGGTTGTCTCCTTCACATCCATAAGCCATGATCTGATCGGGTACGTGCAAACAAAACTGTTCAATATCTCCGTTCAGGGAGAAGAACTTATTTGTTTTGAAAAAACTGTCATCTCCACTATCCGCCAATCTCTCAAGCCCGGAGTCACTGGATTTTACGTATACCTCGTACCATATATAATCATTTCCTACACCTTTAATTGATGCCACTGCATTCGGTTTTAAAAAATCATTATAAACATTACCAACATCAGGAGAAACAATCTCTGTGATCTCACCATCATTTGAAACAAGATATGTCAAAAGTGCATTCTCTATTGAAACGACCAAATAAGCGTTATCATTTTTAGCACTTAATAGAGTAAATCTCTCGCCTTCAATTGATATAGTGTTTTCAAATATTACACAGCCGTCTGTTTTATTGTATACTCTCAAGTGGATCCCATCTTCATTTTCAGACACCGTAAATATACTATCTCCCGAAACAACCGCAGATTCAAAAGCATCAAGCTCAGTCTCATAATCAGCATAATATATCTTTAAGTTCTCTCTATTTTCATTTGAAAAAACGTTAGAAGAATTATCAAGAGCATAACGGCTCTTTTCCACCCTGTTTTTCCCTTCACTGCATCCGGAAACAATAAGTAAAAGTAGCATAATAAAGAGAATAGATCCAATTTTTTTATATTTACGATTATTTTCCATTAATCCCAAACACCAAAAGGCAGTTTACCTATACCATAAATAATCAGGCATCCCAAATATGCTCCAAATGTATTCAATATAACATCGTCTATATCAAAGCTACGGCCGATAAAAAGCTGACAAATTTCAATTAAGAGTGAAGCAATCGCGGCTATAAGTATATAAATCCATATTTTCTTATACTTCTCATCCACCAATGGAAGGAAGAATCCTATAGGAATAAAAATAGCGATATTCCCTAATACATTCAACATACCGGCGGCTCTTACATCTCCTTCCCTTGATGAAATCATTTCATACATATATTGGATAATGCTTCTGAATGGTATAATATTCGCCGAACGCGCCCCATAATGAGGCGTATATATATCAATGCTTAACCTCGCATCACGTAATTCACCCGTAGCGCTAATCAATTCTATTTCAATATTTGGAAATGCAGTTTGTGAAAATAGTGCCAACATGTAACCGCCAAAGACTGTTATGAGAATTCTTTTTTTGATATTCGTCTTTCTTTTAATGCTAATAAAGCAACTGATAATAAATGATATAAGCGAGCCTAAAACAAAGTATGGAATCACATCTATTATATACATTTCTAGCAGTGACATTTCTTTTCTCCAGGATAGCCGTCTTATCTGCATGCCACGACGGCTATCCTTAAACAACTTGTTATTTAGAACATAACTACAAACAAATGTTAATATCTCATTATAGCTGTTACAATATGGTTTGAACGAAAAGACATAAAACTGCTGTTTTTGGTTGATTTCGGAGATATACCCTAAGGGATGGGAAACCATAATAGATATCATACGTGAAGAAACGCCGGCATATTTCGAGGGTGGTAAGTCGGTCGAAGAGACTGCCGAGGTCATACAAAGCCGAATATACCTTTATCTGAGTGAAAACGAGTGGAAACTATATTAATAGTGGGTAAGTGAAAGGACTCTACCGAAAGTATACCTTGTTCTACCGAAGATACTTTGTGCTTGTAATCAAAAGGAGTTAATATATTGTTGAATTCCGTGATAATTAATTGTACGGATGTATATCATTCAGTTTTGCATAAATCCGCCTTAATTCGTTCAAATATTCTTCTTTCTGTTTCTCTGATTCCGGATATTTTATCCGGTGCTTCTTTATATTCTTTATACTTGAGATCTGCTTCCGATATCAATCATAATATAATAACACTCACAAAGACTGTTTAATGGAATAAATCGGGGAATAAATCGTAAAAAGTAGACAAAAAGGTAGACAAATGATAAAATGACGTAGGCGTCAGGCCACTGAAAGCCTTGCAAATATTGAATCGGGGCGACGTGATTCGAACACGCGACCTCTACGTCCCGAACGTAGCGCTCTACCAAGCTGAGCCACGCCCCGTCAACTTCTAAATGATATAGAAAAAAGAGGAAAAAGTCAAGCATTTTTTGGGTTTTGAAGTGCAATAGAAAAAATGGTTTGAAACGCTATGACAGGTGAGAAAATGAACGAAGCCAAGGTAACACTTAAAAAGGGAGAGGGACGCACGATCAAAGCCGGCGGAGCATGGATATTTGACAATGAAGTGGACCGTATAGAGGGCCGCTTTAAAAACGGTGATATAGTCGAAATCCATGACTTTGACGGATATATGATGGGGCGCGGGTTTATAAACCAGAATTCCAGGATAAGGATACGTATGCTCACAAGGAAACCCGGGCAGGAGATAGATGAGGAGTTCCTTAGGATGCGTGTCAGAAACGCATGGGAATACCGTAAGGTAGTGATGCACGAAGGTGACTTAAGCTGCTGCAGAGTGATCTTCGGGGAAGCCGACTGGTTGCCGGGGCTGGTGGTGGATAAGTACGGAGACATTTTGGTAGCAGAGTGCCTTGCCCTCGGAATGGACAGATTAAAGGAAAAGGTCATATCATTATTAAAGGATGTTCTCGCGGAAGACGGAATAATAATACGCGGAGTATATGAGCGTTCTGACGCCACTGTCAGAAAAAAAGAAGGACTGGAACCACACAAGGGATTTATCGGAGATGAATTCGATACCAATGTGGAGATAACGGAAAACGGCATCATTTATAATGTCGATGTTGTTAACGGACAGAAGACGGGATTCTTCCTAGATCAAAAGTATAACCGCCTGGCAATGCAGCATATTGTGGCCGGTTTGGTCGGCGGCAGCGGAGAAGTGGGGACAAAAAGAGACCCTGCCAAAAAGATCAAAGTGCTTGACTGTTTTACACATATGGGAACCTTTGCCCTGAACATGGGGCTTGCGGGAGCGACGGATGTAACGGGCCTTGACATATCGGAGTATGCTGTTATGCAGGCCACTGAGAATGCGAAGAAAAACAATTTATCCGACAGGGTAAGATTCAGAGCCGCAAATGTACTGGATGAACTTCCAAGGCTTTATGAAGCAGGGGAAAAATATGACGTGTTGGTTCTGGATCCCCCGGCCTTTACCAAGTCAAGAGAAGCGACAAAGAATGCTATAAAGGGTTACCGGGAGATCAACATGAAGGGGCTCAAGCTTGTTAAGGACGGAGGCTATTTTGCCACCTGCTCATGTTCGCATTTCATGACACAGGAGCTATTTACCGAAGTGATCTCTCAGGCGGCAAAGGCGGTACACAAGCGCCTTCGCCAGGTGGAGTTCAGGACTCAGGCTCCGGATCATCCTATCCTGTGGGCATCGGATGAGAGTTACTATCTGAAGTTCTATATTTTCCAGGTCGTAGACGAGAGATGAACCTGGACTGTCTGATAATAGATGACGAAAAGATGCTCGCCGACAATACCTGCGAGTACTTCAGCTTCGGTCTCATGAAATGTCGCTTTGACATTCCCGCGCCTGAATACATATTCAGGCGCTTTTTTGATAAAAATGTCTTATCGCCTGAGGTTGCAAGTGAATAAGCATTTATGTTAAAATGTCCTTCGTGGAGCAAAACCGGGATCAAGGATCAGGGCTGTCCGCTCCCAATACCGGTGCCGTATTTGGCAGATAGGAGAAACAATGGAAGAACAGAGCATTGAATTTCGTTATGACACGCAGCTTCTTATCGAGGGATGCGAGATGGATGAGGATGACCTCAGAGAATACATAATAAACAACTTTATCGGAGACAGTTATGCCGGCGGCGGAGATGAGGATCTTATGAAGGTTCATTATCACACAAATGAACCCTGGAAGATACTCGAATACTGCAGGTCACTCGGAGAGATCTTTGATATAGTCGTTGAGGATATGGATCGTCAGTCCAGAGGTCTTCAGGGATAATAAAACAGCTGTTTTGATAATTCTGACTCCCCTGTTTCTTACAGGGGAGTTGTTTTACAGATGCAAAGGACAAGAAGAAATATGATTCACGAAAAGATAAGTATTAAGATGCCGGGTTCGGAAGAATATGCGGCCCTGTACACATACATTCAGGATTATTCGGAAAGGATCGGAGTGGAAAAAAGACCGCTTATCCTGATCTGCCCGGGAGGTGCTTACGATCACACTTCGGACAGGGAGGCGGAGCCGCTGGCGCTTGCGTTTAACGCAATGGGATATCACGCGGCGGTGTTAAGATATTCCACGGGCCCTTCCGAGTTTCCCATTGCATTGTCAGAGCTGGCATCTGCGGTCAGACTCATCCGAAAGAAAGCGGATGAATGGCACATCGATAAAAACAGGATCCTGGTGCAGGGTTCCTCCGCAGGGGGTCACCTTGCGGCGTGCCTCGGAACATTCTGGAATATGGATTTTTTAAGTAATATAGTCGCAGGGGAGGAGGGCGCCGGCGCAGGACCGGCTACAGAGATAAAGGAATCCATCAGGCCGAACGGACTGATACTCAACTATCCCGTTATTTCAGCCGAGACATTCGCGCATGCCGGCTCAGCCAGAAGCATAACCGGAGATCTTGAGAATGCGGATGCATTTACGGATGAAAAAGGGATTCCCATCAGGGAGTTTTTATCTCTGGAAAAGAGAATAACAAAGGACATGCCGCCTTGCTTTATCTGGCATACTTTTGAGGATGAAGCAGTTCCCGTCGAAAATTCGCTCATGCTTGCTACTGCGCTTAAGAAGGAGGGAATAAACACAGAGCTTCACATTTACTCCCACGGATGCCACGGAACCGGCCTCGGAAACGCACTTACCGCGGCAAATGAAGGAAAAGAAGTTATCCCGGAGATCCAGAGCTGGCCGGGACTTCTAAGGACCTGGCTTGAGAGGAACTATCCGATCACATTAAAGTATTAAAAAAATCCCGTGCCGTAGATATGCGGCATGGGATTCTTTTTTGCTAAATCCTATGATTAAACGATCAATCTGTAAAACGATCAGATCCTGAAACGGTGATCTGTTATCTGTGGTACAGATTCTTGCTCTGGTAAACGGGCTCACATGTGAGGTTAACTCCGAGCTTTCTGAATACGTTCATATCGACGGGCGAAAGTATAACGCTTGAGTGGACCTCGCACCCTTTAAGCTTCTGTATCTGCTGCATGGCAAGCTCTGCCTTTTCATCGGTAGCGGCACAGATCGAAAGAGCTATAAGCACCTCATCTGTGTGCAGGCGGGGGTTTTTGCTGCCCAGATGGTTTACCTTAAGATCCTGAATGGGCTCAATAGCCGTAGGAGAAATGAGTTCAACCGCATCGTCTATACCCGCAAGTGTCTTAAGTGCATTGAGAAGCATGGCGGAAGATGCACCCAGAAGAGTTGTGGTTTTTCCTGTTACGATGCGTCCGTCGGGAAGCTGTATTGCGGCAGCGGGCTCACCGGTGGTTTCGGCTTTTACGCGCGCAGAACTGACAACAGGACGATCCTCGACCGTGATACCTTCCTGCTTCATCAGAAGCTCGATCTTAAGCACCTGATCTGTATCCGCAACGCCCTGTCTGTTGAGGCACAGAGTGTTGAAATATCTTCTGATGATCTCCTGACGGCTGGCCTCACGGCAGATTTCGTCATCGATTATTCCGTAACCGGCCATGTTAACACCCATGTCCGTGGGTGATTTGTAAGGAGATTCACCCATGATCTTTTCAAACATGGCATTGAGAACGGGGAATACTTCCACATCGCGGTTATAGTTAACTGTCGTCTCACCGTATGCCTCCAGATGGAAGGGGTCGATCATATTTACATCAGCCAGGTCGGCTGTTGCTGCTTCGTATGCAAGGTTTACGGGATGCTTAAGAGGCAGATTCCAGATGGGGAAGGTCTCGTATTTGGCATATCCTGCCTTGATGCCGCGCTTATATTCGTGGTAGATCTGTGAAAGGCATGTGGCCATTTTTCCGCTGCCGGGCCCGGGAGCGGTGATAACTACAAGGGGTCTGGTTGTTTCTATATATTCGTTTTTGCCGTAACCCTCATCACTGATTATGAGAGGAATATTTGAGGGGTAGCCCTCGATCCTGTAATGGCGGTACACTTTGAGCCCGAGAGATTCAAGCTTTTTCTGATACGCAACAGCGGTTGACTGGTTAGAGAAATGTGTCAGGCAGACGCTTCCCACGTAGAGCCCGTAGCTTCTGAACGCATCTATAAGCCTGAGCACGTCCATGTCGTAGGTGATGCCCAGATCCGCACGCATTTTGTTTTTCTCTATATCCTGTGCGGATATGACGATCACTATCTCTGCTTCATCCTTCAGCTGGGTGAGCATGGTGATCTTACTGTCGGGCTTAAAGCCGGGCAGAACTCTTGATGCGTGATAATCGTCAAAGAGCTTTCCGCCGAATTCCAGATAAAGTTTTCCGCCGAAAGTACCTATGCGCTCCTTTATTTTCTCCGATTGAAGTTTCAAGTATTTGTCATTGTCAAATCCGGGCTTTTCAAACATGGCTTATCTCCTGTGCATAATAAGTAAAAATACCTATATATTTTAAACTTTAATTCGTTTATTTACAAGAGTCTGATTACAGTATAAAATTATTCCTGTGGACCGGTCCGGCCATTGAAACTGCTGTATCGGTATAGCTGTATTTGCGGAGAAGACAATGCTTTCAGTTTTTTTGATTTGGATATACATTTGTTTAACGTCAGCTACCATTGGCTCCTTTCTGCTCAGAAAAACTTCTTTCAGAACAGAAGATCGTCTGATGTTCGGACTGATGACTGTCACGGTATACGCTGAAGCTTTCAGCCTTGTGCATAAGGTTGGACTGCTCGCAAATGCCATTCTGATCATCGCATGTATAGTTCTGATAGTTCTTTTCAGAAAGAAGATCAGTGATAAAATCGGATCATATGTCAGTGGATTAAAGAAGAATAAGCTGTTTCCGTTGTTTATAGTGCTGGCTGTTTTATACATAGCTTTTATGGCTTATGGGTCGTCAAGGGGATACTTCCATGACGATTCGGATCTGTATCACGGTCAGGCTATCAGATGGATAGAAGAATACGGGATCGTAAAAGGCCTTGGAAATCTTCATGAAAGGCTTGCGTATAACAGTGCTTCTTTTGCTCTCAGCGCGCTCTACAGTTTTTCGTTTTTGGGAGGGCAATCCTATCATGCTGTAGCCGGTTTTATTGTCACCGTGATGCTGGCTTCCTCTTTCAGAGTGTTTGTTTCCGTAAGGAATAAAAAAATCGGGATCGCTGATTTCGCAAGGCTTGGGGTGATCTACTACTGCTTTAACATATATGACGAAATGGTATCTCCTGCATCTGACTACTTTGCGATGCTATTCTTCATGTATGTGATCGTAAAGACGATAGAACTATGTGAAGCTAAAAACTCTCAACCGGAAGAGTATGCTGCGATGGCCATGATGGGCGTCTTTACTATGACGGTCAAGTTCTCGGCTGCTCCCGTAATACTTGCCTGCGCCGTTCCGATCATATTGCTGGCAAAAGACGGCAAAGCCGGAAAAATAGCAAAATATACAGTATATGCGGTGGTAATAATGCTGCCGTATTTCCTCAGGGAATATATACTTTCGGGAAGACTGTTTTATCCGTCAACCGCGCTTGATATTTTCTCTCCCATATGGAAAATCCCGGAGGAGATCGCATTTAAGGATGCTGATTATATCATAGCCTACGGACGTGGTTACAGTATCCGGGAGGCTGCGGGATATCCTTTCGGGGAATGGGTTACACACTGGGTCGGAACCTTGTCGCTTACGGAAAAAGCCCTGTTTGTTTTATGCTGCGTTTCAGTGCTGCTTTTGCCCTTGAGCATTGCGCTCAGAAGGAAATTTACAAGGCTTCACATGTCGGAACTGATATGTGTTATCTCTTTTTTGTTCTGGCTGTTTACCGCACCGCTTATCCGGTACGGTCAGGGCTTTTTGCTTATCCTTCCTGCAGTGATGACAGGGGATGTGATCACATTTGCTGCTGGGAGGATATCGGCAGCAGAGAATACCGAAAAAAAATACTCAAAAGGATTTGGTATTGCCTTTTTGACAGTGGCGATAATCTTGACAGTATATAAATTCGGAAATGCGTTTCTGGGTTTCAGATACAATTATGCCCAGGGTCTGTATCTGACCCAGCTGGATTATGGCAGATACGAGCTGGTAAAGGGCGAAGTGGACGGTGTGACGATATATGAGTCGACAAATGCCGGACAGACAGGCTATGATCCCTTCCCGGCCACCCCGCATATCGAAAAGGGGCTCAGGCTTATCGGAAGTGACATTAAGAGTGGATTTTATATAGAGTGATTTTTACTCGGCTTTTGATTGTATAAAGAAAGATACGATCTGGTATCAAAGTACGGAGGAAAGAGATTTGGAAAAGAGAAAAAGCAGTTTATTAACGGCGATATTGCTCGCTATCATAACGGTTATCTATACGGTGCTGGTGTGTGTAACAGACAGAAAACCCATAGGACCCGACGGAACGGTGGTAGGATTTGCCGCAATGAACGGAAGGTTTTCTGCAGCAGTCGGAGTCAATCTGATGTGGGACAGTATCACGGATGTGATGATGGCACTGGCAATTCTGACAGCAGCGTCATTTGCTGTGATCGGGCTTGTCCAGCTTGTCAGAAGAAAGAAACTATCCAAGGTGGATACTCCGGTGATCGGGCTTGCAGCGGTATATGTTGTTGTCGGAATACTGTATTTTGCCTTTGATAAGATCGCGATCAACTATCGTCCGTTCATTTTGCCGGGAGAGAGTGTTCCGGAGCCGTCGTTTCCCTCATCCCATGTGATGGTGGTATGCACGATAATGTGCACCGCTATCGTGGCATGGGCAAAGGTCACAGAGGATAACAGAGTACTGTATAATGTTCTGAGAATAGCTGCTGCGATAATAGTTCTAATCACCCTAGGAGGGCGCATTGCCGCAGGCGTTCACTGGCTTACCGATATCATTGCGGGTGTACTTTATGCAGCAACGCTCACAGCGATATACGTGGCGGTACTCGATAGAATAAAACAGGATTGACAAAGGACGATCACGGCATTTCTGAAGAAAAGAATGGCAAGAGCTTAATCTGCGCTGCCTGCTAAACTTTTTAAGATCTCTGCCGATATATAAAATAGATACAAGGTTGCAAATGGAATTGCAACCGCAAACAGCACCGGAATGAGCCAAGGATGGCAGGGAGGTAGCATTGCAGTATATGGAGGAACAAGCCTTTACAAAGTAGAGGCCGTTACACCGGCTTCTCTTCTCAAGAGGACTAACGAGGACGGCAGACAAGGCGGCCGCGAACAGGATCGTAAGGACGCTGAGAAGAAAGAAAAGAAAGATTTTGCCGGATTTCTCGAAGGAGAATACGGCAGAGAAAAACAAAAGAACATCAAAGTTCAGACAAACGGGTACACAAAGCTTGGAGTGCCCACCGCAGTTTTTATCAAAATGCGGGACTACACTTACCAAAATTAAAAAAAGATGGCGGATACACAACGATCTGCCATCTTTTTCTTTACTATTACCTTGTCTTCCCCCTCGGGGGAAGGTGGCGCGAAGCGCCGGATGAGGGGTTATCCAATGATATTCCCATCATTCTCCAGTATATGCACTATCGAATGTTCCACCATATCGGAGATGGCATTTTCGGTATAGAATGCCATATGCGGCAGCATCAGCACATTCGGAAGATCTTTTAAAATCGACATCTCCCGATGGGAAATATTTTTGTATTTATAGTCTCCGTAAAAGATACCCAGCTCGTTTTCAATAACATCAAGCGCGGCGGCCCCGACCTTTCCGGACTCTAATGCATCGAGAAATGCGGGTGTGTCGATGATGCTTCCACGCGCGGTGTTAATGATCACAACTCCGTCTTTCATCTTTTTCATTGAGTCTGCATTTACCATATGAAAGCTGCTTTCTGTCGCGGGAGTGTGGAATGTTATTACATCTGCCTCGGAAAAGAGTTCATCAACTGAAACATATTTTGCAAGAGAAGCCGCTTCGGGATTCTCATATGGATCATAGGCAAGTAGCTTACAGCCGAATCCGCTGAGATTTCGAAGTACATGAGTCCCGATCTTTCCTGTTCCGACCACGCCCACGGTAAGATCCCTTATTTCTCTGCCTATATTACCGGGAAGCGAATAATCCATACCTTCGGCGCGCTTTATTATGGATTTCATTCTTCTCAAGGCCATGAGTATCAGCATCACAGTGTAGTCCGCAACGCTTCCGGTGGAGTACGTTACATTGCTTACCATCATTCCGTACTTTTTCGTGGCCTCAAGATCTATATGATCGTATCCTATCGTCCTGGTGGAAATGTGTTTGACGCCCGCTTCTTTCCATGCTTTTATGATCTCTTCCGTGGCGGGCTGGGTGATGATGGAGACACCTTCACAGCCTTCTGCCAGCCGGGCGTTTTCTACAGTTTGAGCTTCCCTTATAGGAATGATCTCAACTCCGTATTGCTTCCCGAATTTGTCAAAATAAAATGCTTCATCAAAATCACGATAATTATATGCTGCAATCTTCATTTTACGATTCCTGCCGTATCTTTTTTACTTTTATGATCCTGTCCGATAAAAACTATGCTTCAAAATCAAGGCATGTGCGGGTTTTTGAAAAAGGCCTTACGATATTTTCCGCAACTGATACATGCTCGGGATGTACGGCGTAGCCCTTAAGAGCATCTTCGTTTTCAAAAGACGAATCAAGCATAAGGTCGGCATTTGAACTGGGAAGTCCCTCGGTATGCACTTTGATCTCGATTATTCCGGGAACCTTTCCTTTGAGCCCCTCAAGTCCCTCTTTGATTCTTTTCTTTGCCGCAGCCTTTTCTTCCGCGCTGAGCTCATCTTTTAATGTCCATAAAATAATGTGTCTTACCATGATTTAGTCTCCTTATCTTTGTGATATATACTCAGAGGTCTTTGAAACAACGTCTTTTATAGTGCGGCAGTCAGTATCAACAAAGCCGCTTTCAAGGGAATGATTTCTGCCGGGGTAAGTGTGAAGCGTGATCCCTGCCTTAGCGGCCAGGGCTTTCACATCCTCATAGTTTGACCATGGGTCGGCGTTTCCTATAAAAGCAACGGCGTCCTTTGTTCCAAAACCAAAGGTGGCTTCCACCGGAGTGTACCATATCTGCTTTGCTCCGATCTTGTGGTTCATAACATATATGGCAGATACTACGGTTCCCATGCTTTTCCCGATAAATAAAATGTCATCATATTTGGAAAAATCCGTGTCGGAGAGCTGTTCTTCCGCCTGGGCATAGGCTATCTCTGCGGCCTTTTTGCCGGCCGCGGCATCTCCCATTATTCCGGAAGGGATATTCTGATAGGAGATATTCATGATATCATACCCTTTTGATCTTACAAGCTTTGAAGCGTAGTACAAAAGCGGCTTATCCTGATTATAACCCACTCCGGGAAATATCACAGCAAGCTTTTGGTGCCTGGGAGTATAGCAGACCACGCTGTCCTCCTGAGAGTATTTCTTTCCCGGAACCAGGCTGAATTTGTGCTGCCTGCCCACTCCGTCAAACCAGTTGTATATCTCATCATCATCGGTTTTTCCTTCTGCGATCTCCGCGCAGGCCTGTCGCATGCACCTCATAAGGGAGATATCATCAAAATCCCTTGCATGTCCGTGGAGAATCAGATCCGCCTTATCTTCGAGGAACATAACCTTGTCCAGAGCCTTTACAAAATCTGACATCTCGGGGCATCCGTCAAGCTGCATCCATAGATGATGATTGATGGAATCACCTGCAAAGAGTATACGGTCTTCTTTGAGAAGCAGAAGTATTCCGCCGGGAGTATGGCCCGGAAGATCATACACCTCGAGTGTCTTTCCACCGAGATCTATAACATCGCCACCCTTGATCTCTTTGAAGGGAGGCATAAAACGCCCCGCCTTTTGGCAGCATTTTTGAAATTCGGGGTCATTAACGAACATCTCCGCCAGCGGGATATCCCGAGGGTTGATGTACGCTTCGTCAAAATAGACATTTCCGTAAATGTGATCCGGATGACCGTGCGTATTTATAACAAATACCGGCTTGTCCGTCAGCTTTCTGACAGCTTCTCCGAGATCGTTATTGCCATTCATTGTATCGATGACACAGGCCTTGTCTTTGCCGATAACAAGATAACCCGAAACCTCATGCCCTTCATCGAGAAGGTATATATCAGGTCTTAATTCCTTTATGTATAACTCAATCTTTTCCTCTTCCATTTTGTCTCCTTATTCATTCTGCTGTAGATTGTTTACAACTTCTGAGACTTCAAAGCTCATAAGCCTGCACTTTGCAAGCCCTGCCGCCCAGAAGTCCTTTTTCGGCAGTTTTTTTATCTGCATGATCATGCTGGAATTCATGGCTCCATGCCCGACGATCAAAACGTCTTTTCCTTCATGCATGAGAGGAACGATCTTTTCTTTCAAAAAGCTTCCGGTCCGCCTGCAGAGTTCTTCGATGCTCTCGGCCTCACCAGGCGGAGTTACGTATTTTTCGGGATTGCTGAAAAGAGGGAATATCTCACTGCTTTCATTTGTCATATAATCCATGGTGCCTTCGCATACTCCGAAGGACATTTCCCGGAGCCTCTCATCGCATATCATGGGAATGCCGCGGTCACCGGCAACGATCTGAGCTGTCTGCGCCGCACGCTTAAGAGGGGAATAAAAGCAGATATCAAAATGCACATCCGCATATTCATCATGGGCTTTTTGGGCCATTTCGATCCCCTCGTCATTAAGAGGGATGTCGGTCCTGCCCTGGAGCCTGTGAATGGCATTCCAGTCGGTCATGCCGTGTCTCATTATATATAACATCAGAGTTTCCTTCTTCCGGAAAAAGTGTGATCGACTAAAGACAGTCAGACCATGTATCATTATATATTAAAAAACGGAAAAAATCATCTTGCGGAAAACGTTTTCCCGTTATATACTTGTGATACAGGTTGTTTTAAAGAAAAAAATCGGGTTATGCAGCGAAGAAATCCGTTGTATCAGGCGAGTCATGATTGCATAGACAAGCAATCTGATTCGGGAACAGGGAGGAGTCCTATATGATAGAATTCGGTAAAATCCTTAACTGGACAATGACTGACAACGTTTTGTCGGTGGAATTTGAAAAAAACAATATGACAATATCCGTTCTTACGGATGAGATCATCAACGTTTTTGTGCCGCTTTGGGCTAAGGAGCATTATTCCAAAGCTGTTGAGGAGAGTGATCTCGAAAGAGTCTTGCAAAAAGGCAGAAGCGCCAATGCGGTCTTTAACAGTGAGAAGTCCTGTATTGAGCTTTCGACCGCTAAGATAAAAGCCGTGATCTGCGACGGGGGATATGTGGATTTTTATGACCTTTCCGGGAAGGAGATATCCAAAGCCTACAGGGGTGAAAGAGTTTCCAGAAGGACCATCGGCAAATTCGATATGGAACTTCTGGCTGCCGAAGGGCATGACATAACGGGATTATTGAACATAAAAAGGCCGGTGGAGGATGTCCGCGTGGTGGACAGTGATGAACCCATATACGGACTGGGCGATAAAAGCGGCTTTTTGAATAAGAGAAGCTATGAGTATGAAAACTGGAATACCGACGATCCGTCGGCACATACCGAGCAGTTCCGGTCTCTTTATAAGTCCATTCCCTTTGTTATATGCAAAAAGCCGGAATACACGTACGGATTGTTTTATGACAACACTTTCCACAGCTATTTTGACCTGGCCAAAGAGAATGCTTCATATATGGCCTACAGCGCGGATGACGGAAATCTTGATCTGTATTTTATAGGTGGGGGCAGCATGCCTGCGGTAGTCGGCAATTATACTCTGCTTACGGGGCGCGCCCCGCTACCGCAGCTCTGGACTCTGGGATACCATCAGTGCAGATGGGGGTATTCAAATGCGAAGGATATAAGTGAAGTTGCGGAGAAGTTCAGGGAACTTGATATACCCTGCGAATCTGTCCAGTATGATATCGATTATATGGACGGATACCGCGTGTTTACATGGAATGAAAAGGATTACGGGCCCGCGGGAGAGCTCTTTTCCAAGCTCCGCTTAAAAGGGTTCAAACCCGTAGTGATAATAGATCCCGGAACAAAACGCGAAAAGGGATATTTTATGTATGAGGAAGGAACCAAAAACGGTTACTTTTTCAGAAATACGGACGATACGGAAGACTATGTGAATGCGGTCTGGCCGGGGGATGCCAATTATCCCGATTTTGGTAGAAAAGCTGTCAGAGACTGGTGGGGAGAGCATGTAAATTCGCTTACCGACATGGGAGTCATGGGAATATGGAATGACATGAATGAGCCCGCAAGTTTTAAGGGCCCGCTTCCGGAGGACGTGATCGGTTACGATGAAGACCGGAAGACCACACACAGGGAACTTCATAATGTCTACGGCCACTATATGTCGAAGGCAACATATGATGCAATGAAAGAGCACACAGGAAAAAGGCCTCTTGTTATTACCAGGGCTTGCTACAGCGGTTCACAGAAATACTCCGCAGTATGGACCGGCGATAATCAGAGTATCTGGGCGCATCTGCAGATGATGATCCCACAGCTCTGCAGCCTCGGAATGTGCGGCTTTCCCATCGCCGGAGTGGATATCGGCGGATTCGGGGGAGATACCACGCCGGAGCTTTTGTGCCGGTGGATAGAGGCAGCAGCATTCTCCACGTTTTTCAGAAACCATTCGGCAAACGGATGCATCCGGCAGGAGCCCTGGCAGTTCGGCAGTGAGGTGGTGGATATATACAGAAAATTCGTTAAGCTTCATTACCGCTTCCTGCCATATATCTATGACCTTATGCATGAGGAACAGGAGAACGGCCTTCCGGTTATGAGACCGCTGGTTATGCATTATGAGGATGATAAGGTAACGCATAATATCAACGATGAATATCTTGTCGGAGAAAAGCTTCTGGTCGCGCCTGTTGTCAACCAGGGTGAGGATGTCAGAAAAGTATATCTGCCCGAGGGAACATGGTACAGTTTCTGGACCGGAGAAAAACATGAAGGAAGAAGGTATTTTCTTGAGCAGGCACCGACAGACCACCTTCCGATATACATAAAGGCCGGCAGCGTTATCCCTGTTTATGAAGAGATGCAGTATGTCGGAGAAAAAACAATTGATAAGCTGACACTGATAACAACGCCCGAAGGAGGAAGCGCCGTTCATTATCAGGACGGGGGAGAGGATTTCTCCTATCTCGAAGGAAATTATAACCTGTACAGATTTGAGGTAAATAAGGATAAAAATCTCTCGGCGGAAATGCTTAACGAAGCAAAGACTGTTAAGCAATATGAAAAAATAAGAGTCGTATCGGTATAGTATTTTCAAAGACTGCTGTCACAGTTTGTGGCAGCAGCTGTTTTTTCACTATATATTGTAGTTTCGGGGAAGCCCTGTTTTTGGTATGATAATAATTGAAGCGCTATACACTTTCGGCATCTGACAAAGGAGGTCTCTGACATGTTTTCCAAAGTAGTACATACAGATGAAATTGATGACCTTAATGAAGCTGCGCAGGAGATATTTGAACAGACCGCGGATTTTAAATTCGCAAAGAACAGTCTGGCTATAGTAATGTGTGAGGATGAAACGGATTATCCGGAGCTTTATTCCATTCTGCACGATAAGTGGAATATCGAATTTATCGGGTGTACAGCCATGGCCACTCTGCAGGGAAATTTAGGCTATTGCGGAACCGGAATATCGGTAATGCTTCTTTCTGCCGATGACTGCACTTTTTCTGCAGGAATTACAGATACTCTCACAACCGATAACTACAAAGAGGAAATAGCAAAAACATACCATAAAGCGGCGGGTAAGCTTTCCGAAAAAGAGAAAATGATAATCTCTTACAGTGTTATAGTGACCAGCGAGTCAAATGTTCCCGGAGATGAGATAGTCGGGACTATCGATGAGGCTTCAGGGCATACTCCTATTTTCGGAGGGCTTGCATCCGACGGGTTTAATTTTACCGAGAGCAGGGTGTTTTACAATGACCGCGTTGAAAAAAGCGGTGTTGTCATGGTCCTCATTTCCGGAAATATCAAACCTGTATGGGTCACAATGAATTCCATAGAAAGCAGATCCATTTACAAATTTGAGATCACGGAGTCGGAAGGAAACCAGATCTTCAAACTCGGAAGCAGCACATTCATGGATGCTTTGAGGAAAGCACAGTTTGTGGTAGACAAAACCGACGTATTCGGAGATTACATTATTTCTCCTTTTGTTCTTACGATAAGAATGCCTAACGGCGACGAAGTGGAAGTGGCAAGAAATATTTCTGTTCTTGACCACGAAAAGCAGAGCGGGATTTTCCTCGGCGGTATGCCGCAGGGAGCTTATGTCGGAATCGGGACGCTGAACAGGGATGATGTTCAGAATTCTGTCGAAAAAGCGTTAAGCGAGCTGATGAACAAAGTTCTTAAAGAGACCGGATATGAGTACAGGACATTTATCTGTACCACCTGCGTTGCGAGATTTCTTGCTCTGGCAAGCAATCTTAAAGCGGAAGGCAATCTGTGTATGAAATATATCCCCAAGGATTCATCCCTTCTCGGAATGTATTCATACGGCGAATTCTGTCCCATAAAGGTAAGTGAGTCCGGTGAAGATTACAATCTGTTCCACAACATGACATTTACTACAGTGGCGTTTTAGGAGAACCGGAATTGGAAGAGCACAACAACCTCCCGGAAAATGAAAGAGAAGAACTTGAGCTCCTTCGCCTTGAGAATAAGAAACTCAGGCGGGAAGTAAAGCGCGTATCCAAGGATAACGAGATCCTTCGTGTCGCAAATGAGCAGGCAGCCAACACGCAAGCATACATTCAGAAAGAAAGTATGCGCCGTATCTTTTACATAAAGCAGCTTATGGCGAGCGCCCCCAATCTCTTGATTTTGACGGATGACAAACTGCAGACTGTAATGGTGTCGGATATATATTACAGGGTCGGTGTATTAAGCAGGGAAAAAATAGAAGGCGGGGCATATCTTGGAGACGCCTTTGAAGGTATGTTTTCCCCCGATCAGCTTGAGGAAATCCTTGATAAATGCAATAAAGCATTAAAAGGCAATTCTATTGCGCCTTATCTCATAACAACGGGCGCCAAGGGATTGATAATGGATTTCCAGATCAATATCCACACAATGATGCAGGATAAAAGGGTTGTCGGGCTGAATATCCTTTTTGTGAACATGACGGATATGGTAGTTGCAAAAAAACAGGCCGAGGCTGCCGACAGAGCCAAGAGTTATTTCCTGGCAAATATGTCGCATGAGATCAGGACTCCGATAAACGCGATTCTCGGAATGAATGAGATGATTCTGAGAGATGCGCAGGATGACGGATCCGACATCATTTCCTACGCCAAAGACATAGAAAGTGCCGGACACACTCTCCTTGCACTGATAAATGAGATACTCGATTTTTCAAAGATCGAGGAAGGCAAGATGGAGATCGCACCCACACAGTATGAAGCGGGTTCTTTGATCAACGATCTTGTAAACATGGTTCAGGGAAGGGCTGAAAAAAAGGGACTTGAATTTATCACAGAGATAGATGAAAACCTGCCGCACCTTCTGTTTGGCGATGATATAAGAATAAAGCAGTGCACGCTGAATCTTCTCACAAACGCGATCAAATATACCGAAAAAGGAAGCGTGAAATTCTCCATGGGATTTGAAAAGACGGGAGAATCGCAGATCCTTTTGAAGATCTGCGTGGAAGATACCGGTATCGGAATGAAAAAGGAAGATATAGATGTGCTGTTTTCACCTTTTAAACGTATCGAGGTACAGAGGAACCGCGCTATAGAGGGGACAGGACTGGGAATGAGCATAACAAACCAGCTGCTTGCACTTATGGGCTGCAGTCTCGAGGTGGAAAGTACTTACGGAAAGGGATCGGCTTTTTCGTTTGCTGTCAGACAGAGCGTTGTGGGATGGGGACCCGTCGGAAAGGTCCGCGGTAAATTCGGAGCGGACACCGGTAAGAAAGAGACATACAAAGAACTCTTCCATGCTCCGACAGCAGAAGTGCTCATCGTCGACGATATACCGATGAATCTAAATGTTATAAAAAGGCTTCTTGAAAAGACACTGGTGCAGGTTGATACCGCCGATTCGGGTTTTGAGGCGATAAATATGGCTGCAAAGAAAAAGTATGACATAATATTCATCGATCACATGATGCCGAAGATGGACGGGATCGAAACGCTTGAGAAGCTTAAGGAACTTCCCGGATCAACGGATACGACTTATGTTGCGCTGACCGCGAATGCGATATCCGGAGCCCGTGAGGCATATATGGAGGCGGGATTTTCGGATTATCTCTCAAAACCGGTTGAGAGTAAGCTTCTGGAGAAGATGTTGCTGGGTTATCTTCCGGATGAGAAAGTAGAGGAAGTCTTCTGGAGATAAGGCTTTCAGGCCTGCTGACATGCGAGATCAATAAATTATTCCCAACCGGCAAAAAAAGTGGTAGAATGTTAAAAGGTACAAATTGAGACATAAAACGCCTCATAACAGAAAGGAGTATTTCAAATGGGACTTATTCAGGCTTTTAAAGGGGCACTGGGCGGACAGCTTGCCGATCAGTGGAAAGAGTTCTTCTACTGCGATGCCATTCCTGCAGATGTTCTTGTTGTAAAGGGACAGAAGAAGGTTACCGGAAGATCTTCCAACACCAAGGGAGAGGATAATATTATATCCAACGGTTCAAGGATCGCAGTCAACAATGGTCAGTGTATGATCATCGTTGAGTCAGGTAAGGTGGTTGAGCTCTGTGCAGAGCCCGGCGAATTCACCTATGATTCCGGAACAGAGCATTCATTCTTTGACGGCGGAAAGCTCGGTGAGAACTTCGTTGCATTCTTCAAACAGTTTGGCGATCGTTTCACCTTCGGCGGACAGCCCGGCAAGGATCAGAGAGTTTATTATTTCAATATCAAAGAGATCATCGGAAATAAGTACGGAACACCCAGACCGGTTCCCTTCCGTGTGGTTGACCAGAGAGCAGGAATCGATATCGATGTATCGGTTAAGTGCTTCGGTGAATACAGCTACAAGATCAGCAACCCCATGGTATTCTATACCAATATCTGCGGTAACGTTGCTACACAGTATAACAGAAGCGAGATCGACGGACAGTTAAAGAGTGAGTTCCTTACCGCTCTGCAGCCCGCATTCGCAAGGATATCCGAGATGGGTATCAGATATTCGGCAGTCATAGCTCACACTCAGGAGCTTGCCGATGCAATGAGAGAAGAGCTTACAAAGCAGTGGTTCGAGGACAGAGGAATCGAGATCGTCAAGGTCGGCGTATCCTCACTCGCAGCGGATGAAGAAGATGAGAAGATGCTCAAAGAGCTTCAGAAGAACGCTGCATTTACAGATCCCAACCTCCGCAATGCAAACCTTGCAGGCGCTACAATGACAGCTATGAACGCCGCAGCAAACAACCAGCAGGCAGGCCCCGCTATGGCATTCATGGGAATGAACATGGCACAGATGGCAGGCGCAAACGCAGCAGGCGGATTTGCACAGGCAGATGCCGTTAATGCACAGATCAATCAGCAGTATCAGCAGGCAGCTCCGGCACCCGCAGCACCCGCAGCAGACAGCTGGACATGCCCTTCTTGCGGAAAGACCGTAAGCGGTAACTTCTGCCCCGAGTGCGGAGCAAAGAAGCCCGAGCCTGCAGGAAGCTGGACATGCTCATGCGGAGCGGTTAACACCGGAAAGTTCTGCTCACAGTGCGGAGCAAAGAAGCCCGAAGGCGCTAAGTGCAGCAAATGCGGATGGGAACCTTCAGATCCCAACAATCTCCCCAAGTTCTGCCCTGAGTGCGGAAATCCTTTCTGATGATCGCATAAACTATAAGCGTCATATAAACACTAAGATAAATCAGTCGTGTTCGAAAGGATACGACTGATTTTTGTGATTATCTTTTTTGAGGAACAAATAATGAAAACCGGCGGATTTATCAATCACATAAAAAAGTTTTCGAGACGCTATACGCAGCTGATAGCTGCAGTACTGTACAACTGCAATTTCAAAGGATTTGCCACAGGAAAGATTTATAAGGGAAACATTAAAGGCTTATGTGCCCCGGGATTAAACTGCTATTCGTGCCCCGGCGCTGTGGTGGCATGCCCGCTCGGAAGTCTGCAGGCTGCTCTTGGCGGGTCTGCACAAAAAATCCCGTTTTATATCTTGGGAACCCTTCTTTTGTTCGGGATACTTCTGGGCCGTGTGATCTGCGGATTTCTGTGTCCGTTCGGACTGTTACAGGAGCTTTTATATAAGATCCCGGTTCCGAAGATCAAAAAGAGCCGTATTACAAAGATCCTCTCGTATGTAAAATATGTTGTTCTCGGTGTATTTGTGGTATTGATACCGTTTATCAAGGCTGCTCCGGGATTCTGTAAATATATCTGCCCCGCGGGAACTCTTGAAGCCGGGATACCACTGGTTTTATTAAACGAGAGGCTTCAGGATCAGATCGGATTCATGTTTTCTTGGAAAGTATTTATTCTTGCCGCCTGTCTTCTGCTCAATTCATTCTGCTACAGGGCATTTTGTCGCTTTATTTGCCCATTGGGAGCCATTTATTCTTTCTTTAATCCGATAGCTTTTTTCGGAGTGAGAGTGGATAAGTCGAAATGCACGGGATGCAATGCCTGCATCAGGATATGCAAAATGGATACATCCCGAGTCGGTGACAGAGAATGTATCCATTGCGGTGAGTGCCGAAAAGTCTGCCCGGAAGGGGCTATCGGATACTGCCTTCGTCATAAAACCGACAAGTTTTAAACAAATTTTAACAAAAAATTGATTTATCTTAATATATATGGTATAATCTGACGTTGTATTTTAATGCTTTATAGCGTTAAAACGACTGTTTCAAAATATAAAAGGAGGAACATGTTATGAAAAAGTGGAACAAAGCACTCGCTGCAGTTCTCTCTCTTGCTATGGCTGCATCAATGATGGCCGGCTGTACCAAGAAGACAGGCGAGCCGGTGGCAGTAGAACCCGAAACCACCGAAACCGTAGACACTACGGAAACTGTAGACACCGATACCACTGAAGAAGTAGAAGAAAATCTCGAAGAGCAGTATTGGTGCAACGAGTTTGATGTTATGACTCTTGCAAACAAAGAGTATGGCACAGACTACGAGTCACTCTATGATCACGTTGGAAAGGACATCACCATCGCTGATGTTACTGAGGATCCCGACACAGGCCTTGCATACATCACCGTAGACGGAGAGCAGAAGCTTCTCGGCCTTGATTTCCTTTCATTCGCAATGGTATACAATAATACCCCTGCAGGCGATTACGCTACAGAGGATGATGTATACGCTGCATGGTGGAAATATTACATCACAAGATGGAACTCTCTCCTTCCTGAGATTCCCCTTTACTCTAATGAGTACTATGATCTTTACAACGCAAAGATCGGTCAGGTTCAGGAGAATCCCACCAATCCTTACTGGAGCCCTGCAGATGCACTTATCGACTGGACTTCCGACAAGGATGATCACGACATCATCATCGGTAACACCACCGAGCTTTCAGGTCAGTTCCGTTATTCCGCATTTGGAAAGAGCTCACCCGGAGCTGCTGATCAGGATATAGAATTCCTCACCACAGGCCTTGAGACTGTTTCCAGAACCAAGGAAGGCGGATACGAGTGGAACGATACTGTTGTTGCATCTCACGAGGATGTTGTTAATGATGACGGAACCAAGACTTTCACCATCACCATCAAGGATGACCTTGTATACTCTGATGGAACACCCATCAAAGCTAAGGATTATCTTGTATTCCCCATGGCATTCTACACTCAGGTAGCTGCACAGGCTGCAGGAAAACAGAATACCGGTCTTACCATCGTAGGATACGAGGATTACAACGCATATACCGGTCCCGACTCAGCAGAGGGAACCAAGGAGATGAAGGGCTTCAGACTTATCGATGACTACACCTTCTCTGTAACCATCTCTGCAGATTACATTCCTTATTTCTATGACATTACTTATGCAGCATTCTCACCCAATTATCCCGCAATGTGGCTTGGCGAAGCTGACATCCTCGATGATGGCGAAGGCTGCTACCTCACCGACAACTTCTATGAGAAGAACGGTGAAAACTATGTTGTAGCCGATATCATCAAGGCTACCGCTACCGACACTTCAGAAGCTGCTTATTCAAAGTATCCTTACTCAGGTCCTTACTGCGTAAAGAGCTATGATACAACCGACAGCTCTGCAGTACTTGTCAGAAACGAGAACTTCAAGGGCAACTACGAAGGAACCGTTCCCACTATCGAGAAGATCGTTTACAAGAAGGTTGTTTCCGCTACACAGCTTGAGGACTTCAAGGCAGGCGGAATCGACGTTATCTCCGGAATCACCGGCGGCGCTGAGACCGACGAAGCAGTTAAGCTTGCTGACGAGTCGAACGGAGCATACGCATATATTCACTACAGCCGTGCAGGCTATGGTAAGCTCGGATTCCGTGCAGACTATGGCCCGGCTCAGTTCGCAGAGGTACGTCAGGCTATCGCTTACTGCATGGATCGTGCTAAATTCGCTAAGGACTTCACCGGCGGATACGGCGGAGTTGTTGACGGACCTTACTACACCGGTTCATGGATGTACAAGGAAGCAGTTGCCCAGGGAATGATCCTTGACGCATATGCAACCTCAGTTGACAGCGCTATCGCAGTTCTCGAAGAGGGCGGATGGATCTACGGAGCAGACGGTTCCGAGTACACCGAGGGCGTTCGTTACAAGAAGATCCCCGGCGATGTTATCACCGAGAACGACAAGAACTATCAGTCAGTAGACGGCACCTACAAGACCACCGAGGTAGACGGAGACTACTACATGCCTCTCGTTATCAACTGGTACGGTACTGTAGATAACGAGTTCACCGATCTTCTTCAGACCGGATTCAAGGAGAATGAGAATGTAACCGCAGCAGGTATGGTTGTTTACAACACTACCGGTGATTTCGCTCCCATGCTTGACGAGCTCTATCAGTCAGCTGTTTACGGATACTATGCAGGATCTCCTATGTACTGTGCATTCAACTTTGCTACAGGCTTCAACTCTGCAGTATATGATTACAGCTACAATCTCACCATAGATCCTTCAATGTATGATGATTACTCAGCATACTATCTCAAGGATTATGCGGATATCTTCTGGCTTTGATAGGTCGGAAGACAGAGATTAATACCTAAAGAAATATAAAAGAATGTCCGGCGGCTTAACCGCTGCCGGATATTTTTTGCTTTGCTTTACAGAGTGCCGAAATAGGCTCTCTGTAAAGCAAAACAAAATTTAAAAGCTAAAGAAATACAAACAGATAAGAGGATTTACCTATGGGAAGGTACATTGCAAAAAGAATTCTGTATATTATGGTGGTGTTTGTGCTGCTCACGTTTATGCTCTTCAGTCTCTACAGACTGATGCCCGCAAACCGTGCATACACAGATGCAAAGGCTGAGATACAGGCGCTTAAGAATTCTATACCGGCATCGGAGAGAGATACAAAGTTTGATGAGCTCTATCTCAAGTATCAGCGTATGTATGGAACGGATACCGACAACACTGTCATATTGTATCTCAGATGGCTCGGCGTATACCCATACTATAATGGAAAGTGCAACGGTATTTTCCAGGGCAACTTCGGACATTCATACGAATACAACGCACCGGTTCTGCAGGTGCTGGCACCGTGTCTTCGAAACTCGATGCTGATAGGAGCATTTTCCGAGGTATTTATTCTGATAATAACCATACCTCTCGGAATAAACTGTGCCGTGAAAAGGAATACCCCTTTTGACCGGGGAGTGCAGGCTTTTTCACTTATCGGATTTTCAACTCCGAGTTTTATCATATATATATGTTTTATACTGCTCTTCAGTTCAATTTTGGGCTGGTTCCCTGTATCGGGAATGAAGACGCCGGGAAGCGATTATCACGGAGCTAAGTTTGTTATGGATACTCTCTGGCATATCACGCTCCCTGCAATCTGCCTTATTTTCAGCGGTCTCGCATACAATATAAGGATTACCCGCGCCTCGATGCTTGATGCCCTCAGCCTTGACTGTATAAGAACAGCAAGAGCGAAGGGACTCAGCCAGAGGACGGTCATCTACACACATGCCTGGAGAAACGCTCTGATCCCGCTCGTGTCGGTATTTGTCGGTGGCTTCTTCGGAATCATCGGCGGTGCGATCTTCATGGAGAGCATGTTCGGATTTAAGGGAATGGGACTTCTCCTTTTCAACTCTACCAAGACAGCCGATTACGATATGATCATGTTCATTCAGGTTATATACGTGTTCATAGGTCTTGTGGCCAACCTGGTGACAGACCTCTGCTACGGTCTGGTTGATCCCCGTGTACGTATCAGTAAGTGATCAGCCCGCCACCCCTGATGAGAAACGATCGCAAACGAAGGCGGTAAATGCATTCGTATAGGAGTCAAGAAGATGTCGAATAAAAGCAAAAAACATGAAAATATCTTCCGTAAGCTTGCGCGCTGGTTTGTGCGAGTGTTTATGGGATTAAAATACGAAGAGAAATGGTTCCCCAGAGAGTCAAAAGGGGAAGATCAGGACAAAAAACCCGATGATTCGGAGTTTATCGTAAGCCCCGGCAGACAGGCATTCAACAGCTATATGGAAAGAAAGTTTGCCGTTGTGGCATTCATAGTTGTTATAGTCATGTTCCTTATCGTGTTTATAGTTCCGAACTTTATGCCCAAGTATTCGGATTCGTATACCGAGGTAACGTTAAAGAACCTTCCTCCGAACCTCACCATGATGAGTGTTCCCAAGGAGCTTAAGAACGATATTAAGATGATCGACAGCTACGGCTCCTTCTCCGTGGGACTTTCCAATGCGGGAAAGGTTTACGTGTGGGGATGTAAAAAGCTCGGAGCCTCAGGAATGGATGTGGAAGTTCCCGAGGAATACCAGGATATCAAAATGGCCATGGTTGCTGCAGGCGTGGATCATGTTATCGCCATCGGCGAGGACGGAAAGATCTATGGCTGGGGAAGTGACAGATTCGGTCAGTACGGACGCAGCGCAAATTCCATCGAGAGCTCCACTATAGAGGCTATGCCCGAGGAGCTTTACGAAAACGGCGTTGATGTTGCACATGTAAAGAAGCTTACCTGCGGATATCAGGCAACTGCCATCCTGATGGATGACGGTACGATTTATGTCTGGGGTAATAAGCAGACATATTCAAACATGAACAACTTTATCGGACGCACCGATATCTATGACGTTGACTTTACTCTCAATTATATTGTGGGACTCGACAGCAAGAGAAGCAATGTATATACCGGAACCCGTGGTCTCTATGATATGGCAAGGACCAAGATCGGCGGAAAGGCCACTAAGATGTTTGAGTTCCTTAACGGCCGTAAGATAGATGAGATTACCGCTACAACCTCCAGCGTATGCCTCCTTTTGGATGATGGATCCATCGCTCTTGCGGGTGATTTTGTGGCGGACAGCATCGAGGTTCCCACTCTTGCCGCGGGAGAGGAATTTGTTGATATTAAGGCAGGAAACTATCACTACACCGCCCTTACCAATCTCGGAAATGTTTATTCCTTCGGAGGAGACCACTACTATCAGGCAGAGGCTCCCGCTAATATAGGCAAGGTTGCCAAGATCTTTACAGGTGCGTTCCAGAGCTACGCCGTGGATGCAAACGGTGATTACATGAGCGCGTGGGGATTCAGAGGCTTCCCTCTCGGATCCGATGATGTAGGTGCAAATATCCTTGAAAGAATGATCGTGGGCGGCCGTATTACCATGACGGTAGGTGCAGTTGCGGTTATCATAGAGATACTTATAGGAGTTACACTCGGATGTATCTCCGGATACTACGGAGGCTGGGTGGATATCCTCATCATGCGTGTGGCAGAGGTATTCAGTTCACTTCCAACGATACCCATTATGCTTATACTCACATCCCTGATCGCTCAGATGTCACTTACGACCAATCAGAGACTGTTTATGATAATGTGCGTGCTGGGCGTGCTCGGATGGCCGGGATTTGCCAATATCACCCGTGCACAGATACTTGTTGCCCGTGAGAGCGAGTATGTTACCGCGGCTCAGGCGATGGGCGTAAGAGAAGGAAAGATCGCATTTAAGCACATTCTGCCGAATATCGTTTCCGTTATACTTGTCAGCATGACGCTCAGCTTTGCCGCAGCCATGCAGACAGAGACGGGACTGTCGTTCCTCGGCTTCGGTGTCAATTATCCTCAGCCCAGCTGGGGCAACATGCTCACCAAGGCAAGCAACGCGACCGCAGCTAAAAACTTCTGGTGGCAGTGGGTGTTCACCTCGGCTATCCTCATATTTGTCGGCGTATGTATAAACACTATCGGTGATACGATACGCGATGTCATGGACCCCAAGTCCAGCAGTGAAAGATAAGGGGAGGATGAGAAGATGCCATTACTTGAAGTAAAAGACCTGCATACATTTTTTAAAACAAAAAAAGGAATCGTTAAGGCGGTTAACGGAGTTTTTTACAAGCTTGAAGCCGGAAAAACAATAGGAATAGTGGGTGAGTCCGGCTCGGGAAAGTCCATAAGTGCCATGAGTATTCTGAGGCTTCTTGACGGAAACGGATATATTGAGAGCGGAGAGATACTCTTCGACGGAAAGGAAATAACAAAGCTTTCCGAAAGAGAAATGTGCAAGATCCGAGGAAACGACATATCAGTCATATTCCAGGAGCCCATGACCAGCTTAAACCCTGTCTTTTCCGTTGATAAACAGCTCTCCGAGCCCTTTATCATCCATCAGGGAATGAGCAAGGCAGAGGCACATAAAAACGCTTTAAAGATGCTGGAGGATGTTCAGATCCCCAATCCCCAGGTGGTCATCAAGCAGTATCCCCACCAGCTTTCGGGTGGTATGAGACAGCGTGTTATGATCGCGATGGCCCTTGCCTGCAAGCCCAAGATCCTCATTGCGGACGAGCCCACGACGGCTCTTGATGTTACGATCCAGGCTCAGATCCTTAAGCTCATGAATGATCTTAAGAAAACCACCAATGCAGCGATCATTTTCATCACCCACGATCTCGGAGTAATCAACGAAATGGCCGATGACGTGGCTGTAATGTACTGCGGTCAGGTGGTTGAACATGCGCCGGCTTCAGTCATTTTCCACAAGCAGACTATGAGCCATCCCTACACTGAGGGACTTATGGCTTCAATACCCAGGCTCGACGCCGATACGGACCGTCTCGAGCCAATACCGGGCGTTGTGCCCCATCCGCTTGCACTCCCCAAGGGATGCAAGTTCGCACCCAGGTGCAAATATTGTACGGAGAAGTGCCTTAAAGAGGAGCCGCCGCTTACACAGGTTGCGGAGAATCAGAAAGTAAGATGCTTCTATCCCGAAAAGGAGGTCAGGAACAGTGCAGAGCACCAGAAAATTGTTATCAATCACTAATCTGAAGAAATACTTCCCTGTTGCCAAGACCTCGATCTTTCAGAAGCAGCAGCTCTATGTCAGGGCAAACGAAGATATTTCCATCGATATATATGAAGGCGAAACCCTCGGAGTTGTAGGTGAGTCGGGATGCGGAAAATCCACTCTGGGAAGGGTGCTCCTGCAGCTTTACCCTCAGACGGCGGGTTGCACCCTTTACTATGGTTCTACGCTTGATGACCTTACGCCGTCATATGTAAAAAAGACTATCATCCATGCGGATGCGTACAGGAAAAAGTACGATAAGGCCGTTGCCAGAGCAGAGGCACTTGAGAAAAAGGTCGAGGCTGCAGGCGGAGAAGACGGGGCCGATTTCTATCTGCTTCAGGATCTCACCATCGCAAAGTGTGAGGTTCAGACCTGTGAGAGTAATATTGTTAAGATCCTCGGCGGTTTCTTCGTAAAAGACGATGAAGAGGGAAAGAAACTCCTTCTCAACATATTCGAGGCAAACAAGCGCCGCAACAGTCTTCTCGACAAAAAGAGAAAATATGATGTGGACCTTGAGCATTATACCCACGAGATAAAGATAAGCGGAAGCACCCCCAAGCTTGAATCCAAGGTAAATGCTGCCAAAAGAGGAATCGAAGGGATTGAGTCCCGCATCGGGGAAATTGAAAAGGAAATAGAAAGATTTAAGTCAGATCTGGTGAAAATAAAGGAAAAGTATTCTTCCGATCCCGAGTTTGCAAAGTATGAGGAGATGTCGGATAACGGCATTGACCTTGCCAGGCTTTCCTATAAGGAAATGCGCGGGCTCAGAAAGGATATGCAGATCATCTTCCAGGATCCCTACTCAAGCCTTAACCCCAGGTTTACCGTAGGCCAGATAATTGAGGAAGGTCTTGTAACACACAAGTTCTTTAAGCACGGAAGCGCAAAGCTTCGCGAATATATTGTGGAGACAATGGAAAAGTGCGGACTTCAGGAGTATATGCTCCACAGATATCCTCACCAGTTTTCCGGCGGTCAGAGACAGCGTATCTGTATCGCAAGAGCCCTTGCCGTAAGACCTAAGTTTGTGGTCTGCGATGAATGTGTATCCGCTCTTGATGTATCGATACAGTCGCAGATCATCAACCTTCTCCAGGAGCTTAAAGAGAAGCAGAACCTCACATACATGTTCATATCCCACGACCTTTCTGTCGTTAAATTTATTTCCGACAGGATCATGGTAATGTACCTTGGAAATGTAGTTGAGCTGGCTGACAAGGAGACCATTTTTGATGATCCCCGTCATCCTTACACAGTGGCACTTCTTTCATCTATTCCTACCACGGATCCCGATTCCGCGGATAAGGAAAAGATCATCCTTGAGGGTAATATACCCAGCCCCGTAAATCCGCCTGCAGGATGTAAATTCTGCACCCGCTGTTACATGGCTACCGACAAGTGCAAGAGAGTTGCGCCGCCTCTTACCGAGATTGAGCCCGGCCATTTCTGCGCATGTCATTATCCGGATAAGAAGCTCGGAGAAAACCACGAGTTCCTCTTCAAGGCTAAGACTACCAAGGATGTATAAATGCGGAATTTTTTTATAGATCCCGTAGGGATGTACAAAAACAAGGATCATATAAAATACATAGACGATTACGAAACAGAGCTTGTCTGTGATGAAAAGGGGAAGTACAGGAAAAAGGTCACTTATATAGGACCGTATATTCCCTTTGCCGAATCGGCAGGCAGAGTGCGTATTAAATTTGCGGCGGCGGATGTTTTGTCGCTTGCGATCTGCGCCGCCACAGGCTATGCTTCGATAATCAGGCATACTACAGGCGGGTGGCTCCTCACGGTGCTCCCGCTTATGGTGTCTTTATTGCCCTGTTTATACCTTATCATGGGAGCGGTAAGTCTTCCCATGTCGGCAAAGCCCATGAAGCGCGACAGATACATGCACAGCATAATAAGATGCTTCCGATCCTGTGCTGCGATAGGCATACTCGATATCATGGTTCTTTTATCCGATGTGTTATACAGAGTGACAAAATCCGACTGGATGTTTCTTAAGGGCGATTACATATTCTACAGCTGCATTATTGCGGCAGGGATCTTATCCGTACTGATCATCCTTACCTTGAGATCCGTTAAGCTGGATGAGAGGGAACTGGAAATAAAGAAGAAAATGTAAGTGTATTCGATGAAGTTTTTTAAAAAAGACGCATTTTTCTACAAAAGAGTATTCTCCATAGCACTGCCCATAGCGCTTCAAAGCCTGATCACTATCGGTGTCAATATGCTTGATACCATAATGGTTGGGACTTTGGGAGATGATGCTCTTTCCGCCACTTCTCTGGCAAATTCTTTTATCACTGTATATCATATATTCTGTATGGGCCTCGGAATGGGGGCGTCCGTGCTGGTGTCCAGATATTGGGGAATGAAAAGCGCAGCCGAAACGGGAGGCGATAAAGAAGCTGAGGAAAAATCCTGCAGAGCGCTTAAGCAGACTGTTGCGCTTATGCTCCGCATCACGCTCTTCCTCGCATTTTTATTCGCGCTTGCCACGGCATTTATCCCTCGCACCATTATGGAAATGTACAACAACGAAGAAGCGATACTTGAGTATGGCGTTGTTTATTTCAGGTACTCCATAGCCACATATTTCTTCCTCGGCTCTTCACTGGTCAGCACCATAGTACTGCGCAGCGTGGGCCAGGTGAAACTTCCGCTGTTTGTATCCATCGGAGCCTTTTTTGTAAATCTCGGAGCAAATTATGTTCTGATACTCGGAAAGCTGGGGCTCCCTGCAATGGGTGTGGCCGGAGCGGCACTCGGAACCCTGATAGCAAGGCTGTTTGAGGCAACCGTTATCTGTGGTTATCTGCTATTCTTTGATAAAAAGATATCCTTCAGGATCAAAAACATGTTTATGAATACCGCATCCCTTACCTCGGAGTATTTCCGCATCAGCATACCCGTGCTTGTGAGCGATGCGATACTTGCATTCGGAAACAATGCGGTATCAATGGTAATAGGGCACCTGGGAGGAACCTTTGTATCCGCCAACGCCATCACTTCCGTCACACAGCAGCTGAGCGCCGTGGGAATAACCGGCGTGAGTCAGGCAGGTGCTATAGTCACGGGGCAGACTCTCGGAGAAGGAGACAGGGAAAAGGCTATGGAACAGGGATACCTTTTCATGGGGCTGGGACTGTTTCTCGGGGCGATATCAGCTCTTATCATTATACTTATCAGTAATCCGGTGATAGCAATATACAGGAACCTGAGCGACGGGAATATCAGTGAAGAGACGGTCCGTATCGCAAAACAGCTTATGATAGCCATCAGCATAATAATCGTTTTTCAGGGGACCAACAGTATCATGACCAAAGGAGTGCTCCGCGGAGGCGGAGACACGAAGCTCCTTATGATAACGGACAACATATTCCTGTGGGTGCTTGCCATACCCCTTGGAATTCTCGGAGGCTTTGTGTTTAAGCTCTCCCCTTTTTGGATATTCATCTTTTTAAAGTCCGACCAGATAGTTAAAACCGTTTACGCATATCTAAGGCTAAGAAGCGGAAAGTGGATAAAGAAGATTTCGACAGGAGGGTCATCATGAATCTAAAAACAGCATACGAACCATACTTTAAAATAGGATCAGGATTCTCGATATTTGATTATCATACCCCCGCAAGGGTAAAGCTTCTGTTGGAGCAGTTTAGCAGCTTTACATGCGAAAACGAGATGAAGCCGGATTCGTTTCTTGACCGCGAAACCTGTAAGGATGATCCGGCAAAATATGATAAGGAGCCTGCACTCAGATTCAAAAAAGCAGACCTTTTCCTGAGCGCTGCAAAAGAGAGCGGGATCACTATGCGCGGGCATACCCTGGTATGGCACAATCAGACCCCCAAGTGGTTTTTTCATGAAGGCTATAACGAGAACAAGCCTCTTGCCGGAAGAGAGCTCATGCTTGCAAGGCTTGAGGGATATATCCGCGGAGTGCTCACCCATGTCCAGACATCATTTCCGGGCGTGATATACGCCTGGGATGTGGTTAATGAAGCGGTGGATAAAGGCGATTTCAGACAGTCCCTTTGGACTAAGACAGTCGGAAATGATTTCTTTATCAAGGCATTTGAGTTTGCAAGAAAGTATGCCGCTCCGGGTGTTTCGCTTTTCTATAATGATTATGAAACCGCGGAAGAGTGGAAAAGGGATTTTATCATCGAAAACATCCTGAAGCCGCTTATAGATAAAAAGCTGGTTGACGGCATGGGAATGCAGTCACACCTTTTGATGGATCATCCCGTTTTTGAGAATTACAAAAAGGCTCTGGAGATGTACGGAGCACTGGGAATACAGATCCATATCACCGAGATGGACATACACAATAACGATCCATCCGAGGAGTCCATGCATGCTCTTGCTCAGAGATATAAAGCATTTTTCGAGCTTTATATAGATGAAAAAAAGACCGGAAAGGCCAACATTACATCGGTAACGCTCTGGAATATCGTGGACGAGGCAAGCTGGCTTTCGGGCTTTAAGAGAGAGGCCAGCTACCCGCTTCTTTTCAAGGGAAAGTGCGAGGCTAAAGAGGCTTACTATGCCGTGATGGAAGCGGCACTTCCCGGACAGGAGATAGAAAAATGGCAGGCTGATTATCCCGACAGCGATTACCTGATGACCGGCCTCGAACCCGGTGCGATGCAGATATTCAGAAGGGAGATCTGGGAGAAGGGAGAGTACGATTACGAGGCGGCATACGGATTTACGCCAAATGTATTTGCGTACCTTCACAGAGACGATGAGATAAGAGACTGCATGCTGGTGGTGCCCGGAGGCGGGTACTGTATGTGCTGTTCTCACGAGGGAGAGCTCCCGGCAAAAGAGTTTTTTGACAGGGGAATGAACGTGTTTGT
Organism: uncultured Lachnospiraceae bacterium; assembly: GCA_947164865.1. Taxonomy (GTDB): domain Bacteria; phylum Bacillota; class Clostridia; order Lachnospirales; family Lachnospiraceae; genus AC2028. Next base: position 55,570 of record CAMUYA010000004.1, read on the forward strand.
ACTTTCATACACCACGGATATCACCATGTCGGTACCTCTTAAGAAACAGCCTCTTAATGACATTTCACGCGCGGTAAGATTCCTCAGAAAGAATGCAGCAGAGCTGCGGATAAAGAGTGAAAAGATCGTGATCATGGGATTCTCGGCGGGTGCACATGTATGCGGAAGCCTTGCAGTGCATTTTGATGATGTAAAGGATAAGAATCCGGATTATGCGGCCTTTTCAAACAGACCCGACGGAGTGATACTCGCTTACCCGGTGATTACTACAGGCAAATACACTCATGCGGATTCCGTGAAAGCTCTTCTCGGAAATGATCCCTCCGTGGAGGAACTTGAGTATTTCTCGCTTGAAAAACAGGTCAGGGAAAATACGCCTCCCTGCTTTATCTGGCAGACTGCGGAGGATGCGCTGGTTCCGGTTGAAAACAGCTATCTTTTTGCAACAGCCCTCAGGGAGAAAAATGTTCCGTTTGCGCATTATGTATTTCCCAACGGCGGGCATGGCCTTACTGTTGCTAACAAGAGACTTTTCAGAGGATGGTCCGGCGGCGAATACTCCATGGAGCAGACCATGAGAGCCGTGCATGCGGTAAGAGACGGAAAAGGCGTAAATGTGTCGGATAAGAGAAAAGAAGAACTTATAGAGCAGTTTTTCGGCGGCAATGAACCGGAGTACTATCCGCAGGATGAGAGCCTTCAGGAGGATGTCGGGCTGTGGACGGATCTGGCACAGGCCTGGATAAAAAGATTATAGCCATGACCACATCGCACTTTGATGTGCTCATAAAAGAGATGTAATAAACAAAAAAAGCACCGACCCCAAGGCTCCTGCGTCCTCGAAATCAGTGCTCCGAAGTGCACCGCCAGGGGCTCGAACCCTGGACACCCTGATTAAGAGTCAGGTGCTCTACCAACTGAGCTAGCGGTGCGTTTCTCTACAACAATCGATATACTACCATATCGAAGAGCAGATTGCAAGAAGTTTTTTGCATTTTTTTGTTATTATTTACCAATTTTTTTATAAAACACCGGAGCGATCCAAAATGACCCCTATATTTGATACACATTCACATTATGATGATGAGGCGTTTGATGCCGACAGAGAAGAACTTCTGAGCAGCCTGCTGCAGGGAGGAGTGGGCTATGTGGTAGACGTGGGAGCGGGAATACCGTCCTCGAAAAGAGCACTGGAGCTGGCAAATTCCCACAGTTTTATATACTGCGCCCTCGGAGTGCATCCGGATGAGGTGGGAGACCTTAATGACGAAACCTGCAGATGGCTTGAGGATGCCTGCGCCGGAGAAGAAAAATGTGTGGCAGTGGGGGAGATAGGGCTGGATTATCACTGGGATGTTCACAGCCATGAAGAGCAGAAGCGGTGGTTTGAGTGGCAGATGGAGCTGGCGAGGCGCATAAAAAAGCCGGTCATCATCCATTCCCGAGACGCGGCAAAGGACACCTATGATGTGATGAAAGCGTGCAGAGCGGATGAGATCGGAGGAGTTGTTCATTGCTATTCCTACAGCGCAGAGATGGCACGGGCCTTTCTTGATATGGGCTTTTATATCGGGATAGGAGGTGTGCTCACTTACAAAAATGCAAGGAAGCTTGTGGAAACAGCGCAGATCACACCCCTCGACAGGATAGTGCTCGAGACGGACTGCCCTTATCTTTCGCCCGTTCCCCACAGAGGAGAGCGCAACAATTCGCTGAATATAGCTCATGTTATCACGAAACTTGCTCAGATAAAAAACCTGACCGAGGAGGAAGTGAGAAAAGCGGCCTGGGAAAATGCCCACAGGCTATACGGATTAGCGCTTTGAGCATAAGATACTGATTGTTTTTGTGAACCGGAAGTGGTAAAATAATACTAACTGTACATTGGTTTTCGCCGGGCACCGGGTTATACCCCGCAGGCGGAAGATGTCAGCGCAGAGCTGGCAGACGAGGTGACAGAAACAATGAAGATTGAAAGAGTAGACGAAAGTACAATAAAATGCTACATCTCCACCGAGGAGATGGAAGAATACCAGATCGAATACACGGATTTTCTCAGCCGCACGGATAAAGCACAGGAGCTTATGAGACGCATCATCAACCAGGCGCATGAGGAGGTCGGATATCAGCCGCCCAAATTTGCATTTGAGATGCAGATCATGATGGTTCCGGATCAGGGAATGGTGCTTACATTCACGGAAAAAGAGCCCATCGATTTTGAGAATGAGGCAAAGCTCGAAGCATTTCTTGCGGGACTGCGCGATTTTGTCAACAAGCTGACCGCCCAGAAAGAGAAACTCGCAAAAGAGGTTACCGCCGGAGGCCTTTTACCGGGGCTTCCCAGAAACGAAAAAAGAGACCCCGACGGATCAAAGGCTCCGTCCGATAAGATTCCCGAGATAAAAGAAGCGGTCTTTGTATTTTCTTCCCTCTCGGAAGTAATAGATTACGTGGAAATCCTTCCTGAAAAGATCAGGATCACTTCCTCGCTCTATAAGATGAATGATAATTATTTCCTGCATATTACAAGAGGAGCGGCGTCATACGAGCGCTACAGCAGAGCCTGCGTGCAGGCACTTGAATTTGCCGACCTGTACAGGGCCGATGCCGGATGCGATGAGATCCTGAAGGAACACGGTGAATGCCTGATCGCTGAAAAAGCCATCAGGAAGCTCAGAGGATATGCATAGGAACAGAATAAAATGATGCGGAGGAGAACGGCATTCCATGTATGCATGTCCCAACTGTAACGGCAATATCAAATTCGATCCCGCAACGCAGATGATGCGCTGCTCTTATTGCGATACACAGATATCCCCTCATGACAAGATGTTTGCCAGAAGTGCAGACGAGGAAAAGGGCATAGGGGATGACGAATATGAGATCACCTATTACACATGCCCGCAATGCGGCGGAGAGCTTATGACCGACGATAACACGGCGGCCACTTTCTGCAGCTATTGCGGCGCTTCTACTATTCTGGAAATGAGAGTCGGAAAAGAGAAAAAGCCCGACTACATCATCCCTTTCAAGAAAACCCGTGAAGACTGCGTAAAAGAATACAGAAAGGTTCTGAGAAGGGCGATATTCGCCCCGAGCGAGCTCCGCAAGGACGAAACCGTAGAACGTTTTCGCGGTATTTACATGCCGTATTGGATTTACAATGTAAAATCGGAAGGGGAATTCACCGCAAACGGTTCCGTTTCAAAGAGGCGAGGAGATTATATCTATACTACCAGATATGGGATCAAGGGTGATCTTAATGCGGATTACGATGGGATTGCCTTCGATGCTTCCTCAAGCTTCGAGGACCGCCTGAGCGAGGCGATAGCACCTTTCGATCTCAAGGACAGCGACGATTTTACCTCCGCGTATTTTTCGGGTTTCTATGCCGATACGGATGATGTGGAGGCAGAGCTTTACGATCAGGAAGCCAGGGATGTGGTCATGGCTGATGTGGCAAGGGAAGCTTTCAGGAACCGCGAGTATTCAAGCCATGGAGCGACAGCCACAGATGTTTCTCAGGCTCTGGAAAAAAAGGAAGCTCACATCGATCACAAACTGGCCATGTTCCCGGTGTGGTTTTTGTCAAATCAGAGTAATGACAGGGTCAGCTATGCCGTGATCAACGGACAGACCGGCCGGGCTGCCATGGACATTCCCATCGATATCAAAAAGTACTTTATCGGAGTGGCGATCATATCCGTTCCTCTTTTCCTGTTGTCGGTGTTTGTAAGTGAGTGGGCGGATGTTGTAATGTCCCCAAGGCTGATGCTTGCTTTTATTTTCCTGCTTTCGGTGGTGGCACTGATATTCGCGGACAGGCAGGGGGACGAACTCTTTATAAGGGAACTGCTCTTCACGGATCGCGGTTATAACTCAAGACGTACCCCGGAACAGATCAAAGAGACACAGGAACAGATCGAGGGAAATGTCAGGATCAAAAAGTCAAAACCCAAAGCTTCCGCCGGGAAGGGAGGCCTTGGGTCGGCTCTGATATATGGCTTTGGAGCGTTTTGCATGCTGCACATTATTCCCATAGGGTTCTTTAACGAGCTTTCGATCGTTGCCGGAGTGCTGGTATTTATTGTTACGCTGATAGTGGGAATTGTCAGCAAGGCAAGGATATCCAGGGATAGGGTGATCGTAAAAGCTCCTGTTTCGAGGAAGATAGGGACATCGATCTTTCCGATAGCATCTATGATCATTACAGCTCTTATGTGGATCATCAATCCCGTTTCGGATGTGTATTTTTACGTAACCGCCGTCATAGGTATGGCGCTGATCGGAGTAGCGGTATCAAAGCTCGTATCAAAACATAATACGCTGACAAGCCGCAAGCTTCCTCAGTTTAACAAGAGAGGAGGCGAAGAGCATGAGAACGATCGGTAAAAGAATCGCAATGCTGTTTGCAGCTGTCATGCTGGCGTTTGTCACCGCTCCGAAGATAAGCTCGCGGGCGGCCGTCGATTATCTTTACACCAATTCAGACACCGGGTTTTCCGTGACGATCTTTGATGAAGCGGATCTTCTTACGGACAGTGAGGAGGCGGCGCTGGTTGACGTTATGATCCCGCTGACGGAGTACGGATGCATCGGCTTTGCTTCCGTGAACACCAACAATACATCTGTGCAGTACTGTGCGGAGGAGATCAGCCATAACAGTTTCGGAAGGATGCCGTCGCAGACGCTGTTTTTCATCGATATGCAAAACCGCCAGATCTTCATTTACTCCGACGGTGCAAACTACAGGACGATAACCGATGCCAAGGCAGATATTATTACGGACAACATCTACACCTACGCAAGTGCCGGGGATTATTACAGATGCGCATATGAAGGATACGTGCAGATGAAAAAGGTTCTGAGCGGCGGAAGGATCGCTCAGCCTCTGAGGTATATCACCTCCGCCCTGCTTTCGATACTTATAGCAATGCTGATATGCTTCTTTATCATCAATGCCAATTCGAAGTTAAGGAAGCCGGCAGTTGACGACATCCTCGGACCCGCAGCAAAGAATCTTTCGCTGGGACCGGTAAAGGCTGTTTCAAAGGGAACGACCAAAAAGTATTCTCCTGTATCAAGCAGCAGCGGAGGATCATCCGGCGGAGGAGGATCTCACTCCGGAGGCGGAGGGGGCGGTCATTCCGGAGGTGGAGGAGGACACAGTTTTTAGTTCGGCAGGAAGAAGATATGTCATACAGATTAGCCGTCTTTGATATGGACGGAACAATATTAGATACACTACAGGATATAACAAATTCCATAAATCATGCACTTGAGAAAAACGGCTATCCCGTGCGCACCATAGAGGAAGTAAAGAGCTTCGTCGGAAACGGCCTTATGAAGCTTGTAGAAAGGGCGGTTCCACCGGGGACTTCCGATGAAAATAAGAAGAAGGTATATGATGACCTGATACCGTATTATCTTGCGCATGGGACTGACAATACAAAGCCATACAAAGGGATTACGGATCTGCTCAAAAAGCTGAGGGCAGCAGGAGTGAAATGCTCTGTGGTGTCCAACAAAGCGGATCCCGCCGTGCAGAACCTTGTGCTTAAATGCTTTGACGGGATGTTTGATATGGCTCTCGGAGAAAAGCCGGGAGTGAGAAAAAAACCCGATCCCGATATGACGGAGAATGTGCTTGATGCGCTTGGCGTCGGGAAAGAAGATGCGGTCTATATCGGGGATTCCGATGTGGATATAATGACAGCCAGGAACAGCGGACTGGACGAGATACTGGTTGACTGGGGGTTCAGGAGCAGGGAGTTTCTGGAAGAGCACGGAGCAAAGAGGATAGTTTCCTCCACCGAAGAAATATACAAAATCATTACCGAAGGAGAAAGATAAATGGCAGACAAAAAAATGGTCGAAGAGATCACATCCATGGATGTGGATTTTGCGCAGTGGTACACAGACATAGTTAAGAAGGCGGAGCTTATTGATTACACCTCCGTTAAAGGATGTATGGTGATCAAGCCTGCGGGATATGCGATCTGGGAACTCATCCAGAAGCAGCTCGACGAGCGCTTTAAGGAGACCGGGGTGCAGAATGTATATCTGCCCATGTTTATTCCCGAATCTCTTCTTCAGAAAGAGAAAGATCATGTAGAAGGCTTTGCACCCGAAGTGGCGTGGGTAACCCACGGCGGACTTGAGCCCCTCGCGGAGAGAATGTGCGTGCGTCCCACTTCCGAGACACTTTTCTGTGATTTTTACAAGAATGATATCCACTCATACAGAGATCTCCCCAAGGTGTACAATCAGTGGTGCTCCGTAGTGCGCTGGGAAAAGGAGACCAGACCTTTCCTGCGCTCGAGAGAATTCCTCTGGCAGGAGGGACACACAGCACATGCTACCGAGGAGGAAGCCCAGGAGCGCACCATACAGATGCTCAATATCTATGCCGACTTCTGCGAGCAGGTGCTGGCGATCCCCGTGGTAAGAGGGCAGAAGACCGATAAGGAAAAGTTTGCGGGTGCGGTTGCAACATACACTATCGAAGCTCTCATGCACGACGGAAAAGCGCTTCAGTCCGGTACCAGCCACAACTTCGGAGACGGATTTGCGAAGGCATTCGGAATACAGTTTGCCGATAAGGACAATACTCTTAAATATGTGCATCAGACTTCATGGGGAGTGACTACAAGGCTTATCGGAGCCATCATCATGACACACGGTGATAACGAAGGGCTTGTGCTTCCGCCCAGAGTGGCTCCCATTCAGGTATGTGTTATTCCCATTCAGCAGAAAAAAGAAGGTGTGCTCGACAAGGCAAATGAGATAGCACAGAGCCTTAAAAATATCTGCAGAGTCAAGGTGGATGATACCGACAAGACACCCGGATTTAAATTCGCCGAGGCGGAGATGCGCGGATATCCCATAAGGATCGAGATAGGTCCCAGAGATATCGAAGAGGGTAAATGTGTACTTGTCCGCCGCGATACAAGAGAAAAGATCGAATGCGCGATAAGCGATATAGAAACAAAAGTACCCGGGCTTCTTGAGACTATCCAGAGCGAGATGCTGCAGCGCGCAAGGCAGCACAGAGACGCCCACACATATGTGGCTCACGATATGGCAGAGCTTGAGAAGATATTCTCGGAGACCACCGGTTTTGTCAAGGCAATGTGGTGCGGTGACAGAGCCTGTGAGGATACTATCAAGGAAAAACTGGCGGTTACCAGCAGATGCATGCCTTTTGCACAGGAAAAGGTGGGGGACAAGTGCGTATGCTGCGGTAAACCCGCAGAGAAGATGGTTTATTGGGGAAAGGCTTATTAATGAACCTTGTAGTGGTCGATCTGGAGTGGAACCAGAGCAGCACGGGACGTGAACCCGAGGTTGCAAAGCTTCCCTTCGAGATCATAGAGATCGGTGCGATAAAACTAAATGACAGCTACGAGATGGTCGGTGAATTCAGCGAGCTGATAAAGCCCATTGTATACCCCAGGCTTTATCACATCACCAGTAAGATCATCCACATTCAGATGGAGGATCTTGCCCGGGGCGGAAAGTTTACCGAGATCGCGCCGAGATTTGCTTCATGGTGCGGAGAAGGATGTCTGCTGTGCACCTGGGGCCCTTCGGATATCACCGAGCTCCAGCGCAATCTTAAATTCTACGGCATGCCTCTTATAAGCAAAGGTCCGGTGGCGTATCTGGATGTGCAGAAGCTTTATGCGCTTGCATTCGAAAAGGATAAAAAGACAAGACTCAGCCTCGAACATGCCACCGATGCTGCGGGGATAGAAAAGGATATACCTTTTCACCGCGCCTTCAGTGACGCCTACTATACAGCCCGGATCCTTGCCAAGATCGGCAGGGAACATCCCGAGGTGCTGAAGTTTGTTTCGTATGATGTTACATTCCCGCCGGAGACAAAGATCGAAGAAGTTTTTACGGATTTCGGTACATACTCCAAGCGCATAACCAGAAGGTACAAGAACCGCGAGGCGGCGCTAAGTGACAGAGATGTCATGTCTATTGTCTGCACGATCTGCAATAAACAGATAAAGAAAAGGATAGGCTGGTTTTCTACGAACGGAAAGCAGTTTATTTCTGCCGGATTCTGTGACACTCACGGTCTTGTTAAGAACCGTGTCAGGATCCATAAATATGATGATGACAGCGTATGTGCGATCAAGATCGTAAAACCGATAGAAAACGACTCCCTGGTAAGGCTCAAGGAAAAATCCGCCCATGCCGAGGAGCTTAGGAAAAAGCGCCGTGAAGCCGAAAAGAAAGCACGGGAAGCAGCCAAAAGATCATTACCTAAATGAGAAACAGACGAAGTGAATCTTTAAATTCGAATAATGTGATCTCTCAAAAGGGAACGCGTATAAAAAGCTCTTTTGCAAAGGCAGTGGAAAAGCCCGGATCAAGGTATTTAAGAAGCCTTATCTACATCGGGATCTACTTCTTCTCACTCCTTTACTGGGAGCTTCTTTTGAGACTGGTGATATCCGGAACGGTGTACGGAAGAAATCTCACTTTTCTTTTTTTCATTCCCGCAGAGAGTCTTATTTTTGCGGCAATAACCGGCTTTAGCCAAAGGCATGTGATAATCAACAAACTGGAGAATCTTGTGATACTGTTTGCTCTGGCGCTGTATTACGGCGTGCAGGTGGTTTATTACAGGATATTCGGATCGATGCTTTCCGTTAATCTCCTGGGCATGGGTACCGAAGCTGTAGGTGATTTCGGATGGGCAGCCGTCGGAACGATAATAGACTCCGTCGGTTATCTTGCGCTTATACTGATACCGGTTGTTGTGACAATGTTCCTTTCGGTTTTCAGACCCCGCGGAATATGGGAATTTAACAGAAAGTCCATACTGGGGGCAGGGTATGCGCGGAGAATGCATGCCGTATTTCTCATTGGGGCACTTGCCCTTTTTATTCTCGGGGCAGAGGGACTGAGATTGTTGGGAACAGAGCGGGGAAGCGCATACTATGTGCTTAAGGATGAGACTTCGGATACGGATATCACAACCGATCGGATAGGCTCCCTGGCCACATCGGTGGTGGAGGGGACGTATCGCCTGTTCGGAAGCAGAAACACAAATAATACCGTAAAGACGGTTTCTCTTGAACAAGGTGTGTTCGAACTTGATAAAGCACCGGAGGAAGCAGGAACACAGATCCCAGGGGATGAGACTCCGGGCGCAGAGAGCAGTGTAGCGGCAGGTGAAAACCCGGAACAGACATCGGAAAATACATCCGATAAGACATCAGATAATACTTCACAGGGAAAAGAAAACGGTTCCGAAGCCGGAACGGATGCGGAGATCCGGGACAAAGAGAATAAAGAGGACGGGGAGCCTGAGGAAAGGCCTGCTGCGCAGCCTCACGTAAACGAGGCACTTGATTTTGCAGCGCTGAGAGAGCTATCGGATGATAAAGCAGTGATCTCACTCTGTGATTATTTTGATGCAAAGACCCCCACGATGACAAACGAATACACAGGGCTTTTCGAAGGATACAACCTGGTGTATATATGTGCCGAAGGGTTTTCCAGATACGGAATTGATCCCGATATAACGCCGATGCTCTATGAGATGGCTAACAACGGGATAGTTCTCAAGCATTTCTACAACAGCTTTCCCAATACCACCACCAACGGAGAGTTCGCATTTGCAACATCCCTATGGCCCGATGTATCGAGAGCGGCCGATCAGGGAACGGGAGTAGGGTCCTTTTCACAGTCGGGTGCGGTGTTTATGCCCAATGGATTGGGGGATATATTTACTGCCGAGGGGGTGCCGGCATACGCTTATCACGACTTTATCGGAAGATATTACAGAAGAAAGTATACATGGCCGAATCTGGGCTATGAGAATATCAAATTCCTTGGGCAGGGGATGACCTTTTCTTCATCCTGGCCCGCTTCGGATCTTGAAATGTTTGAACAGTCGGTGGACGATTATATCGGAGAGGACAGGTTTCATGCGTATTATATGACCTTCAGCGGACACGGTCCCTATACTTCCGCCAATGTGATGTACCGCAAGAATATTAAAACGGTAAAGGAACTTGCCGGGGATAAATACAAGGATGATGCGATCCTGGGTTATTTCTGCGGGGAATACGAATTCGAACTGGGGCTGGAGTACCTTGTGGAACGCCTTAAGGATGCGGGCAAGCTCGACAAAACGGTTATAGTGATAATAGGCGACCATTACCCCTATTACCTCACCGATTCCGCCAAAAAGGAATATGGCGGCGGGACCATAGAGGATGTGTTTGAACAGAGCAGATCCACATGTATCATTTATAACAGCGGCCTTGAGCAGCCCATAGTTTCCAATGCTTACTGCTGCAATGTGGATATTCTTCCGACTGTGCTCAACCTGTTCGGGATAGAATACGATTCAAGGCTGTTTATGGGAAATGACATATTCTCATCTTCCCTGCACAGGGCGCGCCTCTATAACGGAAGCTTTATCACCGAGTTTGTAAGCTACGATAAAAAAGAAAACAAAGTAGTCTGGAACGATCTGGTAAAGGACTATGAGCAGGACAGGCTGGACAGGTACCTGAATGCTCTACTCGATTATACCGAGAATGAATATAACGCATCACTGCAGATGATAAAGACCAATTTTATGCTGTTTGCATGGAAGAATGCGGGTCTTATCACCGAAGAAGAATATAAAAAAGAGCTGGCCAGAGAAAAAAAGATCCTTGCCGCATACGAAAACGAGGATCTGACCGATATGCTCGAACTTCAGGCAAGGCAGGCACCTTCTGAGGAAGCGGAGCCGGGGGAAAATATGCCGGAAACCCCGCAGGAAAACATACAAGCTCCCCCCGAGGAAACCCCGCAGGAAACACCTGAGGAGACCCCGCAGGAGGAGATGCCTCCCGCTGAGGAAATCCCGGAAAACGTACAGGAACCTCCCGCTGAGGAAGTCCAGGAAAACGTGCAGACCGAAGAGACGCCGCAGGACACTGAACAGCCCGAAGCCGGCGAATAAAGAGTTTATTAAGCTTTAATTCTTTTTTCATACTTTTACTATTGCCTAACACAAAGGGCTTAAATATAATGGTTGTATATTGCGGGGACGGGGAAAGGAAAGCAATTCGCATACTACAAAGTATCAAAGAGGTTCAAATGGACAACAATAATCTGAACGAATACGAAGGCGGAAACGGAAACCGCGGTGACGGAGGAAACGGAAACCGCGGCGGAGGCAAAAACAACAATAACAAGAATCAGCGTCCGAACGGCTGGATGGCGATCATATTCACACTTATGCTCGTTGCGCTGGGATTCCTTATCTACAATATGTTCTTCAGCGGCGGAAAGAATTACACCACCAAGGAGTACACGGAGTTTTTAAAGGATCTGGAGGCAGACAAAGTCGAATCCATCGAGATCAATGCCGAGAAGGCACTGATGACGGTTACGCTGAAGCTTGATGCGGTAGATACCTCCGATGCGGGTGATGTATCGGGCGGAAATATGCTTGAGCAGTATGCCTATTCCCTTCAGCTGGAGAGCGAGAGAGTATATCAGACCTATGTGATGGAGCCCTTCGAAACTCTTACCCCCAAACTGGTCAAGCACGATGTTCTCGGTAAGAGAATAGTAAATACCAACTCCGGAATGTTCACGGAGATACTTGTGGGAGTTATCATTCCCGTTGTGCTCATCGCAGTGATCATGATGTTCTTCATGCGCAGGATGGGAGGAAGCGGCGGGCCTTTCAGCGTCGGAAAAAGCAATGCAAAGGTATATGTTCAGAAGGAGACCGGAGTTACCTTTGCCGATGTGGCAGGGGAGGATGAGGCAAAAGAATCACTTGTGGAAGTGGTTGACTTCCTTCATGATCCTTCCAAATATACCAAGATCGGTGCAAGGCTTCCGAAGGGAGCTCTGCTCGTAGGCCCTCCCGGAACGGGTAAAACCCTTCTTGCAAGGGCAGTGGCAGGTGAAGCGCATGTTCCTTTCTTCTCACTTACCGGTTCCGACTTTATCGAGCTGTATGTCGGCGTGGGTGCATCGAGAGTAAGGGATCTCTTTAAAGAGGCAAATAAAAATGCTCCTTGCATTATCTTTATAGACGAGATAGATGCCATCGGAAGAAGCCGTGACTCGAAATACGGCGGCGGAAATGAGGAAAGGGAGCAGACCCTTAACCAGCTCCTTTCCGAGATGGACGGATTCGATCCTTCAAAGGGAATACTGATCCTTGGGGCTACCAACCGCCCGGAGATACTGGACAAAGCACTTCTGCGTCCCGGCCGTTTCGACAGACGTATCATTGTTGATAAACCCGATCTAAAGGGCCGTGTTGAGATATTAAAAGTACATGCCAAAGATGTCAAGATGGATGAGACGGTGGACCTTGATGCCATCGCGCTTGCAACCAGCGGCGCTGTCGGTTCCGATCTCGCAAATATGATCAACGAGGCTGCCATCAATGCGGTCAAGGGCAACAGGCAGTATGTCAACCAGCAGGATCTGTTTGCTGCGGTTGAGCAGGTGCTTGTCGGAAAAGAAAAGAAAGACCGCATAATGAGCGCCGAGGAGAGAAAGATCGTATCTTATCACGAGGTGGGCCATGCACTGATAAGCGCTTTGCAGAAGAATTCCGATCCCGTTCAGAAGATCACTATAGTTCCCCGCACCATGGGAGCCCTGGGATACGTTATGAACGTCCCCGAGGAGGAGAAATACCTAAACAGCGAAGCGGAGCTGCGCGATAAGGTGGTAAGCCTTCTGGGCGGACGTGCTGCCGAGGAGATCATGTTTGACTCCGTGACCACGGGTGCTTCGAACGATATCGAAAAGGCAACGGAGCTTGTACGCGATATGATCACCAGATACGGTATGAGCAAGAAGTTCGGTCTGATGAACCTTGCCACCGTTGAAAGCAGATACCTTGAAGGAAGAGTGGAACTCAACTGCTCCGACCGCACAGCAGCTCTTATAGACGAAGAGATAGCCGCAGTGCTTAAGGACAGCTACGAGAAGGCACTATCCATGCTCCGCGAGAACAAGGACATCATGGATAAGATCGCAAAGCACCTTATCGAAAAAGAGACCATCACCGGTAAGGAATTCATGCAGATCTTCCGAAAGGAAAAAGGTCTTCCCGATCCTGAGGAAGAGAAGAAGGAAAAAGAAACTGAAACTGCCGAAAGATCAGATGATGCACCTGTTGAAAAAGCAGAAGAAGCTGATGAAAAGGCAGATGATATCGCTGAAGTTAAATCGGATGATATCCCCGAGGTAAGAACAGGGGAGGAAACGGAAAAGGAAAATGTGAGCGAAGCACAGGATGATGCTCTGGGCGGAGATGAGAAATGGCAGGCGCCTTCATCTCCCGATGACGGGAAAATGCGCGGAAGGTTTTCCAATTCCGAGATGTAAATGAAAAATAAAATAAAAAAGCTCATAACGGGCTTTTATGAAGGAAAGAACTTAAAAAAACAGCTTCCGGTAATGCTCATCGGTGTATTTATGATGGGCTTTACTTTGTCATGGCTCAGACTGGTTGACTGGGGAACAGATCCCTTCACCAACATGAACATTGCCGTAAGCGAAAAAATCGGTCTTTCTCTGGGAACATGGCAGTTTATTTTTAATACGATACTTTTTATTATCGTTATCCTTTTGGGAGCCGATAATATAGGCTTCGGAACAGTCGCAAATATGACTCTTATAGGGTATATCTGCGACTTTTTTACGTGGGTCTGGAAAAAGGTATTGCCCGCACAGCTCCTGGAGTATCCCGAAGAGACCGGGAACATAAACGAGAGACTTCTGATACCTCATTTTTCGGGCGATTATTTATGGCTCCGCATTATTGTGATGATAGTGGCTCTTGCGGTTTTCGTATTTTCAGCTGCGCTGTATATGGATTCCGGGCTCGGAGTATCTCCCTGCGACGCGATCCCTTTTATGATCTGGTCCAAGCTTAACAAACTGCCGCTCCGGGTGGTGAGGATAGCATATGACGCCTCTCTTTTGCTCATCGCATTTGCCTTCGGAAGCAAGTGGTATATCGTTACGATACTGATGGTGCTCAGCCTGGGGCCGACTATAGAATTTGTGGGAAAAAACATAAAGAGATGGTTTTCCTTTGTGCTGGTATTCGTTGTTGTTTCAACCGGTGTGATGATGAATCCTCTCAAGTCATACGCCATGACTGATGAGGAACAGCTGGAGTACAATAAAAGCCTGAGCGTGCAGTCAAACGAGACCGCCAACTGGCCGCAGGGCCCGGTCGTGGGTGCGGAATCCGCTATTCTCATCGAGGCGGAAAGCGGAGTCATCCTCTATGAAAAGAATATACATTTTGAGGAATATCCCGCTTCGACCACCAAGATCCTGACCTGCCTGATAGCTGCGGAAAGATGCAAAAATGACGAGATCGTCAGTTTTTCCCATGATGCGGTGTTTGACACCCCGAGAGATTCTAACAATATAGCCATCGATCAGGGAGAGGAACTGACTGTATATGAGTGCCTGCAGGCAATCCTTATCCGCTCCGCCAACGAGTGTGCTTTTGCTTTGGCAGAGCATATAGCCGGGGGTCACTGGAGCGAATTTGCAAAGATCATGAACGAGCGGGCGGCGGAGCTTGGGTGCATGGATTCCAATTTCGTCAATCCCAACGGACTTCCCGATGACAACCACTTCACAAGTGCCTATGACCTTGCTCAGATCGGCAGAGAGTTTTTTAAGAACGATATGCTCTGTGAGATAACTCTTTCTCCCAGGCTGCATATATATCCAAGCGCCAAGCAGAAGGACGAGATCGTGGAGAATTCCACCAATCAGATGCTCAGCGGGAAAAAGTACGAGTATGAATATCTGGTGGGCGCCAAAACGGGATACACCGAAGCGGCGGGAAGCTGCCTTGTATCCTGCGCGGAAAAGGATGGGGTACGCCTCATATGCGTGGTGATGAACGATGTTGCTCCCGAGCAGTATCTTGATACGATCTCTCTTTTTGATTACGGCTTCTCCAATTTCGATAAAGTGAGTATCGCCGAGAGAGAGACAAAATATAACATAAGCACAAAGGGCTCATTTTATACGGGGGTGGATGTTTTCGGCAATTCACAGCCCATACTGTCCCTCAACAAGAATGCTTTTGTAATGCTCCCCAAAACAGTTGACTTTGAGGATATAGAATCGGAGATATCCTACAACACCGAAAAGGCGGAGCAGGCAGCCATCATCAAGTATTCATACCACGGAAGAACGCTGGGAGAGGCGTCTGTTGACTTTGTCAAAAGCGGAGATAACGGAGGCTACAAATTTGATGAGGAAGTGCCCGAATCCGTAGCCGCCGAAAAGGAAGAGCCGGAGGAGAACGAAGAAGAAAAGATCGTTTTTATCAATATTGTGAAGATCGGTAAATATGTGCTGATTGTCGGCGGAAGTGCCGGGCTTATTTATCTGATCATAAGATGTATCACGAATTACCGCAGGCGTCACCCCAACTGGCGCGCCAACTGGAGACGTGACAGACGCAGAAAAAGAAGCGGTAAGTGGACAGCGGACCTGCACTCCGAGGCGAGGCGTCACAAAGCGGAATTAAGCGCAGAGAGAAAAAGACGCACAAAAGGCAGAAAGCGTGTAAACAGACTGTTCAGTAACAGATAGGAAGATGTAAAATGAGGCTTAGAAATATCACAGGCTGTCGCGAAATGATAGCCGACAGTAAATACGTTGTAAGAGAAGAAGAGCTTGAAAAGTGCCCCGGCACCTGGCACGAACGATTCGGAAACAACAACCCGATAAGAATAGAGATAGGCATGGGGAAGGGAAGGTTCATACACGAACTGGCAAGCCTTAATCCCGATGTAAATTATATCGGGATAGAAAAATATTCCGCTGTGCTGCTGCGCGCGGTCCAGAAGATGGAAGAAGATGAAAAGCAGAATCTGATCTTTGTCAGAATGGATGCGGAGGATATAACAAAGGTTTTCGCGCCCGGCGAGGCTGACAGGATCTATCTTAATTTTTCCGATCCATGGCCAAAGGACCGTCATGCAAAAAGGCGTCTTCCTTCAAGACAGTTTCTGGACAGATATGATAAGATACTTAAAGAGGACGGATGCATAGAATTTAAAACGGATAACAGGGATCTTTTTGATTTTGCGGTGGAAGAACTCGAAGGTTCCAAATGGCATGCGGACTACATTTCATACGACCTTCACTCGGATGCGAAACTGATGGAGGGAAATGTTATGACCGAGTATGAAGAAAAGTTTTCATCCATGGGGAATCCGATCTTTAAATACTGCATCCGAAGGAACTGACCATCCGTACAGCCGGGCTTAAGTAAGAGGTGCGAAAAGGTTTGTTTGACATTCAGGAAGAATTAAAGAAGCTTCCGGGCAGCCCCGGTGTCTACATCATGCGTGATGAAGCCGGGGGCGTTCTTTACGTGGGAAAAGCCGTGAATCTTCACAACCGCGTCCGCTCATATTTCAGAAAAAACGTGGGGCGCGGTCCCGCCATCGACAAGATGATATCTCTCATCGATCATTTTGAGTACATAATCACCGATTCCGAGCTGGAAGCGCTTGTGCTCGAAAACAACCTGATCAAAGAATACTCCCCCAAATATAATACGCTCCTTAAGGATGACAAAACCTACCCCTATATCAAGGTTACTCTCGGGGAGGACTACCCGCGCATCCTTTTTTCAAGGACCATGAAAAAGGATAAGTCAAAATACTTTGGACCCTACAGCAGTGCGGGAGCAGTAAAAGATACAATAGAACTGTTGAACAAGATATATATGCTGCGCACATGTAACAGAGTGCTTCCGAGAGATATCGGGATCGGAAGGCCCTGCCTTAATCATCACATAGGGCAGTGCACCGCACCCTGTATGGGATCTGTTTCGAAGGAAGAATACGCGGAGCAGGTTGCGGGTGCGATGGAATTTCTGAACGGCAATTACAGGCCTATACTTAAAGACCTCGAAGAGAGGATGAAAAGCGCTGCCGAAGCTCTTGAATTTGAGGATGCGGCAAAGCTCCGCGACCTGCATGAGAGTGTAAAGAGTGTTGCGCAGAAGCAGAAGATAACCGATAATGACGGAGATGACAAAGACGTTATCGCGATGTGCAGGGACGGGGAAGAGGTCGTTGTCCAGGTATTCTTTGTGCGGGACGGAAAGCTTATAGGGCGCGAGCATTATTATATGACACACGTGTCGGAAGAAAAGCCGGAGGAGATCCTTCAGGAATTTGTAAAGCAGTTTTATGCGGGAACGCCTTTCCTGCCGAGGGAACTGATGCTCCAGTACGAGATAGAGGATGCGGAGCTTATCGAAAAATGGCTGTCCGAACGCCGCGGCGCAAGGGTATATATCAGAGTCCCCAAGGCGGGCACCAAGGAAAAGCTGGTTGAGCTTGCAGCCCACAATGCCGAGATAATCCTTACCCAGGACCGTGAAAAGCTAAAGAGGGAAGAGGGGCGCACCATCGGTGCGGTTAAGGAGATAGCATCGCTTCTAAAGATGGACGGTATCGAGAGGATGGAGGCATTTGATATATCCAACACCAACGGATTCGAGAATGTGGCTTCCATGGTGGTGTTTGAAAAGGGTAAGCCGAAAAAGAGCGATTACAGGAAATTCAGGATAAAGACAGTGGCAGGCCCGGACGATTATGCCTGCATGAAGGAGGCTCTTACCAGAAGATTTACCCATGGGATCGAGGAAAACGAGGAGCTGTCAAAAAAGAGCATCGATCCCGGCTATGGCAGCTTTTCCAGATTCCCGGATCTGCTTCTTATGGACGGCGGAAAAGGCCAGGTCAATATCGCATTGGAAGTGCTGGGAAGCCTTGGACTTGATATAGCTGTTTGCGGAATGGTAAAGGACGACCATCACAGGACAAGGGGCATCTATTTTAACGGAGAGGAGCTCCCGATAGATGTGCACTCCGAGGGCTTTAAGCTTGTTACACGCATACAGGATGAGGCTCACCGCTTTGCTATAGAGTATCACAAATCCCTGAGGGGAAAGACACAGATAAAGTCCATATTGGATGATATTCCGGGGATAGGGCCGGCAAGGAGAAAGGCCCTCATGAGGAATTTCCAGAGTCTTTCCGAGATAGCGCAGGCAAGCGCGGAGGATATAGCCGCCATACCTGAGTTTACTCCCGCGTCTGCCGAGGCGGTGGTAAATTACTTCCGGGAGAGAAAACAAGGTACCAATAACAGCTGAAATATGGTACAATAAAAGGTGCGGCGCGGCAGGCGATAATAAGAAAAGCGAATTGTCGTTTGTCATAACAATGCAACCCATGAGGAATAATTTATGGCGACTGTAAAACTCACTGATGTTGTTGAAAAGATGAAACTGGAAAACCTGACTCCGCAGATACCCATCGAAAAGATCAGGATCCACGAGCCGGATATAAACCGTCCCGCACTTCAGATAGCGGGTTATTATGAATACTTCGATGCGGCACGTATCCAGATCATAGGATATGTGGAATACTCTTACATGGAAAACGCATTGGGTCCGGAGGATCAGAAGGAAGCTTTTGAAAAACTGCTTGATTACCCCATACCTGCGATCGTATTCTGCAGGGGCTTAAGGCCGAATGAGCTTTTCCTTGAGACGGCAGTGAAGAAGGGACGTGCCATCTTTCTGACAAATGAGCCGACTTCCGCATTTACCGCGGAGATAATAAGATGGCTCAATGAGCAGCTTGCTCCCATGATGACAGTACACGGAGTACTGATCGATGTATACGGCCAGGGCGTGCTCATAACAGGTGAGAGCGGAATCGGTAAATCCGAAGCTGCGCTGGAGCTTATCAAGAGAGGACACAGACTCGTCAGTGATGATGCGGTGGAGCTCAGAAAGATAAGTGACGAGCTTCTGGTGGGAACAGCGCCCGATATCACAAAGCACCTTATCGAGCTCAGAGGTATCGGAATAGTCGATGTAAAGGCGCTCTTTGGTGCTTCTTCCGTCAGGAATTCCGCACAGATAGATCTGGTCATCCATCTTGAGGACTGGGACAGAGATAAGGATTACGACAGGCTCGGGCTTGAAGATAATTACACAGAATATCTCGGTGTAAAGGTCGCAAGCCACAACATACCGATAAGACCCGGCCGTAACCTTGCGGTTATCGTTGAATCCGCTGCGGTTAACTTCCGACAGAAAAAGATGGGATACAATGCTGCGGAAGAACTTTATAAGAGATTCCAGCAGAATCTCGCAAAGCGCGAAGAGGAGGAAGAGGAAGAGTGAAATACGCATTCGGTGTTGATATAGGCGGAACGACGGTAAAGATCGGTCTGTTCGAGGAGAATTCAAAAATAGTTGATAAATGGGAGATCCCTACCGTTACGGAAAACAGCGGGGTAAGGATAGTGCCCGATGTAGCAGAGAGCATTCTTGCAAAAATGAAAGAGTGCGGAATATCGAAGGAAGATGTTATCGGGATCGGTGTCGGAGCTCCCGGCGCGGTTGACGATGACGGAGTGATGACGGGAGGAGCAGTGAATCTTGGATGGCCCGTGTTTAACCTCCGCGAGGCAATGGAAAAAGAAACCGGGGGCATACCCGTTAAGGCAGCAAATGATGCAAACGTCGCAGCATTCGGAGAGATGTGGCAGGGCGGAGGAGTAGGCTGCACCGATATGGTGGCCGTAACCCTCGGAACCGGAGTCGGCGGCGGGATAATCGCCGGCGGAAAGATCCTTGCAGGAGCTACGGGAGCCGGCGGAGAGATAGGGCACATTCATCTTGTGGATGACGAACCCGATGTATGCGGATGCGGCAACAGAGGATGTCTTGAGCAGTATGCTTCCGCAACAGGAATAGTAAGGCTTGCCAAAAGAAGACTTGCAGAGGATAACGAGCCCAGCGTATTAAGGGACGGAGAAGTATCCGCAAAGACAGTGTTTGATGCTGTTAAAGCGGGGGATAAACTGGCAAAAGAGGTTGCGGAGAGATTCGGATATTACCTCGGAAAGGGCCTTGCAGCTATCGCGAATGTGGTTAATCCCGAAGTGATCGTTATCGGCGGAGGAGTATCGAAGGCGGGAGACATCCTTCTTTCATTCATAGAGCCCAGCTTCCAAAAGTATGTATTCCCACCATGCCGACATGCGAAATTCAAGCTTGCCGAGCTTGGAAATGATGCAGGTATCATCGGCGCTGCGGGAATGATCATAAACAAATAATCCGAAGGTGGGAAAAGGGATGCTTAGCCGCACGGTAAAAGATACGATCATAGAATACGTTTCCGAAAAGAATGTCCTGTTTGACGAAGATCTGTCGAAGCATACAAGCTTTAAGATAGGCGGACCGGCAGATGCGTTCGTGGAAATAGAGAGCATAGAACAACTGACAAAGCTGTCGGAATATCTGGACAGGGTGGAAGAAAAATACTACATCCTCGGAAACGGAAGCAATACGCTCTTTTCCGACAGGGGCTATGAAGGAGTGATACTTCACATCGGAGGCGGTTTTTCCGGGATCACCGTATCGGGCATCCGGATAATCGCCAAGGCCGGAGCGGCACTTGCAAAGGTGTCGAAGACAGCACAGGAGCATTCTCTTACAGGGCTCGAATTTGCCGCCGGCATTCCCGGAACGGTAGGAGGCGGCGTGGTGATGAACGCCGGAGCCTACGGCGGAGAGATGAGCTTTGTGGTGGATACCGTTAAAGCCATATCCCCCAAGGGAGAAGAGATCGAACTCGAGAATAAATCTCTGGAATTCGGATACAGATACAGTATTCTCCGCCACAGAGGATATGTGGTGACAGAGGTGTCATTTAATCTCAAAGAGGGAGACAAAGATGAGATCCGTGCCAGGATGGATGACTTTAATTCCAGAAGGCGCGAAAAGCAGCCCCTTGAATATCCCAGTGCGGGCAGTGTGTTCAAAAGGCCGGAAGGGCATTTTGCCGGACAGCTGATCATGGAAGCGGGAATGAGAGGCTTTCAGATAGGCGGAGCAAGGGTGTCGGATAAGCACTGCGGCTTTATCATCAACACAGGCCACGCCAGCGCAGAGGATGTCACGGAACTTATAGATGAGATACAGTTCAGGGTTAGAGACCGGTTCGGCATTTTACTCGAGCCGGAGATTGAGATTGTGAGATGAGATTTGTAATCGTAACCGGAATGAGCGGCGGGGGAAAAAGTACAGCGCTTAAGATGCTGGAGGATATCGGGTTTTACTGTGTCGACAATCTTCCCGTATCGCTTCTGGACAAGTTTGCGGAGCTGATAGTTCAGCCCGGAACCGAGCTTTCAAAAATAGCCCTTGGGCTTGATGTACGTGCGGGAGAAGCTCTTTCCAAACTCCCCGGAGTGCTTGACAGCCTCGCCGAGAAGAACATACATGCCGATGTGATATTCTTTGAGGCATCGGAGGCCGCGCTGATAAGGCGCTATAAAGAGACCAGGCGCATACATCCTCTTTCTCCCGAGGGAAGGGTTGAGGACGGCGTCGAGAAGGAAAAGAAGCTCCTCAAGGCGATCCGAAAGCGCGCGACCTATGTGATAGACACCACGAATCTTCTCACCAGAGAGCTGAAGGCCCAAATAGACGAGATATTTGTTAACGATAAGGCATATAACAACCTGATGGTGTCCGTCGTATCATTCGGATTTAAGTACGGCATACCGGTGGATGCGGACCTTGTCTTTGATGTAAGGTTTCTGCCGAATCCGTATTATATAGAGGAACTGAAGAATAAGACCGGACTTGATAAGGAAATACGCGATTATGTGATGCAGTTTGAGGAGGCGGGGATCTTTCTTAACAAGCTTGAAGATATGCTGGGATTCCTTATTCCAAATTATATCAAAGAGGGAAAGAGCAGCCTTGTGATAGCGATAGGTTGCACCGGAGGCAAGCACAGAAGCGTCACTCTTGCCGAAGGGATAAAAAGCCGCCTTGAGGATAAGGAAGGCATAGGGCTTAAGCTCTATCACAGGGATCTTAAGTATTACGCGTAGACCGCCGGAGTTTGCGCTTAGTCGGGAGGATTGAATGTCTTTCTCGGGAAACGTCAAAAAAGAACTGGAAGCCAGGATTCCTTCTGCGCGCCACTGCCAGCTGGCAGAGCTCGCGGGGCTATTCCACTTCTGCGGATATTTAGGCCGTTCGGATGACGGAACAGTCTATACAGGCTTTAAGGCCGAGAGGGAAGGAATAGTCAGAAAAGGCTTTACATTGCTGAAAAAAACATATAATATAGTCGGTGATAATCGAGAGAATGACGATTCGTTCAGGGAATTTTACACCAAGATAGGGGATCCGAACGATACGGTCAATCCGCTGATACTCAAGAATCAGTGCTGCCAGAGGGCTTTTTTGCGTGGAGTGTTCCTCGCGGCGGGCTCGGTAAACGACCCTTCCAAGGCCTATCACCTTGAAATAGTCTGTGGAACCGGAGAAAAGGCGGATCAGGTCAAAAAGATCATGAAGGACTTTGAAATAGAAGGCCGTGTGATCTCGAGAAGAAAAAGCTTTGTTGTATATCTCAAGGACGGTGAGAGCATATCACTTTTCCTGAGCGTAATAGAAGCAACCAACGCCCTGATGGAAATGGAAAATGCCCGTATCTATAAAGAGGTGAACAATACCGTCAACAGGCGCGTCAACTGCGAGATGTCAAATATCCGAAAGACGGTGGAGTCTTCCTCCAGACAGATCGAGGATATAATATACATAAGAGATCATTACGGATTTGAAAAGCTGCCGGAGAGCCTGGCCGAAATGGCGGAAGTGAGGCTCGAGTTTCCCGAGGCTCCTCTTTGGGAGCTGGGAGAAAGGCTTGATCCGCCGGTGGGAAAATCCGGAGTCAATCACAGGCTGAGAAGGCTGGGTGATATTGCACGCTCTCTGCGTGGGGATGCAGACTGAGTGCGTGAGGGGACCGCAAGAGCAGAGTATTGGGTACAAAGCAAAATGCGGAGTTTATGAAAGGAATGAAAAAATGAAGACGAGCAAGGTTACGGTAAAATTCGAAGGTGGACAGGAGGCACGCCCCATCGCGCTTCTCGTTCAGGAGGCAGGAAAATTCGACAGCAAGATTTACCTTGAGCTTGATAACAAAAAGGTGAACGCCAAGAGCATTATGGGAATGATGAGCCTCGGGCTTAAGGGAGGAGACGAGATTCAGGTATCGGCTGACGGAAGCGACGAAGATAAGGCACTTAAGAGCGTTTGCAGTTTTCTTGAGGGAGAAAACTAAAGATCCGGTAGTATTATGAGAAAAAACAAAAAAATGCTTTTTGTTTACAATCCCAAAGCGGGAAAGGCGATGATCAGGACCAAGCTTGCGGATATTCTTGATATATTTACCGCAGGCGGTTATGAGATCACAATTGTTCCCACGAGAAGACACGGAGATGCAACCTCCATCGTAAAGAACCGCTCGGAGGGCTATGACGTGGTGGTCTGCAGCGGAGGGGACGGAACTCTTGATGAGGTTGTTAACGGCATGCTCCTTTCTGATCACCGCACGCCGCTAGGTTACATCCCTGCCGGCTCAACAAATGATTTCGCGGCAAGTCTGGCCATACCCACCGATATGCTCAAGGCTGCGCAGATCATAGTGGACGGTCAGGATTTTGCATGTGATGTCGGAAGCTTCAATGATACCATGTTTATTTATGTGGCGGCATTCGGGCTTTTCAGCGAGATATCATACTCTACCGACCAGCAGATCAAGAATGCGCTGGGTCATACCGCTTATATATTGAGCGGGGGTAAATCGATCCTCAACGCACACGCTCACAAGCTTAAGATAATAGCGAACGGCGAGGAGATAGAGGATGTATTTATATACGGAATGATATCCAATTCCCGCCAGGTCGGAGGGTTCCAGGGAATAATGGGACCGGATGTAAAGCTTGACGACGGGGAATTTGAAGTGACACTTATCAAGGATCCCAAGAATCCGCAGGAATTAAATACGATACTTGTGTCACTCCTTGAGAGAAACTTTGATAATGAGCTTATGTACAGCTTCCGCTCGAATGATATCATCATCGAGAGTGACGAGCCGGTGAGTTGGGCACTTGACGGAGAGGACGGAGGTTCTCACAAAACGGTGAGGATACGCACTCTTCCAAAGGCGATAGATATAAAAGTCATGTATCAGTAAAGATGTTTTAAACTTGTTTTTGATGGATTTGTTTTATCAGGAGGAATCGGATCATGTTAGTATCGGCGACGGATATGCTCAGAAAGGCAAAGGCAGGGCACTACGCGGTAGGTCAGTTCAATATCAACAACCTTGAGTGGACCAAGACTATCCTCAGCACCGCAAAGGAGCTCAGAAGCCCTGTTATTTTGGGAGTATCGGAGGGCGCCGGAAAGTATATGGGCGGCTATGATGTTGTAGTCGGTATGGTGAACGGCCTGCTTAAGGATCAGAATATTGATGTTCCTGTTTCCCTTCACCTGGATCACGGTACTTATGATCATTGTTATAAATGTATAGATGCGGGATTTTCGTCCATCATGTTTGACGGATCCCATTATTCGATAGAAGAAAATGTACAGAAGACTACCGAGCTGGTTAAAGTGGCGCACGGAAAGGGACTTTCCATTGAAGCCGAGGTGGGCTCCATAGGCGGAGAGGAAGACGGAGTGATCGGAATGGGCGAGGTTGCCGATCCCGATGAGTGCAAGCAGATCGCGGATCTGGGAGTTGACTTTCTGGCAGCAGGTATCGGAAACATCCACGGAAAATATCCCGCAAACTGGCAGGGCCTTTCCTTTGAAACTCTCGATGCGATACAGAAGCTTACCGGAGATCTTCCTCTTGTTCTTCACGGAGGAACCGGGATCCCGGCTGATATGATAAAGAAGGCGATAGATCTCGGAGTGTCAAAGATAAACGTTAACACTGAATGCCAGCTTTCCTTCGCAGCAGCCACGAGAAAATATATCGAAGAGGGCAAGGATCTGGAAGGAAAGGGATTCGATCCCAGAAAGCTTCTGGCTCCGGGCGCACAGGCTATCCATGACACCGTCAAAGAAAAGATGGAACTCTTCGGATCGGTAGGAAAAGCGGACTGATAAAAACCATATATTGTGGCCTTATTGATATAGCCCCTCAATCCCTTGTAAATACTGGATTTGAGGGGCTATACGTTCATAAACTGTTCATAATTGTTTTAAATTATGTTTACCACGAAAACATTTTTTCGAAACTATTGACATTTATACTGTATTTCAAGAAAGGCGATAACGTCATTCACAGTTAAATAACTTTTTCATAATATATGCCGAGGAACGCAAGTTTCTCGGCATCCTCCCTTTTATGGGGGTTATTTTATCAGCATTTCTCCGGCTCGGGATATTCCACTCCGAAGGTTTCTGCGGTAACGCTCTCCATGATCTTATCTTCAAGAGGTCTGTCGTTGTAGTCTGTAGCAGTCTCAGCGATGGCATTTACCACATCCATTCCCTCGATAACCTTTCCGAAAGCAGCGTAGCTTCCATCAAGATGAGGAGCGTTCTTGTGCATTACAAAGAACTGGCTTCCGGCAGAGTTCGGCATTGCAGAGCGGGCCATGGAGAGCACACCCTCCGTGTGGCG
The DNA here is from genome assembly GCA_947164865.1 of uncultured Lachnospiraceae bacterium. Lineage (GTDB taxonomy): Bacteria > Bacillota > Clostridia > Lachnospirales > Lachnospiraceae > AC2028. The sequence goes on from CAMUYA010000004.1 coordinate 81,147, forward strand.
CAGATTGTTTTCGAAGCCGTTTATGGCAAACTCGCCTTTAATACTATAGCCGGGGCCTCCGGTACCGATCCCGTCGGGGTCTCCGCCCTGTATCATAAAGCCCTTTATAACGCGATGAAAGATTATCCCGTTGTAAAAGCCTTTATTTACAAGGGAAAGGAAATTGTTTACGGTATTGGGGGCGATCTCGGGATAAAGCTCTGCCTTAAAGGTTCCGACATTCCTGATATTGAATGTAACGATAGGGTTCTGTGCCATTTAAAGATCCTCCTGGTGTGTTGAAAATACAGCGCGGCTTATTGTGATTTTTTACAAAAAACAGATTGATTTATTGTGCAATAAGTTGCGCCAAAAGATGATGAAAAAAACTAAAACTATGATAGAATATTTAGTGGTTCCGGTCAATAGGGAAACTGCCGGTGGGCACGCACCTGTTAAGACCTGAATCCTAAAACTAAAGATACAGGAGTGCTTTAGAAATGGAACAGAAAGAAAACAGAGTACCTTTTTTCTCGTCAATGCGCTTTAAGATCCTGCTTATGATAGCAGTGAGCGCTGTCTTTACATCGGGCGTTATCGTGGCAATTCTTATTCCGACATTTAACTCGATGATGACCAGCACCAATCTCGATTATCTCCATGATATGTCCACTTCGTACGGAAAGGTTATGGATGATGCTTATAATGCTCTGGGTGAAGAAATGCTCAACTATGAGGAACTGGACAATATGCTGGGGAAGGTTAAGATATCGGGCCTCAGCACCAGCTACGCTTATGTGGTGGACGGAACCGGAACCATGCTTTACCATCCTACAAGGGATAAGGTCGGCAATCCGGTTGAAAATGTGATGGTAAAGGGACTTGTATCAGATATAGGTGCCGGCAAGGATCTTTCCGGACAGGAGGATTCCATTGAGTATCTGTTTAAGGGCGCCGTGAAAATGGCTTCATATCACGTGGCTCCCGGTAACCGTTACATACTTATAGTAACGGCTGACAAAAACGAAGTAATGCAGAAGGTTAAAAGAATAACCGCCACAACGGTAATACTCGCAGTTGTAGTATTCCTGGTTGTTATGGGTGTGAGCATCCTTGTTTCAAACCTTATGATCAAGCCTCTTAAGATCGTTACCGGTATCATTGACAAGCAGGCAAGACTTGACTTTACCAAGAATGAAGGCACCGACGGTATCAAGAACCGCAAGGACGAAGTCGGTGTTATGTGCAGAGCGGTCAGCAATATGCGCCATAAGATGGTAGACATCATTTCCGATATCGCTCAGTCCAGCGAAAAGCTTACTGAATCAAATGTGCAGTTTACCGAGAGATTCCAGGAGATCACCGAGAATGTGTCTAATGTAAACATTGCGGTTGAAGAGATCGCCGAGGGAAGCACATCTCAGGCTAACGAAACCACATCCGCAGGTGAGCAGGTCGGAAATATCGGACAGGTTATCGAGCAGAATGTGCGCAACGTGGAGATGCTTGAAGAAACTGTAAAGAAGATGAATGAGCTCTCCGATAAGGCAAGCGATACGCTGAGAGGGCTTCAGAAGATCAACGAACAGACCGCCGGAAATATAGCTATAGTATCAGAACAGACCAACAATACCAATGCTTCCGCTACAAAGATTCAGGAAGCTGTTACACTCATTCAGGATATCGCAAGCCAGACCAACCTTCTTTCACTCAATGCTTCCATCGAGGCTGCAAGAGCAGGAGAAGCGGGACGCGGATTCGCGGTTGTTGCCGAGGAGATCAGAAAGCTTGCGGATGATTCCGCGGCAAGTGCCGATGAGATCAATAATATTGTTGAAGAGCTTATCGCAAACTCCAACAGCAGCGTAGGAAAGATGCAGGAAGTTGCATCAGACTCAAACCGCCAGATGGAAGAACTCCAGACGACCATCGATTCCTTCGATTCGCTGCGTGAGTGCGTAGAGGAAGTATCCAGAGCATCCGGCGATATCACCGCCCAGATGACCGATCTTGAGAAGGAGAAGAATATCATCAGCGGAGTCGTTGAACAGCTTGCAGCCATCTCCCAGGAGAATGCTGCTTCCACAGAGGAGACGAGCGCAGCAATGCAGACTCTTTCCGGAGCTGTTCAGGATTGCCAGGAGGAGACCAACGGGCTTCATCAGCTCAGCGTGGACCTCAAGAACGAGGTGGCAAAGTTTACTGTATAATCTGTTACAGCTTATACCGTAGACAGTAACTTTATGATCTTCATCAGATGAGGGAAAAGAGCTTTACAGACTGCTGTACAAAATGCTCGGAACTAAATAAGGCCTCACAGATATTCTTTCAGCACTTCAGGGCGGTTAAATAGTCTTCTTGCATATCTTACAAGCGGCAGGCCGGCTCCTGCATCAAGTGCCCTGTGGTCTATGACTCCCGTTACGGTCAGGACCTTTGCAGCCTTGATATTACCGTCCCTGTCCACCACCGGCTTATCTTCCACAGAGCTTATGGCGTAAGCTGAAATCTGCGGCGGAATAAGTTCAAGTAGTGTACATATTCCTGTTGTTCCCTTTAAGGTACCGAGATTCGATACCGTTATGGTTCCCTGCTTCAGATCGTCCACCGTAAGGCGGTCTGAGGCAGGGATTTTGTTATATTCTCTTTTTTCTTTTCCGCGGAGGAGCCTTGAGTATCCTCCTTCCAGTGCAAACCCTATGAATCTGCCGAGAGCTTTGATAATGTGAAAATGCCTGAGTTCTCTGAGCGTATCGCTGAGGGCCACTTCGTACATGGCCTGATTTACATTGGTATTCTTAAGTCTTCTGAAAATATCGTTTATCTCATCCTGCAGTTGCGAAAGGGATTTGCTTTCAACATTCTTTATCGTGACGGCAAGTGTCTCCGACCTGCTGAGGAAAAATGGTATGGTTATATCCACGTTGTCGTACAGAGTAACCTTTCCCCCTGCAAGAATGCGGTTGTACTTGATATGTCCGTTCATTTCCGGGCATATCCTCATTCCTTCAGCAATTATCTTCAACATCACCGTATTGAGTGTTATCCTGTTTTTTATTGAGCGTTCCCGGTTGATATCCTTTATCACTTCAAGGAGCTTTGTCACATCATATTCGTATATGATGCATGCGTGGGGAGCGCTCCACCCTTCGGTTGTCATATTTGCGACTATTTTTCTTGAAAGGCCGAATTTAATTACCTTTTTCATAATCTAATTCTCATCCATGTTTTTTTTCTTTTTCAGGGCGATTCTTATATAGGATACCCCTATTCCGCATACTACCCACATCAGGCTGACAAGACAGGCCAAAACAGGTGATCCCTCTCCGTTAAATGACAGTACAAGCCATCTGCCGGGCAGGATCCTCATCACATTTTCAAGATGGGCCGCCCATGCAGGAAGTTCAGTGATAAGGCCGGAAAACAGAGCCGCAATCAGACTTGTGACCGGTGCAAGGTAGATAAGAGATATCATACCGCCGGAAAATGAACAGATAATAAGTGTCATTCCCATGCAGCCTATGCTGTATATGAAGTAAGCGGGAACTGCAGTAAGCCCTCCCGTTTCTACAGCGGAGACGACAGTAAAGCCTATAAGCGTCACCACAAGGGAAGGTATTGCCTGACAAAGATATACGGCATAGAGTTTACCACCCTTTTGAAGGATCCTTTCCGCCAAATGATTTCTTCCGTAGGAAACCATCCACATTCCGCCGATCACATAATAAAACAGTGTCAGCGCGGCAAAGAGCTTTGCTCCACGCCCTGATGGAGCGGCTGTACTTTCCTCCGTTTCTTCGGCCTTTGTCTGTATGTGATCTCTCACAACTATCGATGATCCGTTAATCCAGAGCTCTGCTGTCTTTTTCCGGAATTCCTCTTCGGCCTCATCCGTCATACCCACAAGGCTGCACACATCATCTATGGTTTTTTCTTCCATCCAGAGCTTTAAAACCCCGTTTATTACGGGCTCACTGATGTTGGCAGTGTAGGGGTTGTCCGGAACAACCGTCAGTTCCACAATATTCTCAAATCTCCTGTTCTGCAGGGTCTCAGAGAAATTCTCTCTAATATAAAACTTGCATTTTACTCTGCCGGTTGACAGCCATCTGTCGGCGGTTTCTTCGTCGGTAAGCACCACATCAAGACCGGCTTCCCGCCTGACCTCGTCTATAAGCTTTTTCCCAAGTTCACCGCTGTCCGTGTTTACCACTGCCAGTCTGAAATTGCTCTTTTCGGCGTCCCTTTCGTTAATTACTATCATAAGAGAAACCACCAGCATCATTACAAGAATGATCGTCGAACCTGCTTCACGGAAAAGCGCCTTTGCACGCATCAGGATAAGAGAGGGATAGTTCATGTATGCCTCCTCTCCGACCAGCCCGCAAGCAGAAAGACGAGCAGTCTGATAAGGATCAGGCAAACCGCAAATGCCATGATTTTTATAATCGAATAAAGAAATGTCAGCGGGTCAAAGGCAAACATGCTGCATCCGATTATGTTGATGACAGACTTTAAAGGAAGAATGCCACCTATAAATGCCAGTGGTTTTGGCAGCGCATATTCGCTGATAAATATGCCTGACAGCGCGGTCATTCCGGCGCAGACATAAAGCCCCGTCCATATTGCGGAAACGGTGTCTTTAAAGAAGGAACCGATGGTTACTCCTATGGAAGAAAAACAGATTCCTATTATGGGCAGAGAAAAAATCAGTGCAATAATCCCGATCTCGGATGCAGACTTAGCCCAGTACAGGCCGAATCTCTGTATCAGCAGTGCCATCGGAATCATAAGTTCTATTGAAGCGATTACAAATATCGCTGAAGAGAGCAGTCTGATAAAGTATGCCCGTACACGCCTTCCTGTGCTGCACGCAATGCGTCTGTATACTTTGTCTTCATCAAGGGATGTCAGATAAAGTCCCGGGAATATGGCAAAAAGGGCACAGAGTGAAAACAATGCGGACAGGTAAAACTCCAGGGGCATAAAATCCATAAGCTCGGAAAAGGTTCCTTCACTCCCCAGGATTTTCTTTCGCTGCATGTATTTTTCCACATCATACACGATGCAGTCATTTACAAACTGATCGCTTTCTTCGGCACTCTTTCCGCCCTCAAACACAATGTCCCACGCCACTGACAGGATATTCCTGCTCTTTCCGACAACAGAAAGGGAGCTGTTCAGCACGATTTTGATCATCTCTGCTTCGAAGGTGTGTCTGGGATAATAGTACATTTCCAGAACTGCGTCCTCCCCGCCAACCATTCTCTGGTAAAAATCGCCGGGAACATATACGAAAACGCTGACCTTATCATTTTCAAGAAGATTCATTCCGGTTTCAAAATCTTTTACCGGATACGGGGTCGAAGCCTTTCTGAGAGCATCACCCTTAACGATAAAATCTATAAACTGCCTTACCTCTTCAGATTCATCTTCCTCGTATACTGCATATGGAACAGAGATGTCTCCGGCAGATACAACCAGCGGTAACACCACCACCGCAACAAGCAGAATGACAATAAGCGGTGAAGCTAGAGCCAGCACCGCTATTTTGCCACGTCCGAATATTCTTTTGATATCGAAAGCCGTAAGTAAAAAAAACTTAGTTATCATCCGATACGATCTGCCCGTTTTCTATTCGCACAATTCGTGTAACCCGGTCTTTAAGGAAGGATTCGTTGTGTTCACAGATAATGACACACTTACCCTCACTTTTTAATCTGTTAAGAAGTCTCAGCAGGAGGTCTGCGCCCTGCCTGTCAATGCCGGCAAAGGGTTCATCCATCACTACATACCGGCGGTCATTTATCAGTCCCGCAGCGATGCTGACGCGCCTTCTCTGTCCTCCGGAAAGCCTGGAGACTCTTTTCTTCATAAAGTCCTTCATCCCAAGCTCCTGCGAGAGGCTCTCTATCGTGGCTCCGGTTTCTCCCATTGCCTTATCAGACCAGCAATACAGGTTCTCCACCGCATTCAGCTCTTCAAACAGCACAATGTCCTGAGGAACATAGGAGACCTGCCCTTTGGCCGCTCCGCCTTCTTTCCCGTCAATGGATACCTGTCCCCCATCGGGTTTTATTGCGGAGGCGATGATTGACAACAATGTGCTCTTTCCGCTGCCGTTTGGTCCCAGTATCATAACAAACTCTCCGGGTTCAAAGCTTATGGACAGCGAATCCAGGACAGTCTGTTTCCCATATTTTTTTGTGATGTTGTTAAGACTGAGCATGCTGTCACCTACATTAGTGATATGTATACTGCAAGAGTTCTGATAAAGCAGTTTTTGCTTTCAAACATACTGTCGTCTGCCTTGCGGAGATTTTCTGTCAGCATATCCTTGTCGCTTCCTACATTTACACCGGAACCCTCTATAAATATCGGAGGATCGATGGAAGGAGTTACGAACCTGGATGTGGTTTCATTTCTGATGGTTCCGTTCATTTCCTGATTTTCTGTCTCTTCATCCGCCAGTTCAGGAGGAATGATGGGAACAATTTTAAAGTCGATCACATTCGAAGATGTCTTTGATGAAGATGAAGTGCTCTCGGAAATTGATATCTTTCCGGTAACAAGCCAGTCTGATTTATTGTTAACGGTTGTCTGAATTTCGAAATCACCACTCATCTTTCTGGAACTGTCACTGATGGTTCCGGAAAGTTCCGTATTCATCTTGAAAGTGCCGGATTTTATATCTGTCTCATACTTATAATTCCCGCCACCCTTTGAGAAAACCTTGTCCACGTAAGAAACCTCAGTGTACTCACTGGTCTCGTCTGCCACATAATCAACATCCTCCAGATAATGTGTAGGAACATTTATAGTGAACTGAGTGTGCTCCTCGTTTCCGTCATAGAATGCAAATACAACAGCCTTTATGCTTTCGCCTCTGATATTGGCGGTAATGCGCAGCCCGACGGGTACATTTCTGTAGGAGATTGCATCAACAGTAACTTCGGCACCGGCCTTTTCATCCTCTGTCATCGTCTCCTCATTCATGGCGTTTTTAAGAGGATCCGTGAAATCAGGGTAGTCCGCAACCATGTTGATGCGGCTGAATATCTCGTTGAACAGAATGACACCCTCTGCACCATGCTTAGTGGTTGTAACAACCTCGCATTTGCAGTTGCCTTCAAGAATGTCTATGCTTTCACTAGTAATCTCAAAATCATCGTCCGTATATTCTGCAAATACTCCGTTCTTCAGCTGATCCATCTGTTCTTCCCAGCTTATTACTTCCTCGGAATACTTGCCCATCTTGATCATGGCGAATTTGTCGGCCGCGCACATATTTCTGATTCCCGCTTTCTGCTCATCGGGAATATTGTACTGAACAACAACTCCGTTCTTCTTCAGGCAGTTCATCTCATTACCGGTAAAATATACACCGGTATTGCAGACAGCATCTCCGTACTCATAGTAAAGACCCATGGAGGCATCTCCGGTATCTTTGTTGAACGTGGTAAACTGGGAGATACCAACATTTTCCTCTTCGCCCTCCATATTGCGAAGAGAGACGGTGGTCTGGGTATCTGTCTGATGGGATTTTCCGCTCTCGTCAACGCCCATGCTGAAGAAAAGGTCAAACTGCTTTGTTCCAAGATCGCTGAACTTCTCTTCGATCATGGGGAAGCTGTTCTCAAGGAAGAAAAGATATCTCTCCTTCGGATCCTTGGGAATATTGGTCATGGCAACTTCGGATTTTTTAAATCTGTCAAGATCGATAAACTTGGGATATACAAACAGCGCAAAGCAAACCTCTGCCGCAAGTATCACTCCCAGAATGATGCATGCAACTCTTCTTCCGACGCCGGAGCTTTGGGGCTTCTCCTGAGGAGCCGGCTGATCATAAACAGTCTGCTGGGTCGGTGCCTGCCAGGGCTGCTGATTATAAACGTACTGAGGCTGGGGCTGAGGAGGTACCTGTGCCGGAGGCAGCGGCTGTACTGTCATTTGAACCAGCGGCTGTACGGGCTGAGGCTGCGGCGCTGTATTCTGAACTGCGGGATTAGGAGCTCCGCACTTAGCACAGAATTTCATGTTTTCGCCAAGAGGTGATCCGCACTTAGTACAAAAATTACCCATTTAAGCCTCCTTTCCCGCAACGAAAAACGTCACGACAGGTTCTGAGTCTTCACCTTCAAATACAATTTCCTCCCCCTTCTGTGCAGTAATCCTTTCTCCTTCATATTCAACTTCGCCGAAGGTCAGATTGTCCATAAAACCACTGACTGCCCCGCGGATTTTTTCAACTACATACCAACCCAGAATAAACAGCGGAACAATTATCACAAATGCGATAAGCAGTCCCAGAAGCGGGCCTTTCCTGCGCTTTGCAGGTTTCTGAGGTACCTGCTGTGAATATTGCTGCTGTACATGCTGGTAGTTTTGTGTGTTGTTCTGAACCGGAACGGGATTTCCGCACGCGGAACAGAATCTGGAGTCCCCGCTGAGCGGTTTGCCACAATAAATACAATTCATTCCTGTACCTCTCTTTCTTTTTAAATTATCTTTTACATCTGCTATCATGTTCATGGATTCATTATAGCATGATGTGACAGCCTGCACCAACGGCTTTTTCTTGTTCATCCGGACAGCCGGTCAAATAAGTAATAATACTTAATATTTATTGGAACACATGGAACATTTCACCTATTTTCGTGTCGTATATAAATGGGAGGAATGGATCACTCTGAATGAACTCTTAGCACAAGAAAAGGCGTGACCAAAGCCACGCCTTCCAATTCTTAAATTCTTAAACATTACTGTCTTATGACGCTCCCATCTTCATGATGGGGGGTTTTTGATATTCAAGTTTCTTTGTAATACATCTTCGTTATAATGTTCTGGCTGTAATCTCCGAAGGTCTCGCCATAGAGGGTAAGTCCGCCGCAGTTTGCGGTATCCTCGGGAACCGAGAACGTGAAGTTTATATCGCTGTTGTAATCTATACTGAGGTCATTGATCGTCACATTAGAGAGCTTGTAGGTGCCATCCATAAAGGTGCCTGCGCTGTTTATTATCAGTGTCTTTAAAAGACCGTACTGATTCAGCTTTTCCGGCCACCATATGGGGGAGAGCATACCCCGTCTGTTGCCAAAGTCACCGGGGCTGATCCATTTTCCAAGCTGTTTTCCGTTCAGTTCAAAATAAATATCGCTGGGATAATCATCATTGAATTCCGGGCATTCTGAACCGATCTCGAATGAGATTCGGAGCTCTGTCAGCTGCTGCCCGGGACGAAGCCTGTTGGGAAGGTTATAAGTGACACTTCCGTATCCTATCCACAGGATATCCGCAGTGAAGCGCTCGGGGTAGGAAAATACCTTTGGATTGTCAAGATCTCCTATCAGATTGCTGGCGGTGGAAAGACCGCAGGTGGGATGTACATCCGCACTTGTGTAGTGACCGACTGCAATGCTGTCGGTATAACAGCTGTTGGCGGCAATACCTCCCTCCGGGTTTGTCATATCCACTATGAGCCGCTCGTGAATAGGACGTACCACCTTCATGATCCCGCGCTTTCCGGAGGCTGTCTGTATGGCAATGAGTCCGGCGGCCTCCAGTTTGCTCACATGCATGGAAATTGCACTGTTTGTGAGTCCGAGGGTTTCAGCCAGATCGTTCATGCTCATGTTGTCATTCTCACTGATCAGCTCCATGATGCGTATCCGCATAGGGGTGCTCAGTGCTTTGAAAACCTCTTCCGCTTCGCCTATTGAGTTAAAATAAAGCAATTCTTTATCCTCACTTTTCTATATACTTCTAAGTATTTATAGTATTTGTACGCCTCAGCCCTGTTTCTTCAGTCTTAACACACCCGGTAGTTTCTTTCAGCGTATTGTGAAATAGTTATCAATGTCTTACATGATCTGAATATATCCCAATAAGGTTAAGTGCAAAATATAATATTACAGTCAACACTTAAACATGATTATATACTGACGGAAAAATGCTGTCAATATCGAAAACGTTTTAGTGATAATGCACAAATTTCTAAGCGTATTTTTGACAAAAGTGAAATGAATAAGGGGTTGATATTTGGAACAAAAATTAGTAAAGTGAGATTAAAGTTAAGCGAAAACAGTACTATTTAACTCGTTAGTGAAACAAAACAGCAAATAAAGAGTCATAACAATTTCTTTTTCACAAATGAATGAAAAAGAAGGAAGAAAGGGAGAAAAAATGGCAAAGTTTTACATCAACCCAGGAAACAAAAAGGGACACATCAATCCCGAACTGCAGGGACATTTCTCGGAGCACCTCGGACGATGCATATATGAAGGAATATATGTGGGCGAGGATTCCAAGATCCCTAATGTGAACGGGATGAGAAAGGATGTAGTCAAGGCACTCAAGGATATAAAGGTCCCTGTACTGAGATGGCCAGGCGGATGTTTCGCAGATGAATATCACTGGAAAGACGGCATCGGCCCCAAGAAGAGCAGAAAGAAGATGATCAACACTCACTGGGGAGGTGTTGTAGAGGATAACAGCTTTGGAACGCACGAGTTCATGGAGCTCTGCAAACAGCTTGGATGCAAGACGTACGTTAACGGAAATGTAGGAAGCGGCACCGTGCAGGAGATGAGTGAGTGGGTTGAGTATATGACCTTTGAGGGTGTATCACCCATGGCAGATCTCAGAAAGAAAAACGGAAGCAAGGATCCCTGGACAGTCAATTATTTCGGAGTAGGAAATGAGAACTGGGGCTGCGGCGGAAACATGACTCCCGAGTATTACGGAAATCTTTACCGAAGATATCAGACATATGTAAGAAATTACAACAATGATAAGCCCATCTTCAAAATCTGCTGCGGACCTAATGTAGATGATTACAACTGGACAGACAAGGTAATGGCAACATGCTTTGCTTCGCCCGAGTTCCTTCACGGATTCATGGATGGAATAAGCCTCCACTACTACACCTTCCCCGGCGGATGGGAGAACAAAGGAAGCGCTACAGAGTTTGATGATAAGAAATGGTATGAGACTTTAAAGAAGACTCTTTATATGGAAGATCTTATCAAACACCACACCGCCATCATGGATAAGTACGACAAGAACAATAAAGTCGGCCTGATCGTTGACGAGTGGGGAACCTGGTACGATGTAGAGCCCGGAACCAATCCCGGATTCCTTTATCAGCAGAACACGATCCGCGACGCGCTTGTTGCCGGGATCAACCTCAACATCTTCAACAAGCACTGTGACAGAGTAAAGATGGCCAACATAGCTCAGATGGTTAACGTTCTTCAGTCCGTACTCCTCACAGAGGGCGAAAAGATGGTGAAGACACCTACCTATCATGTATTCGACCTGTACAAACATCATCAGGATGCAGAACTTATCGAGAGCTACATCGACACCGAGGAGATAGGACTTGAAGAGCAGAACATGGTTCCCAATCTTACCGAGTCTGTATCCGTTGGCAAGGATGGAAAGATGCACATCACCCTCACCAATCTTTCCATCAAGAAGGCATACAGCATCGATACCGAGATAGCCGGATCGAAGATCAAGTCGGTAAAGGGCGAGATCGTCGGCGGCGAGATCCATGCACACAACACTTTCGCTAAGCCCAATGTGGTAAAGAAAGCAAAGTTCGAGGATGTAAGCTTCAAGGATAACAAGCTTAAGTTTAAGATCCCCGCAAGCAGTGTCCTTCATCTTGAAGTAACAATGGCTTAAACGGCTGCGTAGCAGCAGATAAAGCAACAGGAGATTTCCAGATGTTTCGTAAGAACATTAAAAAAGCAGCATCAATCTTAATATCGCTGGCTGTATCCTTCACAGGATTTACAGGTGCCGGATCCGTCGCTTATGCCAAGGAGCCGGGATCGGAACTTCTTACAGCTCCCGTCGAAGGTACAGGCGCAGACAGGCTTGAAACAAATTACACAAGCGTAAGCAAAGGATATACTGCTGCAGATTACACCGGAGCTCCTGTTGCATTTTCTATTGAAGATATAATCACAGGATCAGAGGTTTTGACCTCCGACAATCACGATTACCCCGAGGGAAACAAAGTGGCTTCCGTCAAGGCGGGTGACACCTTCAGCGTAACCATCGACGTACCTGAAACCGCAAAATACCTTATAGGTCTTGACTATCTTTCCTATGATGCTTCCATTCTCCCGGTTGAGATAGGAATGAAGATAGACGGTGAGTATCCCTTTTACGAAGCCCGCAGCATGACTTTCGAGACCACATGGGTATCAAAGGCAGTTGACACCGACCGCTACGGGAACGAAATAGTATCCCTTCCGGATAAGCTTATCCGCTGGGAACACAAGGAGGCAATGGATGCCAGCTATCGCTACTCTCAGCCCCTTGCCATAGAGCTTACAGCAGGAAAGCATGAAATTGAGTTCATCATGCAGGAAGGCACGGTGCTTGTAGGTAATCTTACACTGAGCGCACCTGAAAGCATTCCCGAGTATGCAGGATCGCAAAAGGCAGAAGGAAGCAGCCTCATCACCATCGAGGCGGAGGATTTCTACGAGAGGAACGATTCCTCAATACACGCCACAGGTGAGTATTCATCAAAGATCAATCCTCTTGATGCAAAGGTGACGGTACTCAATCTGATCGATGAAGATTCATTTAACGAGGCGGGGCAGAGCGTCACATACAAGTTTAACGTAGACAATGCCGGCTATTATTACATAGGCATGAATTACCGCCAGTCGGAAAAGAATGATTTTCCTGTTTTCGTGGACTGGAGAATAGACGGGGAGATACCCAACACGGCATTTCAGTCATATGCCGTTGAGGCGAACAACAATTTCAAAACAAGAACTCTTACCGATGACAACGGTGAAAAGCTGAGCGTATACCTTGAGCCCGGCGAACACACAATATCACTTACCATCAGTGCCGACAATCTCAGAAGTGCCCTTGAAAAGGTTGACGAGATAATGGCCGGCATCAGCGATCTTTCACTCGAAGTGACCAAGGTCGCGGGAACAAATACCGATAAATACAGAGATTTAAGACTCACAAGATATATTCCTGACATTCAGGAAAGGCTGCAGGGATGGGTGGACGATCTTTATGCCCTTGCAGAAGATGCGGAAAAATATGTGGATGCGAAAAAGCCCGAACAGGTTGCCGCTTTTTCATATCTGCTGATAGGTGCAAGGCAGCTTCAGGATCTGGCAGAAGAGCCAAATGAGCTGGTCTACAGAGTTGGAGAACTTGCCACCAGCACAAACTCGGTAAACACTCAGATCGCAAACTTTGTGGATCTGATAAACGATAACGATCTTGCCATCGACCGGATATACATCTACCAGAGCGGAGCAAAGCTTCCAAAGGGATTAAACCTGTTTTCATCCGCCCGGATGTCAGTTACAAGATTTTTCAATTCCTTTTTTGGACAGTCCTACTCGGCATCCAACACGGATAAGAGCCACATTCAGGTGTGGGTGAACAGACCCCGCACTTATGTGGAGATCATGCAGAAGATGATCGATGAGGAATTCACATCGGAGACGGGGATACAGGTTGACCTCTGTCTCATGACAGATGCACAGAAGCTCATCCTTTCAAACGCCTCCGGAGATACACCGGATATAGCGACCGGTATCAACTACTCCATACCTTATGACCTCGCTATAAGAGGCGCTCTGGTAGACATGACACAGTTCGATGACTACAAGGAGGTGTTTGGAAGATATTCGGACGGACTCCTTGTTCCCTCGGTGGTGGGCGACGGTTTTTATTCACTCCCCGAGACGATGAACTTCTATGTTATGTTCTACAGAACGGACATTTTAAGCAAGCTGGGGCTTGAGCCGCCTGAGACGATGGACGAGCTGATCGCAATGCTTCCCGACCTTCAGATGAGAGGATTGAATGTATATTATCCTACAGCTCCGATGGCTGCCATGAGAAACTTCCACGGAACCACACCTCTTATCTTCCAGAACGGCGGAAGCCTCTACGGCGAGACTGCGTTGGATATAACGGTGGACAGCGAGGAGACAGTCGAAGGATTCACACAGCTCACCGAGCTTTTCACATTATATGATCTGCCGGTGGATGTGCCGAATTTCTACCAACATTTCAGAAACGGGGATCTGCCCATAGGAATAGCGGATTTCAATTCCTACAACCTTATCCTTAATGCGGCACCGGAGATAGCAAATTCATGGGCTATAACCCTTGTGCCCGGAGTGGAAGATCCCGAGACCGGAGAAATATACAGATACATGGCGGGAGGAGCCGAGAGCTCGGTAATGTTTAAATCTACTCCCGAGAGAGAACAGCAGGCATGGGACTTCCTTGAATGGTGGTCTAGAGCTGAGGTTCAGGCAGAGTTTGGACAGAGACTGCAGATCCTCTACGGAGATGAGTACATCTGGCCTACCGCGAACGTTGAGGCTTTTGCACTGCTTCCCTACCCAACATCCGACAAGGATATCATCATGGAGCAGGCGCAGTACATACTGGAAGCTCCCAGACTCCCGGGCAGCTACATGATGGAGCGTGAAATCTCAAACGCCTACAATGATGTGGTAGTTAACGGAGAGTCAGTAAGATCACGAATAGATGAAGTTGTAAAGACAGTTACGAGGGAGACGGAGCGAAAGCTCGAAGAATTCGGTTACCTCGATTCGGACGGCAATGTGATAAAGCCCTATGTAGCTCCGAGCGTAGAGACAGTAAGAGAAATAATGAGCAAGTGATAGAAAGATAAACAGTTATGGCAAAGTCATCCGTAGGAAAAAGAACTCATAACAACAAAGCGGGTTACATTTTCGTATTCCCATATGCGGCGCTTTTTGTGACATTCATACTTGCGCCGGTAGTGATGGCAGTGGTGCTTTCCTTCACCAACTTTAATGCGATCCAGTTTCCCAAATTTGTCGGTTTTCTGAATTACATCAATCTCATAACCAGTGACGATGTGTTTATGAAGTTCGTGCTTCCGAACACGGTCAAATATGCTCTTATCGTCGGAGTCGGCGGATACGTGCTGGCATTTTTGCTGGCATTCGGGCTGGCAAACCTGCCCAAGCTTCCGAGAACGATATTTGCACTGATCCTATACTCCCCCAGTATGACTACAGGTGTGGCCATGAGCGTGCTCTGGAAGATCCTTTTCACCGGAGATCAGACAGGATACCTTAACAGCTGGCTGATGGAGATCGGGGTGATAAACGAACCGGTCATCTGGCTGACAAACGCCAACTTCCTGCTCCCCATAGTCATCATCATCGGACTCTGGAGCAGCATGGGCGTGGGCTTCCTCTCTATCCTGGCAGGACTTCTCAATGTAGATGAATCGCTTTATGAAGCGGCAGCCATCGACGGAGTAAAGAACCGCTTCCAGGAGATGATATATGTGACCATTCCCAGCATGAAGCCGCAGATGCTTTTTGCAGCGGTAATGCAGATAGTGGGAGCCTTTCAGAACGGAGCCATAGCGACCATGCTGGCGGGTAACCCCACACCGGGATATTCCGCGCAGCTCATAGTCAACCACATAGAAGACTATGGATTTATCAGATATGAAATGGGATACGCCGCAGCGGTTTCGGTAATACTGCTTCTGATCGTGCAGATATTCAGCTCGGTATCGACCAAACTCTTCGGAGAGAAGGATTAAGGAAAGGAGAAGAAGATGGCTTACAAAGGACACAGAATGAATCCTGACAAGTTTGAAAAGAGTCAGATAAAGATATATCTTCTGGTACTTCCCATGGTGCTTCTCTGCGGACTGCCGATCATCTTTATCATTTTCCACGCATTTAAGCCCATGGAAGAGCTCTTTGCCTTTCCTCCGAAATTTATCACCCTGCATCCAACGCTTGATAATTTCGCAAAACTGATAAAGGCTTCGAGAACGGGAAGCATACCGCTTTCAAAATACTTTTTCAACAGCATATTCGTTACGGTGGCGGTTGTGTTCGGCTCGCTCCTTTTCTCCACCATGGCGGCATACGCTCTTTCAAAGATAAAGTTCAAGGGCGCCAAGGTGATGATGCAGATCAACCAGATAGCCCTCATGTTTGTGTCGGTGGCGGTAATGATCCCCAGATATCTGGTGGTAAACAAGCTCGGAATGATCGATACCTACTGGGCAGAGATCCTTCCGCTGATAGCACTTCCCGTCGGGCTCTTCCTGATAAAGCAGTTCGTCGATCAGGTTCCGGACTCGCTTATCGAGGCGGCATACATGGACGGAGCAAAGGAATGGCAGATATACCTGAAAGTCATTCTTCCTCTCATAAAGCCTGCGATAGCAACGGCGGCGATCCTCGTTTTCCAGCAGGTGTGGAACAATCTGGAGACATCCAACTACTATGTAAATGATGACTCCATCAAAGCACTTGCATTTTATATGAACACGCTGACCTCCACAACAACCACCAACACTGTTGCAGGTCAGGGAATCGCGGCGGCAGCGTCACTTATCATGTTCCTGCCCAACCTCATCCTCTTCTGCATACTTCAGAAGAACGTGATGAACACTATGGCACACTCCGGAATCAAGTAACAACCAAGAGGTAGATAGTCGTGAAAAACAGGATTAAAAAATTGATCGGGTCCGCTATACTGCCCCTCGTGCTTGCGGGGATCATCTTCGGGTCGACTGCAATGACAGCTCTGGCGGATGCACCCTACAAGACATATACCGTGGACGGTTATGGTTCGGTGACGGAGACGCAGACTGCTTATCTGCCCTACAAGACCATAACCAAGATCGGAGAGGAAACACTCCTCACGCCGACGGATTTTACCATTGTAAATGATGAGTATATCTACATACTCGACAGCGGTAATGCCAGAGTGGTGGTATCCGACATGGACAACGAGCTTGTGATGACCTTCGGAGAGGGAATCCTCACAGCTCCAAAGGGAATATATGTCACAAAGGATTACAAGACCTACGTGGCAGACAGAGATGCCAAAGCGGTATTTGTTTTCGATAAAGAAGGTAATCTCATAGAAACCTATACGAAACCCACCGAGGCAATGTATGGTGAGGCGCAGGATTTCCTTCCATTAAAGGTGGTGGCAAATAAATCCGGAACCATATATGTTATCTGCGAATCCAACACCAATGGTATCGTTCAGATCAGTCCCGTCGAGGGAGGAACATTCCTCGGATACTTCGGAACGAATGCAACCAATGCAAACCTCTGGACCATCATCTGGAGAGCCCTTCTTACCGATGCCCAGAGAGCAAAGATGCAGTCCAATATTCCGGCCACTCCCGACAATATGGCCA
The DNA here is from genome assembly GCA_947164865.1 of uncultured Lachnospiraceae bacterium. Classification (GTDB taxonomy): domain Bacteria; phylum Bacillota; class Clostridia; order Lachnospirales; family Lachnospiraceae; genus AC2028. Next base: position 98,365 of record CAMUYA010000004.1, read on the forward strand.
TAGATGACAAAGGTGTCATTTACACCATTACCAGAGGCGAACACAATGACACTTTAAAGCGCCTCAATATCGCGGGCGTAAATATGATAGAGACCACCGATTACCCGGACATACCCGCAGCGGTGGCAGCCGGAAACCACGATAACGTGTTTGTGGCAACCCAGACAGGATTTATATACGAATACAATAACGAAGGCGATCTGCTCTTCATGTTTGGCGGAAGCGATGACGGCAAACAGCGTATAGGACTCTCTACCAAGGTTGAAGCGATACAGATAGGCCTCGACGATAAGATATATGTTCTCGATTCCGAGAAGGCGCAGATCCAGGTATTTGAACCTACTGAATTTACAGCATATCTTCATGATGCACTGAATCTGTTCTCGAAGGGACGTTACGAGGAAAGCAAGAAACCTCTCGGAAAAGTGCTCGAGATGAATAACCTCTTCACCTACGCCAACATGGCCATGGGAAAAGCTCTCTATAAGGAGGGTGACTACGAGGGAGCTCTTAAATATGCCCGTATCGCAAAGGATAACGAAGGATATTCGGATGCGTTCTGGGAGATCAGGAATATCTGGCTTAAAAAGAATCTCACGTGGATCGCAATAGTGATAGTGGTCATTGTGATCCTCTGGAATGTGACAAGAGTGCTTCATAAGAAAAAGCATATCCTTGATAAGCCGAAGGCAGCGCTTGCAAAGATAGGCGAAGTAAAACTGATAAAGCAGATAGGATATATGTTCTACTTTATGAGACATCCGGTGGATGGATGCTACGGCATAAAGAGAGAGGGAAAGGTATCTGTTCTTTCCGCAAATATCATCCTTGTTGTATCGATAGTATTCTATGTGATCAACAAATACTTCTGCGGATTTTTAAGTAAGACAGTCAGGGACGGAAGCTTTGATGTGCTCTCCGATGTGGGAATGATAATAATAGCACTGCTTTTGATCGTATCCTGCAACTACCTGATGTGCACCATCAATGACGGTGAAGGAAGATTCAAGGATATCTACTGCTCGCTTATATACAGTTTTGCACCCTATGTGATCCTTACTCCGATAGTATTTTTACTCTCACACATTGTTTCCAATAATGAGATCTTCTTTGTTCATTTCGGAAATCTGTGCATGTGGGTATGGATAGCGGTAATGATCTTTATAAGTGTTCAGGAGATCAACAACTACACGGTCGGAGAGACGATTAAGATCATACTTCTTACGATATTTACGATCCTTATCGTAGCACTTCTGGCATTTATAATATATGTTCTGTGGTCGCAGGTATTTGACTTCCTGCAATCGATAGTTGGAGAGGTGGTGTATCGAATTGGCTCATAAAAGAATCGGTAAAATATTATCAGCTCTCCTGGCATCAGTGCTGTTGGCACTCACGATGCCGCACTTTACCCTCCCTTTTGGTTCCTCTGACATCTCTGCCGTCAAAGCTGCCGACGAAATTGACGGTCACAGCTTTGTGGCAGAGAGCAGCAGGTACCGGCTCTACATGAGAGAGGATGATCTATCCATAGTAGTGGAGGATAAAGAGACAGGAGCTTACATGGAATCGGCTGTAAGCTATGATGACGGAAAGAGCAACAACACCTGGCTGGGAGCTATGAAGTCCGCCGTTGTTATCACAATGATAAACGGAAACGACGACACCCAGCAGGCTGACCTTATAAACGACAATGTATCGCTGAAGACAACTAAAACCGACAAAGGTTTTTCATCCGAGATCTACTGGAGTAAATACAGGTTCGGAATGACTCTTAAAGTGGAGATCACGGATGACGGTGTAAAGGCGTTTATTCCGGATGATTCGATCCACGAGGACGGGGACAGCTACTTCATCGGAACCATCGCCATCTACCCCTATATGGGAAGTTCCTACCTGGACGATAAGGAAGGATATATCCTGGTTCCCGACGGAAACGGGGCGCTTATCTATCTCGATGATAAAGAGGGAAAGTTCAAGAGCGGATTTTCCGGAATGATTTACGGAAGCGATGTGGGATTCGACGAGTCGGATGTGACCACTCTTCTGAAGGAAAGATACAATACCATATCCGATGCGGAAAAGGTTATAGCGCCGGTATTCGGAATAGCTCACACGGATGACGGGATCGCATATCTTGCGGTGGTGGAAGACGGTGAGGCCAGAGCTACCATAGAGTGTATACCAAACGGCGTCTCGGTTGATTACAACAGGGCATATGCAAAATTCATTTTAAGAAAGACTTACACTCAGCCCACAAGTAACAACTCGACCGCGGGATCGCTCCACATTTACGAATCGGAAAGAAGTCATTCGGACCTGGGAGTGAGATACATATTCCTTTCGGAGGATGATGCGGATTACTCGGGTATGGCTAATGCCTACAGAGAGTATCTCACATCAAACGGATATCTGAATAAGGCGGATGACTCCTACAAAACAAGGATAGATTTCCTCGGAACCGAACGTGAGAAATGGGTTATAGGAACCACACCGGTGGTGATGACCACAGTCGATGACATCTATGAGATATATGACGATCTGGCATCAGAGAACGTGACGGATATCCTGTCGGTTTACAAGGGATGGCAGAAGGAAGGCCTTTACAGTGTTCCTATCAGCTCCTACAGCGTTGACCGGAATATCGGAGGAAAGGCTAAGCTCACAAAGCTCATAAACGATGCAGCCGGAAGAGGGATCGACCTTTACCTTTACAATGATGCTTTGCTTATCAATCCTGACGAGAAAAATGCGACATTCAATGTGGTAAAGAAGATAAACAAGAGAAGATTCGAGATGACAACCTATATGGATGTCTACAAAAAGCTCTTGTACATAATCCCATCGAGAAGCGAAGCTCTTTTGGACAGGTTTGTTAAGAGCTACACCTCAAAGGGGGTAAACAAGGTTGCACTTGCGGGTATCACCGGAAATCTTTTTTCCTACAATTACAGCGGAAAGAATTATTCGAGATATGACACTCAGGATTCTTATTCCGGAACAGTTGCAAAGCTTGCGGGAAACACGGACCTGATAATGGAGCAGCCTTTCGCATACCTCTGGGCGGACACGGGAGCATTTCTGGACATGCCTCTTTACACCTCGGCTTATATTTTTGAGGATGAGAGCATACCCTTCCTTAGCATGGTACTCAAGGGAAGCATACCGGTGTATGCGGAATATGTGAATTTCGAAGCCAACAAACAGGAATTCTTCTTAAAGATGGTAGAAAGCGGAAGTTTCCCTTCCTTCTATATCACCAAAGAGAGTTCCGCAGAGCTTATTTATACCAATTCCGGTGATGTGTACAGCTCGGAATACAGCTCGTATAAAGATACGATCAGGGAGTACGACGAGCAGCTCGGAGATCTTAATGAGATGCTTGGAGATGCACAGATCATCGAGCACGAAATACTCGGAAACGGAATAACAAAGGTCACCTACTCAAACGGTATCAGAATATACATAAACTACAGCCGTGAAGAAGCAGAGGCTGACGGAATAACAGTCGATGCAATGTCCTATGAGGTAGGCAGGTAATGAGTGATATTAACAATCAGGTAAAACAAGATATCGAAGAGAAGAAGCCGAAAAGAGTGCGCGTAAAGCGCGGGAAGCTCGAAGCCCGCGAAGCAAGGATGGGCTACTTCTTTGTCCTCCCCTGGATCATCGGAACGCTGATCTTTGTGCTTATCCCGCTGGGGCAGTCCTTTTACTACATGTGGTACAACATAAGGATCACACCCCTGGGAACAAAGTTCAACTTTGTGGGAACGGGAAACTTCACCCAGATATGGCTTGAGAATCCGGAGTTTCCGCAGCAGCTGGTCACATACATCTGGCAGACGATAGTCGAGGTTCCGATAATAGTCGTCTTCGCGCTGATAATCGCGATAATGCTGAACGGAAAGATAAAGGCTAAAGCATTTTTCAGACTGATATTTTTCCTTCCCGTTATCATAGTCAGCGGACCGGTCATGAACATGCTGGTGAGCGAAGGAGCATCCACGATCCCCGCCATGAACACACAGGCGGTCATAAACGCTTTGGACACATTCCTTCCTTACTCGGTGGCCACATCCATCGGTGAGCTTTTCGGAAATATGATAATGGTTCTCTGGTACTCCGGAGTACAGATCCTCATATTCCTGTCGGCTCTGCAGAAGGTGGATCCCTCGCTTTACGAAGCAGCAAAGATGGATGGTGGAAGTGGCTGGGAATGCTTTTGGAAGATAACCCTTCCGACGATCAAAAACTTTATACTTCTGAATGCGGTTTACACAGTTATTTTCCTCTCTAGCAACGAACAGAACTCGCTGATAGTAATGATCAAAAATGCCATGTTCTCGGGTACCAAGGAGAAAGGATACGGATATGCATCCGCCATGGCATGGATGTACTCGATAGTGGTAACGCTTATCGTGCTTCTGTTCTTCCTCATTCTCGGAAGCAAGAAGGATCAGTACGACAGACTGGTTCAAAAGAGAAAGAGGATGCTCAAACGTGAGGAGAGACTGTCAAGGAAGATAGAAAGGAGGGGCGTAAGGAATGTCAGAAAACTTGAACGCGCAAGGCGCAGCCACCGCTACAAGACTTACGACGGCAGCGGAGACTATTAGAAAGACCTTTACAAAAGAAAAGCTCCACCGGTTTATCTTCGGTACAAGAGAGAAACAGGGAGTGGGCAAGATGATAGTGATATACGCACTTCTCATCTGCATAGGCTTCGTTTATCTCTACCCGATGCTCTATATGATAAGCACCAGCTTTATGAGCCGGGATGATCTGCTGGATACATCGGTCAAGTGGATACCGAGCACATTTTACTTTCAGAATTACATAGATGCGGGAAAGTCGATGGACTTTTTGATGTCCTTCCTTAAGGGCATTGCGATAGCAGGGCTCCCCACCCTTTGCAATATTGTGATCTGCATGCTGGTGGGCTACGGATTCGCAAGGTACGACTTCAAAGGGAAAAAGATAATGATGGGTCTTCTCATCTTCTCTTACATCCTTCCGAGTCAGGTGACCATGATACCGACCTATGTGCTGTACAACAACATGAAGATACTTGGCACGATACTCACGTTTGTGATCCCCGCGCTTTTCGGAAACGGACTGAATGCACCTATCTTCATACTGATCTTTTATCAGTTCTTCAGGCAGATACCGAAGGTGCTCACGGAGGCGGCAGCTATCGATGGAGCAGGACACTTCAAGACATTCTTCCGTATCGCGGTTCCATCAGCGATACCTGCGATAGTTACAGTAGTACTATTCTCATTCGTGTGGTACTGGAATGAGTCCTATCTGACAGAGCTGTATGTGCAGGGACTTGCATCAAAGAGCATCTGGACGAATCTGGTGGTTCAGCTCAAAAACTTTGATATGTCGTTTACCACAAAGGCATCTGTCGGAGATACCGCAACGAGCCTCAACGAATCGGTGAGGATGGCGGCCACCACCATCAGTATCCTTCCGCTGCTTGTTATGTATCTGATCCTTCAGAAGCAGTTTGTGGAGAGTATAGACAGGGCAGGTATAACCGGAGAATAAGGTCTGATAAATGGAATACGAGCACTCAATTGTGAGGGTGCGTAGATAAAGAATCGTGATTATATGCATCACTATACATAAGGAGGTAGTTATGAAAAAGAACAAAATTGTGGCAGCTCTTCTTTCAGCAGCAATGGTTGTAGGGCTTCTTGCAGGATGTTCTAAAGGAGGATCCACGGGCGGATCCAACGGAGGATCAACCGGCGGAGCAGACACCGGAGCTGTGAGCGAGGATGGCGTTACCACAGAAAACATCACATTGACCTACTGGCACTACGAGGATGAGACAACCATCGGACTTCTTGCCGAGGCTTTTATGAAAAAGTATCCCAACATAAAAGTTGAATGCAAGCAGATCGCCGACATGTCTACAGACCTCTCGGCAGCTGCGGCTGCAGGGGAATTCCCCGATGTATTCTCGGGAACGGATTCCGACACAGCTCTTGCAAACATGTATTGGCTGGATATCACCGATTATGTTGAGAACGACCCCGACATGAACAACATGATGGTTTCCATCAAGAATTACGGTATCGGAAAGTTTGACACCGACAGATGGTTCGGACTTCCCACATGGTATCAGCCCAGTGCGATATTTATTGACAGGAATGTCATAACAAAGCTTAATCTGCAGATGCCCAGAACTGACTGGACATGGGATGAGATGATACAGCTCATCAAGGATGCAACAGTAGATGATCGTACAGGCATGAAGTATTACGGATTGGGATACTACAACAGACTTGATTCACTGTATGGCATTGCTGCCTGTGCTACCGCAGAGCGTGCCATCAAGGGTGAGTTCGGATTTGACGGAAACGATTTCGATCTTTCTTACTGGGCTATCGGAGAGCAGGAATTCGGTGACCTTAAGACCGGCGGATATGTTGCGCCTCAGCAGGATACTCAGGCTATGGAGGACTGGTCCGGAGACTGGGGAACCTGGTTTGGTTCAACAGGTCACGTAGCAGTATTCTCAGAGGGCTTCTGGTCATATCAGAACATCTGGGCTACCGATGGGTATCAGGAGCAGTACGGACTTGATATTGTTCCCTATGTAACACCCAATGTAGTGGATGAGAAGGATCACAACATCATAGCAAACATGTATATCGGCGGTGTGTCAACATCATGTGAGCATCCTTATGAAGCATACCTTCTTCTTAAGTTTATGGGTATCGGAACCGAAGGATGGAAAGCCCGTCTTGATATCTACGAGGACGAGAGCATCACCAATGCATCGGGCGTAGCTCTTAAGCATTCCAACATGCCCGTTCCCATGACTCTTGACGAGGAAGTATGGACCAGATATAAGGCAATGTTCCCCACAGATGAGGAGCATAAGCAGTATTGGGATGATTACTTTGCATCCATCACCAGACCTGTTCCTTACGGATGGTACTCTATCGCAGGATACTGGAATTTCTGTGATCAGTACTTTAACAAGATAGGCATACACGATCTTGTTGATGCGGGATCGGCTAAAGCAGCTGACTATGCGGCAGAAGCTACGGAGCAGGCAAACTATTACCATGCGGAAGCAATGCTGTCCTACTTCGGTCCCGGCGGATATGATGTTCTATCTGAGGAGGATCTGAACAGGTACCAGTCGATTGTTGATTCGTTTGGACAGTAAGATACTGATTTTACCCCGGGTGAAGCGGGTTAAAATAGAAAAAGTTATTTAAATACTCAAAATACACAGGAGGAAAACAAATGAAAAAGAAGTTACTTAGCATTCTTCTTTGCGGTGCGATGGCAGCAACTATGTTTGCCGGCTGCACAAAGGGCGGAGAAACTCCGGCCGAGCCTGCACCTGAGCAGACAGAAGTAGAGACACCCGTAGAAGATACTACTGAGACAGAGCCGGTAGCGACAGGAGAGATTCCCACGGACTACAAGTACTACTTTTCACTCGACGGAGGAGAAGACGGAGTACATATGGCAGCGAAGGATGGAGCTGCCATAGTGGAAACCGGAAAGGATCCCATTTATGTTACGGGTGTTAAGGGGCAGGGCCTTTATCTTGACGGCACTGCAGGTGCAAAACTTGACGTAAACGGAGTCGGAGACACTTACTCTGTTTCATACTGGATGTACTCATCAAGAAATGCGCAGCATATGCCCACTCTTCAGTATGGCCCCGACGTTCACGGCGATGCTACCGGATCGGAGCATTGGGTTAACTTTACATGGGAGCCTTTTAACCCTGAAGATACCACAAAGACAACATTCCCTATCGTTTGGTCATACGATCAGGCAGGCGGCGGAGACCGTATGTACTGGTATCCCGATTGGATCGACAACCGTACCGGTGAGTGGCTTAATATAACCATGACAGTTGATCCCAGTGAAGTATCGGCAGACGGATCCATGATCATCGCACATCTTTATCTTAACGGTGAGGAAGTGATCGGAACAAGCAGCGACGGTGACAGACCCGTGCAGGTTGTAAACGGAACAATGACCCCTTCCGACAATTTTGATTTTCTTCTCGGTGTAAACTACTGGGATACTCCGTTCAAGGGAGTGTTCGACGAGGTATATGTTTTTGACCGCGTACTCACAGCAGCAGAGGCGAAGGCACTTTTTGAGGCCGGAGATACATCTGCAAAATTCGAAGCTCCTGAAAGAGAAATCGTGATCGAAAAGAATCCCAATGCGATCGAAACGATCGGAACGGATGACCTCTCGATGGCGTTCTGGAGTGACTGGTCATCTGCAATTCCTCTTGCAGATGGTGAGACCAAGACAATCGTACTTAAGAATTACTCAAATGGCGGCGCAACATATAACAACTACGTGCTTGACTTTACAAATCAGCCCCACGAGGCTCATGTAGATCCCAACACCGTGGAGGGTAACGTAGAATACGTTGTTGTAAGAGCGGATGAATGGGCATGGATCGGCGACATAAATCCTGATTCCGAAAATGCTGCAGATTACTTTGAGGGAACACATTCATGGGGTAACTGGCCCGTATGGCAGTCAAATGTTATGACTGATGCTACCGTTACTCTTAAGATCACCAGAAACGGAAATGCGATCAGCATCGTTGCAGATAACGTGGATTACAATGGCGAATCAAACGTAATGAACTATACCGTTAAACAGACTGCACTTACTGATGCGGATGATCTGTATGTAACAGTTCTCGGTGAGGGATGCTACATCGAGATTCTCGAGATCAATGATCCTATCACTCCTGATGCAAATGCGATCGATGCTATCGGAAACACAGATCTCAACTGTGGATTCTGGTCTGACTGGACAGCAGCATACGGACTTGCTGACGGCGAGACAAAGACGATCAAGCTTAACAATTACAGCATCGGTAAAGAGATTTGGCAGAACTTTGTAATGGCATTTACCAACAAGGAAACTGCAGCTCATGCAGCTCCCGCAGATCAGTTCCCCGGAGAGTATATGGAGTATGCAGTAGTCCGTGCAGACGGATGGGGCTGGGGAGCTCCCGAAGGCGATTCGGGTGCAGCAGCTGATTGCTACAGTGTAGAGAAGAGCTACGCAGGTGATACCAATTTCATCAACACCATGAAGGCGGCGGATGTTGAGATCGTTGCTACCAGAAATGGCGCAGAGATCACTCTTAAGATGACATATACCGGAAAGAAAACAGGTGAGGTTCTTACCGAAGGTTATGTACTTAAGAACAGCGCACTTGCAGCAGATTCTGAAGTATACTTCTTCTTTACATGTGAAGCAAGCTATGTTGAGCTTCTTTCTGTAGAATGATAAAGAATCAATAAAGGCCTCCCCGGGATGCGGATGCTTTGCATCCCGGGGATTCTTTTTCAAAGCACGGAAAACAGGAAACAAAAGCTGTTACATTGATGCACAGATAAGATAAGTAAAAGCTGACCTGCGTATTAATGTATCAGTTTTTAAAGTCGAAAGGGATTAAGAGATGAAAGAAAGACCGAGAAACGGAAAACTGACGGAGTACAACATTCCTTTTATAGAGCAGCGGGCGGATCCTTTTATAACAAGAAGTGAGGAAGGGAAGTACTATTTTACAGCCTCCGTACCATCATATGACAGGATCATACTCAGATGTTCGGATACTCTGGAAGACCTGAAAAATGCCGATGAGAAAACTCTATGGACCAAGCATGATTCCGGTGATATGAGCTGCCATGTATGGGCGCCGGAGCTGCACTTTCTGGACGGAAAATGGTATATTTATTTTGCGGCTTCCCGTGAGGAAGATATATGGCATCTGCGCCCATACATACTCGAATGCACGGGACCGGATCCCATGAAGGACGAGTGGATAGAGCGCGGAAAGATACAGCGAAGTGATGATGATATTTATTCCTTTAAGGCATTTTCACTTGATGCTACGATATTTGAAAACAAGGGTCAGTATTATTATGTCTGGGCAGAAAAGGTGAGTGTGGGAATACAGATCTCGAATCTGTATATCGCCCGAATGGAAAGTCCCACAAAGCTTGCCACAGCCCAGGTGCTCCTCACCACTCCCGACTACGACTGGGAGAGAGTGGACATATGGGTAAACGAAGGCCCTGCTGTGATAAAGCATGACGGAAAGATATTCCTTACCTATTCGGCAAGCGCAACAGGTGAATGCTATTGTATGGGTATGCTTTCTATACCAGAAGACGGAGATCTGCTTGATCCCAGAGCATGGAAGAAGGAAAGACAGCCTGTGCTCAGATCCGACAGGGAAAAGGGCATTTACGGTCCCGGCCACAATTCGTTTACCAAAACTGAAGACGGAAAAGATGTGTGCGTGTATCACGCAAGAACATATCCTGAAATAGAGGGAGATCCGCTTTACGATCCCAACAGACACACCATGCTTATGGAAGTAAAATGGGATGCTGACGGAAATCCGGTATTCGATTATAGTAACAAATTGTATTGATAAGTACTCCTTAGTGGAAGATGGCGGATTGCGCCAAATGAGGTTTAATATGACTCAGCATTCCAAAAGATTTATATCTATTCTTGCAGCACTTGCAGTGGCTGTCTCCTTTTCCGGCTGCGCGGATAAAGGCACAACGGATGTACAGGGACCGGGTACCTCGGATGTATCAGGTTCGTATGGCGGTGAAGTTTGCGAGATGACGGAAAAAGACATTACTGTCACTCTATCTACCGACAGGTCATCATACAAATACGGAGAAGAAATATCATATTCGCTTACGATCGCAAACAGCAGGGAAGGATATAATGTAAGCCGCGTTGAGATCGAATCATCCAATGATGACCAGATCTCGGAGAGCGGGACTCCGAAGATAACCGGAATGATAAAACCCGGAGAGAGCAGCTCCTACGAGGGAACCCTTGTTGCGAATACAGAGGGTGATCCGGAGGTGATAAGTTCAAGGCTTGAGCTCCCCGATAATGCAGAGGTAGTCACTTTAAGACCTTATGTCAAAATAGATGTGGAAGGAACGGAACTTATGATCCGTTATGTGGTGGATATCGCAATGTTTGAAAAGAAGGTTGAGATAAAAGAAGAAGATAAAGTTGCTGTAAGCACCGTTTCCTGTCACGATCCTTCCATAGTTGTGGGGGAAGATAAAGAGGGGAAGAAATGTTATTATATTTTTGCCACCCACAGGGCTTGGGCCAAGTCTTACGATCTGCTGAACTGGGAATACTTCACAAATAATCTCAACAGGGATTATCGGAGCATTCTTGAAGAACCGGCAGCCTGGGCAGCCCACGGGAGCGATAATTACCGTGTCGACGGAAACACATGGGCTCCGGATGTTATCTACAACAAGGTTATGGGAAAATGGTGCATGTACCTGTCCGTCAACGGAGACAACTGGTTCTGCTCCATAGCACTTCTGACAGCGGATACCATAGAGGGTGACTGGACATATGAGGGAATGGTAGTACAGTCCGGATTCCACAGCGACGAGTTTTATGACGAGACTGATGTGGCAGAGGTAACGGGAGAGACGGAATATCCCGAGAGATACCGTAAAGGTAAAAAGTGGGGAGATTATTACCCCAACAATATAGATGCATGTGTATTCTATGATGATGATGGAAATCTGTGGATGACTTACGGCTCATGGAGCGGTGGAATCTATATCCTGCAGCTCGACGAGGAAACAGGCTTCAGAGATAAAACTGTTTCTTATGAGGAAAATATCCATTCAGATCCCTATTTCGGGAAGAAGATTGCCGGCGGCAGCTATGTTACCGGAGAGGGATCCTATATTCAGAAGATAGGTGATTACTACTGGCTCTTTATGTCCTACGGATGGCTGGAGTCGAAGGGCGGATATAATATCAGGGTGTACAGAAGCAAGACTCCCGACGGAGATTACCTTGATGAAATGGGAAATGATCCCTATTTCGACAGCTATGTTCTCAACACAAATCTGCCCATCGGTGTGAGACTGTTTGGCGGGTATAAGTGGAAAACATTCTCAAAGGGACAGGTGGCGCAGGGTCACAACAGCGCCTTTGTGGATGACGACGGAAAGGCTTATATCGTATTCCATACAAGGACAACAGGAGGCGATGAGGGGCACTATGTTAAGGTGCACCAGCTCTTCTTAAACAAGAACGGATGGCTTGTGGCCGCACCTTATCAGACAAGCGGTGAAGAGCTTAACAAAGACGGATACAGTGTGAGTGATGTTGCCGGGAAATATGACTTTATCATTCACAAGATGGATATCAATTACGAGAACCTGGAAGTGAGCACGCCATCGGTGATAGAGCTTAGCGCGGACGGAAAGATCACCGGAGATTACGAGGGATCGTGGAGCCTCGAGGAGGGAACTCCCTACATCGATCTGACTATAGACGGTGTTGTTTATTCCGGTGTTACTCTCGAGATGAACGTTGAGGGAAGTTCAATTAAGAACATGACATTTACTGCGCTTGGTGATACCAACCAGATAACAGTCTGGGGCAGCAGATCCCTTGAATAAAAAACTGCAGCGCAAGTTTATGATGATCCGGGATAACCGAAAGACAGGGTGATCTCTTGTAAAAACGGGGATGCGCAAAACAAAGATACATGGATAATAATACAAACGAAAAAAACAGCATAAACGAAAGAACTGTCCCGGATGAAAAAGAGGTAAAAACAGACCTTTCAGGGCTTTACAGGGATGATACGCAGGATACTGTCAGATCACTTCAGCAAAGCGCCGACAGGATGACGGAGAATTATCACAACAATCCTTTCGGTGCAAAGGATATCATCGCGGATATCATATTATTCTTTGCGGTGACGGCGACGGCTTTCGGATGGCTCCTTCTGATGCTACTCATAGTAAGCTTTGTGGCACATACCTATATCCATTTGAAGATAGACAAAATGATACTTGCCTCGGCCATATTTGCCGTGGTGGCAGCAGTTGTATATATCATAAAAAAGGCGCAAAAATATATCAGACTCAGTGATGAAAAGAAGAGATACAAGGAAGAGAAGCAAAGAAGAGACGCAAAATAGGAACAGATATCGGCGGGAACGGATATAAGCCGTGAACCGGAAGAGGTAAACATGCAGCGCATATGTAAAAAATGTCTGCTCCGTGAGATGGCGGAAGCCGACAAGGCAATGATAGAAAAATATAAAGGCGCTATAAAAACGGAAGACCAGCCGTCTGCAGAAGAGTACGAAAGACGGCTTGGAATCTGTAAGGAATGTGAAAGATTAAACGCCGGTACCTGTGATGCCTGCGGCTGCTATGTGGAACTGCGCGCCGCTTCAAAGCTTAGTCACTGCCCATATAAAAAGTGGTAAGAGGGAATATGACAAAAAAAGTGCTTATAGGAAAAAAAACTGACAGAAAGAAGCTGATGAGTTTTGTTATCTGTGCGGCGTTAGCCGTGCAATTATGTGCCTGCAACGCTCCCGAAGATGACGGATCGAAGGCGGAGAATACTGAAAGCGAAGCTGCCGTAACAGGTGAACCGGCCGGTGAGACTGCAGAAGAAGATATATCAGAAAAAGAGGACAAAGAGGACCAGACTTCGGAGGAATATCGCCCCGGGATATTCGGAACTGCGGGAGAGATATCCGAATTTGACAATGTGAACAGCAATTACGATCTGACTATAGATGCGGGCGAGCCTGTTCACGAGATAAGCGATACTCTTTTTGGTATTTTTATTGAGGATATAAACTTTGCCGCAGACGGCGGACTCTATGCCGAGATGATCCAGAACCGTTCATTTGAATTTACACAGCTTGCAAGCGGAAATGAGCTGCATGCATGGTCTGAAGTGGGAGATGTCACTGTATCGGTTCAGACAGGAGATGGAGTAGAGAGCGGTGATTATTGTCCCCTTAATGAGAATAACCCCAATTATGCCATTATAGAAAACGGATCCGGTGAGAAAGCCGGTATCGCCAACAAGGGATTCCTTGAAGGAATGGCTGTCACAGAGGGAGAAACATACAATGTTTCAGCATATTTAAGAGTACCTGAAGTGTATACAGGCACTGTTTGTTTTGCTTTGACATCTGACGGAGAGACCCTTGCGAGCGAAGAGATATCCGGGATAACCGGTGACTGGGCCAAATACGGAATAAGCCTTACTTCATCAAAAACTGCGGATAAAAATGTTACTCTTCAAGTATTGATCGACGCTGGAAAAGTGTGTGTGGATTTTGTTTCAATGTTCCCGCAGGATACATATAAGGGAAGAGAGAACGGACTCCGAAAAGATCTGGCGGAAAAGCTCGAAGCGCTTGAGCCGGGATTCCTGCGTTTCCCCGGAGGATGTGTTGTAGAGGGAGTCACTCAGGAGCTTGCCTACGACTGGAAGGATTCCATAGGAGTGGGCAGGGATGGAGAGCCATTACTGTTTAATGACACTTACGGAGATATTGCCGCAAGGAAGCAGGGGCAGAATATCTGGACAAACGAGAACACCACTAACGACCCTAATCCTTCCTACATGAGTTATGGACTTGGTTTTTATGAATATTTCCTTTTGGCCGAGGACCTTAATGCACTTCCCGTTCCGGTGCTCAACTGTGGGATGCGCTGTATGGCTCAGGGCCATGGATACGAGCCGGATATTGACAGCGATGCGTTTGATGCCTATATACAGGATGCACTTGATCTGGTGGAATTCTGCCGCGGCGATGGCTCTACTAAGTGGGGAGCGGTCAGGATCGCCATGGGGCACGAGGATGTATTTCCGATCAAGTATGTCGGCGTTGGAAATGAAAACTGGGGAGATACTTTCTTCAAAAAGTACACCGCCTTTGCCAAAGCGTTCAGGGATGCGGCAGAGGAAAATCCCGATATGTACGGTGATATAGAGCTTATTTTTACCGCGGGTCCCGATGATGGCGACAGCGGTCACGGAATGTACATGGGGGCATATGATTATGCATCCGGGGTGCTCTCCGGGGATGACTTCAAAACTGTTACCGAGTTTGCCGGACTTATCGACCATCACTACTACAATACTCCGGAATGGTTCCTCGGTCATACGGATTATTATGATGAGTCCAATTACGGCCGCAGTGCGGATGATATGACGGAGTATCCCTATGGCGGAGGGATCCCTGTATTTTTGGGTGAATATGCCGCACAGTCAAACATCATGCGGGCTGCACTTGCAGAGGCTGCATACATGACAGGCCTCGAGCGTAATGGCGATATAGTAAAGCTTGCAGCATATGCTCCTCTTTTCGGCAATACCGTGGCGACACATTGGGCGCCCGATCTTATATGGTTTAATAATCACACAGTTACCTGTTCCACAAGCTATTATGTGCAGCAGATTTTTTCCCGAAATGCCGGGACAAAGCTTCTGAGTTCCGATCTTCAGGGAGCAAAGGCAGTCGGGAAGGACGTTTTTACGGGAAAAGTCGGTGTGGGAACCTGGAACACCGCTGCAAGCTTCGATAATATCAAAATAGTTAATAATGATACCGGAGAGATCCTTGGAGAAGATGATTTTTCCGGAGACAGTCTGGACAATTGGCAACAGGTATCTGACGGTAAGTGGGAGATAAAGGACGGAGAGCTTAAGCAGTCAAACGCAAATACCAACACAAATCTTTATGCCACTACCGGTACAGCGATTTATTTCGGAGACGAAAAATGGACAAACTATACCTACACTCTTGATGCAACTAAGAGCTCCGGAATGGAGGGCTTTCTTATCCCGTTCTCGGTGGGTGATAAGAACAACAACTGGTTTTGGAATATCGGCGGATGGAACAATACCGTTTCATGCCTGCAGCGGGTAAAGGATGGAATCAAATCCGATCAGGTGAGCGGAACAGTTACAGATTGCAGGGTGAAAGAAGGACAGACATATTCACTCAGAATAGAAGTAACGGAAGGAAACGTAAAGTGCTATATGGATGATAAGCTCCTTATAGATTATGATATGCCTGAAACGACAGAATCGGAGGCCTATCAGGTTGTAAGCACCGATGAAACGGGAGATATCATAATAAAGCTGGTAAACGAGAAGGAAGACCCCAAAACATTCGCTATAGCTATACAGAATCCTGGAGAGCTGGCAGGTGAAGCGACGGTTGAGACAGTCAGTGCGGACAGCATGATGGCGGATAATATCCTTGGAAAAGAAGAGGTTGTATCACTCGAGACTGATGAGATAACCGGAGTTTCCGACAGGTTTAATTATACGGTTTCGCCCTTCTCGGTAACGGTCATAAGGATCAAAAGGAAATAGTGCAATCCAACAACCATTCGCAATCCGGTAATTTCCCTGCTTCGCAAGGAAATTGCTGATCCGACCCCGGTATCATCATATTATTCGGTAAGTTGTGAGCAATAATTAGGAAGAATAAAAAGCATTGTGTTGGTAGAATTAAACTGTTGCGATATGAATAAAGGAGCAAATGGGGCTCAACGTTTTATATTTGTAGGAGGACATAAAGGTGAACAGCGCAAAAGAATGCATTGAAAGCGGAAAAGCGATCCTCGGTATCGAGTTTGGATCCACAAGAATTAAGGGAGTGCTTATAGATGAGAACCATGTTCCCATCGCATCGGGTGACCACGAGTGGGAAAACAAGCTCGAGAATGGCATCTGGACATACAGTCTTGACGATATCTGGAAGGGCCTTCAGCACTGCTATTCAAGGCTCAGAAAAGATGTAAAAGAAAAATACGACCTTGAGATAAAGACTCTCGGCGCTATCGGTTTTTCCGGGATGATGCACGGATATATGCCTTTTGATGCGGAAGGAAATCTTCTTGTTCCCTTCAGAACATGGAGAAATACCATTACCGGAGAGGCTGCAAAGGAGCTCACAGAAGTGCTCGGATTCAATATCCCCCAGCGCTGGAGCATCGCACATCTCTATCAGGCGATCCTTAACGGAGAAGAGCATGTAAAGGATATTGCATTCTTTACAACCCTTGCCGGATACATTCACTGGCAGATGACCGGTGAGAAGGTGATGGGTGTGGGCGAAGCATCGGGTATGTTCCCCATCGATTCTTCAAAATGCGATTACAACAGCGAAATGCTTGATAAATTTGCTTCCCTTGATAAGGTTAAGCAGTTTTCATGGAATATAAGAGATATCCTTCCCAAGGTGCTTGTTGCGGGTGAATCCGCAGGTACCCTCACTGAGGAAGGCGCAAAGGCACTGGATGTATCCGGCAATCTGCAGGCGGGAATACCCATCGCACCTCCGGAGGGAGATGCAGGAACAGGTATGGTTGCTACCAATTCAGTTGCGGTAAGGACCGGTAATGTATCCGCAGGTACCAGCGTATTTGCAATGGTGGTACTTGAGGAAAACCTCAAGAAAGTTCACGAGGAAATAGACCTTGTTACAACTCCCGCAGGCCCTGCAGTAGCAATGGTTCACTGCAATAACTGCACTTCCGATATCAATTCCTGGATAGGGCTCTTTAAGGAATTCGCCGAGATGTTCGGAATGGATGTGAGCCTTAACACTATCTACGGAATGCTTTACAATAATGCCTTAAAGGGTGATAAGGACTGTGGCGGACTGCTTGCGTTCAACACTTTATCGGGTGAGCCCGTTATCGGAACCGACGAAGGAAGACCCATGTTTGCAAGAAAGCCCGATGCAAAGATGAATCTTGCAAATTTCATCAGGACTCATCTTTATGCTTCATTGGCAACACTTAAGATAGGATGCGATATCCTCTTTAAAGAAGAGCAGGTAAAGGTTGATACGATCTACGGTCACGGAGGGCTTTTCAAAACAAAGGGCGTGGGACAGAGCATCCTGGCAGCAGCAATGAACGCACCCGTTGCTGTAATGGAGACAGCCGGAGAGGGTGGGCCTTGGGGAATGGCTATCCTTGCCGCCTACATGGTTAAAAAGGCAGCAGGCGAGAGCCTGGACAGCTACCTTTCGGATAAGGTGTTCCACGGTGAGAAGGGAAGCGTTATTCAGCCGGATAGCGCGGACGTTGCCGGATTTGATAAGTATATCGAGACCTATATTAAGGCTATACCTGCTCAGAAAGATGTCTGCAAGGCTATAGAAATATAATACTGTAAAAAAGATGCGGCTGTCTTATTCAGTCAGCCGCATTATTATTTTCATATGGGGATTTTAGGTTCCCTCGTTCTACTTTTAATCGCTTTCTCAACCCTTTAAAGAAGTCTGTCAGCATCCTGCTACATTCCTCCTCGAGCACACCCTTTACTGTCTCGACCTGATGATTGAATGCCGGATGATTCAGTATATTGAGGATCGAACCGGCGCAGCCTGCTTTGGGGTTGTCGCAGCCTATCACGACCTTGGGTATCCTGGCCTGAACGATGGCACCGGAGCACATCTGGCAGGGCTCGAGAGTTACGTAAAGAGTGCAGCCCTCGAGCCGCCAGTCGCCGATCTTTTTGCTCGCCTTGTTTATCGCGGTTATTTCTGCATGGGCCAGAGTATTCTTATCAGTGTTTCTGCGGTTGTAGCCGCGTCCTATCACTTTTCCTTCATACACAATAACACACCCTATCGGGACTTCACCCAGATCGAACGCCTTCTGCGCCTGCTTTATGGCAAGCTTCATGTATTTTTCGTCTTCTGTGATCTTTTGCATGATTCTACTCTGTTTAGCGCCTGATACGAAGATATGGCCTAGAAAAGCTTCTTCACAGAATCAATGATCCCGCTTGCTTTGTCGCCGGCAAGTGCGGCTTTAACCCCTGCCACTACCTTGTCCTCGATCTCATCGGGAATGTCGATTCCTGATAAGCTTTCAATGGCCTTGATGGGGTCATCCTTAAATGTGGCAAGTGCGGAGGGATTTGCTTTTAACTTTGCGACAACTTCTTCAACCTTCTTTTTTACATCCATTGTGTTATTCTCCTTATCTATGGATCCGGTTTATATGAACCCGGTAATAGTGATAAACGCGGAAAAGAGTTGCGTTTACCATATTATTATAATACTTTCGCTGATTATTATCTATATCAGTGGGAACCCTTGGTGAGAAAATATGCAAAAAATACAGACAGCTGAATATAGAGAAAAATTTTTGGAAAACGTTTTCTAAAAATCCTTGCAATTCGAAAATTAGTATGATATGGTAGACATGTAACCACGAAAAAACAGTGTTTTGACCAATATCGGACACAGCAGATAGAACCGGATCAAAACGGCAGCAGCCGGGTGCTGATTGCCGTGAACCGATCAAGGAAGGAGAATATATGTCACTCGAGCAGGAACTTACGACACTTACCAAAAAACTATACGGAAAAACAATCAAGGGATGCAACAATTCCCAGCTGTACGATGCTGTGCTTCAGCTCACCAAGGATCGCATGGATAGAGTTAAAGTGCTTGACGGCAAAAGAAAAGTGTACTACATATCGATGGAATTCCTTATCGGAAAGCTTCTTTCCAATAATCTCATCAATCTCGGGATTTATGATGAGTTAAAGGATCTGCTGGAAGCAAACGGCAAAGATATTACCAAGATTGAAGATGCAGAGCCCGAACCTTCTCTCGGAAACGGCGGCCTCGGACGACTTGCAGCATGCTTCCTCGATTCCATAGCTACATTGGGCCTTCCCGGAGACGGAATAGGACTTAATTATCACTATGGTCTCTTCAAGCAGGTATTCAGAAAGAAGATGCAGAATGCCGAGAAGAACGACTGGATCGAGGACAATTCTTGGCTTCGTAAGACAAAGACCACATATAAAGTAAAGTTCGGATGCGGAACTGTTACATCTGTGCTTTATGACATTGATGTCGTTGGATATGAGAACGGTCGAAACAAGCTTCATCTTTTCGACATTAAGACCATCGATGAGAGCCTGGTAA
Organism: uncultured Lachnospiraceae bacterium; assembly: GCA_947164865.1. GTDB lineage: Bacteria > Bacillota > Clostridia > Lachnospirales > Lachnospiraceae > AC2028. Next base: position 118,190 of record CAMUYA010000004.1, read on the forward strand.
AAAAGGGAATATACTTCGATAAGACACAGATCGACAAGAACCTCACCCTGTTCCTTTACCCCGATGATTCCGACAAGGACGGAAATCTCCTTCGCATTTATCAGGAATACTTCATGGTATCCAATGCCGCTCAGCTGATCATAGAGGAAGAAAAGACAAAGGGACATGATCTGCACAAACTTGACAAGCATGTCGCAATCCAGATAAATGACACTCATCCTACTATGGTTATTCCGGAGCTTATCAGGATCCTTACCAAAAAGGAAGGCTTCACCATGGATGAGGCCATCGCAGTTGTATCCAAGACATGCGCTTACACCAACCATACCATCCTGGCGGAAGCACTTGAGAAGTGGCCTCTTGATTACCTTAAGGAAGTGGCTCCTCAGCTTATTCCGATCATCAGAGAGCTTGATAAGCGCATTAAGGCAAAGTATAAGGACGAGTCCGTACAGATCATCGATAAGCAGAAGCGTGTACATATGGCTCACATCGATATCCATTACGGCTTCAGCGTAAACGGCGTGGCTGCTATTCATACGGATATCCTTAAGGATACGGAGCTTAACAATTTCTATAAAATCTATCCCAAGAAGTTTAACAATAAGACCAATGGAATCACCTTCCGCCGCTGGCTTATGAGTTGCAATCCCGAGCTTACGGCGCTTCTCGATAAGACTATAGGAACCGGATACAAGAAGAATGCGGATGAGCTTGAAAAGCTCCTTAAGTTTAAGGACGATAAGAAGGTGCTTGATGCCATTGCCGACATCAAGATGAAGAAAAAGACAGAGCTTGCCGAATACCTGAAAAAGAAGGAAAAGGTTGAGATCGATCCCAATTCCATTTTTGATATTCAGGTCAAGAGAATGCACGAGTATAAGCGCCAGCAGATGAATGCACTCTATATCATTCACAAGTATCTGGAGATCAAGAGCGGAAAGCTTCCCAAGCGCCCCATCACCTTTATCTTCGGAGCGAAGGCTGCACCCGCTTATGTGATCGCTCAGGATATAATCCACCTTCTGCTTGTACTATCGGATATTATAAATAATGACGCGGATGTCAATAAGTACATGAAGGTGGTAATGGTTGAAAACTACAATGTTTCTTATGCCGAGAAGCTGATCCCTGCCTGTGATATATCCGAGCAGATATCCCTTGCATCAAAGGAAGCGTCGGGAACCGGAAACATGAAGTTTATGCTTAACGGTGCGGTAACCCTCGGAACCAGCGACGGAGCAAATGTAGAGATCCACGACCTTGTGGGAGACGATAATATCTACATCTTCGGAAAAGATTCCGATACCGTAATTGAGCACTATGCAAAGGCAGATTATGTTTCTAAGGATTATTACAAAAAGAGTAAGACGATCCGTGAAGCGGTTGACTTTATCGTAAGCGATGAAGTCATTAAGAAAGGAAACAAAAAGTGCCTTACCAGACTTTACAATGAGCTCCTTAACAAGGATTGGTTCATGACACTTCTCGACCTTGAGGATTACATCAAAGTCAAGGACAGAGCCTTCAGGGATTATGAGAAACGCGGCGAGTGGAAGAAGAAAGCACTTGTGAATATCGCAAAGGCCGGCTTTTTCTCAAGCGACAGAACGATCGCAGAGTACAACAGGGATATCTGGAAGCTTAAATAAAGGAAGCCGAATATAGAGGAATTGTATATACAAAACGCCTTGTTTTATGATAAAATATTACTTGGCGTTTTGTTTGTTTTTCAAGCAGATCGGAATAAATAAGAGGAGGTATCCTTTATAATGGCAGATCAGATTTTGGACAGTAACGGGGAACTTAAAGATGCGGCGAAGCTAATGTCGGCTACCGAGAAAAAATGCCCTTCATGCGGAGCGGCGCTGGAATTCAATGCGGCAGTCGGAAAGCTTAAATGCCCCTTCTGTGAGACAGAAGTTGATATTCCTGCAGCGGAAAAGCCTGCGGAAGATCCGGAGAAACGGGGGAAACTTGCCGGTATCGGACAGGTTCAGAAAGAGGGAGCCACCGACGAGATAGAGCTTGATCTGAACAATCTCGAAAAGACAGGTAACCGCGACTGGGGAACGGCTACCAAAGTATTTAACTGTAAAAACTGCGGTGCCGAGATCGTTATGGACGTTAACAGTCTTTCCACCACATGTCCTTATTGCGGATCGAATCATGTAACAGAAGCGGGCGATGACGCCGGAACGCTTAGTCCCGGGGGCGTTGTTCCTTTTAAGATCACTCAGCAGCAGGCAGGTGAGCTTTTCAGAAAATGGATAGGAGGAAAGCTCTTTGCGCCAAATGCTGCAAAAAAGAGCGCCAAGGCCGAGAGCTTCCAGGGAATATATCTTCCTTACTGGACATTTGATGCACAGACTGAGACTGATTTTACCGGTCAATACGGAATAAACAGGACGGAGCACTACAGAGATTCGGACGGAAAGGATCAGACGAGAACGGTTACCGATTGGTACAACACTTCCGGTCACCACAGCGAGTTTATAGACGATGAACTGGTTTGCGCTTCCAAGAATCACACCGAGAGCTTTCTTAAGTCTATCGAACCTTTCGATACCGGAAGCAACGTCATATATTCACCTGAGTATCTTTCCGGATTCCTTGCCGAAAGATACACAGTTCCTCTTGATGAGGGATGGAACAGCGCTACGAAGCAGATAGAGAGTCATCTGCGCGCAGCCATTCGCAATCAGATCGAGAGAGAAAACAGTGCTGACGACGGCAGGGTTGATAAAATGAAAGTAGGTTACTCTAAGATGACCTATAAATACCTGCTTCTTCCTCTCTGGATGTCCAGCTTCACCTTTAATGGAAAGATCTTCCAGTTTGTTGTTAACGGACAGACCGGAAAGGTTGGCGGCAAGTCACCTGTTTCTCCTATAAAGGTAATAATTGCTATACTTATCGCAATCGTAATACTTATTATCCTGTTCAACATCTTCGGAAACTGATAAGCTTTTTCAAACTGGGAAAAGATGAAGAAAAAAATCGCAGTATGTGCCAATGGGTGGAATTATGAAACACTTTCGCTGGCACTTGATGGAATAAGTGAATACGCCAAAAAAGAAGACTTCGATATCTTCACCTTTATGAGTTATGCTTCTTTCAGTGAGCACACCACGATAGTGCAGGGTGAGCTTAATATCTATAAGCTTATGGAACCTGAGGATTATGACGGGGTGATAGTGTTTTCGACCCACCTCAACTCGGAGGCAACGGCAGTTTCCATCTGTGAAAACGCAAGGGATAAAAAGGTGCCGGTCATCAGCGTCGGTATGGAAATCGAGGGAGTATCTTCCGTGCTCACTAACAACCGTGACGGCATGAGAGACCTGGTATCACATCTGGTTGAGAAGCATGGTGTAAAGCGGGTTTTCTTTATTGGCGGCAATCCTGATCACGTTGACAGCATAGCCAGGCTTGAGGCGGCTCGCGAGGTGCTGGAAGAGCATGGGCTGACTCTTTCTGACAAAGATGTCGGATTTGGCAGGTGGTCCAACAGACATACTGCTGATCTTGTTGATAAAGTTATAGACTCGGAAAGAGGTCTCCCGGATGCATTTGTATGTGCCAACGATCTGATGGCCATGGCTACATGCACTGAGCTCGAGATGAGGGGCTATCAGGTACCCGGCGATGTGATCGTGACGGGTTTTGACAGCATAGAGGACGGAAAGAATTTCTATCCCGCTCTTTCATCAGTCAAGCAAAATTTCCGTGAGATCGGATACAAGGCATGCGAGATAATATTTGAGAAGTCAAAGGCCAGAAAAGCTCCCGTCAAAGAAATGGTGGGATCGGAGTTTGACTGCGGTGAGAGCTGCGGCTGTAAAGGAAGTCAGGACTATGAGGAAAGGCGAAAGATGTACTGCCGGCATTCCTACCTTAGGACTGCTGAGGCCAAGCTTCTGGAACAGAACGAGCGAATAATGCGACAGTGGATGTCAGAGATGCCAAGCTTTCAGGTCATGAAGGAAAACATGCAGAAGCATTATGAAATTAATCATCAGTTCGAGGGAGAGGGCTTTTACATAGTAGTCGATTCCGAGTACTTTGAAAATGTAATGTCCAGCGAAAAGGAACTGTGGGAAAAGGGAAGGCACAGCACTCCGGAAGTGCTTGTTGCGCTTAAGGGCGGAAAGATCGTAAAAGATCTGCCGATCACCTGGAAGATGATCATTCCCGGATACCAAAAGAACGACAAAGAACAGCATATTTATTTCATACTTCCGCTTCATTATTTTGAGTTCAACTATGGGTATTTGGTTCTTACCGACCGTCCGTACATAATGAACGATGAAGCACTCTATCCTTATCTTGAAAAGCTGCAGCAGGCGATCAAGATGATGCGCATCAACTTAAGGCTCAAGGCTCTTTATGACAAGGATCAGATGACCGGCCTGTTTAACCGCTTCGGATATGAAGAAAAGGCTCTTCCTCTTTATGAAGAAAGTCTCGAGAAAAAGACCGGCATGATGGTAATGTTTGTCGATATCAACTACATGAAGCGTATCAATGATGAATATGGTCATATTCACGGCGATAATGCCATCAGGACCGTTGTGGCCGCTATAAATGAGAATGCATCGAAAAATGGGATGGCTGTCAGATTCGGCGGAGATGAATTCCTTGTGCTGGCGCCGGATTGCAGTGAAGAAAGCGCAGAACGGATCAAAAAGGGAATCCTTGATTATCTCGACAGGAAGAATTCAAACGGTGATTACCCATACAAGATATCCGTCAGCATCGGATATGTGGTTACAGATCCCATAGGCAGGCCTATCGCAACGCTTCGGGATTACATCAAAGAAGCTGATACGAAGATGTATGATATCAAAAAAGAAACGCATAAAGTGGATGATCGCAGAAAATAACCGGGATGTTCGCCGGCGATCATGACAGAGAAAATCAATATCAAGAAAAACGCCGGGCGTGCTGATTGGCAGCGCGCCCGGCTTATTGTTATATTGTCTGTATTATCCCATTACAACTTCGACGTTGTATTCTGTCTGTCCCTTTACGTAAGGAATGATGTGACCTTCCACAGCTGTTCCGTTAACGGTCATGGACTTAACACCCTTCTGGGTGCCGTTCTGCTTAACAGTGATGTTGTAGGTGCCTTCGCGGAACTTTCTGGTGATCTTGAAATCACCGAAGTCGGAAGGAACACAAGGATCAACCGAAAGTCCTTCGTGTGTAGGATATACACCGAGGATATACTGCGAGATATTTACGAATGTCCATGCGGCAGTACCGGTGAGCCAGCTGTTCTTGCCCTGGCCGTGGAACTTGGCATCGCGTCCGGCTACCATCTGGCAGTAGATGTAAGGTTCGGTCTTGTGGATCTCCGAAAACTCCTCTGTATATGAAGGACAGGTTTTCTTGTAGATCTCAAAAGCTCTGTCTCCGCGTCCGACAACAGTCTCTGCGATGGAAACCCAGGGGTTGTTGTGGCAGAAGATTCCGGCATTCTCTTTGTATCCCGGGGGATAGGAAGAAACTTCGCCGAGTTCCTCGTGGTAAACGGTGTAAGCAGGCTGAAGGATCATGATACCGTAATCGGTGTCGAGTCTTTCCTTAACAGAATCGAGTGCCTGGATAGCCTGACCGCTCTCCACGCCGACACCGGCAAGTACGCAGAACCCCTGGGGCTCGATGTAGATCTGACCTTCTTCACACTCTGCTCCACCGACTTTGTTTCCGTATGAATCGTAAGCTCTTACGAACCACTTTCCGTCCCAGCCGGCATCCGAAAGGAGCACCTTCTCCATCTCTGTCACTTCTTTAAGAGCTCTTTCAGCTTCGTCATTCTTTCCCTGAAGCTTGCAAAGATCAGCATACTCACGTCCGTACTTAACAAACATGCCGCCGATGAATACAGACTCCGCAACGGGGCCTTCCGAGGGACCGAAGGTCTGGAAGGATTCGCCGGGCTGAGTTGAGTGGCAGTTGAGGTTCAGGCAGTCATTCCAGTCTGCACGTCCGATAAGAGGGAGCTTGTGAGGACCCTTGTGATTGACTGTGTAATCAAAGGATCTCTTGAGGTGCTCCATAAGAGGCTGTGCCACCGACATATCATTGTCGAAAGGTACGATCTCGTCAAGGATCGACATATCTCCGGTCTCGCGGATGTAAGCGCTGGTGCCTGCGATGAGCCAGAGAGGATCATCATTAAAGCCTGATCCGATGTCGGAGTTGCCCTTCTTGGTAAGGGGCTGATACTGATGGTATGCACTTCCGTCCTGGAACTGGGTGGAAGCGATATCGATTATCCTCTGACGTGCGCGGTCGGGGATAAGATGTACAAATCCGAGCAGATCCTGACAGGAATCTCTGAATCCCATTCCGCGTCCGATACCGGATTCGTAATATGAAGCGGAACGTGACATATTGAAGGTAACCATGCACTGATACTGGTTCCAGATGTTGACCATGCGGTTAACCTTGTCGTTTCCGGACTCAACGGTGTATTTGCAGAGGAGATTATCCCAATACTCATTGAGCTCCTTGAACGCGGCGTCAAACTTGGCATCGGTGTCAAACTTTGCCATCATAGCCTCAGCGGGCTTCTTGTTGATGACCTGATGTGACTCCCACTTCTGATCCTCGGGGTTTTCAACATATCCGAGAAGGAAGATGTAATCCTTTGATTCGCCGGGAGCAAGAGTGATGTCGAGCTGGTGCGAAGCGATGGGCTGCCATCCGCTTGCCATGGAATTGGTGCACTTCCCGGCCTTGACAGCTGTGGGATCGTTGGGACCGTTGTAGACTCCGAGGAAATCATCACGGCTTGTGTCAAAGCCTGCGATGGGGGCGTTGACCGTATAGATAGCGTAGTGATTACGTCTCTCACGGTACTCTGTCTTATGGTAAATTGTGGAGCCCTTTACCTCAACCTCACCGGTTGAAAAGTTTCTCTGGAAATTCTTCATGTCATCGTCGGCATTCCAGAGACACCACTCTACATATGAGAATACGGAAAATTTCTTTTCGGCAGAAGACTCATTTGTAAGAGTAAGACGGGTGAGCTCACAGTTGTCGTTTACGGGAACGAAGGATAAGATCTCGGCTTTGAGGCCGTCTTTTACTCCCTTAAACTTGCTGTAACCGATACCGTGACGGCACTCATAGCTGTCAAGCTCGGTCTTTGTGGGCTGCCATCCGGGATTCCAGATCGTATCGCCATCCTTGATATAGAAGTATTTACCATTGGTATCAAGAGGGCAGTCGTTATAGCGATAACGGGTAAGACGCAGAAGTTTTGCATCCTTATAGAAAGTATAACCTCCGCATGTGTTGGAGATCAGCGAAAAGAACTCGTTGGTTCCGAGGTAGTTGATCCAGGGAGCCGGAGTTTTGGGAGTAGTGATAACGTACTCTTTGTTCGCATCATCAAAAAAACCGAACTTCATAGACATTTCTCCTTTTATATGTTTTGATGGTTTATATTGCCTTGCTTAAACGTTTTCGTATGAAATTCCAACGTTTTCGTTAAGATTATACTTAAATAAATACGAAAAAGCAATCGGGTTTTTCGTAAGTGGAACTCATAAAATGTACAAAATGTCGGTCGGTTCTTTGTAAAAATATACAAAAATATTAAAATTAGCCTAAAATGTAAAAAATGTGCTTGCAAATTTTTAACAAAAAATTTATTATTTAAACGAAAACGATTAAGTGAGGAGAGAGGGTTACTATGGCTTCACTAAAAGATATCTCCCGTGAATGCGGAGTATCGGTGGCTACGGTAAGCAAGGCTCTTAACGATCACACAGACATCAGCGAAGAGACTCGCTCCAGAGTGAGAAAGGTGGCTAAGGAACTGGGGTATTCCCCCAACTTTTCCGCCAGAGCTCTCAAGACAAACAGGACACACGGCATAGGAGTCCTTTTTGTGGACGAGGCAAGAAGCGGCCTTACGCACGACTACTTTGCGGGAGTGCTCGACAGCTTCAAAAGCACGGTAGAAGACAACGGTTACGACATAACATTCATAAACTGCAGCAGGAAGCAAAAAGATCGAATGACCTTTTTGGAGCACGTTAAGTATCATGGATTTGACGGTGTCGTGATAGCTTGTATCGATTTTAACGAGCCCGAGGTTGTCGAACTTGTCCAAAGCGGCATACCGATCGTTACTATCGACCACCTGTTTAACAATATAATAGCGATCATGTCCGACAATGTTACCGGAATGACGGAACTCACAGAATACGTTATAAGGAAAGGACATGAAAGGATAGCCTACATCCACGGCGAAGCTGATTCGGCTGTTACAACGGCCAGGCTCAGCGGATTCTATCGGGCGGTCGAAAAGAACGGCATAGTGATACCTGATGAATATGTTATCGGGGCCGCATACAGAGATACGCAGGCGGCATACAGGGAGACGATGAATCTTCTTAATATGAAGAAACGTCCCACATGTATCTTCTATCCCGATGATTTTGCAGCACTCGGAGGTTTAAATGCCATAAGAGAGAAAAAGCTCAGGATCCCCGAGGACATCTCGGTGGCAGGCTATGACGGGATAAAAGCGGTCACCACGCTTGAGCCTCAGCTCACCACAGTGGTGCAGGCCACAAGCCTTATCGGTCAGAAGGCGGCAAAGAAGCTGATAAGCCTCATTGAAAAGCCGAAGACGACCATAATCGAGCAGGTCATCATACCGGGAAGCCTTCAGGAAGGCAAGACGATAGCGGATCTGAATTGACGGATAAAGCTCGATCGGAGTAATATCAGATTATAATATAAAGATAAATAAACCGGCAGGAGGAAGAAAATGAACAGATTTTCCGATTTTTGGAAGAATACGTGGAAACACAGAGCGTTCGTTGTAATGGCTCTCCCCGCATTCCTCATCCTTTTACTTTTCGCTTATTTCCCCATGGGAGGATTGGTACTGGCATTTAAGAAATTCGATCCCCTTATGGGTATATTCAAGAGTCCATGGGTTGGAATAGAGAACTTTAAGTTCCTTTTCGCATCCGCAGGTACTTTCAAGAGAATGACGCTGAACACTCTTATGTACTACGGAATATTCACAGCCCTCGGAACCGTGCTCAACGTAGTTCTTGCGATCGCCATCGACCAGTTCGTGTTCAAGAGAGTTGGTAAGGTGATGCAGACCATAATGATCATCCCTGTATTCGTATCCTACGCAGCGGTTCAGTTCATACTTACCGCATACATCGGATCCTCGACCGGTATGATCGCAGGAAGGCTTATGCATGATGCAATTCCCTTCTACAGATCGCCTCAGTACTGGCCTCTTATACTTACAATAGTAAAGATGTGGAACAGCGTCGGATATGGTTCCGTTCTTTATATGTCGGTTCTTGCCGGAATAGACATGTCGCTTTACGAAGCAGCTGATATCGACGGTGCAAACAAATGGCAGCAGATCAGATACATCACGATCCCCAGCCTTGTACCCATGATCACCGTTATGCTCCTTCTCTCAGTCGGAAACGTTATGAGAGCGGATACCGGTATCTTCTATCAGGTTACCAGAAACACCGGTATTCTCTACGATACAACGCAGGTTATCGATTCATACATACTGAATGCCTTGAAGACCAGCCCGAACTTCGGATTTACCGCAGCGGCTACGTTCTTCCAGTCGGTGGTGGGTCTTATCATGATGCTCTTTGCGAATTTCATGGTAAAGAAGATCAGCCCCGAGAACGCACTATTCTGATAAGGGAGGAACGAGAAAATGGCAAAGCAGAAGAAATTAAAAAGTGCAAGAAGACCGGGACCCGGTCAATATGTTTTAGGTTTTTTACTTTTCCTGTATACCGCATTCTGTGCGGCACCCATCATACTTACGATAATAGCTGCCTTTACATCGGATAAAGAGCTCAAGTCTACAGGATACACCTATTTCCCTCATGAGTGGTCCATGGAAGGTATGAATGCCGTTCTTAAATACGGACAGCAGCTCCGTATGTCCTACATGGTAACCATCGGAGTTACCGTAGGCGGTACATTCATCGGACTCTTTGTTATGAGTATGTACGCATACGCTATAAGCCGCAGGGATTTCAGATTGAGACAGTTCCTTGTAATATATCTGCTCATCCCCATGCTTTTCCAGGGCGGACAGCTTTCGGCATACATGATATTTACCCGTTCGTACAACATGAAGGACAATATCATGCTCCTTATCCTGCCGATATGTGTTACGACCATGAACGTCATCATACTGCGAACTTATATAGCCAACAGTATCCCCGAGGAACTGATGGAAGCTGCCAAGATCGACGGCGCCGGAGAATACAGAACATTCTTCCAGATAACACTTCCTCTAATGAAGCCCACACTCGCGGCTGTCGGGTTCATGATGGCTACCGGATACTGGAACGATTGGCAGAATGCATTCCTGTATATTGACAGTCCGAACAAGAAGCCCTTACAGCTCCTTCTTATCAACATACAGAAGTCCATCGATACACTGCTCAATAACAAGAACATCCCCGCAGCCGCTCTTCAGGAGATGGCAAACGGAGTTCCGCAGCAGTCGGCCACCATGGCTACAGTGCTTGTAGTTGTAGGCCCCGTAGTAATTGCATATCCCTTCTTCCAGAAGTATTTCATAAAAGGTATGACAGTAGGTTCGGTTAAGGGTTGACCTTTTATAAAAAATGTATTACAATACAACAGTGTTCAAAATTTGTTCATAATTTATACAAATTTTAATCATGTTATTCCTGTCGCATAGTGCGGCATGTGAATATAGAAAACCAAAGGGAGGTTTTATTATGAAAAGAAAGATTCTTTCAACATTGCTCGCTGCAGCAATGACGGCAACACTTCTTGCCGGCTGTACCGGTGGAACTACCACTACTACAGAGCAGCCCACAGAGACAGAGACAAAGACTGAAGACACCACAGAGACAGAGACAAAGACTGAAGACACTACAGAAGTTGTAGAAGAAACAGCTGAGCCTTCAGGCGATGTTGTCGAGCTCAACCTTTGGACCATCGATTACAACGGACAGTCAACCGACCAGGCTGTTGTAGCTCAGGTTCAGGATGCTATGAACGCAAGACTCGAGGAACTCGGATCAAACGCTCGCATCACTCTTACCACCAAGGTTGAGGGTGAGTACTTTGACAGTGCTAACCTTGCTCTTCCTGCAGGTGAAGTAGACATTCTCTGGTGTGCTTCTTGGGCACCCACCATCAGCTCTACCGCACTTTACAACAATGGTTATGTATATGACCTCACAGATCTTCTTCCCGGCACCAGACTTTATGAGTCAATGCCCGAGTGGTTCTGGACTGTTGCACAGTACGGTGGACGTGATTACTTCGTACCCGTTTACAAAGAGGGCGCTGAAGGATACATGATCAAGGTTCTTACTTCTACTGCTGATGCTATCGGCGGTGTTGACAATGCAGCAATCGAGGCAGAGCCTGACACCTATTCTCGCCTTAAGGCTCTTGAGCCTTACCTTCAGAAGGCAAAGGATCAGGGAGTTAAGTATCCCTTCGTATTTGCAGGCACTCCTATGTTCTACCGCTTCTACATGGATAAGTATGATTTCATCGATGGCGGCGCTATGGCAATGCTCGGCGTTGACCAGGCTACCGACGAGATGGTAAATCCTATCCAGACCGAAGATTACCTCAACTACTGCACAATGATGGCAGAGTGGGGCGAGAAGGGCTACATTGCTGTTGACGACGAGATCGGCGGACAGGTAGACGCTTCTACAACTCAGACTTCTGATTGGCTCTTCAACTGGTGGACACGCGTTCCCAACAACGACGAGTCTATCGGACGTGACGGCAATCAGGATGAGACCTTCATCCCTGTTACCGAGAGCTGGGGTAAATCACTTTCTTCAATCGGTTCTTGCTTCGCAGTATCAAGCACCTGCACAGAGGAAGAGGCTAAGGCAGCTGTTGACTTCCTTGGATGGCTTGAGACAGACAACACTCTTGCAGACCTTTACACCTTTGGTATCGAAGGCGTAAGCTACAACCTTGTTGATGGTAAGATCGATCGTACAGCAGACGGCATGCAGTCAGGTTCTTCTTGCTACTACAGAAGCCCTTGGTGCTCCACTTCCGTTCAGGCCCTTACTCTTGAGCAGGGCGAGCCTGATGACAAGGTTGCACTCTATGTTGACTTCAACAACGCAGCAAAAGCTACCACTTCTGCAGGTTTCGTATTTGACCGTGCACCTGTTGACACCCAGTTCACCGCTTGTGTAGATGTATTCAACGAGTATGGTAAGACCCTTGAGCTCGGCGGATACGGCACAGCTGATGTTGCTGGTAAGATCGCTGAGTTCCAGGCAGCACTTGATGCAGCCGGATATCAGGACGTTCTTGCTGAGGCTCAGTCTCAGTACAACGCATGGAAGGCTTCCAAGTAATCTGACGATTACCTGAGCGCTTTTCATAAAGCTGATTAAATAATTAAACCCCGTCTTGTGTTAACACAGGACGGGGTTTTTTACTTTATAGGAAATTTCTCCTAGCGGAGAAATCGCGTATCAAAAACGCC